>CAYOBQ010000018.1:0-75142 GCA_964402225.1 uncultured Nannocystaceae bacterium | reverse complement strand
CTGCGGCTCGCGGACGTGGAGGAGAAGCTGCACCAAAGGCCTATCCAACAATAAATAGGTAGACTCGCGCCGCGAGCGTGGGTCAGATTCGTTCGCGGCGACCGAGCTCAACCGCAGGCGTACCGGAGGTACGTTGAGGATTGGGCGACCGAGCTGCGGGCGAAGATGGCCTGCGCTCGTGGATGCGAGGCGCCTATTTATTGTTGGATAGGCCCCAAGGCCTCGTTCGAGATGGGCCCGCGCCACACCCCCGTTGACCGCGAGGTAGCGGTCCCAGAAGGGCGGGATCTCGGGGTAGTGGCCCGCCGCAGCGGCTCTAGAACGCCCCGGCACCGACGTTTGTAGGCCTCGAGGAAGCGGGCGCGGGCGTGGTCTCAGGCGGCGAAGGGCCCCGGGGCGAGGCTCTCGTCGCAGCGCTTCATGGCGCCCGCGGGCCTCTTCGCGCCGAGCAGCGCCTGACATGCGTCCGCCGAGGGGAAGCCGCCCAACTTGCCCAACTTGGGGTTGCGCTTCGCCAGCGAGGCGACACGCGTCGCCGTCGCCCCGAGGGTCACCATGTCCCCGCCCCAGGAGGGGGTCGTCCCGTTCAGATAGGCGAGGCGAGCTCGGTAGCAGGCTGGGCAGCGCCGCTCCGCTTCACGAAGCGCCGGCTCGAGCGCTCCGCCCAGGTTCCGCCGGAGGTTGATCAAGACCCGGTAGCCCGGCTGAAGGTGCAGCTCGATCTCGACGGCGCGCTCGACCAACGCGACAGCACGCGAGTAGTCCTCCCGCCTGCCAACGCCGCACCTCTCGGCGCCGGCGGCGTACCAGTGAAGGCCCAGCGCCATGTGCGGCGCGAAGCGGTCACCGCGGATAGCCATCGTCGTCGACCCCATCCGCGCCCCGCATCGGACGAGGTTCGGGCAGGTGGCAGCTTCACGATCCCCGGCGGGGCCGGCGCCTGCGGCAACCCGGTTCCATCGTTCGCCGCCGCCACGTCGGCGCGCGCGGTCCCCCGCTGCGCCGTGGCCTCGATCGCGCGGGGCGTCAGGGGCGGCGCCGTCTGCCATGCGAAGAAGCCACCCGCGCCGAGGGCCACCGCGAAGAGCGCGATCAGGCCGAACGGCACCTCGGGCGCGGGCCGCCGTGCGACACGTCCCTCGCGCGCCGACACCGAACGTGGCCGGCCTCCGCGACACCGTGCCGCTGGCCGTGCGTTGCGCAGCTCGTGCAGCCCGACTCACCCGAAGTTCCCACGCGGCAGATGGTACCAGACCCGATCGTCTTCGCCTCGACCACCAGCGCTCACGCCCGCCGGTGTGCTCGCGCGCGGCCTCCAGACGGAGCATGATACGCCGTGCTTCATGTGGGGGGATGACGATGCCGCTCCAGGTCCCGCTCGAGCCGGTCTACGTTTACGAGGCCACCCCCGGGTGGCGTACGATCTACCTGTGGTTGCCTCCGTCGGAGCTGAAGCGCCAGGTCGAGGCCGGGGCGCTCGAGGCGTCGGTGCTCGGCGACTACCCCGGCGGGCTCGAAGCGGAGATGGAGCGCTCCAAGCTCGAGGACTATGCGCAGCTCTATGGCTTGCGGGTCCAGCACACACCCGAGCAACTGCATCGAGCCCTGGCGGCGCTGCAGCGCGGTGAGCGACGCCTGCCACAGTTCGGCTACCTCCGGCGCGACCTCCTCGAGGAGCTGGCCGAGGCGATGGAGCACGCGCTGCGGGAGGTCCCGCCCGCCGGGCGCGCGCTGCCCGAGATGCCACGCCGCCGCATGGACGTGGCGCGCTACCGCGAGGGGCGACGGATGCGCGCTGCCCTAGCCGATCCGAAGGTGGCGCGCCTGCTGGCCCGCGACGCCGACCGACCGTTGCCGGAGCGTGCGTGGGCCCGGGTGCGGATGAGCGACGGTGAGCGCCCCGCGGCCGCGTTCGCTCGGATGACCGCGCGGAGGCGGCGATGAGCGTCGCTGGCGACGGAGACCTACACATCTATGTATTGGCCGTGCGGCAAGCGGACACCGCCGTGGTGGTGGCCCCCGGCGGCACCATCATGGTCATCGACGCCGTCAAGCCCAACAAGCTGCGACCGCTACTCCAAGACCTCGGCCTGCCGCCTGGCGGTCACATCGAAGAGCTCGTCATCACCCACCCCCACTACGACCACTACAGCGCCGCCGGCTCGCTGCTCGCGGACTACACCGTCGACTCCGTCACCCTGGCCCCGTTCTGGAACGCGCACTCGCTGGTCTCCCCCAGCTACGCCACGCTGGTGAACACCATCGAGGCTCAGGACATCCCGGTGCGCTTCGTCGCCGGCTACCAGCGCATCTACCCGGAGGGCGCGGTCGCCGCCGGTGCGATCGATCCGAGCGCGCTCTACCTCGAGCTGCTGGGGCCCCCCAACCGGCTGACGAGCGACCTCGAGGACGCGAGCATGCTCGACATCAACCACCTCTCGATCATCTCGCGCCTGACGTGGGGCAGCTTCTCGATGGTCTTCGCCGCCGACGCGCAGATGGAGAACTGGGCTGCCTACGACGCCGAGGGCATGCTCAACACCCCCTGCAGGGTGCTCAAGACCGCGCACCACGGCAGCGGCAACGGCACGCAGTGGGAGCGGCTCAACCGCCTCTCGGCGCGCTACGTCCTCGTCTCTTCGGATCCAACGGCGCAGCACCACCTGCCCGATCTCGTCGGCGCCGCGACCTTCGCGAAGTACGAACAAGACGGCCCGAGCAACGCGGTGGTCGCGCTGACCAGCGCGACGGGGACGATCGAGATCCGAGCCGACACCGCCGGGCACTACGAGGCCACTCGTTTCGGCGACCTCGCGGCGACGAGCACCATCGATCTGGCGAGCCCGATCACGCTCACCCGCTCGACGAACCCGACCGACTGGCAAGAGCTCCTGCGCGACCGCGTCGACGCGATGTACCCGTCTCCCTGACGGGTTCGGGTGGGCCGACAGGTCGGGCCGCGACTCTGCTCGCGCTGCTGGGGCGCTCCGCGGTGTCCTCGAGCCGCCTACTCCGGGTCGGCCGGGGGCGTGTCGCGGCGGAGCCTCTCGTGGGGCGCCCACATGAGGCCAAAGCCCAGCTCGATGGTGTCGTCGTGAGCCTCGGCGGCCTCGTCGAGCCGGGCGAGCAACGGCCAGAGCTCGTCCTCGTAGAAGCGCTCGAGCGTCTCGACGTCCTCCCGGCGGATCCGCAGCATCAGGCTGCGCGCAAACGCCGTGGGCTCGTCACGGAAGAAGCGGGCATAGACCGCGTCGGCCAGGACCCCACACAGCGAATTGAGCCCATCGATGCGCGCGTAGAGGTCCGGGGCGACGCGGCGGTCGACGGCGCGCAGCAAGCGCCAGGTCACGGTGCGTCCCCCTACGCGCTCGACGCTGCCCTCCTCGGCGAGCCCCTCGAGCGTCTCGACGATGAGCGCCGGCTCGACATCGGGGAGCGCTTGAGCAAGGCGCGCCTCCCCCAGCGGCCCCGGCCATAGCGCGAACTCGATTCGGCACGGCAGCTCATGCTCGATCTCGGGCCGCAGGAAGTTGTGCTTCAGCCGCTTCGACAGCCGCGCCGCCGCGCTCATGCTCACGCCGAGCCGGTCCACGATCTCCCGCAGCTTGAGCCCCTGGCCCCGCGCCTGGTGGAAGCCCGCGAGCTTCGAGGACTCGGTGAGGGCGCGCAGCGGCAGCCCGTACCGCTGGGCGATCCGCGCCGCCGGGAGCAGCAGCGAGAAGACCACCCGGTCGACGAGCTCGCGATCAGCCGGGGGCATCAAGGCACTGGCCTTCGGCGGCGGGAGCGAGGTCCGGATCGTCGAGCTCGGGGCACTGGCAGATCCCGTAGCCCGAACCACGGTGGGCGCCACACACGAGCCCGGGCTCGCAGTCCTCGTGAATCGCGCACGGTGTCCCTGGGCGGCCATCCGAGGGGAAGGGCCAGGCACGACAGTCGAAGCCCTCGAGCTCGAGACAACACGCCATCGCGTGGTGAGCCGAAGGCATGCACATCCAACAATCACCGTCCCAGTAGCTCACCACCTCGCCCTCTCCATCGCACCAGATGTCGATGTCTCCATAGGTACACACGCCGCGCCCCCCAGGGCGACCCCGAAGGCAGATATGCTCGCACTCGGCATCGTCAGGACCTCCACACGGCGCTCCGAGCCCGCGCTCGTCCGGGCGTAGCGCATCGCAGTCCAGGTCCCGCCACTCGTCGAAGCGGGGCCGACCGTCCACCATTCTGGTCATCGGCAACGGCGGCGGGCCCTCGGGGAATGGGGAGCTGCAAGCGTCGTGTCGGGTCAAGCCATTGAAGGGTGGCGGCCAGGCGTCGGGACTGATCGGCGGCGCCCCGTCCGGCCGGCCCTCGGGCGCGACCGCCTCAGCCCGCGCCACGGCGGCGTCCTCGGCGTCCGCCTCCGCCGGCGCGCAGACGAGCGCGTCGTCGAACTCGTGTCGCTCGGGGGCCTCCGGGGGGCACACCGCCATCAAGAAGCCCTTCTCGATGATGACGCAGAACTCGAGGCCGGACTGCACAACGGATTCGCCCGCGCACGACGGGCCCCGCGCGCTTTCGTCGACGACGCAGCCGCTGAGCGCCAGGACCGAGATGAGAGTCAGATACCGCATCGAGTGCCTCCTTCTGGTGAACAGTTTTTCTCATTTTCGACAAAAACTGTCAACTGAAAGCGCAAGGGAGGTCGAGATCCGGCTCCGGACCCCTTGGAGCGGGCTCCGTCAGGAAGGCGCGCAGCCGCGCAGGCCGGCGGCGGCGACGGCGGCGCGCTCGTCTCGGTGCAGGCCCTGCCATTGCGCGAGGGCTGCTTGCCACGCGCGGCGGGCGCGCTCGGGCTGGCCCGCCGCGGTGGCGAGCTCGGCTCCGAGCTGTGCGGTGCGGGCGAAGTCGACCTCGAAGACCCCCACCTCATCCAGGGTGTCGAAGCCGATCTCGGCGTGGCGGTCCCAGGCCGCCCAGTCACCGGCGGCGGCGTAGCACGGCAAGAGGAAGACGTGGGCGGCGGCCACCAGGACCCGCCGACCCTGGCGCTCGACCTCCGGGAGCGCCTCGCAGATCAAGTCGGCGGCGGCGGCGTACTGCCCCCGCGCCTGGAGGGTGAGCCCGAGGTTCATCCGCACGTAGCTGCCGTACATCGATCCCACCTCGTCGTACACGACGAGAGCCTCGCGGTAGCAGCGCACGGCCTCATCGAGGCGCCCGCGCAGCCGCTCGACCTCGCCCAGGTCGTGGACCAGGTTCGCGGTCTCGAGGCGTGAGGCGCCCTCGAGACCGCGACGCGCCGCGCGGATGAGGCCCGCCGCGTGCTCCAGCCGCCCCATCTGCTTGGCGAGCATCGCCCGGTCCAGCAGGACGTAGGCCGCGGCGTCGGCGTTCCCCGCGGCCTCGTAGGCTCGGACCGCCGCCTGGTAGACCTCGTCGGCGCGCAGGTGCTCCCCGATGGCGGTGAGCACGTGCCCAGTCCGGCGCAGGCACTCGCCCATCAGGTCCGGGCGCTCCAGCGGTGCCAGGACGCATCGGGCCTGGGCGAGGGCGTCCCGGGCGGGGTCCATCCGGCCGGCCTCGAAGTCGATCCGGCCCAGGCGCATCAGGCCGCGCCCCTCCACCTCCGGCCGCGACTCCGCTCGCGCGTGCCGTACAGCGTCCTCGGCGAGCATCCGCGCGACGTCGAGCTCCCCGCGCTCGTTGGCGAGCCACGCCTCGAGCAGCACCCCCATCCCCATCTGCCGGTTCGGGCCGAGCTTCGCCTGGGCGTCCCGCCATTCGCCCAGAATCTGCTCGGCCATCGCGAACTCGCCGCGCGCGAGGTGGCGCCTCGCCCCCTCCGCGAAGGCGGTCAACGCGGCGTCGACCGCACCGGCGGCGAGGAGGTGGTGCCCCCGTCGCTCCGGGACGCCACCGCGCCGCGCCAGCATGCGCGCGCAGGCCTGATGATGGGCCGCGAGCCGTCCTCCGTCGCGGGCGCGTCGTTCGAGGCTCTCCCGCAACATCGCGTGGCCGAAGACCCAGCGGCCACCGGAGCCCCGTCGCACGATGCGCGCGCGGAAGAGCTCGTCACGCAGCGAGGGCGAGGGTCGGACCCCCGCCGCGGCGCATGCGCCCAGCCACTCGTCGTCGTCGACATCAACCCCCAGCGTCGCCGCCAGCTCGACGGCCAACTCGTCGTCCGCCGACCGGTCCGCGAGCACCCGCATGACCCGGGCAGACCAGACCTCGTGCAGGTCGGTGGGCAGATCGATGGTCGCGCCCTCCGCCAGGCAGAACCCGTTGGGCCCCGGCACGAGCAGCCCGTTTTGCACCCAGCTTCGCACGAGCTGCACGGCGTAGAGGGGGTTGCCGGCGGTGCGTCGCTGGACTCGCGTCGCGAGGGCGTCGTCCATATCGAGCAGCGCGCGGACGAGCCGCGCGTGGTCGTGGCTGGGCAGGGCCTTCAAATCCAAGGTCAACGCGCCGCGGGTGCGCGCGAGCGCGTCGATCGCGTGGGCCTCGGCCTCTCGCTCCGCCAGCGCGCCCTCCCCGGCGCTCACGACCAACAGCACCGGCGCGCTGTCCCACTCCACGAGCTGGCGCGCGAAGAGCAGCGTCTCGAGACCCCACTCCGCGTCGTCCAGCCACAGCAGCACCGGCCGCTCCCGCGACAGCCGCGTCAGGTGCCGCGCGACCAACAGGTGCCACTCGGCGGGGTTCGAGAAGCGGACGACGGGCTCACCGGCGGCCTCCTCCTCCTCCGTGGCGGGGGCCAGGAACCCCGCCAGCGCCTCCGGCTCCTCCACCTCAGCCGTCGGATCGCGCTCGAGCACCCGTCTCAGCCGCGTCCGCAGCTCCGCACGGGAGAGGCCATGGGCGCTGAAGTGGCGTCGAAGCGTGGCCGTGAGCCCGGCGGAGGCGGCCCCGTCGCGGGCGTGCGCCACCCGCAGCGGAGTCGCGGCGCCCAGCTCGTGGGCCCGCTCGCAGAGCCAGTCCGCGAGCTTCGACTTGCCGACGCCGGTCGCGCCGCGCAACACCACCACCCGACAGCTACGCTCCGCGTGCACGGTGCGCAGCGCGCGCCACAGCGCCTCGCGCTCCGACTCGCGTCCGACCAGCCGCAGCGTCCGTAGGCCGTAGAGCCCGAGGCTCATCCGGTTGAGCGTGCTCGCCGTCTCCCGCGCGAGCCGCCAGTCGGTGGGGGGCGGAGGACGCGCCGACTCGGGCAGCGCCCCGGCCCCCCCCTCGACCACCGGCGGCGGACCCTCCGTGCCGCGGGGCACGATCTCGATGTCCGCCAGGATCGTGTCGGGCTCGAGCGTGGTCGCGACCGACGGCTCGGAGGGCTCGTCGTCCACGTGGCTCAGTCGCTGTAGCGCCCACGCCGCGTCCGCCGCCCGCTGGAAGCGCTCGTAGGGCTTCTTTCGCAGCAGCCTGTCGAGCCAGACCTCGAAGCCGGCGGGGACGGAGAACCGTGGCTCGAAGGGCGGCGGCGCCGCGCGCAGGTGCTGGTCCAGGATGTCGAAGGGGGACTCGGCGTCGAAGGGCGGGCCCCCCGTCGCCAAGGAGTAGGCGAGGCAGCCCAGGGCGTAGAGATCGGTCCATGGCCCAAGATCCCGCCAGTCCCCCCAGCATTGCTCCGGCGCCATGTAGGCCGGCGTCCCCAGGAGCCCCTCCTCGCCCCCGGGCTCGGTGGCCCCGCGCAGCGCATGGGCGATCCCGAAGTCAGTCAGCTTGATGCCGGTGGCGCTCCAGAGCACGTTGGCCGGCTTGAGGTCCCGGTGGACCACCCCCCGGGCATGGGCGTGGGCCAGCGCGTCGGTGAGCGCCGTGAGCGCCGCGCACAGCTCCGCCCAGTTCCGCAACGATCCCGGGGCCTTGGGGCCACCCTCGACGAACTCCATCACGAGGTAGGGCGATCCCGCGACGAACTGACCCTCAGACCGGGCCGCCGTCTCCTCCGGGACCTGCCCGTAGTCGTGGACCAGCACCACGCCCGGGTGGTCCAGCGCGGCCATCGCCCGCACCTCGTCCCGAAAGGCCCGCACGAGCCGTGGCTCCCGCGCCAACCGCTCGGTCAGCAGCTTGATGGCGACGGGCACCCCGGTGTCGAGATGGCGCCCACGCCAGACCTCGCCCATGCCGCCGCTGGCGATAGGGGTCTCGAGCTCGAACGCGGCGAGGCGCACCGGGAGACGTTCGCATCACCGGTCGACTCAGTCGAGCGTGTCGCCCACGATCGACTGGATGAAGGCCAACCGCTCGGCGACGGGCATCGCGGGGACGACGACCAACTCGTAGCCGTAGCGTCGATAGGCCGCGCGCACTTCGTCGCTGATCCGCGCGGCCGTCCGTTGCGACTCCACCCGCACGGCGCTGCGCTCGTAGCGCAGCGGATCGAGGAAGAAGACCGTCGCGTAACGCTTGCGCCGAAGCCAGGCCTCGACGTTGGGGCCGATCGTGATCCCCGCGCGGGCGCCGAAGACGAGGGTCTCGACAAACGACGTGTCGGTGAAGACGCACGCGTCGGTGGGCAGCCCGTCGAAGAGCGCGAAGTCCTGTTCGAGCAGGGTCCGTTGCCACTCGACCGGATCCGCCCGCAGCGCGTCGGCGGAGCGGCCACGGTCGATCCCGGCCTTCAGGACCCGCTCCGCGGTCTCGTACTCGACACGATGCCCCGCCTCCGCCAGCGCCTCGAGGAGCGTGGTCTTCCCCGAGCAGGGCCCCCCCGCGACGACGTGGACTCCGGTGGGCGTCCCCGCGGTTGGGACCGCGTCTGCGGGCACATCAAAGACGAGCTGGGCGGACTCTCCAGGGCGGAAGACGTTCTTGCCCTCGAAGGCCTTCGTGCCATTCACGTAGCTGAAGTACTTCCTGCACTCGCAGGCGAGGTACTCGATGTCGATCGGCTGAAACCGGCGTCGCGCCTCGGGCCAATGTACCTCTGCCAGCGCGATCATCCGCGCGCACGTCTCGTGGTGGTCCTCGAGACCCAGGTGCCGCTGCAGGCGGTCGAGGAAGGCCACCGCGCCGATGCCGGTGGGCACCGGGCTCGCCGGATCCACCACGTCGGGGCGGAACCAGGCCAGATCCATCACGGCCATGAAGATGGGGAAGTCGTTGCGCATGCCGAGCCCCGCGTTCACCGCCGCGGTGGCTCGAACGACGCTCCCTTCGCCACTGAGGATCGCGTCGCGCAGGAAGCCCCGATTCTCGAAGAAGAGCTCGGTGGCGGTCTCGATTCGGGAGTGGAGCGTCCCTTCCCAGCAGACGGGCTCGACGGGGTAGGCCGTGACGTTGCACCAAGGCTGCGGAACCTCGGTCTCGAGGACCCGCCGCAAGCGCGCGGGATCGGCCAGCACGTCGGCGGACAGCACGTCGAGGGTCGCTTGCCGATTACACCACCGCGCGAAGAAGAGCGCTTGGACCAGCGTCGGCAGATCGTCGCGCACCGGCTCGGCGAAGCGCAGGATCGCCCGGCTGCCCCGGTCGTCCTCACGAAAGACGTTCAGGAAGCGCCCCCGTTGCAGGATGGGGTCCTCCGTCCACGGCGCCGGCGCGCCGGTCTCCCGCAAGACGCGGACGCGCTCGCGCTCCCGGCAGAATCGAAAGAAGGCCGCCACCGGGTCGTCGATCTCGAGCCCATCGAGGGCGGTCGCGTAGGGGTTCGTCAGCTCGCTCATCCGCGCTGAGTATCACACCGGAGGTCGGCGCCTTCGCATAGCGAGCAGCATCAGGAACAACCCCGGCGCAGCGCCCGACGTGTCGCAGTCACAGTTGTCGCTGGCGGGGCCCTTCGAGGACTCGCTGGCCCCCAACGCCCCGTCGCCACCGGTGAGCCCGCCATCGCCACGCCCCTGTCGCCCGCCCCCGCCCCCGTCTCCGTCACCGCCCCCGTCCGGCGCGTTCGGATCGACGACCTCGGGGTCGTCGAGGGAGGTGTCGAAGCGGCATTGTCCGCTGCACAGCACGACCGTGCACTCCTGGCCCCGAGGGCAGACGACGGCCGCGCAGGGGTCGCCCTCGCAGGGCTCGCCGCACTCGCCATCCCCGCAGGCCCGATCCTCGGGGCAATCGAGGCCCTCGCAGGGGTTGGACACGCACACTCCGTCGACACAGACCTCGTCGGCGGGGCACGAGATCCGCGCGCAGCTCGCGACGCACTCGCCATCCACGCAGGCCTCGCCCGCCGCGCAGTTCGCGTCCGCGCAGGCGTCGGGGACGCACGCCCCGTCCTCGCAGCGCTGCCCCGGCGGGCACGCCTCGTCTTCGCACGAGTCGTGGCACTCACCCGCCACGCAGAACTCACCCCGGCCGCACTTCACGTCGGCGCAGGGGTCGATGCACACGCCCAACTCGCAGCGCTCCCCCGGCGCGCACTCGACGAGGTCGCAGGGCAGCACGCACAGCCCCCCCACGCACAGCTCGCCGGCGGGGCAGACCTCCCCCTCGCACGGCGCCAGGCAGCGCCCGAACCGACAGGTCCGATCCCCGTCGCAGCTCGCCGCCTCATCGACGACGGTGTCGCAATCGTTGTCGAGCCCGTCGCACACCTCCGGGTCTGGGGCCTCACAGCGACCACACGCGTTGCGTCGACCCTCGTCGATGGTGCCGTCGCAGTCGTCGTCCTCTCCGTCACAGACCTCGTCCGCCGGCTGCAAGTGCCGACGGCACCGCATCTCGCCGCCGAGGCAGTGCCGCTCCCCCTCTGAGCACACGCCGGGGGTTCGGGTCACGCACGGCTCGCCGGCGCCGGGCGTGTCCTCGTCCGTCTCCCCGTCGCAGTCGTTGTCGATCGCGTCGCACACCTCCGCCCTCGGCTCGTTGTTCGTCACGCAGACCCGCTCGTCGTCCACGCAGCGCCAGCGGCCATTGGCACAGAGCCCCGGTCGCTCCGTGTCGCAGCGCCCCGCGTGGATCTCGTCGATGGCGCCGTCGCAGTCGTCGTCCCGGCCGTTGCAGACCTCGGCGGGCACCCCCCCTCACCCCCCTCAGGCTTTTTGCACCCCCTCGTCGGTGGCGCCGTCTCAGTCGTCGTCGGCGTCGTTGCAGATCTCGAGGGGCGCCGCACCGCAGGCGCCACAGTCGTTCTGGACGCCCTCGTCGGTGCGCCCATCGCAGTCGTCGTCGGCGTCGTTGCAGATCTCGACGGGGACCGCCCCACACCCCCCGCAGGCGTTTTGGACCGCCTCGTCGGTCTCGCCATCGCAGTCGTCATCGGCGCCGTTGCAGATCTCGACGGGCACCGCCCCACATCCGCCACAGGCGTTGTGGACCCCCTCGTCGGTGGCCCCATCGCAGTCGTCGTCCTCCCGATTGCAGACCTCGACGGGCACCTCGCCGCACGCACCGCAGGCGTTTTGGACCCCCTCGTCGGTGGCCCCGTCGCAGTCATCGTCCTCCCGGTTGCAGACCTCGATGGGCGGCTCCCCGCACGCGCCGCAGGCGTTTTGGACCCCCTCGTCGGTGGCGCCGTCGCAGTCGTCGTCCTCCCGATTGCAGACCTCGACGGGCACCTCCCCACACCCTCCGCAGGCGTTTTGGACCCCCTCGTCGATGTCGCCGTCGCAGTCATCGTCGCCTCGGTTGCAGATCTCCTCCGGCAACGGACCGCACTCTCCGCAGGCGTTGTGCAGCCCCTCGTCCACCGCGTCGTCGCAGTCCTCGTCGATCCCGTCGCAGGCGATCTCCTCCTCCACGCAGCCGCAGCCCTCGAGCCCCTCGTCGGTGGCCCCATCGCAGTCGTCGTCGAGCTGGTTGCACACCTCCTCGAAGGGCCCGTCCTCACAGCCCACGTCACAGAAGTCGCCGACCCCGTTCTCGTCGCGGTCCCCCTGCTCCGGGTTCGGCTGCGCCGGGCAGTTGTCGCAGGCATCGCCCACGCCATCCTCATCCCCGTCCGCCTGGTCGTCGGCGAGGTCGAGGCACACGTCGCAGGCGTCACCGGCCCCGTCGAGATCCCCGTCCCTCTGGTCGTCAGCGACCTCGGGGCACCCGTCGCACGCGTCGCCGTAGCCGTCCTCATCGCGGTCCGCCTGGTCCGGGTTCGCCACCTCCGGGCAGTTGTCGAACCCCAGGCACGCGTGGTCCCCGTCGTGATCCACGCAGCCGCCCCCCACCGACCGCTCGAGGACGAGCAACGCGTAGGCTTGCCCCGCGAAGTCGTTCCACACCCCGCCCGGCGGCACGAACCGACCCCCGCCGTCCTGGATCGCCAGCAACGAGTACGCGTGGTCGTAGTACCAACCGGGCTCGGTCTCCGCGTAGAACCCGGCGCCCTCCACGCCGAAGGCCGGCGGTCGCGGATCGTCCTCCGGGACCCGGTGCAGCGACCGCGTCGCATACGCCGGCGCCGCATCGGCGGGCAGCGTCCCCAGCGCCGAGGGCGGCAGGTTCCCCGGCGCCGCGACCACGCGGGACGCGTCGAGGAAGGTGTAGGCCCGGGTGCTCGCCCACAGGTAGTAGAGCAGCGAGGTGCGGTGGCTGCCATCGGCCGCCTCGATGCTCCCGTAGTTGTAGCGGTGGTAGAGCCAGCGCAGGTACGCCTGGACCCCGTCGTCGTTGAGATCGGCGCCGCCGATGACCTGGCACCAGAGCCCCGACGCCGTCTGCTGGAGGGAGGGCAGGTTGCCCTGTTGGTAGCCGTGCCCTCGCTCCCGCTCGTCGAGTCCACCGGCGAGACCGTTGGCCGCGTAGGCCGCCCGCGCGAGGGCCGTGGCCGCGTCGAGGGTGGCGAGCCGGTCCGCGTCCGCGAACTCCGGATCGCCGTAGACCGCCCGGGCCGCGCCGAGCCCCGCCATGACGAGCTGGGTGGCCGAGGAGTCCCGGGTGGCCCCGTTGCTCCCCGTCCAGTAGCCGTGCTCTCCCTGGTTCTCGACGACGCGGTCGACCACCACGTTCACCGCGGCGACCGCGTCCAGCCGTCGAGCGCCCCCGGTGCGCAGGTACACCGACAGGGCCATCAGATCGACCCCGTCGCGGTAGGCGTAGAAGTCCTCCGCCAGGGCTTGCCGCAGGATGTGGCCGAAGATCTGGTCCAGGCGCCCGCGATCCTCGTCGCTCGCCCCGTCGTACCCGACCGCCGGGGCGAAGGCCTCCCCCTCTCGCCGCTCCAGCATCGCCAACGCCGCGACCCCGGCGGCGTCCCCGGCGAGGCTGGGGTCCTGGAACGCGCCGTTGGCTACGAGCCACGCCAGACCCCGATCGACCGCGCGATCGACGTCTTCGGAGAAGGGCTGGGCGACTGCGCCGCCCGCCCAGACCAACAAGATACAGAGCCCGGCGCGCATCCTGGTCCTCCCGAGGTGCCGTCCAACTCTAGCGTGACCTCCCGGTATCGGCACAATTGGGCCCTGGCATGAGCCGTGCTTTCCCCTCGCTACCGATCGATTCGCGATCACTGGTGGGGAGATCCGATGCCGCGCGCCCTCCTGCTCCTGCTCTTTGCGTCGAGCCCCGCGTGGGCGACGGTGTCGACCCGCCTGACGGTCGCCCAGCTCACCGCCGAGGCGAGCCTCGTCGTCCACGCCGACGTCGTCGACCGCTACGTGGTGCCGGCGCGCGGCCCCCGCGGCGAGATCTACACCCGCACCATCCTGAGCGTGCACCGCTACCTCGAGGGGGACGGCCCCACGACGCTGGTGGTGCAGCAGCTCGGCGGACACCTCGGTGACCTCTCGATGCGGGTGACGGGCAACGCCCGGCTCGAGGAGGGGGACGAGGTCGTCGCCTTCCTCGACGTCGATCCGGCCCGCCAGCTCACCTTCGTCGTCGGATTGGCCCAGGGCGTCTACCACGTGCGCCGCGGGACCGGCGGGCCCACCGTCTCCCGGGATCTCGGGGGCCTCGCCTTCTACCGCGCCGGGGCCGTGGAGGTGGCCACCGACCCCGAGGTCTTCAGCCTGCCCGCGCTGCGCGACGCGGTCGGCCGAGCGGTCCAACTCGGATTCGGCGGCGGGGAGGTGGCCCGATGACCCGCGTCGTCTTGCTCACCCTGCTCGCCGGCGCCGCCACCGCCTGGAACCCCACGGGCTTCACCTGGCCGCTCCCCGTCCGCTACGAGGTCAACACCGCGAGCTCCGCCGAGCTTGGACGCGGGACCACCCTCGAGGTGATTCAGGCCAGCTACGACGCATGGGAGGCGCCGGCCTGCACCGGCTACACCTCGGCCCTTGGCGGCGAGACGCAGGGCCTCTGGAACGCCCGCGACCGGGTGAACACGCTGGTGTGGATCTACGATCCCAACGAGCGCCCGCGGGAGCTCGGCGGGCGCTCGACGATCGGCGTCACGCTCAGCGTCTTCCAGGGTCGCCAAGCGGTTGACGGGGACATCCTCTTCAACGGCATCGACCACCAGTGGACCACCACCCCCCGGCGCCCGGGGCAAGTCGACGCGCAGTCGATCATCACCCACGAGACCGGCCACCAGCTCGGCCTCAACCACTCCGGCAGCCGCGCCGCGACGATGTTCGCCGCCTACCTCGGCGGCACCGGCGGCCGGACGCTCGACGGGGACGACATCGAGGGCGTCTGCGCGCTGTACCCCTCAGACGTCGCCCCCGAGTGCCGCGACGACGGCGACTGCGCGGCGGGCCGAGTCTGCCGCTTCGGGAGCTGCGCCGAGCCCGGCCCCGACGGAGAGGGGGCCGTCGGCGACCCCTGCGGCCCGGGCGGGGCCTGCGCCGCGGGGAACTTCTGCGTCGGCGGGCAAGGGGGGGATTCGTTTTGCACCCGCGAGTGCGGCGGTGACTGCCCCCAGGGGTGGTCGTGTCAGCGCGTGCAGTTCCAAGGCGGCGAGGTCGCCGACATCTGCCTGCCCGACGCAGACGCTGGCGGCGACGGCGCCTTCGGTGACCCCTGCGAGGGCGGCGCGGACTGTCAGTCGGGGCTGTGCCTCTCCGATGGTCGGCGGGCGTCGTGCTCCCAGCAATGCAGCGGCCCCGACACCTGCCCGGAGGGCGCCGAGTGCGTCCCGACACAGGGCGGCGGCGGCGCGTGCGCCCCGGGCGCCGAGCCCGAACCGGAGCCGGAGCCGGAGCCGGAGCCCGATCCAGAGCCCGAGCCCGGGCGCGACGCCGGGGCGGCGCCGGATCCCGACGCGGGAGACGAGCCCGAGGGCGACGGTCACGCGCCCGCGCCGCCCCCCGACGGCGGGCTGGTCATCACCCCCACCGTGGACTTCGTGGACGACGGCGCAGACCCCCCGCGCTGCTCGGCCCGCCCCGGCGGCTCGGGGGTCGCGCTCCTCCTGATGCCGTTGGTCGTCGGGCTCAGCCGTCGGCGTCGCGGGCGCGGGCGATGCGACACACGGCGCGGTAGAGGAGGTGCACCCGCGCGGCGCGCTCGCCCCCCTGGCGTGCGTAGGCGTCGAGGGCGTGCATCGCGGCGTCGCGGACCTCCGGCGCGCGGTCCTCGAGGCGCGCGACGAGCCCCGGCAGGTGCGCCGTCAGATCCTCCCCCGCGTCGGCGAAGCGGCCGAGGGCGCGGGCGACCACGGCGCGCACCTGCTCGTCGGGATCGGCCAACGCCCGCCGGGTGAGGCGCGCCACCTCCGCGCGCCCGGTCTCCGCCCCCGAGGCGATGACCTCGGCCAGCGCGCGGCGCGTCACGTCGTCGGCGTCCTCCAGGCCGCGGGCACAAAAGCGCGCGGCGGGCTGAAGATCGATCCCCAACAGCGCGATCTCCCGCAGCCCGCTGGCGACGATTCGACGCACGAGCACGTCGTTGCTGCCGAGGGCGACCCGCAGCACGGCGCTGTACCGAGCGAGATCCCGGGTCTCTTCCAGCAGGCCGACACCATCCCTCGCGGCGATCTGCCGGACCTCGGCGTCCTCGCTCTCGAGGTTGTGAAGCAACGCCACCAGCGTTCGATTCAGGGCCCCTTCTCCGGTCATGACGCGGATCCAAGCAGCTCGTCGAGGGGTAGCCCGCCAAAGACGTCACCCTCCGGCCCGAGATCGCGCGGCTCGAAGGTGAACTCCGCCCGCGCCCAGCGGCACGCGTGGCTGACGGCCGTGCGGATCCGTCCGGCGAGGACCGCCTCGAGTACATCGACCTCGATCGCGCCGCTGTCCACCAGGAGCGTCCCCAGGCGCGGCGGCTTCGGGCCGCGCTGGTGGAGCAGGTGGTCCGCCAGCACCTCCCGCGTCAACACCCGACCCGAGACCAGCAAACCGCCGAGTCGCGCCGTCGTGGACGCGCTCGCGGCGAGCACCCGTCCGCCCGCGAGCTCGATGGTGGCGAGGCCCTGCGGCGCGATCAGCCGGACCACGCCGCCGGCGCCGGTCCCCACGGACCGCAGCAGATCCCGCAGCGCCCACGACTCGATCTCCCCGCCGAGGCCGGTGCGGGCGCGGACGGGGGAGGGCGTCGGCCCCGCGGCCATCTCCGTCGCCAGCGCGTCCGAGAAGCGGTGGTCCTCCGGATCGAGCACGGCGCCAGCCAGCAGCACGGGGACCGCCACCGCCGCGCCGCCTCGCTCCCGAAGCGCGTCCGCCAGGGCGAGTCGCAGGTCGGGGTTGGTGGGTTCGGCGGCGAGGAACCCACGGAGTCGACCGACGGCGGCGTCGTCCTCGACCGACGCCGGCGCTGGCGGACGCGACGGCGTGGGCGTCGGCGCCTCACCGAGGGCGGCCTCGAATGGCACCCCCGTCGGCAGCGGGGCGTCGTCGGGGAGCGGGAAGCAGGCGAACTCACCGGAGCGTCGGGAGGCCAGGGTGCGCGCCGCCGCGAGGGAAGCCGCCGGATCACCGGACGCCTCGCCGCCGTCAGCCTGGGCGAGCAGCAGCCAGCCGCCCCGCAGCACCGCGTCGCCGGCCCCCCCACGGACCGACGAGCCGCGCCAGGTGGGCTCGCGGGCTGTCCGCCAGCCGCTCGACGATCTGTTCGAGCGGGCACTCCTCGAGACGCCCGTACAGCACCGGCGTCGCCCCCGGCGGGATCATCGGCATCGTCGTCGGGGCGGGCGCGCGCTCGCTGATCTCCAAGCGTTCGAGGACCAGCTCCGCCTCGCGCTCGTCGGCGCCGGGATCGATCTCGACGCCGGAGAACCCTTCATCCGGGGCGAGGGCCCGCGCCGCCTCGAACATCGCCTCCGCCGACTCCAGCCGGCCGACCTCGAGCAAGACCATCCCCAGGCTCCAATGGGCCTGGGCCAGATCCGGCTCGAGCCGGATGACCTCGCGCAGATCTTCGATGGCCGCAGTGGGATCTCCGAGCCGCGCCCGGGCCGCCCCGCGCTCGAGGCGGGCCGCGATCTGACGCGGATCGCGCTCGAGGATCCCGCCGAGACACTCCACGGCCGCTTCGTCCTCACCCACCCGAGCGAGGGCGACGCCCAGCGCCAGCGCGACCTCGTCGTCGTCGGGGGCGAGGCGCCGCGCGGTGCGGAGTGATTCGACGGCCTCCTCGTGGCGCTCCAACGTCGTCAACGCGTGGCCGAGGTGCAGGTGACCCTCGGCCCGCTCCGGCCCGAGGCGGATGGCCGCGGCGATCGTCTCCATGCCCTCCTTCATCTGCCCCGCGTCGACCAGGAGGCGCCCGAGCAACCCGTGGGCCTTCGGCTCGTGGGGCGCCTCGAAGATGGCGCGCCTGAAGAGCTTCTCCGCCGCCTCGCGTTGCCCGGTGGCCGCGAGCAGGTGACCAGTGCGCCAGTACTCGTCCTGAAATGAGGCGAGGCCCGCGGCGTGCAAGGCCGCCTCCGCGCTCTCCTCTGAGCTTCCCGTCTCGAACGCCACGGTGGCGTACTCGAGCCAGGCCTCGAGATCGTGCGGGCGGTTGCGCGCGCGGCGCCTGCGCGTAGGGAGACTCAACGGGTGCGGCCCTTTCTGACCAGGGTGTCCCGGTTTCGTACACTACCGCTCATGGGGGCGGCAACGGTGGGGGAAAGCAATTGGGAGCTAGACGCCCGGCCCGGGTCTCGGTGGTGGTCCCCACCCTCGACGAGGAGGCCGTCATCGAGAGCTGTCTGGACCAATTCGACCCGCGGGACCCGGTGGAGGTGATCGTCGCGGACGGCGGCAGCCGCGATCGCACGCAGGCCCTCACGCGGGATCGCCCGAGCGTCCGCCTCGTCTGTGCGCCGAGGGGCCGCGGGAGCCAGATGAACGTCGGCGCCCGGCACGCGGGGGCCGAGACCCTCCTCTTCCTGCACGCCGACTCGGTGCTCTCCGTGGGCTGGCTCGCCGCGGTCGCAGAGGCGATGGCGTCGGCCGACGTCGCCGGCGGCTGGTTCCGCCTGAAGACCGTCAGCCCCGAGCGAGGGCGACTCACGAACCTCGGCCTCCGTTTCGCCGATATCCGCCCCAATGTCCTCGGCCAACCGTGGGGCGACTGCGCCTTCTTCGTACGGCGCCGCGTCTTTGACGCGATGGGTGGCTACCGCGACATCCCGTTGATGGAGGACTGCGACTTCGCCCAGCGCATGGCGGCCCACGGCCGGGTGGCGCGCCTGCGGCACACGGTCACCACCTCCGGCCGACGCTTCGCGGCGCGCCCGCTGCGCACCACCGCGATGACCCTCACCTTCCCGGCGCTCTTCAAGCTCGGCGTCCCGCCCCACACCCTCAGCCGGCTCTACGGACTGGTCCGCTGACAACGCGTCGACATCTGGCTAACGAGAGAGCCAGATCGTCAGCAGCCGAGCGGGCAAGCGCTACCGTGGATCCATGAAGACGTTCCTCTCCCTGCTGTCCCGTCGTCCCGGCTTTCGTCGGCTCTGGGCCTCCGATGTCGCCTCCGCCCTCGGCACCTGGATGAGCTACATCGCCGTCTCCGTCCTCGTCGTGCGCGAGGACGGCGGCGCCCTCGCGCTGGCGCTGGTCTTCGTCATCCACACCTTGCCCCACGCGCTGCTCGCGCCCATCGCCGGCCCGGTCGCCGACCGTCTCGACCGCCGCACGCTGATGGTCGGCGCCCACCTGCTGCGAGGGGTCGTCACGCTGGGCATGGTCGCCGCCGCCTGGGCCGGCCACCTCCTCGCCCTCCAGGCGTTGTTGTTCCTGCGGGTGGTGGTCGGCGCCTTCCACATGCCCGCGGCGCGCGCCGCCCTCGCCCGGGTCGTCGAGCCGGAGGAGCTCGCCGACGCGAACGCCTTCGACGCGATCACCTGGAGCGTCCTCTTCGCCGTGGGCGTGGCCCTCGGAGGGTTGGTGTCGGCGTTCGTCGGACCGGTGCCGGCGCTGGTGATCGACGCCTTGAGCTTCTTCGTCGCCGCCCGTCTGCTCCGGGGCCTGCCGTCGCTGCGCGCGGAGGGCGCCGCCGCCCGCGGCAGCCTGCTACCAGCCTGGCGCTACGCCTCGGACCGTCGTGATCTCCTGCGCGCCGTGCTGGCCAAGACGCCGGTGGCGGTCGCCATCGGCGGCGGCTGGGTGGCCCTCAACCTGTTGGGCTACGCGCTCTCCGGTGCCCTCGCGATCGGGGCCCTCCACTTCGCCCGCGCCGTCGGCTGCGGGGTCGGCTCGTGGCTCCTGCGCCGCCTCCGTATCGAGGGTCCGCGCCTCGACGCCATCGCCTTCCTCGGAGTGCTCGGCTTCGCCTTCGGTCAGGACCTCGTCTGGCTGGTGCTCTCGGCCTTCGCCTGGGGCGTGGGCTCCGGGGCCAACTGGGTCTGGACCTCCACCGCGATGCAGCGGCTCACGCCCGACGCCCTCCGGGGCCGCGTCGGCGCCATCGATGTGCTCCTGTCGACCGCCGGGATGGCCGCCGGCGCCCTCGCAGCCGGCGCCGCAGCCGACGCCACCGCGCGGGCCGGGGACGCAGCCCTGACGGGGGTCACCCTCGGCCTCGCCGCGCTCCTCGCTTGTCGGACCCTCGTCGGCGGAGTAGAACAAGTTCTACCTCGGCGCGGGAGGCTCGCTTGCCCACCACCCACGGCGTCACGGACGGCATCGCCGAGATCGTGATGTCCAACCCACCGGTGAACGCCCTGGACGTCGCCGGCTGGTTCGACCTCGCGCGTCGGCTCGACACCCTCGGCGCCGATCCCGGCGTGCGCGTCGTCGTGCTGCGCGCCGACGGCGGCGGCTTCAACGCCGGCGTGGATCTGAAGGAGATGCAGCGCACGGAGGGCTTCGAGGCCCTCGTCGGAGCGAACCGCGGTTGCTACGCGGCCTTCAAGGCGATCTACGAGTGCGCCGTCCCGGTGATCTGCGCCGTCCACGGCTATTGCCTCGGCGGGGGCATCGGCCTGGTCGGCAACGCCGACGTCGTGGTCGCGTCTGTGGACGCCACCTTCGGGCTCCCGGAGGTCGATCGCGGGGCCCTCGGCGCCGCCACCCACCTCGCGCGGCTGGTGCCACGGCAGCGCATGCGGGCGATGGTCTACACGTGCGAGCGCGCGACGGCCGCCGAGCTGCATCGCTACGGGACGGTGCATCGAGTGGTCCCAGCCGAGGCGCTGCGCGGCGCGGCGTGGGCGCTCGCCACCACCATCGCCGCCAAGCCCCCCGCCGTCGTCCGCGCGGCGAAGGCGTGCCTCAACGGCATCGATCCCATCGACGTGAACCGCAGCTACCGTTTCGAGCAAGGCTTCACCTTCGAGCTCAACTTGTTGGGCGCCGGCGACATCGCGCGTGACGCCTTCGTCGGCGAGGGGGACGAAGATGGCTGACAAGCGCGCGAGCCTCGAAGGGGTGGTCTCCGAGCTGCGCGATGGGATGACCATCGGTATCGGCGGGTGGGGATCGCGGCGCAAGCCGATGGCCCTGGTGCGCGCCATCGCCCGCTCGTCCCTGCGCGACCTTCGCATCATCAGCTACGCGGGGCCCGACGTGGGCGTGCTGTGCGCCACCGGGCAGGCCCGCGAGGTCGTCTACGGCTTCGCGTCCCTCGACTCGATCCCGCTGGAGCCCCACTTTCGCCGAGCCCGTCAAGCGGGGACCATCGAGCCCGTCGAGATCGACGAGGGCATGCTGCAATGGGGCCTCTACGCGGCGAAGCTGCGCCTGCCCTTCCTGCCCACCCGCGCGGGTCTGGGCTCCGACGTCCTGCGCATCAACCCTTGGCTGCGCACCGTCACCTCTCCCTACACCGACGCCGAGGAGCTCGTGGCGATGAAGGCGCTCCCCCTCGACGCCGCGCTCATCCACGTCCACCGCGCCGACGCGCGAGGCAACTGCGCCATCGACGGCCCCGATCCCTTCTTCGACGACCTCTTCGCCGGCGCCGCGGCGCGCACCTACGTGAGCTGTGAGCGCATCGTCCCCACCGCCGAGCTGGGTCCGGCGCACACGCTCGCGTTGCCCCGGATCTTCACCCACGCGGTGGTCTGTGCGCCCGGCGGCGCGCACTTCACGTCGTGCCCCCCCGCCTACGGTCGCGACGAAGCCTTCCAGCGGACGTACGCCGACAGCGCCAAGGACCCCGACGCCTGGGCCGACTTCCGGCGCCGTTACATCGACGTCTCGGAGGCGGAGTACCGGCGGGCGGCGGCGCTGGAGCGGCGGCGATGAAGCGAGCGAGCCGAGCCGAGATCTGCATCCTCGCTTGCGCCGAGGCCTTCCGCGGCGACGGGGAGATCCTGGCGAGCCCGATGGGCCCGATCCCCCGGGCGGGCGCGCGGCTCGCGCGGCTCACCTTCGAGCCCGATCTCTGCCTCAGCGACGGCGTCGCCACCCTGGTCGACGCCGACGGCCACGCCGAGGGTCGCATCAACTACCGCCGCGTCTTCGACATCGTCTGGTCGGGCCGACGCCACGTGATGATGGGCGCCAGCCAGATCGATCGCTTCGGCAACCAGAACATCGCCTGTATCGGGGAGTGGCGACGGCCCAAGGCGATGCTGCTCGGGGTCCGCGGCGCCCCGGGCAACACCATCTGCCACCCCACCAGCTACTTTGTCCCGCGTCACAGCGCCCGCGTCTTCGTCCCCGCCGTGGACCTCGTCTCGGGCGTTGGCTCGGACCGGGCCGCGCGCCTCGGACCGGGGGGGCGGTTCCACGAGATCCGACGCGTCGTCACCGATCTCGCGGTCTTGGATCTCGGTGGCCCGGGGGGCGAGCTGCGCCTCGTTTCGGTCCACCCCGGGGTCGAGGAAGACACCGTCGCCGAGCGCACCGGCTTCGAGCTGCACCGCACGGACCCCGTGACCACGACGCCCGCGCCCGGGGCCGAGGCGTTGCGCTTGATCCGGGAGGTCATCGACCCCGACGGCGCCGCCCGGGCGACCCTCGCCGACCCGTGAAGCCCACAGCCTTCTGCGAGCTCGTCGGCGTGCGCCACCCCATCGTGCAGACGGGCATGGGGTGGGTCTCCGTCCCCGCGCTCACGGCGGCCACCAGCGAAGCGGGGGGCCTCGGCATCCTCGCCGCCGCGACCCTCGGCTTCGACGAGCTGAGCGCCTCCATCGCCGACGTGAAGGCCCGCACCCAGCAGCCCTTCGGGGTGAACCTGCGCGCCGACCAGCCGGGGGCGGAGCGCGTCGTCGATCTGCTCATCGAGCAGGGCGTGCGTCTCGCCTCCTTCGCGGGCGCCCCCAAGCCGGCGCTCATCGAGCGTCTCCGGCGCGGAGGCGTGCTCACGATGCCCACCGTCGGGGCCCGGCGCCACGCGGAGAAGGTCGCCGCCCTCGGCGTCGACGCGATCATCGCCCAGGGCGGCGAGGGCGGCGGGCACACCGGCTCGGTCCCCACCACGCTTCTGCTCCCCGAGGTCGTCGACGCGGTGGACGTCCCGGTCCTCGGCGCCGGGGGCTTCGGCAGCGGCCAGGGCCTCGTCGCGGCGCTGGCCTACGGCGCCGCCGGCGTCGCCATGGGCACCCGCTTCCTCCTCACCCGAGAGAGCCCCGTCCCCGACGCCGTGAAGCGACGCTATCTCGCGACCCCGGTCACCGGCACCGTCGTCACCCGGGCCATCGACGGCGCCCCCCAGCGCGTCGTCGCCACCGAGCTCGTCCGCAGCCTGGAACGGTCGACGGGCCCCGCCCGCTTCCTCCGCGCCGCCGCCAACGCCCTCCGCCTCCGGCGCCTCACGAAGACCTCCCTCGGCGACCTCGTCCGCGAGGGCGTCGCGATGAAGCGCAGCCGCGGCCTGACGTGGGCCCAGGTCGCCATGGCCGCCAACGCGCCGATGCTCACCCGCGCCTCGATGGTCGAGGGCAACCCCGACATCGGCATCCTCCCCACCGGCCAGATCGTCGGCACAATCGACACCCTGCCAACCGTCGCGCAGCTCATCGCCCGCATCATGGAGGAGGCCGAGGCCACCCTCGAAGCGCTGCGCTGAACGCCGCCGAAGCGGCCGTTTCAGGTGCGTCCTTTTCTGAACAAAGCCTGTCAGGCTTCCAAGCGGCCCCGCGAAAGCCCCATCGCAACCCATGATGGAGGCCCAAGATGCGACACCTCTCGATTCTGCTCCTCTCCCTCTCCTTCGCCGCCTGCAGCGCGGACGTCGCCGAGCCGGAGATCACCCACATCGATCCCAACGAGCTCTCCGCCGAGGTGTCCAAGGCCGACGGCGCCGGACGGCGCGTCGCGGTGGCGCACATCGCCGAGAACGGACGGATCGTCCTCCACCGGAACCGGCTCTCCCGGAGCTTCCCCGATGGAGGCGAGATCGAGCGCTTCGCCGTCGCTCGCCTCGAAGACGGACTCAACCTCCTGCGCTTCGGCACCGCCGCCACGGGCGAGAACCGGACGGACACGATCCCGCTGGCCCAGGTGGGCGGGCGCATCGTCATCGGCAACCTCAAGTGGATCGTCGCGTGCATGCCGGTCGAGTGCACGGAAGATAGCGGCCACGACGGCTTCTGCAGCCCGAACTACGAGAAGACCGACTGTTTCTGCGCCTCGGGCAAACAGTGCCGCTTCGGCATCGACGACGTGCCCTACGACACCGTCACGGTGGGCAACTCCAGCTACCCGTGAATCTCGATCCGCGTTGCGGTATAAGCCCGTGAGGTTCACTCACGGGCAACCATGAATCACCAGCCAGCTCATCCCATCCTCGTGGTCGCGCTTCATCGCGTGCAGCCAGACCGCGACAACGGCACCTCGTGGGCCTTCAACGAGAGCGTCAGACTCTATCGCCAGGATCTGGAGCGCATCAGCACCGAGCCGCTCGATCCCCGCTACTACGACCCGCGGCGCGCGCTGATGTTCGGGATCTACGACAGCGCCACCTTCTATCTCGCCGATGACCTCGAGTCCGTCGTCTACATGGCGAGCGCTGGCGGAGCGACGGCCCAGGAAATGCTCTACGGCGCCGTCCTGCCACCTCCGGGGCCGGACTACGATGCGGACATCGGGGCGCTGCTCACCGACGAGCCCGACCCGGATCGCGCGGTCCTCGGCGTCGTCTGTATCAAGCTCACAGATGCGATCGCCACGGCGAGCGGACACGCCCTGGAGACCGCGACCGCCGCGATGGTCTACGAGCGCGCCCGGGTGCGGGGCTGCCACTGCGTGGTGCTCGACGCCTACTCCTGGCCGGAGTTGGTCGTGGTTATCAGCGGACCGACCGCCCACGCCGTCGCGAGCGTAGCGGCCGACATCGAGTCGATTCAGGTGCACCACCTCCCGGAGGTCTACGGCAGGCTGCGCGAGGCGCTTCGGTCGTCGGGGGACGACTCACCGCTCTACGTACCGCGGGGCATCATCCGTCGGTGGATCGCCGACCGCCGGCTCCAAACAGGCGGGCTCGCCAACCCGACGGGATTCACGGCGGACGCGCTCGACCAGCTCCTCGGGGTCTCCCACGTCGTCGTCGCGGCACGCGCCTACACGGGGCTGCACGCCGCCGGCTTGCTCGGGTGGCTGGGCGACGGCGAGGCGCATCGCGCCACGACCGAGGTGTGCCGGGCGGTGTGCAACCCGACCCACGACGACGACGCCGAGGACCACGACCGCGCCGCCTTCATCGATGACCTGGGCGGACGCGTCGAGGAGGCCTTCTCCCACGCGGAGGAAGGCTCGGACCGCGTCCGTGCGTTGATTCAGTGGCTCCCCAAGCCGGGACACGCCGATGAGGTGCGCGATGTCGTTCAGTTGTTCGCCGATCGACTGATGGAGGCCCACGGGGACACGCGCGCGGACGTGAGCGACGCCTCTGGACCCCTGGGAACGACGATCGCGTTGCGCTGCGAGGTGCCGGACGGCCGACGCGGATTCGTGGTCCTTGTCGCCCTCGCATGTTGGTCCCGGGCCCACCTCGAGCACGCGCGACATGTCCTGGACGTGACCTCGCTGCTCGGGCGCACGCCGACGACTGGACTCGAGCAACGGAAGGCAGGGCCCCGCGGTCGGCGCTACGGCTACTCGACGCTGAGCCACAACCAGGCGCCGAGCCAGGCGCGCTTCGAACGCGATCGACTCAGCGCCCGCAGCATCGGGCGCATCGAAGCGCTGGCGCTGCGCGGCTGGCTCAACGCGCTCGCAGACACCCTGTCGCTCCCCGACATGTTCGGCTCGGTGGTCGACCTCGCTGATCTCGCGGCGGTCGTTCGACGCGTCGTCTTCTATCCCGACACCAAGGGATACGCCGCACCCGAGCTGCCGACCCTCGTCGGGGAGGTCACCGAGTACGGACAACACGCCCTCGAGCAGCGAGTTCAGTTCTCCCCGCTGATGGGGGGCGTTCCGCCGCTGAGCGGCGAGGTGCCGGTGGGGACCAACCAACTCATCGGCGTGGTGACCAACGTGGCGTCAGCGATCTTCGCCCTCGACGAGCGCACCTGGGCCACGCGGCGCCGGGCGGAGGGCGTCCCACGGCCCAAGAGCGCCGCGATGACGGCGTTCTTCAGCGCCGACGCGGCCATTGAGACGCGGGGGCTCGGGCGGATCCCCGTGCTGCGTCTCTCTCAACTTCAGGCGATGAACCCGCTGACGCTGACGGTGCTGTTCCACGAGCATGGTCACTGGCTGCTGCGATGCTGGCTGAGTCCGGACGCGCACCGCGATACCCGTGCGTCTTTCGACGCGTGCGCACGGGAGATCGGCGCTTTCGGTGCGGCCGACCATCGCCACGCGTGGCTCGACCGGCAGCGCGCGCTGTTCTTGGAGGACATCTTCGCCCACGCGGTGTGGCGACGCGCCGGGGCGACATCGTGGCGACGATTCGAGCTGCAGTTCCTGTTGGGTCAGGCGATGGGGCTGCGACGGGCAGAGGGCATCGTCTCGGCGGCCGACCGGGCGCTGGTATGGGCCGAGACCACGTTGCACCTGCTCATCCAGCGCCAGCTACACGACCTGGACAACCCGCCGTTTGGCCCCCGCATCGTCGCCCTCGTCGGGCGACGGCTCGGACAGGGCGTGTTCGACGAGATGCTGGAACGGGTCTGGCGCTATTGCGAACACGAGGTGGGCGATGACCAGGCACAGCTTCGCGCCCTCCTGGAGGGCCACTACCTGTCTCCGCTGTGCAGGTGGGTGGGCTCCAAGAGCGACGCGCTCGCGGACTTCAACGACCGGTGCGACGGCCTCTTCAAGAAGCTCGACACCCTCGTCTCGGATCTCGAGGCGGAGGAAAAGCTGCTCGCCAGCAAGAGCACAGACTACGACACCCTCGACCCTCACCTCAGCGCGGGCATGGAGCCGGCCGCGCCGTGGTCGGTGCTCGCAGGTCGAGAGCTCGAACCGGACGCCGAGCCGGAGAGGTTGCGGGAGCTGGCGGCGTCTGCGCGGCCGAGCCAGCACGCCTATCTCTGGATTCGCAAGGTCCTCTCGCATATCACCGACCGCTTCGGCGAGTTGCTCCCGAGCACCGGGCCCATCGGCGTCAGACGAGGCCCCGAGAACACGATCCCGACGCTCGAGCCCGGCGCCTACACAAACCACCTCGGCGGGGTCTTCGTGATCGGGGAGACACACCGCGAGACGTGGCTGTCCCTCCGGGTCTCGACGCTGCGAGTCCTCGCCGACGTGGCCCTTCGGATACGGGCCGGGCGCGTCCTGCGCTACCTCTCGCGCGAGCGGGCCTACCCACGGTTCCGAGGCGTGGAGTGCAGCTTCGACCTCGAGATCGATGGGACCTGCGCTGCGGCCTTCGCGGTCGACATCACCCCAGACGGAGGGCTGGGCGGACGGCTCGCCGAAGGGCACCCGCGATTGCCACCCGTCGAACAGTCGGCAGGGGCGACGCGACCGGAGATCACGATTCACGCCGGATCGCGGAGGCTCCACGGGCTCCTGTGCTGGACGGAACCGGAGGACCGCACGTTCGGGGCCAAGATCGAGGGGCTCGAGTACGAGGACCGATCTCAGTGGCCGCCAACCTGGCTCGCCCCGACGGAGCCGGAGGCGTGAGCGACCGAGTCCCCCTCCCGACCTGGCTCGAGGAGTCGCCGCGGACGACGGGCGGCCCTGAGCTCTGGCCGGACCGGGTCGAGACGCTGGTCGAGCTCATCGGTCTGTGCTGGACGGAGGGGGGCCGAAACCGGGTCTCGGTCTCCGTCGAGGGACCCTGGGGAAGCGGTAAGACGAGCCTCGCCCATGCCGCCTTGGACCGCTTGGCGACCCCCACCGACCTCGAGCACCGGCCGCTGGAGGTGCGCTTCAGCGCGCGGTACTCGACGCCCCGGGGCTTCACCCCCTGGGAGGCCCTCGCCTACCGAATCGGCGAGGCCATCTATCGCCGGCTCCACAAACGCGTGCTCGCGCGCGGCGCGTCGGATCCCGCGCTGGATGTCCCACACCCCGATGGCGACGGGAGGATCAGGGTCGACACGCAGGTCTTGCTCGACAAGCGGTTGCCGTGGACCGAGGTCGCGTGGCGCCTCGCCGAGGGGGTTGGCAACAAGGAATGGCATCCGAGCCTGGCGCTGTTCTGCGACACCCGCTGGAAGGTGACGCGACGGCGCAGGAGCACCACAGATCTGCTCACGGCCGGCTCCGCCACTGTCCGAGGGGCAGTCGCGGCGGGCACCGCCAACGCGAAGGGAGCGGTGCGGGCCGCGAGCGACCTGGCATCGCTCCTGGTGGGCGACGACGGCGTCATCGCCACCCAGGGCATCGACACCCGGGCGTTCGTGGAGCGCGTCAACGAGCTGATCCCGATGCTGGGCACACGTTCCGAGCGTTGGCGGCTGCTCATCGTCATCGACGACCTCACGCGACTGGCGGAGGCGCAGCTCCCGTCGATCCTCGACGCGCTGGGGCACCTCCACGCGCTGGAGCAGACGGTGCTGCTCCTCAACCTCGACGCGACGGCCCTCCGCAAGCTGCACGCCGTTGCCCCCCGCGCGAGCGACGGTGAGGGCGGCGAGGACTACCTCACGAAGCTGGTTGACGTCCGGTTCCCAATGCCACCGTTCGAGATCAACCATGCGCGAGCGCTCGTAGCGGAGTGGTGGACCAGCCTCGACCTGCCGGCGGGCGGGTTGACGCGGGCGGGGCAGCGACCATCGCCAAGCCAGCTCCTGCTACAGCGGGGGCTGAAGACGCCCCGCTGCGTCAAACGGGCCCTGCGCTGGATCTGGATGCGGCTCGCAGTCGAAGAGCGCCGGACCGAGCTCGACGCGAATCAATCGGTGCTCGTCTTCCGGCTCCTGCTTGACGTCTTCTGTCTGGTCGAGGACCGACACGCCACAGATGAACTCATCGCCACTGTGGAACGTGAGCCGGAGGCGCTGCTCCTCCTCGCGACGCCGCCCTGGGGTGGGGACTGGCGACACCCCAAGCTCTCGGCGCTCATCGACCGGCAGCCCGCGGGCAGAGAGCTGGGGGAGTGCATGCGCCTCTTCGAGTTGTGTCAGTTCTATGCACGCAGCGCCGTCGACCGGCAGCGCGAGCGTGGGCAGCGGGCGTGGCGTCGGTACGAGCGCGCCCACGCCCGCCACGGGATTCCCCGGGCGATATCCGCCAACGCCCCGGATCTACGCCGGACATTGCTCAAGCTCGTCGACAAGGATAGTAGGGACGTGTTCGTCAACGCGTTGGGCATCGTGGATCTGGCCAGCCAGGCCCGCGGCTACGGCTTCGTGAACGCGCCACCCGAGCAGGGGGACGTCCGCGACCGCTGGTTCGATGCGGACTGGCTGTTCAGCCGCCCTGTAGACGATGTCCCCGCGTGGCTGATGTGGACCGCGTTCCACGAAGCGGGGGAGCCCATCCGGCCTCGCCCCGCGATGTACGAGGAGGCCACGGGCAAGGCCGTGAGAGTCATCCACACGGTGCGATGCGCCGTCCTCCCCCAGCCCGACGGGACCGGTCCTTGACCGGTTCGGACCGGTCCAGTACGGTGAGTAATAGTGCGTTCTTTGTGAGCAGGAGTACGAGATGAGCTGGGCAGACGAGGCGGCAAAGCTGGATTACTCGGTCGACCCGAACTTCACGGGCGCTTTCCCCGGCGGCCCGCCGACGCTCTCGGCAGAACAAATCGACCGCCTGTGCAACAACCGTGAGCAGGTGCTCAAGGACATCGACCAGGCGGTCGAGGCGCTCTTCGAGCAGTTCCCCGACCTCCGAGAGCTCGTCGAGAGCAACTGATCCTAGCGGCCGCCGCGACCGCGGCGGCGCAAACCCACCAGCAACACCATCATCATCCACCAGGGCCTCGACGCCGACTCGCCTGCGCGGCAGTTGCAATCCGAGACGGGCTCGGCGGTCGCCGAACCCGAGTCGGCGGCGGTGCCTGCGTCCGATTGTCCGATCGGCGGCGTGACCCCCTGGTCCAGCACCTCGCCCTCACCTTCACCTTCACCCTCACCCCCCTCGGGAACGCAACGCCCGTCCCCGCACAGCGGGCGCTCCACGCCCCCGCAGTCGCCATCGTCACGGCAGGGCGGGGTGCACGCGCCGTCGAGGCACAGGTAGCCGGGACGGCAGTCGAGGTCGGCGGCGCACCCGGCGAGGCAGAGGTCGGCCCCAAACGGCGCCACGCAAACGCCATCGTCGCACGCGCCACAACCCTCGTCGGCGCAGTAGCCAGCGGGGAAGACACCGTCCAGGCACCGCGTCGCCAGACACTCGCCGTCGGCTTCGCAGGCGCCTCCCCGGTCCGCCAGGCAGTCGGGATCCTCGTCGTCGGCGAGGCCATCGCAGTCGTCGTCCGCCGCGTCGCCGCACGCCTCGGAGGCCGGCCCGATCATCCCATCGCAGTCGCTCCACTCACCACGGATGCAGGTCTCGAGCCCGGCGATGCACGCCCCGACCCCCTCCGTGCCCGGGGCGCCGTCGTAGCAAGCGCGGGTGGCGCCGTCGTCGCACTCCACGCACTCCGCGAACGCCCCCCACTGGCACGCCTGGTCGCACTCCCGTCGTCGGGTGCCGCCCTCGGGGCAGACCTCCTGCTCGCTCGATCCGGGGTTGCACGGGCCCTCGTCCTGACAGACGCCGTCCACCCACTCGCAGGCACCGTTGCACGCGTCGGTGCGCTGGCCGCACAGCCCGCAGGCGTCTTCCCGCATGGCCCCCGGCGCGCAGACCCCCTCACCCCCACACGGGCCGAAGGCCGCCCACTCACCGTCTTGACCGCAGGTCCGCCGACGGGCGCCGCAGCTTCCACAGCCCGCCTCCTCGACGACCCCGGGCTGACACGTGAAGGGGCGCAGCTCGACGCGCAGGCGGACGTCGTAGAAGTTGAAGTCGTCCCCATCGCGGTGCGTGACGCGGAGGCCGTAGGTGCCCGGGAGCAACGGCTGTGAGACCAGGCTCGCGACGTCGTCACCGTCACCGCCATTGGCGATGAGCGCCCCGCCGGGGGCGAAGATCGCCACGTCGAGTCGCCCCACATGAGCACGGTGCGCCGCCTGGAAGTCGATGATCGCTCGCTCGTCGAGCACCACCTCGAACCAATCGGCGTCTCGCGCGACGCGCCCGCCGGTGGGCCCGATCGGGATGCGGACGGCGCTGCCCTGACCGTCGTCGTCCTCCGCCCCGTCGTCACCGACAAAGGCCACATCGAGCGCCGCGGTCTCCGGCCGGTCGTAGGCACAGCCAAAGCCACACTCGCTCTTCTCGACACGGGCCTCGGCGTAGATCTCCAGGTTGTCGCCGATGCCATCCCCGTCGCCGAAGGCCGACGAGCAGTCCAACGTCCGGTCGAGCCGCTGCTGCTGCGCCTCCTGGGCGCTCACGTTGAACTCCGTCTCCCAGAGCAGGTCATCGCCGAGCGCGTCGTCCTCGTAGACCCAGATGAGGATGGTGTCCCCCGCCGTGAGGGACTCGTCGCTGGCGCGGTCGAAGATGCGAACCTCACAGAAGCTCCGCGAGTCACCCTGCACGAGCCGGTCGAGGACTCGCAGCGTGAGGGTGGCGTCGTCGACCCGGTCATCAACGGACTGCACATCGGGTAACGCCATCGCCATGGCGGGCAACAGCGAGAGTGCGAGGATCGCGCGCTTCATGGAGCTCCTGTCTATTCGTCCTTGCCGGCGACCATCGGATACACCACACCGGCCAGCGCGGCGCCAATAATCGGCGCGACCCAGAACAGCCAGAGCTGGCTGAGCGCCCCGCCGCCGACGAAGAGGGCCGGCCCCGTGCTCCGGGCGGGGTTCACGGAGAGGTTCGTCACCGGAATCCCGACCAGGTGGAAGAGCGTGAGGCGGCCGCCAGCACCGCGCTCCCACACCCTTCGAAGACGAGCCAAGAGGTCCCGAAGACCTCCGCTGTCGCGCGCTTTCCAATCGACATCTCGCCGTCCCTATTCAGCGGATACGCGGCCAATGAATCCCCGGGCTGGGGTGGCCGAACGCCTCGCAATCCTCCCCATCGAGGACGTGCAGCGTGTAGTCGAGCCGCTCGTCGTCATCGATCACCGCGTTGATCGCGAAGGGCGCCACCCTCAGGACGTAGGACCGCGGATCCGCCGTCGCCGGGAACACGACGCATTGCTTCGACTGGTTCCGCGTCAACAACGCCGTGGAGGCGCGCAACATCCCGTCGAGATCGTAGACCTGGAGGAAGAGGTCGCCGTCGTCGAAGAGCACGAAGTCGGCGCCCACGACCCGCGGCGTGTTCGGCGGGATGTCGATCTGGAAGTAGTCGCTCTCCGGCGGGATCCGCTGGCACAACCACTGGGTGTCACGCACCAAGGGCTCGAAGCCGAGCAGAGTCGCCGTCTCGAGCACGTCGTTGGGCTCGTCCGGGTCGTCGGCGCAGGCGAAGACCCGCGGCGTCACCTCGATCGACAACGAATAGGGCGCGTTGCCGGCACCGACGCCGTCCGGCGAGAAACCTGTCACCCGGACGAAATAGCGCCCCGACGGCTGGTTCACGAGGCGGACGCTCTCGCCGTCGCTGCGTGTGTGGCCATCGCGCACCTGCGCGTTGAGGGCCTCGGGGGCGTCGCCCCGGAAGACGTCGAGCTCGAGATCGCCGTCCGCGTGGGCGAAGTCGAGCTCCACCTGAACCGTCGAGAGCTCATCGACGTCAAAGGCGTACCAGTCGACGTCCCCGTCGGCGGCACACAGCGTCCGGCCCTCGCGCGGCCCCGCCTCGACCGGCGTCGCCGCCCCGCGCTCGTCGTTCGGTTCATCACCGTCGGGCGCGCACGGCACCGGCGCCGCCGTCCGCCGGACGCGCATCGAGTAGAACGTCTGCACGCTGGTCAGCCCGTCGACGCGAATCGTGTGTCGCCCGGCGTCGACCCCTTCGGCCGTCGCCACCAGCTCCGCGTTCGCGTGGCGTCGATCGCCGACGACGCGGCCCTCGGCGTCCCGAATCTCGACGCGCACGTCGCCCTCGACCGGCGCCTCCCGGGTCACCACCACCTCGAGATCGTCGCCCGCCCCCAGCTCCAGCTCGAACCAATCCTCATCCCGCGCACAGATCGCGACGTCGTCGATCTGCCGACCCACGCCGGGGATCAACTCGAGCCCCCCCGCCCCGTCGCGACCGAAGCCGGGCAAGACCGCGAGACTTGCCGCCCCCGCCGCGTCCTCGTTCGGCTCGAACCGATCCGGCAGGCAGAGCCGCCGCAGCCGATCGACCTCGACCCGAAGCCGATAGTCCCCCCACTGGAGCGGCACGACGTCGATCCCAGCCGTCTGAATGTAGTAGCGCCCCGTCGAGATCGTCGGGTTGCCCCGCGGCGCGCGGAACTCGAGATAGAACGGGTCCTCCGGCGTCCCCTCGCCTCCTGCGTTGTTGGGCAGCAGGGGTGGCGGACCCCCCTCGCGGGGTAGGCCGGGCCCATGCACCAGCAGGTCGAGCTCGCCGTCTCCCCCCGTCGGGTTGCCCAGCATCTCGAGTCGCACCGTCAGGCCGTCGCCAAGGCCGAGATCGAGGGCCAGCCAATCCTGGTCCCCGGGACACACGCGCTGGTCCTCGATGACCTGCGCCTCGACGACGGGCGCCCGCTCCGGCGTGTCATCCCCCGCCCCCGGCTCCCGCGCGTCGGGGACGCAGCCCTCCACCGGCACGGTCGTCAGCCGGAGCTGGTAGTCGTTCCGGGCGCCGACGATCTCGACCGTCCACCGCCCCACCGCCGGCTCGGCGACCTCGAAGCGCTCGTCGTCGTCGACGGAGCGGCTCTCCGACACGTCCCCCCCCGGGGCCGTGAGTCGCGCGTCCAGATCACCCAGCGCGTGGTCGAAGCCCACCGCCACCACCAGCGAGGCGGTGCCCTCGGGCACGTCGAAGGCGAAGCGATCCACGTCGTCGAGGCAGAGCGTCAAGTCCGCCTCGAAGTCGTTCGCCACCACCACCGGCGCGTCGTCGTTGGGCTCCGAGGCGTCGTCCGCACAGGCCCGGGCGTCGCGGCCGTCGAGGGGATCCAGCCCGCGGGCGAGCTCCGCACCGTTCGCCATCCCATCGCCGTCGCAGTCCAGATCCGCGTCGTCGACCCCCTCGAAGGTCTGGGCCGACGACGGGTCGAGGCGCGTCTCGCCGACCACGCAGTCGAGCTCCATCTGCCCCATCAGGCCGTCGGCGTCCGCGTCCAGATCGTCGTGGTTGAACTGGAGGACCGCCAGCGCGACGTCCTCCAGGGCGTCGTCCGTCGCCGCCCCGAAGGCCCCATCGCCGTCGCGGTCGAAGTCCTCGAGCGTCCGCCCGGGATAAGCGTCGGCGAGCACCGCCGGATCGTCGACGTCGACGCTGCGCGCATAGGCGTCGACCAGGTCGTGCAGGAGGCCGATCTCGCGCAGCGGCTCCCGCGCCTGGGCGGCGCACGCGACGAAGAGGGTGAGAAACGTCCACCTCACTGGATGAGCCCCGCTTCGACTTCGAGCACTTCGAGGGCCTCGACCGGCGCCATGTTCGTGCGCAGCTCGTCCCACTCGAAGCCGAAGGGCGGCGCCGCGTCGTGGGTGTAGCGCAGCGTCGCCAAGACGCCCGGGGCCACCCGATTCGAGTTGCCCGCCGAGATGATCGAGAGTCGCGTCTCCCGCTCGCCGCGGCGCACGACGTTGATCCGCTTGTCCGCGGCGACCACCGAGGGACCGGGCACGACGCCCTCGGGGTTCGGCAGCCGCAGCGACAGCCCGACGGGCGCCAGAACTCGCAGATCGAGGGCCCGGGGTTGCCAGTAGACACCGTCGTTGAGCGGCGAGTGCTGCTGCGCGTAGACCAGGTTCACGTCGACGAAACCCTCGCCCATCTCGGCGAGCTCGAAGCGCAGCACGTTGCGCTGGCACTCGTCGTCGGGGGCCCCGTCGCAGTCGTCGTCGATCCCGTCACAGGTCACGTCGGTCGCCGCGAGCGGCTCGCCGGGCACACAGCCCACCTCGCCACCGACGCACGCCACGGCGCGTTCGCACACCCCGAGACCGCAGCGCTCGGGGCTCACGAAGTCCTCGTCCTGGGCCCCGTCACAATCGTCATCGACGGCGTCGCAGGTCGCGTCGTCCGCCGCCGCTTCACCCGGCTCGCATGCGGCCTCACCGGAGACGCACGCCTCCCCGCGCGCACACGCCCCGACCCCGCAGCCAGGTCCGGCGACGTAGTCCTCGTCCGTCGTCCCGTCGCAGTCGTCGTCCACCCCATCACAGCCATCGACGGACGGATCCGGGCACGCCGTGACCTCCCCCGCGACGCACCCCACAGACGCGCAGGAGTCGGCGCATTCGACCCCGACGAAGTCCTCGTCCGCCGTCCCATCGCAGTCGTCGTCGATGCCATCGCAGGTCGTGTCGTCGCCAGCGCACGCCGGACACAGCCCCCCCGCCGGGACACATTGCAGGGGTTCCTCGTCGTTCTCCAGATCGGTGTCGATGCACTCGAAGCCGTCGGCGCAGTCCTCGTCGTCGGCGCAGTCCGCCCCGCAGAAGCGCCGCAGCCCGACCTCCAGACAAAGCCCGGAGGGGCAGTCATCGTCCCCCTCGCAGACCTCGCAGAGCGTCGGCTCGGGCGCGGCGTCGGGCGCGACGTCGGCGACGGCGCCATCCGTCGCCCCGTCGGTCGCGTCCACGGCGACGGCGACGTCCACCGGGACATCGCCGCCCGTGTCCCCGGCGGCGTCGAGGGCCGTGTCCACCGCCACGTCCTCGGGGACCCCGAGATCATCCAGCGCCGCCGAGTCGAGATCGGCGCCGTCCCGGGCGCCCCCATCAACCAGCCCAGGCTGAGTGTCGCAGGCCCACAACAACAGCAGCGGCAGCGTATGGCGCAACCTCATGGCGCCCCCACGACCAGCGCCGCGTCCGGGTGACCGACGCCGTAGGTCAGGACCGCCCCCGCCGGCGCCACCTGCCCCTGGGCCAGGCCGAAGCGGACCCTCACCGGCCCTTCGGCCCGCAGCGTCAGGCGCGCGAGGACCCCGGCGCCGACCGGCCCGGTGTGCAAGCTCGTCGCCGTCAACCGAAGCTCCGTCGCCCCCGCGACCCCGACGAAGACGTCCTTGGACGCGTCCGCCGCCGCATCCCCCGGCGTCACCTCCACGAGCTCGGCGTCGTGGACCAGCCGCAGCTCGATCAGCGCTGGCGCCGGATCCGTCGGCCGCAGGTGGACATCGACGCCGACCAGCCCCGCCTCCCCCGGATCGAAGGCGCGGAGGAAGACCACCGGAAGCACCGGCGTCCCCGCTTCGCACTCGGCGCCGTTGGCGATCCCGTCGTGGTCGTGATCCAGGTCCAGATCGTCCCCGTCGTTTCGGTCGAGGCCACAGTCGATCTCGATCTGGTCGACGAGCCCGTCGGCGTCGCTGTCGACCAGGTCCGGATCGCACGCGTCGCCCACCCCGTCCTCGTCGCCGTCGTCTTGCCCCGCGTTGACGGCGTCGGGGCAGTTGTCCTCCTCGTTGCCGCGCCCGTCCCCGTCGCGGTCCGCATCGCACGCGTCGCCCAGCCCGTCCCGGTCCAGGTCGGCCTGATCCGGGTCAAAGATGCGCGGACAACGGTCCACGGGGTCCTCCACGCCGTCGCCATCATCGTCGGCGTCGCACGCGTCGCCGACGCCGTCCACGTCCAGATCCGCTTGCCTCGCGTCGGCCACCAGCGGGCAGACGTCGTCGCCGTCGAGCACGCCGTCACCGTCGTCGTCGGGGTCGCAGCCGTCGTCCGTCCCATCCCCGTCGCCATCAGCCCCGGCGTTGTCGGCGAGGGGACACACATCGTTGGCGTCGGTGATCTCGTCGTCGTCGTCGTCGTCGTCGCAGACGTCGCCGGCGCCGTCTCCGTCCGAGTCGAGCTGCGCGGCGTCGGCCGCCAGAGGACACCCATCGTCCTCGTTGGGGACGCCGTCCCCGTCCGCGTCGTCGTCGCAGGCATCGCCGATCCCGTCGCGATCCACGTCTCCCTGGTCGGGATCGCCGAGGGCAGGACAAAGGTCGGCCCCGTCGTCGACCCCGTCTCCGTCTCCGTCCGCGTCCGCGTCGCAGGCGTCTCCGATCCCGTCAGCGTCGCCGTCGTTCTGCCCGAGATCCGCCGCCCAGGGGCAACCGTCGGCCTCGTCGGGGACCCCGTCGCCGTCGTCGTCTGGATCGCAGGCCCGGCCGTCGCCGCCCGCGTCGGCTGCGTCGGGGCAGTCGTCGGCGTCGTTGGCCACCCCATCCCCATCGCGGTCCTCGTCACACAGATCGCCCACGCGATCGCCATCGGCGTCGGCTTGGTCCGCGTTCGCCAACAGCGGGCAGTTGTCACCCCCGTCCCCGATCCCATCGTCGTCGTCGTCGGGGTCGCAGACGTCCCCGCGGCCATCCCCGTCGGTGTCCGCCTGGTTGGCGTTGACCGCCGTCGGGCAGTTGTCCCCGCCGTCGTCGGTGCCGTCACCGTCACCGTCCACGTTGTCGTCGCAGGCGTCCCCGATGCCGTCCCGGTCGCGGTCGAACTGCCCCGGATTGGCGACCCCCGGACAGTTGTCCTCGTCGACCCCGTCCCCGTCGGCGTCCACCACGCAGCCATCACCGCGCCCGGCGTCGGCCACCCGCGGGCACGGGTCATCGGCGTCGGGCGTCCCGTCGTTGTCGTCGTCGTCGTCGCACGCGTCGCCCCGGCCGTCGCCGTCCGCGTCCCCCTGACCCGCATCGGCCACCGCCGGACAGCGGTCCTCGCCATCCACCACCCCGTCGCCATCGTCGTCGTCGTCGCACACATCGCCCAACCCGTCCCGGTCGGCGTCCCCGCCGTCACCGGGCTGTTCGGGGCACCGGTCCTGATGGTCGGGGGCTCCGTCGTTGTCCCGGTCGGCGTCGCACAGGTCGCCGGCGCCGTCCCCGTCGAGATCGAGCTGCCCGGGGTTCGGCACCTCGGGGCAGTTGTCGTCGGCGTTTAGCACCCCGTCGTCGTCCAGATCCGCCGCGCACGCGTCGCCGACGCCGTCCTCGTCTTCGTCGGCCTGATCGGCGTTGGGCACCACGCGGCAGTTGTCGTCCACGTCGTCCACCGCGTCGCCGTCGTCATCGACGTCGCAGGGGTCGCCCAGCCCGTCCTGGTCGCGATCCGCCTGATCGCGGTTGCGGTCCACCGGGCAGTTGTCCTCCCCATCGACGATCTCGTCGTTGTCGCTGTCGGGATCGCAGGCGTCGCCGAAACCGTCCCCGTCCAGATCGCTCTGACCGGGGTTCAAGGCCCGCGGGCAGTTGTCGTTCCCATCGGGCACCAGATCGCCGTCGTCATCGGGGTCGCAGGCGTCCCCGTTGCCGTCCCCATCGACGTCGCCCTGCGCCGGATCGACCACCGCCGGGCAGCCGTCCTCGACATCGGCGACCCCGTCCCCATCGCGGTCCTCGTCGCAGACGTCGCCCACCCCGTCCCCGTCGGCGTCGGCCTGGTCGGGGTTGTCCGCCAGCGGGCAGTTGTCCCCCTCCGCCAGCGCGTCGCCGTCGGGATCGGGGTCGCAGACGTCCCCCAGCTCGTCTCCATCCACGTCGCCTTGGGGGGCGTTGGCGTCCCGCGGGCAGTTGTCCAGATCGTCCGGCGTCCCGTCCCCGTCGTCGTCGTCGTCACACACGTCGCCGGCCCCATCGGCGTCGGCGTCGGGCTGCTCCGGGTTCGAGATGCGTGGGCAGTTGTCCGCCTCGTTGTCGAAACCGTCGTCGTCGACGTCCCGGTCGCAGGCGTCGCCCGCGCCGTCCTCGTCGAGGTCCGCCTGGTCCGGGTTCGCCAGCCCGAAGCAGTTGTCCCCGTCGTCGTCACGACCATCGCCGTCGATGTCCTCGTCGCAGACATCACCCACGCCGTCCGCGTCGAGATCCGCCTGGTCGTTGTCGATCAGCGCGCAGTTGTCCTGGGCGTTGTCCCGGTCATCGCCGTCGATGTCGCCATCGCAGACGTCACCCACCCCGTCGCCATCGGTGTCCTCCTGCCCGGCGTTTCGGACGAAGGGGCAGTTGTCCCCATCGTCGTCGCGCCCGTCCCCATCGCAATCGGGCCCCGCCGGGCAGTCCTCGGCGCGCGTCGGGACTCCGTCGTCGTCGTCACAGGCGAGGCCCACGCCGTCGCCGTCCTGGTCGACCTGGAGCTGGTCCCAGTCCCGCGGGCAGAGGTCCGCCCCGTCGGGCACGGTGTCGTTGTCATCGTCGTCGTCGCAGGCGTCGCCCACGCCATCGCCCTCGAGGTCCGCCTGATCGTTCGCCAACGCCGGGCAGTTGTCGAAGGCGTCGTCGCGTCCATCCCCGTCGCGATCGGCGTCGCACTCGTCGCCCAGGCCATCGCCGTCGAGATCGACCTGGTCGCCGTTGGCCACCGCCGGGCAGTTGTCCTCCCCGTCCGTACGCCCGTCATCGTCCCGGTCGGCGTCGCACGCATCACCCGCCCCATCCGCGTCGAGATCACCCTGCCCGGGGTTGCCGAGGTCCGGGCAATTGTCCCCTCCGTCGTCGACCCCATCCCCATCGCGGTCCCGTTGGAGTGCGTCGATCGTGCCGTCGGCGTCGGCGTCGCGTGGCGCCCCCGGATCCACCACCTCAAAGGCGTCGTCGAGGCCGTCGCCGTCGGAGTCGCGCCGAAAGGGATCGGTGCCGAGGCCGCCCTCGACACTGCTGCTCAGCCCGTCGCCGTCGTGGTCGTCGTCTCCGTCCGCCGGGTCGAGGGGATCGAGGCGATGCTCCACCTCGGCGCGGTTCGTGATCCGGTCGCCATCGCAGTCGCGATCACCGTCGTCGATGCCGTCGAGGGTCGCGCGGCGGTTGGGGTCGAGGCTGAGGCCCCCCACATGGGCGCACTCGAGTTCGAAGAAGCCCAGCAGCCCATCGCCATCGGCGTCCACCGGATCGTGGATGAACTGGACCACGGCCAGATCGACATCGAGGAGCCCGAAGGCGTCCTGGGCGGTGTAGAACTGCCCGTTCCGATTGCGGTCGAAGTCCGCCAGGCTCCGCCCGGGAAACGCCGCCTCGCGCGTCAGGTCATCATCGACGTTCACCTCCTCGGTGAACGCGTTCATGACGTCCCATAGCAGCATGATGTCGTCGAAGACGCCGGCCGGGTACTCGCGCGGCTGGGCCACCGCGACAGACACGAGCATTGCCAGGACGAGCGAAGAGCGACGCACGACGACCCCCAGGCGGCCAGCTTGGCACATCGGGATGGTCGCCCGGTAGGGGCCCCGCCCATATGGTACGCTGCCACCATGCGGCCGGCTCATGCCCTCTCGACTGACGAGAAGCCCAGCCGCCCCCCGCGCGTCCTCAGCGTGGTCCGCGATCCGCTCCCCCACGAGGTCGGCGCCCGCATCGATTGGTCCACGTGGTATCTGACCGACGAGGAGGACAGGGGCGAGAGCAGCGAGCAGGAACAGATCATCTTCGTCTTGAAGTCCTCGCTCAAGGCGCTCGCGCGAACGCTCGGGTGGCCCGACGTGCACATCGCCGGTGACCAGTTCTTTGCCTGGGTCCCCCACGAGCCGAACGTGCGGGTGTCACCCGATGTCTACCTGCTCGACGACCCACCGCCACCGCCACACCCGGAGATGTGGGAGACCTGGAAGCCCGGCCGCCGCCCTCCGCGGTTCGCCGTCGAGGTCGTCTCGGCGAAGGGGGGCCGCCGCGCACGGTGGGAGAAGGACTACGAGGAGGCGCCGGCCAAGTACGCGCTGCTGGGCACCGAGGAGCTGGTGATCTTCGATCCCGAGGCCGCGAGTGGTCGCGGGTCAGACGAGCGCGTGGCGCTTCAGCTCTACCGCCGCGAGAGCGACGGCGCCTTCGTGCGCGTCTACCGAGGGGCGGGGCCGACGTGGAGCGAGCAAATCGATGCGGGGCTGGTCGTGGTCCACGAGGGGCCCGTCGCACGCCTGCGGCTCTGCCGCGACATGGCAGGCCACGATCTGGTCCCGACGGCGGAGGAAGCGTTGGTGGCCGCTGACGAAGCGCTGGCGGCCGAGCGCCAGGCTCGGAGCGTAGCCGAGCAGGACGCCGCGCGGCTCCGCGCCGAGCTCGCCGCGCTGCGACGTGATCGCTGAGACGGGCGGCGGCTGAGGCCGGTCAGTCGCGGTCCTCGCCGGGCTCGGGCTTCGGTGGCTCGCGGCCGTCGTGCCGGTCGGGGTCGTCGGGGAAGACGCAGCGCGCACGCTCCATGAGGTCATCGAAGCCGTTGGCCTTCATCCCCACATCGCTCATCGAGTACACGGCGTCGGCGATGACCAGGCTTCGCCGTACGTGGGGTCGCCAGCCCTCGACCAGATCGGCGTGGCTGACGTGGCCATCGGCGACGAAGCCGTCTTCGAGGCTCACCCGAAAGACGTCGAGGCCCATGCGCGGCTGCTCGCCGTCCCACGCGTTGGTTGGGACCATCAGCGCCGACTCGGGGGCCCAGAAGTTGAAGGCGTGGTGGTCGTACAGCGCTTCGCTCCAGCCCTCGCCGAGCAGCGTCTTGTGGGCCAACGACGGATCCGCGAGGTCGGAGACGTCGAAGAGGCTGAGCTGGAGGCCGGTGACGCGCCCCTCCTCGGTGGCGGACTGGCCGATGCCGATCAAGTGATCATCGTCGAACGGGTGCAGGTAGGTCGAGAAGCCGAGCACCTTCAGCTCGCCCATCAGCCGCGGATCCGCGGGGTCCGACAGATCGAGGGTGAACAGCGGGTCCACCTGCCTGAAGGTGACCACGAAGCCGCGGTCGCCCAGGAAGCGGACGGCGTAGATGCGCTCCCCGGGCGCGAGCCCCGTCACCTCGCCGGTGATCTCCAGGGCCCGGTCGGCGACCTCATCGGCGTCGGCCTCGGTCTCGCCGAGAACGAAGACGTGGTTCTCGCTCGCGTCGCGGCCCTCGCCCCAGTGCTCCTCGGTGGTGGCGATGCGCAGGTGGGCCTCGTGCTCGCCCATGCTGAATTGGTTGAGCGGGATGCCGAAGACCCGGCCGCTGGCGCGGTAGACGGCGCCGACCTCGGCGTCGGTGATGTCGAGCTTGTGGACCTGGGTGGCGATTCGCTCGTCGTCGGGCTCGCGCAGCGGGCTCTCCTGGGTCTCGACGCCCCCCGTCGATTCGGGCGGCGACTCGGCGACGCCCACCGCCACGTCACCGCCGCGGACGGGCCAGGCGTGGTGATTCGAGGTGGTGAGATACAGCGAACCCGCGCTGGCGTAGACCACCCCGGGGCCCGTGACGACGGCGGGATCGCCCAGGCGCTCCGCCGGGCGGTCGAGGTCGAGGCTGAAGACGACGACCACCCCGGTGCCCGCCCGCTCGCCGGGGCGGTGGAAGCGCTCGCAGCTCGCCACCGGCCCCACCTCACGGGCGTCGCCAGCGACGGTGTAGACCTGCGGCATCCAGTCGTCGAGCGTGGTCTCGGCGATGGCCTCGCGCCAGGCCGCGACGGCCACCTCGTGGTGGTCCTTCCGTGCGTCGTCGTCTCCGCCGCCCTCATCGGGGGCCGGCGTCGGATCAACGGACGTCCCGGCGTCGGCGACGGGTCGACCGGGGTCGCCGGGCGTGCTGCCGCCCCCCCCGCCCTCACCGGGCACCTCGATGTCCCAGGCGATCACGGAGGCGGCGTCGTGGTAGATGGCCGCGCGAACCGTACGCCCGACCATGCGTGCGGCCTGAAGGTGGCCCTCCACGTAGCGGCGCCGGACCAGCGCCGGGGCCCCGCGGTCGGTGACGTCGAACACGCTGACGACGGTCTTGGTGACCCGCCCGAGGCGCACGGCGTCGGCGTCGGGGAAGGCCTCCTCGGGCTCACCCCAGCGATAGCCCAGGACCACCAGGTCATCGCCGTCGAGCAGGAGCTGGGCCTCGTAGCCGGCCAGATGGGTCTCGCTCAGCAGGGCCAGATCGACGGCGTCGTAGATGAGCAGCAGCCGACCGCGCACGAGGTAGATGAACTCGCCGTCGGTCTTCACGAGGTCGGGCTCATCGACCCCCGCCTCCTGCACGTTGGTCCGGGAGTACCCCGCCTCCCCGTTGCCGCCATCCTGCGGCGCCGGGGCGCCGACGCTCCCGCGGCCGGCCTCTTCGACGGCGAACGGTGGCGCGACCTCGCCGAAGCGGTCGAGCTCGGCGGTCGCCTCGGCGTGCAGGTACTCGAGCAGCGAGTCGCAGGACTCGAAGGCGTGGAGCCCCACGGTCCGCTCCTCGAAGGCCGGCTGGTCGCCGTCCCTCGCATCGTCACAGGCGACGAAGGCGAGGGCCGCGAGCAGCGCGACGCCTCGGAAATCCGAGGCCGCACGTCGCAGACTCCTGAGGTTGAATGTCGGTGAGGTCGTCATCTCGGCCCTCCTTTGTTTCACCGCTGATTCCCTGCACACCGCGCGCCAGCGTAGAGCCCTCCGTCAGCTCGAACATCGACGCGCGCGGAGAGCGCGACTTCGTTACGCCCCTGCCCGAGAGGTGCCGCGCCGGGTAACGAGTTCGATCGTCCAGGGTGATCAGGCGGAGGGGATTTGGGCCGGCGGCGCCCCCGATTCGACGCTCGACTCAGGTCAGTAGAGGATGAGCTGGTCGCTACCGGCGATCTTCTTGCCCGTAGTGCCGATGGTGGTGAACGTGACCTTCGCGCTCTTGATCCCCCCGGGGAGCGAGAGCCCACCGAACTTGTAGAGCTGTCCACCGACGAGCCCCGAGGTGGCCGACCCGATGCTGAGGTCGTAGGCCTTCACGCCAGCCGCCGTGGCCACCTTGAGCTTGGGCGAGGTGAGCTTGTCGGGCCAGGCGCCGGGCTCGTACCACAGCGTGCCTGTGCTCTCGGAGAGGGCACAGACGTGACAGCCGGGATTGCTCGGCTGGGGCCAGACGGCCCAGGGGGCGTGACCCGCTCCGAAGTGCTGCTGCTCCGGGCAGGGGTCCTCACCCGCCGTGTCTCCGGCGATGATCGGCGCGTCGCAGTTGGCCACCTTCTGCTCGACCTCGCCCAGCATGCCCGCCTCGATCTCCTCCGGGGCGACCGAGGGTGGCATGGTGGGGAAGCTCGGGTTGTGCCCCATCGCGGCTTCGATGCCCACGCACTCGACCGCCGCCTCGGCGCAGCCTGCGGGCTCGGGTTCCTGCGCACAGACGTGTTCGATGGCCGCGCGCGCCGCCCCACACACCGAGACTCGACGCGTCGCCGGGCACGGGCTGGCGCTCGGGTTGCAGAAGGCCGCGGGGCCGGCGACCTCCACGGCGCTGTCGTAGACGACCTGCATGACCTCGGCGGCCGTGAGCTCGGGCCGGTAGCGCCACACCAGCGCCGCGGCGGCCGAGGCGGTGGCCGCCGCGACGGACGTGCCGGTGTAAGGACCCGAGAGGTCTTGCCCGGCGACGTTCGGCGCCACCGCGAAGAAGGCGTAGCTCGCGAGCCTCGGCATGCTCTGCGGGCGGGTCTTCTCGAGGGGCTCGTCGAGCCCATCCAGACCCCCGATCGCGTGGACCAAGGGGGCGTACCCCGGGGCGCCGCCCCCCGGAGCCGGCTCCGCCTCGAGGGCCGCTGGCCAGCTCGGCCCGGGCCGGTCACGTCCCGTGGTGGGTCCGACCCCCCGGTTCCCCGCCGAGGCGATGACGAGCGCGCCGTGGCGGACGGCGAGCTCGATGGCCTCGTACACCGCGCTCGCCCGCAAGCTCCGGTCGTCCTCCTCGTCGTTGAAGCCTGGCTCCCAACCGATGGAGAGGTTGATCACCAGCGGGGGGCGAGGCTCCGGGTGGTCGGTGTACCAACGGGCGAAGGCCTCGTAGACGCGCAGCGCCACCGTGCCTTGGTACCCGAAGTAGCCGCCCGTCGACTGGGCGACGATCTGGCCCCCGTCCCACACCAGATCGAGTCCGGGGTGGTTGGTCAGCTCGACCCCCCCTCCGGCCGGCTGCTGCGCGCACTCGGGGCACGCGAGGCGCTGGATGATGCGCGCCATGTCGCGGCCGTGGGGTGAGTTGGTGCCGTCGGAGACGCCGGGACCCCACTGAACCGGACCGTCGGCGGCGGTGTCCACGACGGCCACCCGCACCGGCGCCGGCAGCCTCTCCCCGCCGTCGAAGCCGAGCGACGGGAGCGGACCCAGCGGCAACGCCCCGCTCATCCGGTCCCCCGTGGCGAGGAGGTCGGGGCCGAGCGTCTCGAACAGCCCCATTCCCCCGGAGACGCTGCAATCCGTCTCGACGCGCGCGAGGGACATCTCCCCACGAAGGACGTCCACCTCCGCGTCGGCCGGGGTGCCCTCTCCGGTGTAGACGTAGCGACAGAACCGCGCCTCGCCGTCGTCGTCGTCGGGCCGGGGCAGCCCATCGACGGGCGCGTCGTTCACCGTGAAGGCAAAGAGAGGACCGCCGCGCCACGGAGCGGCATCCTCTTCCCCGCGCGGAAAGACCGGGCACGCCTCCCCGGGGGGGGCCAGGGCGATGACCTGCGAGAAAGAGCACGGGGCGGCGCGGTCGAGAGCGGGGTCACGTGGCGCCTCGCAGCCGGGTCCGAGCCCTGCGCACAGATCGGCGCCGACGACGACCTCGGGCTCGTCGTCTGGGCAACCGGGCAACACCAGTATCAACGCCAACAACGCTCCACGCACGATCGCCTCCCTCGTCTGCGCGGGTTCTTCTCCCACGCACGCCCGGGGTGCGCGTGGTTCAGCGCACGAGCGCGCGAAAGGCAGCCCAGTCGCCGCGGGTCGGCGCCGACCGCGGGCCGAGTCCTCGCGTCCGCCCGGCCCCCACCGAGCCCATCAACCCGAGCTGGGCGTCGCGCAAGGCTGCGTCGAGGGCACCCCCCCGCGATAGAGGGCGCCCATGAGCTGGGTCGCGGGTCGGTCATCGACGGGGCGTACGGCCGCCACCGCCTGCTCGGCGCCCCCCGTCAGAGAGGCGTGGGCGAGGCTGACCGCCGCCGGCGGTGCGTCGAGCGCCGTGCGGGCGGTCTCGCAGCCCGGCAACACGACGCGCGCGGGGATCCACGGAAGCGCGAGGATCTCGCCGACGGAGAGCCGGCGGCCCGCGAGGCGCTGCGCGCTGTCCCGGCCACCTCGCCCGGCGAAGACGCCATGACCCGCGACCGGCGTGGCTGCGAGGTCGAGGGGGTAGGCGACGGGCAAGCTCGCCACGAGCGGGCGCCCGCGCCAAGGCAGCGCATGAAGATCGACCTCGAGCAAGCGACCGTAGGCCAGGACCCGCACGCGCCGCGCCACCTCGAGTTGGGCTGCGAAGGGCGGCGGTCGCCGCGAAGGCGGCCCATCCCCGGGGCAGCGGATGATAGACCAGCCACAGATCGCCGGGGCCGGGGGCCCTGAGCCGCGGATTCGCCGGCGCGTCCGCCAGGACCGCGAAGGAATCGTCGAGCAGCCGGCGCAGGCGCTCCGTGGCCGAGAGGCGGCCGAGGCGGTCGAGCCGCTGCAGGTGACGCACGACCCGGGCCCGAGCCCGCCGAGCGACGGCCAGCGCGTCCCCCGCCCGCCCCGCCTCCAACAGCAGATCCAGGTGGTCGCGGGTCGCCCGCGCGCGGTCCCCGAGGAAACGCGCCCGCCCATCCTGGAGCGGGAGCTCGACGGCGAGATCGTCGAGCAGCGCTTCTGCCCGACCGAAGGCAGCCAGAGCGGCGGCGCGTCTCCCCACCGCCCGGTGAGCCCTCGCCTCGCCCAGCGTGCCGCGCCAGACGACGTCCGGTGCCCGCGCCAGACGCCCGCGATCCGCCAGCGCGCGGTAGGACGTGAGCGCCCCGTCGGCGTCACCTCGGGCGAGGGCCACGCGGCCCTCCAGATCGTCGAGCCAGACGCGGGTGTGGTCGTCCAGCCCCGCTGTCCCCCGTGCTGTCCGGGTGGCCTCCGACGCCGGCTCCAGGCGGCCGGAGAGGAGCCGGGCGTGGGCCAGATTCGCCCACGCCGCGTTGCCCGACGGACACGATGCGAGCGCGCTCGCAGGGCGCCTCCACGCGCACCATCTCGACGCCGAGGGCGTCGAGGATCTCCAGGGCCTCCTCGGGGCGACCCACGACCTGCAGATCCACGGCGAGTAGCTGCAACGCGTGGCGGCGAAGCCGGTGGAGGCCGAAGCGTCGGCGGCCTCCCGCAAGCGCCGCAACGCCGTGCGCAGGTCGCCCGACTTCTCCGCCACCTGCGCCTGGTAGTAGGGCAGCGCCGCGGCGCCCTCGCCATAGTTGGCGACCATCGGAGCGACGGGCCCGCTCCAACCGGGCGATGGCGGCCTCTGTCTCCCCGCTCCTGCGCGCCTCGGCGGCCGTCTCCACGACCGTCAGCGGCGTCCGCTCGCCCAGCGTCCCCGAGCCCCCCGCGGCGCCACCGTGAGCACCGAAGCGCCCTCGGGCACCTTGACCTCGAGGCGACGGCCCCCCTCGACCTCCGCGGTGACCGCTTCGAGGGTGCGTCCGGCAGCGACGACATCGAAGACGATCCCCGGCACCCGCCGCACCCACACCGTCAGCGTGCGCTCGGCCTTCAAGAGACACACCGGGCCTCGGCGGACCTCGGCGCACCCGGCGAAGCGGACCTCCACGGGGACCCGCGGCGCCGGCGGCTCCCGCGGCGGCTCGGTACACGCCCACAGCAGCGGGATCACACATAGGCAGCGCACGCTGGTGGTCATGGCAGCAACCGTCGCGGGACGCAAGGCACGGCCGCGTTGGGCGCACCGCGGTCGACCCGGCGCTCTACCCCACGGACACCGAGCCCGGGGGCACGAGCGTGAACGTCGAGGTGGCAGGCGTTGCGCGCCATGGGCGAAGGCGCCATCGTGGGAGCGGGGTGGTCCAGGAGTCGTCGAATGTCGCTCGTGGTGCGTGCCTCGCTCGTCCTCGCGCTGTGCGGCGGTCCCGCCGTGGCTCAGCCCCTCCGCCTCGCCATCACCGCCGACAACTCGATCATCGACGTGGGCGGTGAGCGGGACTTCAACATGGGCGCGGCCCACGCCATCCGGCTGAAGTCGTTCCAGCACCACCTCGTGCTGAAGTTCGACACCGCGCCGCTCGCCGGACGAACGGTCATCAGCGCGCGGTTGCGCTACGCCCAGCATCGCGAAGCGCTGCGTCGGGTCACGATCTCGACCGTCCAGGGGGACTGGGCCGAGGGGGACTCGGGCGGGTTCGCCGAGAGCGCCGCCGGGGCCACCTACAACCACGCGGTCCACGGGGAGCGCGCCGCGTGGGCGTGGCCGGGCAGCACCTTCCCGGACGTGGTCAACGGCAACGCCTTCGCGCTCACCAGCGAGTCGGAGGCGACCCTCATGGAGGGCTTCTACGACTGGACGCTCGACCCCGATCTCGTGCACGCCAACGCCGTGGAGGCCGCCTTCGGGCTCGCGGTCTTCGAGTCGGAGCACGACGTGTCGCGGAACCCTACGGTGCAATCGCGCGAGAGCGGCGACGCCCCGTACCTCGAGGTCGTGCTGGGCCCGGGGGTGGAGGCCCCCGCCGCCGTCGGCGCGCTGCGAGCGGACGAAGAGGCGGCGGATCGGGGCGAGGTCGTGCTGCGCTTCACGGCGCCTGCCCGCGCCTTCGCCTATCGGCTCCTCGTGAACGGCGTCGCGGCGCCGCGCTACCTGGTCCCCTTCGCGGCCGCGGCGGGGGAGGCGCAGACGCTGCGCCTCCGCGACATCCTCGCGCCTGGCCAGGCGGCCCACCTCTCGCTCACCGCGGTCAGCCGATCTGGCGCCGAGGGGCCCGCCGCCGAGATCGACGTCGTCGCCTCGGACCGCCCCGCGATCCCGTTTCCAGACCTCGCAATCGATGCGCCTGGCAGCGACGGGACGCGGCACGAGGCGGGGGGGCTGGAGGTGTGGGCGATCCCCGAGACGGACAAGCTGCGCAGGGACGGCGGCCTCGTCGAACCGGTCTTCCACGGCTACGAGCAGCACAACGCGCGCTTTGTCGACGGGCGGATCTCCCTCGCCGCGGCCGGTGGTGAGACCGTCGCCTTCGTGCTGGTCGTGGGGGCTGTCGGGGGCCCGGTGGCGGACATCGAGGTCAGCGTGGCCGCACCCGACGGCGTCGGCGCGAGCCTCACGCCGATCCGCTCGGTGACGACCGACCGGGGCCCACACCCGGAGATCCTGCGCTCACCCTCCGGGGCGCCGGCCCGCTCGAGCCTCGCGGGCCTCGCGACGGATGACGACGGCGGACGACTGCTCCAGCTCCTCGTCGAGCTCGACGTACCGGCGGGGGCCCCCGCCGGTCACGTCGGCGCCCGCCTGGTGGTGGCCGGACCCGAGCGAATCGAGTTGCCCATCGATCTACGAGTCTGGGGCTTCGACCTGCCGGCGGAGCCGACCTTCCACATGGAGCTGAACACCTACGGTTGGCCGGACACCGCGCCGACGCTGTGGGCGATTCAGCGGGTGGCGCGCCGGTTCCGCAGCTACGTGAACGTGGTGCCCTACGGCCACAGCGGGCGGACCCGGATGGATATGCGGCTACCCGACGGGCGCCGGCAGGACGAGGCGGCGTTCAATGACATCGAGCCGGGCGCGATGAGCGGCAACTGGGACGAGTTCGTGGAGGCCTTCGACCCCATCCTGGGCGGCGGCGCCTTCCCCGTCGGGGGATTCTACCTGCCGTTCCACGAGAACTGGCCGTTGCCGATGAACGCCCACCGGGTCGAGGACGAGATCGACGCCTACGCGGTCTTCGACGAGATCTACGCGGCGACCTGGAGCGCGGTGCTGGGGGACTTCGCGCGGCTGGCCGGCGAGCGGGGCTGGGGCGCGACGCTCTTCCAGGTCTACTTGAACAACAAGCCGGGACCGAACAACCCGACCCCGTGGTCCCTGGACGAGCCCGCCTCCTATTGGGACTTCCGCGCCCTCGACTACTTCGCCGGGCTCTTCGACGCCGCCGCCCCCGTGCCGGGCGTCGATCTACGCTTCCGCGCCGACGTGAGCCGACCGGAGTATCACCGCGGCTACCTGGAGCGCGTCGGCCTCTACGTCTGCAGCGTGAGCGCGCTGAGCCGCTTCCCACGCGTCCTGGACGCGTGGCGCCGGCGCACGGGTGGCGAGCTGTGGAGCTACGGGTCACCGAACCTCGTGACCGAGAGCAACCACCACGTCCAGGCCTGGGCGTTGCGCACCTTCGCCCTCGGCGGCGATGGGGTGCTCCCATGGCAGACCGTGAGCTACGACCCGTCGCTGTTGGAAGGCGGCGCTCCAGATGCCCAGCGCCTGGCGCTGCTCGTGGTGAGCGAGGACGCGCTCGAGCCGGTCGTCTACCCCTCGCTGCGCCTCGCTGCCTACCGCCGCGCTCAGCAGGACATCGAGTATCTGCGGATCCTGCAGAGGCTCGGCGGATACACCCGCGGGCAGATGGCCGGTCTCGTCGCGTCCTACCTGGGGCCGGCTGGCGACGCGCATCGCCTGGAGGCCGCCGCCGCGATCCCCCTCGATGGTCACCACGAGGGCGCGTTCGAGGGGCTGCGCGTACACGCCGCACAGGCGATCGAAGCCCTGCTCGAGCAGGAGCCCGTGCCACCCCCCGACGGGGGGCCTCCCGTCGACCTCGGGGTCACCGACAGCGGCCCGGACGCGGCCCTCGATGGACCGCCGCCGAGGGACGCGGGCGACGTCGAACCGGGGGCCGACGAGGACCCCCCCGAAGAGGCGCAGAGCAGCGATGGCTGCGGCTGCTCGACACCGGGCGGGGGCACGACGGTGGGGTGGTTTGCCCTCCTGTTGCTAGCACCCCACCGCCGCCGGGGGGGCCGCGGCCGGACGAGGGAAGATCGCCCACGACGGTGCGTCTGCTCGCCTGGCCCCAGACAGAGATGGCTCGCCCGCTGTCTTGGTTCTCTTGGACTTGCTGAATCCACACTCGGAGCCGGCGCCCCGGTCTCGGCTCGCCTTCGTAGTCCACCGCGATGGACCAGAGCCATGCGACCCGCGACCCGCTCGATGTTGATGCTCCTGATCTGCGGCTGCGCCCCGGCCGGTGGGGGCGGAGGAGGCGGCGGGGTGGTGGTGGCCGACGACGGCGGGGCGCGCGACGGGCCCGTGAGCACCGCCTTGGCGCCGTTGAAGGCGGTCTACGCCGTGCCCGAGGTGGTGGTGCAGCAGGTCGTGGCGGCGGGGCGCGTGCTGGTCAACGCGCTGTTCGTGGCGTCGGTCCAAGGTGGTGGGGGGGAGCGACTGGTGACGACGGGCACGGTGTCGCAGGAGGGGGAGCAGTGGGTCTGGTCGGCGGAGCCCGATGACGCCCTCGTGGTGCACGTCGAGGGCCAGACGCTCCGTTTCGCCGTGGAGGAGGTGCAGGCCGCCGACCTGTCGAGCCCCGACGCGGTGCTCGGCGGCGACCACCGGCTCGTCTTCGAGGTCGAGGGGTCCGGGGGGAGGGTGCACGTCTCCAGCGTGAAGCAGGGTGCCGAGCGCGACGTGCGCATCGACGGCACGCTGCGGGATGGCGGCGTCGACTACGCGCTCGAGGGGCTGCGCTACCGAGGCACGGAGCACTTCGAGTCGGACACGAGCGGCCACTCGTACGACAACGCGTACCTCCTGACGGGGACCATCCGCTGGGCCGACGTGCGCCTCGCGCTCGACGAGCAGTGGCGCTTCGAGTTGGTGACGGCGGCCGAGCCCAGGCCGACGACCGCGCAGAGCGCCGAGCGCATCAATCGCAGCGTGCTCGATGTCGGGGCGGTCTCCTACACGTGGATCGACGCGACGACGCGCAAGGCCTTCAGGAACGGCAAGCCCTCCTCCGAGGACTACTGGGCCGCGCTGGGCGAGGTGCGCCGCGACGGCGAAGCCTTTGGCGAGTACCGCATGACGACCCAGAGCTTCGGGGTCGAGGGCGCGGGCCTCATCCGCTTCGTTGTGGTGCTGCCAGACGAGACGATCGAGCTCGAGCGCATCCAGGCCTGGTAGGCCACTGCGACCTCGCCCACGAGCCCGCTCCCCAAACCGTTGGGGTCGAGGACAAATCGCCAACAAGCTGGGTGCGGTGCTCGGACGTGGCGAGACGAAGAACGATCGGCGAAGGACGCGCCGAAAAGCGTGTCTTCGGTCACGAGGTGGGGTCCAGGGTGGACAAATCGCCGCACCGCGACACATGGGGCCTTGTGCTAAAAGGCCCGCGTTTCGCGAGGAGAACAGCCCATGAGAATCGCCTGTTTGCTGACCCTGCTCTCGCTGGGCGCCTGTGACGACGGCTCGAGCGCCACCGACGACGACGCCGCCCCGATGACCCAGCCCGACGCCGCGCCCACCCCCGACGCGGCTCCGCCGGAACCCGACGCGGCCCTCGAGCCCCCGCTGCCCGAGGTCTCTGGCGTGGTCGCGGCCACCGACGAGGATCCGACGCCCGGGGTGGTCGAGTTCAACCTCACGGCGGCCCCGCAACGCGTGGAGCTCGCCGACGGCATGGGCTACGACGGCTACGCGTACAACGGGCAGGTCCCCGGCCCACTCCTGCAAGCGCGCATCGGAGACGAGGTCGTCATCCACTTCACGAACAACCTCGAGGAGCCCACCACGGTGCACTGGCACGGGCTGCGGGTCCCCAACGCGATGGACGGCAACCCACGCATCCAGGACCCGGTCCAGCCCGGTGACACATTTTCCTACCGTTTCACGGCGCGCGATCCGGGGACCTACTGGTACCACCCGCATGTCCGCACCAACGAGCAGATGGAGCGGGGCCTCTACGGTCCGATCGTGATCCAGCGCGCGGAGGAGCCGGACTACGACGCCGAGCGGATGCTGGTCCTCGACGATCTCCTGTGGCACCGCGAGGGCCTGCCGCCGTTCCTGTCGCGGTCCGAGATGATGCACGGTCGCTTCGGCAATGTGCTGCTCACGAACGGCCGCGCCGACGCCGTCACGGGCGCCGCGAAGCAGGGCCAGGTCGAGCTCTGGCGCATCCTGAACACGGCCAACGCCCGCACGATGTTCCTCGAGATCGAGGGCGCCAGCTTCCGCGTCGTCGGCACCGACGGGGGGCCGCTCGCCGAGCCGTACGAGACCGAGCAGCTCCTGGTGCCCGTCGGCCAGCGCTACAACGTGGAGGTCCGCTACGACGCGGCGGGCCCGGTCACGCTGAACACGATGATGCCGACGCGCAACGAGCTGGACCAGCTCGTGTGGGTCCCCATCACCGCCTTCGAGGTCGATGTCGAGGCCACCGACGACCCGATGCGGGAGGTGGTCTTCGTGCCGGGTGAGCAGGTGCCCCTGCGACTCCCCAACACCGAGGCAGAGATGGTCTTCGACGCCGTCAACGGGGCCAACGGCCTGGAGTGGCGGATCAACGGTCAGGCGATGCCCGAGGAGCCGCTTTTCACCTTCCAGGAGGGCGACACCGTGCGCTTCCGGCTGGTCAACCGCCTGGGCCCGGAGCACCCCTTCCACCTGCACGGACAGTTCCTCACGATCTCGCCGGACGGGCGCGCCGCAACCGAGCAGCCCGGCCTGAAGGACACCGTCCTGGTGCCTGGGCAGAGCACCGTGGAGGTGACGGCCTACATGGACAACCCCGGCCGCTGGATGGCCCACTGCCACATCCTCGAGCACGCCGAGCTGGGCATGATGTCCGAGTTCGTCGTCGAGCCGGCCGAGTAGCGACGCCTCTTCAGACCAGGCGCACCAACGTGAGCTCACCGGGGGCCTTCAGGCGCATTGGGGGGCCCCAATATCCGGTGCCCCGGCTCACGTGAATCCAAGTGCGCGGCCCGTGCCGGTGCAGGCCGGCGACATAGGGCTGGATGAGCCGCACGAAGTGGCCAAACGGCCAGATCTGGCCGCCGTGCGTGTGCCCGCAGAGCACCAGGTCAAGCCCCAACTCGGCGGCTTCGTGGACGACCTTGGGCTGGTGAGCGAGCAACACCGCCGGGTGCGAGGGATCCCGCCCCGCCGCGGCCCGCGCCAGATCGTGGCCGTGCCCCGGGGCGAGCCGCTTCGCCCGCCAGTCGTCGACGCCCAGCACGTCCAACCGTGCGCCGTCGTGGGAGAGCGTCACGCGCTCGTTGCGCAGCGGACGCATCCCCAGCTTCGTCACGGCCTCGAGCCACGCCTCCACGCCGGAGTAGTATTCGTGGTTGCCAGTGACGAAGAGGACCCCGTGGCGAGCCGTCAGCCGACCGAGCGGCTCCACGTGCGGCCACAGCCGCGGCACGCTCCCGTCCACGAGATCGCCCGTCACGACCACCAGATCCGGCTCCAAGGCGCGGGCCCGCTCGACGACGGCCTCGACGAAGTCACGCCCGATGGTGGGCCCCACGTGCAGATCGCTGATCTGAACGATGCGAAAGCCCCGTAGCGCCGGGGGGAGGCCGGCGATCGGCACCTCGACCGTGACCAGCTCCGGTGGCGCGAGGGCCTCCCGGACGCTCATGGCGCCTGCGCCCCCCGAGCCGAGCAGGCCCACCGCCGCGGCTCCCCGCGCGAGGGCCAGGCGCCGATCCGGGTCCGAGGGCGCGTTGCCCAGCAGCGGCCGGGACGCGAGTCGCACGACGTCCAGCGCCGCCAGCAAGGTCACGAGCAGCACCACCATCCCCATCCAGCCGTAGGCGAGGTAGCCGGCCCACACGCCCTGCGTGCGCGGGAGCGCCCGGGCCAGCCCGATGCCGCCCATCATCGACAACGCGAGGGAGAGCAGGAGCCAGCGACCGCCGCGCCGCTGCTCCGGCCAGGGATCGCGGACAAGACGCCGATAGAGGTAGGTGTGGGTCAAGCCCACGACCAACAGCAGGGCCGCGCCGAACAACGCCATGCGCCAGATCATCGGAAGTGCAGCTCCCCACCGGCGCCGCCGCTGGCCGCCGTCCGAGTGACATCCGACTCGAGATCCACGACGCGCACGCCGTCGGCGACGGTCACCGCGACGAAGCGGCCGTCGCGGCTCAGCGCCGCGCTCTGGATCGGCCCCTCCGGGACCAGCGCCTCGAGCTCGGAGAGCGCCCCGCCCACCTCGCCGACCCGCCCACCGCCGAGGGGCCTCCCGCAGGGATCGACATCGACGACGAGCAGGGTCCGGCCCCTCGGGTCGATGTGGGCGACGTGGTGTCCCGCCTCGTCGACGAGGACCTCGCTGTCGCCGCCAACCTCGTAGAGGTCCGTGCGCAGCGTGGATCCGCCGCAGGCGATGACCCGCACCTGCTCGACCAGCACCTTCGACGCGCTCGCGAACCGCATCTGGAGGACCGCGCCGAGGGGCAGCTCGGGCACCGGCACCTCCGCCGAGAAGGCGCCATCGGCCACGTCGTAGAGGACGCCGGTACCGGAGCGGGCGCCCTTGACCAGGACCCTGCGACCACGGACAGCCGCGATCTCCCCCGGGCCGAGGGAGCGCGTGCGACCGTCTTCGGCGTTCATGAAGAAGACCGTGCGCTCTGGCGAGCGCACCTCGTAGACGGCGCCGGCCGGATCGGGGCCGACGGGGCGCTCGTCGCTCCCGTGGAGGTCCACCGGGTCCTCCCCGATGCGCCAGAGCTGGGTGTCTCCGGCCTCGACCAGCAGCGTGCGCTCGTCGGCGAAGCCCAGGACGGCGCTGCCCCGCGTCTCACCGACGAGGTTCTCACCGTCGTCGCGCACCTGCACCACGCGCTTCCCGGCCTCGTTGATGGTGGGGAAGGCGACGCGGCCCCCATCCGGCGAGAGCTGAGGCGTCCCGAGACGGCTCTCGCGCCAACCCGGGTAGCGGGCGATGACCTCTGTGGCCGCGAGGTCATGGAGCAGGAGGGGCGCGTCGGGGCTGGCGGGGATGCAGAGCACCCGCTCCCCCGCGGCGTCGACCCGCAAGCTGACGGCGTCGCAGATGGGGCGCGCCTCGGTCCCCGCGGCGCTCGCCAGGTAGCCCTGACCGGCGAGGGTGAAGAAGAGGAAGCGGGCGGCCTCGGGCCGTGCCTCCCCGCCGGCCCCTCCGCCGCCGCTCACGAGGGCGTCGGCCCGAAAGGGGATCGAATCCTCCTCGGCCGTCCGGGCGCAGGCCACGGCGAGCAGCGGAACCAGGAGCCAGGCACGTCTGCGGATCACGCTCGAATGATGGCGCAGGGACCGCCCCCCAAACCAGCGGGGCGAAAAAAGGGTCTCGTCGGCGCCGGTGTATGGGCCGGTGGAACCACCAAAGGAAGGCACATCAACGATGTCCACCATGAGAAAGATCGCCCTCTCCCTCGCCCTCGCCGGCGCCCCCCTCGGAGCCCAGGCGGGCACCGGCAGCATCGATCCCGACACCGGCCAGCTCGACTTCGAGGTCAACTTCCGATACCCGCCCACCGCCCAGCAGCTCACCGACGCCAAAGACGCCCTCACGCAGATGAGCGAGATCCTCTGCGACGCGACGGACGGGCAGGTCAGGGTCGGCGACATCCGGCTGACGGCCGGGGCGGCGGGCGAGGAGGCCGCGGCCTTCTGGTACCAATCGGTCGACGGACGCTCCGGCGGGAGCATGTTCACCGACGGCTCCTCCTTGAAGACGAAAGGTGCCCACCTGGACATCTACCTGGGCGCCCAGACGCAGGCCGACGTGCTGGCCCACGAGATGGGTCACCACGCCTTCGGGCTCGGCGAGTCCTACGATGAGCAGCACACCCAGGGGCGCTGCGGCATCGGCTTCGGCTTCGACCCCGGAACGGAGGACGAGCAGAACCACTCCCTGATGCAGCAGCTCGGCTACGTGCAGTGCGTGGGCGGCCTCGACGACGGTGACCGCTGCCTGCGCGACGCCGACTGCTCCACCAACGACTGTCGGGCCGTGCTGCAAAGCGAGCTCAGCGTCGACGCCAACCACGACCTCGTCCAGGGCGACTCGCTGGTCTGCCCGGCCCCCGCCGCCACCGCCAACCTCACCCTCGGTGGGCAATGGCCCCAGGCGGCGGTGATTCAACCGCTCGATCCCACCGACTGGGACACCGCGTTCGCGACGTGGCAGTTCGCCCGCGCGACGACCGTCGTCGACGACAACGGGGCCGTCGCCTCGCAGGTCGTGCTCTTCGCGAACCACACCGCGCCCCTGCAATGGACGGTGATCGCCGCCGTGGACGGCTTCGACATCGGCGCGACGCCCGGCACGATGCAGGTCCTCGACCAGTGGGTGCTCTCCTTCGCCGCGGGCGGCGCGCTCACCGGCGTCGACGAGACGCCGCCCGTCCTCGACATCCCCAACCTCGCCAGCGGCGGGTCCGACCTGGTCATCGCGATGCAGTTCACGGCCACGTCGCCCAACACCTGGAACCCCAGCGCGGACATCCTTGCCGACGGCGTAGTCGTCTGCACCGAGCCGAACTGCGCGGACTGGTGGAACACCGGCTCCCAGCGCTGGGAGAGCACCCAGCAGTCGCAGATCCACGACGGCGACTCCGACTGGGCCACGCTGGTCGAGAACTACGGCTTCCTCGTGATGCCCGCCGGCCTGCCCGTCGCGGCGGCCCCCGCGGACTGCAACAACCCGCCGGACTTCGACGAGAAGCTCGAGGGCACCGACCAGGCGATGCTGGTCATCGACCGATCCGGGAGCATGGCCTGGTCCAGCGATCCGGCGGAGGACGAGATCTGCGGCAACGGCGCCGACGACGACGGCGACGGCACCATCGACGAGTCGAGCTGCGCTGATCCGCGGATGGTCTTCGCCCAGGCGGGGGCCCACGCCTACATCGAGCTACAGGTCGCCCAAGGCCTGGACGTGGGCCTGGTGGCCTTCGACGACGTGGCGGGCGTCGTCCGCGCCCTCGCGCCGCTCAACGCGGCCAACATCGGGGCCTTCCACGCCGACATCGACAGCCTCGTGCCCGGCAACTCCACCGCCATCGGCGACGGGCTGCTCGAGGCGCTCGCCGAGTTCGCGCTCAACGGCGACGACGCCAAGAGCCAGACGGCCTTCCTCCTCTCCGACGGGGAGAACAACGCCGGCACCGATCCGGAGGAGGCTGCCCAGACCCTCGACGACGCCGGAGTCCGCGTCTTCACGCTGCCCGCCGGAGCCGACGTAGACGAGGCGCTCCTCGCCGACATCGCCAAGGAGACGGGGGGGGACAACCTCGGCCAGGCCAAGGTGGACGAGCTCCCCGCCGTCTACGCCGAGCTGGCCGTGCGCCAGGGCGGCGAGGCCCTCGTCGTGCCGCGCACCCGCTTCACGATGGAGCGCAGCGCGCGCCCGCAGAACCACGGCGACCTGGAGGAGGTCCAGCCCTTCGTCGACTTCGACATCCCCGTCGAGCTCGGCGCCGAGGGGCTCACGGTCTTCCTCTCGGGGGCCAACGCGCGCCTCGACACGTGGCACACGGGCTTCGAGCTCTGGGGCCCCGACGGGAGCTACCTGACCAAGTCCTCGCCCCTCGTCTCCGCGGGTGACGGCTGGTACTTCGTCCGCATCCCCGACCCGGTCCCCGGCAACTGGACCTTCCGTGCGCTGCCCATCGCCCCCGGCGAGCAGGAGACCGTGCTCCTCGCCCACGTCGCCAACCCCGGCCCCGACCTGTTCGGAGACGCCCACCCGGTCCTCGCCTCGGTGAGCGCGCCGGTGCGTCTCTCCGCCCAGCCGAGCTTCGTGACCTCCATCGAGGGTGACGTGAGCATCGGCGCCCGGGTGCGCCGCCCCGACGGCTCAGTCGTCAGCCTCGAGCTCGCCCAGGACCCACAGACCGGCGCCTGGCAGACTGCCTTCGACGCCTACGCCGGCCAGGGCCTCTACGAGGTCACCCTCGATCTGGACGTCGGCCTCGCCCGCCCCGCCGCTGGAGAGTCCGTCTTCGAGGGCCCCCTGCGGCCCGACGTCGACGTCCCTCGCTTCCAGCGCTCCACCAGCACCACCTTCGTGGTGATCGACGGACCCGACCCGAGCGACGACCCGGACCACCGCGACGTCATCGACCTCGAGTCGGAGGCACGGCGTTTGTTGTGCACGCGAAGCGACGCGCGGGCCTACGACCTCCTCCGCGACGCCGAGGCCCTGCTACGGCGCTTGCTCGAGGACCGCGAGGCGCCGCGCGCCCTCCAGACCGCGCTGGCCTACACCCAACGGGCCCTGGGCTACGAACGCTACGGCGCCCGCGCCTGCCACCGCGCCGGCTACTACCTCGACCGAGCCCTCCAGGCGCTCCAGTCGATCTGAGCGCGGCTTCAGGGCGCGCACAGCGTGCGCTCGACCAAGCCGCCGTCGGGCAGCCCCAGCCCCAGCACGAACGGGCCCGGCGCCGCGCGCTTCAGGCGCAGCGTGAAGGGCGTGGGGCGTAGCCCGGCGGGGCCGCACGGGCCCAGTGGTACGTCTACCTCGGTCACCGTGGCCGCCGCGTCGGGGGTGATGAAGAGGGTCGCGACGCCGGCCTCGGTCGTGCATTGACCGTTGCGATCGGCGGGGCGGGCGCTGCCCTCGACGACCGCCCCCGGCAGCAGGTAGGCGTGGGCACCGTCGGGGCAGGCGTCGTGCACGCCGGCTACCGGTGTGGGGCTGCAATCCGGCGGGAGGCAGGCGAGCCCGAGGGTCGCCGGGGCGTCGGCGATGGGGCCCACCCAACGCAGGCGCGTCTGGGCCCAGTGCAACGTGACCTCGTCGGAGACCCCGTTCGCGGCGCTCCAGGCGCCATCGCCGTCGGTGTCGAGGAAGGACTCCCCGGGTCCGTGCTCACCGTCGTCGTCCGCGTCGACGTAGGGCTCCTCACCGTCCTCCACCTCCGCCCCCTCGACGACGCCGACGACCGTGACCACCCCGTCGAGCGGGCTGGGGCCCGGCGGCGCCGCGTCGACGGGCGGCCGGCCCCCGACGGCGACGCTGAACTCGACCTCGCCCCCCGGGCCGAGGCGACCCCGACCGGGGACGACCACCCCCGCCTCGCTCAAGATCCAGAAGCGCGTGCCCTCCACCGGCGGTCCCTGGTCGGCGCGCGCCCGCAGGGTGCAGATCGCCGCGGCGCCACCGTCGACGAGTCCCCCTCGGCTGTCGAAGGCGGCCAGGGGCCGGTCTCCTCGTTCGCAAGCGATCTCGGCCCCCACCGCCGGCGGCGCCGTCACCACGAAGGGCTCACTTGAGAGCGTCCGCCTCCCGCCGTCGAGATCGGCGGTGTAGCGCAGGACGAAGGCGCCGCTCGCCGAGCCCGCGGCGAGGTCGAAGACCGCCTCGCCGGTCCCCAGATCGGTGGCCTGGGCGTCGGGCACCACGGTGACGCCCTCCGGGCCACCGGGCTCGATCTCCACCGCGATTCGGCCCGTCGTCGCCGGCCGCACGCCCCCCTCGAAGACGAGGCGCAGCGCCAGCGGTTTTCGGTCCGTGAGGGTGCCGGCCCCCTGCCCGGCGGGGGCCAGCCGACGCCCACGCGCCCCGGTGGGCGAGAACTGCTCGATGCGCCACTCCCCCAGGGGTCGCGGGGGCACCGCGGACCGGCACGCGCGGTCGTAGCCCGAGGGGCGCGCGCAGAGGATGGCGTCGGAGGTCGTGGTGCGGCCCTCCGCGTCGCGGGCGAAGAGCCGGACGACGCCGAAGCCGCCGCACTCCAGGTTGAACCGAGCGGCGCCGGAGATGAGCGGACGACGCGCGGTGTCGACCTCGGCCTCGACCAGCGCCCCGGGCCCCTCCACGACGCGGGCGATCATCTCGCTGCCCTGCACCGCCGGGCTGCGCACCAACACCGGGGCCGCCTCGCCGGGGAAGACGACGGGGGTCGCGCAGGCGGTCTGCACCTCGATGGAGATCCGGCCGATGCGCGGGATCGGCGGACCGCCGTCGCCGGACACCACGAAGCTGGGGCCCTCGCCGCCACCGGGGCAGCCCGTCAGCAGCACCAGCAGTGGTAGCGCTCTCAAGCCAACAGCGAAGGCTCGTAGTCTTCGGGCGGCGCATAGCCCAGAAGCTCGAGCACGGTCGAAGCCACGTTCGCGAGCCCCGGCCGCTCCACGGCGTCGGACAGACTCGCTCGACCCCGCGGGTCGAAGAGGCTCAGCGGCACCGGGTTGGTCGTGTGGCTCGTGCGCGGCGCCCGCTCAACGCCAGCGCCTCGCTGGTACATCTCATCGGCGTTGCCATGGTCCGCGGTGACCAGCGCCACCCCATCCAGCTCGGCGACGCCCGCGAGCAGCCGCTCCAGCGCGAGGTCGACGGCCTCCACGGCGAGGATCGACGCCCGCAGATCCCCCGTGTGGCCGACCATGTCGCCGTTGGCGAAGTTGATTCGCCCGTGGCGGATCGCCCCGGTGCGCAAGGCGGCGAGGGTCGCGTCGACGATCTCGGCGGCCTTCATCCACGGACGCTGCTCGAAGGGCACGACGTCGCTGGGGATCTCCACGTAGAGCTCGCGCTCGCCGAAGCGGCCGGACCGATTCCCGTTCCAGAAGTACGTCACGTGGCCGAACTTCTGGGTCTCGCTGCACGCGAACTGGCTCACGCCCTCGTGGGCGAGGAGCGATGCGAGCGTGTGGTCGATGGCCGGCGGGGTCACCAGGTAGCGCGCGGGGAGGTTGAGGTCACCGTCGTACTGCATCATCCCGGCGTAGCGCACGGTGGGCACCGGGCCGCGGTCGAAGGCGTCGAGCTCGGGGTCCTCGAAGGCGCGCGTGAGCTCGATGGCTCGGTCGCCCCGGAAGTTGAAGAGGACCACGCTCGCGCCGTCCCGGATGGGGCCGACGGGCCCATCGGTGTCGGCGATCACGAAGCCCGGCAAGACCTGGTCGGAGATGCCCGGCGTCTCGTCGCGCAAGGTGCGGATGGCCGCCTCGGCGCTGGCGAAGCGGCGCCCCTCGCCACGTACGTGCAATCGCCAACCGCGCTCGACCATGCTCCACTCGGCCTCGTAGCGGTCCATCGTGACCTTCATCCGCCCGCCGCCGCTGGCGATTCGGGCGTCGTGGCCGGTGGCCTTCAGCTCGGCGATCACCCCCTCGAGCCGCTCCACATAGGTCAACGCCGTCGTCACGCCCACGTCGCGCCCGTCGAGCAAGATGTGGACCCGCGAAGCCGGGACGCCGTCCTGGGCGGCACGCCGCAACATCGCGTGCAGATGCTGCTCGTGGCTGTGCACGTTGCCGTCGCTGAGCAGCCCCACGAAGTGCATCGGCTCGCCGGACTCGACACAGCCACCGACCAGCCACCTCCAGGTCTCGCTCTCGAAGAGCGCGCCCGAGGCGATGGCGCCGGCGACCAGCGACGCGCCCTGCTCGAAGACGCGACCGGCCCCGAGGGCGTTGTGGCCCACCTCGCTGTTGCCCATGTCCTTGTCGCTCGGGAGCCCGACGGCGCGACCGTGGGCCGCCAGCGGGAGACAACCGTAGCGCTCGAAGAGCCCATCCAGGGTGGGCGTTCGCGCTTGCCAGACGGCGTTGCCCTCCTCGGCGGGGCCAAGCCCGACGCCGTCCATCACCACCACGAGCACCGGGCCGGTGACCGGCTCGACGCGCCCGCGCTCCAAGGTCCACCCGTTCATGCCTGAGAGGAGTATCATACGGCCCGTGATCCGCGCCCTCGTCCTCGCCGCCGCGCTCCTCTCCTGCGACCCCGACCTCGAGCGGACGGAGTGCGAGACCCGCGCCGACTGCGCCGATCTCGGCCCGCGCGCCGCGTGCAGCCCCGAGAAGTGGTGCGTCCTCGTCGATCCCCAGCCCCCGCCCGACGCGGGACCCGACACCGAAGGAGAGCCCTGAGCCATGGGTCGCATCCTGATCAGCATCGCCGGCCCGTGGCGTGAGCCACCCGCCATCGACTCCGATGTGCCCCTCGAGTTCGGCCCCGCCGATCCCGAGCTCGCGGCGGCCTTCGAGTCCATCGGGCGAAGGGCCCAGGTCATCGACGACCGCGATGTCAGCGCCATCCACCGCCACCGCGCTGTCCTCCAGGCCGCCGCCGAGTTCGAGGGGCCAGGGGATCTCGGCCCCGCGACGCAGGTGGCGCGGCTGCTCATCGACGCCTTCGAGGCTGGCGCGGTGGGCGCCTATGTCGAGACCGCCGTGAAGGTCTTCGGCGCCGGGGCGCTGAGCGGGATCGCCCCCGACGACGCGGTGGCCCTCTTCCACCTCTTCGTCGAGGTGTGGGGCGACGACACGGAGGTCTGTACGGAGGGGATGCAGGCCTTCGACCTGCCGGATGTCGCCGTCCCCTACGACGCCGCGGACGCCGGCCCCGCCCAGGCAGCGGCCTTCGGGCTCGCCGCGCGCATGGTCTGCGACGGCGAGCTCCCGGTGGAGGGCGAGCGCTACCGCGCCAGCGAGAGCGCCCCCTGGTACGTGGTCCGAGGGCGTCCCGCGGAGGTGAGCGAGGACCCCTACACAAACACGCGCGGCGCCTGGGTCCTCGATCGCGCCTGAATCTAGAACGTCCCGCTACAGTGGCCGCCAACGCAGCGGCGGTGGCCGAGGAAGCTGCAGGCCTCGTCGTCCAGGGGGCAGCACTCCTCGTCGGTGACGCACGCGTCGGGCAGGCACTCACCGCTGGTCGGCTCCCCGGGGAGCCCCGCGCAGCGCTCGCCCTCATCGCAGACGCCGCAGCTCCCGCCGCAGCCGTCGTGCCCACACTCGCCGGGGCAGGACGGCTCGCACTCGTTGGCGATGCAGATGTCGACGTTGTCCCAGGGCGCCTCGGCGTCGATGTCCGCCTTGGGCTCCCAGCAGTAGCTGGGCTTGTGGTCGCATGGATGACCGGGCCAGGACTCGATCGTCCGGCAGACGCCGCAGGCTTCCCCGGTGCGGGGGTCACACCCGGGGCGCTCCCCGCGGCCGCAGACAGTCCCGGGGGCGCAGTCACCGTCGATCCGACAAGGACGCAGGCCTCCGCCCGGTCGCGGGGGACCTCGCCGCGACCGCCGCCGCCAACGACCGCGCCGCCGCCCCCCCCGGGGACCCCGCGCCCGCAGGCGACGGATGGGGGCGGGGTGCGCGGGTAGTCGGCGGGGTCGTAGAGCCGGGTCGAGACCGAGTCCGCGCGGATCGCCTTGGTCTCGAGCTGGCAGACGCCCACCCGTGGTGCGCGCGCGATGAGGCCCACCGGCATCCCGGCCCCCTGGAAGCCGGCCCACTCTCGGTCCGTGAGGAGACCGGCGGCGCACAGGCGCCCCTCGTGGGGCGCCCGTAGAAGCCACGCCCCGAGTTGGGGTTGGGGCCCGCGACGTGCCCCTCGTCGGTGATCTGCGCGTGGGGGAACAGCGCCAGGTGGCGCTCCAGGATCCGGCGGCTGCTGGGGCCACGCGCGGACCAGGCCGTCAGCTCGTAGCGGATCACCGGCGCCCGCTCCGCGTCGTTGGCCACCGGGTCCAGCGGCGGCGGGGCGACGTCGTCGTCGAACCTCACCTCGCGCCAGGGCCGACCCGCCGGCGCGAGCTGATCGAGGAAGCAGGTCCGTGCGCCGTCCCGCGTCTGGCAGATGCGCAAGCGGGAGACGCCAGCGGGTGCCCGCGCGATCCGGTAGCGCAGCCGCCAGACCTGCTCCTGGGGTGGCCCCAGGCAGTCATCGGCGAGGGTCGCCGGGAGCTCGAAGTCGAAGAAGCCGCGCGCGTTGCGCGCCCTACGCGTCTCGGGCGCCCAGATCTCGAACATCTCGATCCGCGGCGCCACGACCCGCTCGGCGAAGCGCGGCCGACGCGCGCGGGGCGGGAGGCGGTTTCTGCGGTGCCGATAGTCACCCCGGAACCTCGTTTCGTAGTTCGCGAACGGAGGTACCGAGATCGGGGGAGCCCCCTTTTTCTGCTATCAAGGCTCATGCGTATTTGCGTGGTGGTCGCGGCGGTGGCCCTCGGCTGTGCCAGCGGGGGCGGAGATCCGGCGGACCCGCCCCGCGTGGGGTGCGAGGTCGACGGCGACTGCGCGCGGGGGTTCGTCTGCGTCGCTGGCGGGTGCACGACTCGACCAACCGACGCCGGTGGCGACGTGCCCCTCGAGGCGGACGCGGCCCCCGACGCGCTGATCGACGTCGAGGACGCCGCGTTCCCCACCGACGCCGCGCCAGACGCCGCGCCCTCGGACTCGGGCGAGCGCACCGACGGCCCATCGCCGGACGCCCCCGTCGGTCCCTGCGCCCCTGGCGAAGTCCAGGACTGCGGGCGAAACGTCGGGCTGTGCCGAGCTGGCCTCCAGACGTGTACCGACGCCGCCGAGTGGGGGCCCTGCGAGGGGTCCGTGGAGCCGCGGGACGAGATCTGCAACGGCGCCGACGACGACTGCAACGGCGAGATAGACGACGGCTTCGGCGTCGGCGCCGAGTGCGATGGCGTGGGGGCCTGCGGCGCCGGCACCGTCGAGTGCAGGAGCCCCGTCGCCACCCGCTGCTCCACCGAGCCGGGGGGGCGCGACGATGAGGCCGGCGTGGAGCGTTGCAACGGCGCCGACGACGACTGCGACGGCGTCACCGACGAGGGGCTGGGTGTCGGCGAGGACTGCGTGGGGCGGTGCGGCCCCGGCGCCCGGGAGTGCGACGCGGACGCGCGGCTGGTCTGCTCCACCGATCCCGGGGGGAGCGCGAGCGAGCCCGCGCCGGAGGTCTGCAACGAGCGGGACGACGACTGCGACGGCACGGTCGACGAGGGGTTCGGGCTCGGCGACGCCTGCGAAGGCGCTGGGATCTGCGGCGCGGGGCTCTTCGAGTGCGACCTGGAGCTGGGCCGGATCTGCAGCACCGAGCCCGGGGGCTCGGCGGACGAGGCCGGTGAAGAGGCGTGCAACGGATCGGACGACGACTGTGACGGCGCCGTCGACGAGGGCTTCGAGGTGGGCGTGGCCTGCGAAGGGATCGCCGGCTGCGGCGAGGGGCGCACGGAGTGCACGCCGGAGGGTGAGATCCGGTGCAGCACCGACGTCGGGGGCTCCCAGGACTCGGGGCGCGTCATCGGCGACGCCTGCCCCGCCGTCGGGATCTGCGGGGCGGACGTCTACGAGTGCGGCGAGGGCGGCGAGGTCGTGTGCGCGACGGGCCCCGGCGGCACGGCCGACCAATCCGCCGAGGAGGCTTGCAACGACGCGGACGACGACTGCGACGGGGCCACAGACGAGGGGCTCGACAAGGGCGCCGCGTGCGTGGGCCTGGGGATCTGCGGCGAGGGCCTGCGGGAGTGCGACGAGGTGGGCGGCGTGCGCTGTAGCACCGCCCCTGGGGGGCGCTCGGACGCGTCGGGGCCCGAGACCTGTGACGGCGAAGACGACGACTGCGATGGGGCCATCGACGAGGGCGAGGCCTGCGGCGGCGACACCTGCGAGACGGCGCCGCTGCTCACCCCCGAGGCCGTCGGATCGGGGAACACCGGCCGCCTCGCGGACGATTACGAGCGGAGCAATTGCCGGGGGGACGCGCCGGGCCCAGACCAGCTCTTCCGTCTGGAGATCCCCGGCGCTGCTCGCTACGCGGTCGCGGTCGCGCCGACGGAGGGCGCCTACGAGCCGATGTTCTGGATCGGGGGCGCCTGCGCGGTGGTGGCCAACTGTCCGGTCCCCAGCGCCGGCGACGCCGACCACGGGCTGGGGCGGCCCATCGGGCGCGCCATCGACTTCCCGCGCGAGGACACCTTCCACCTGGTGGTCGACGCGCGCCTGGAGCAGCACGGCGGGCCCTTCGTGGCCACCGTCCGGCCCATCGAAGACGGCGAACGCTGCGCGAACGCCATCGAGCTGCCGGTGCCGGGGAAGTTCGCGGGGATCACCACGGGGCGCGAGCGGGACGTGCTCGCGGAGCGGTGCCCGGAGGGCACGCAGAGCTTCGGACCGGACCAGGTCTTCCGGGTCGATCTGCCCGAGGCGCGTCGGCTGCGCGCGACGTTGACGCCGGCGGCGGATCTCGACGTGGTGCTGTCGGTGGTCGGGCAATGTGGAGCCCCGGACGACACCTGCGCGGGCGGCGCGAACGCGGGGGGGCGGGGCGCGGTGGAGAGCTTGGAGGTGCAGCTCGAGGCGGGGACGTGGTACCTCGTCGTCGATCACCCCGGAAACGCCGGGGGACCGTTCCTGCTGGAGGTGGAGTGATGCCGGTCGAGCGACCACGACGCAATCGAAAGAGCGCCTGGATGCGCGACGCCGTCCGCGAGACGTGGGTGGGCCCGGAGCACTTCATCTACCCCGTCTTCATCCACGATGGCGGCGGCGACCACGCCATCGGCTCGATGCCCGGCTGCTCACGGCTCAGCCTCGATGGGCTGTGGCGCGAGGCGGAGGGTGCCCTCGCCGATGGGGTCGGCGCGATGGTGCTCTTCCCCGCCGTCGAGGAGTCGCTCAAGTCGTCTACCGGCGAGGAGTCCTTCAACGACGACGGCCTCGTGCCGCGAGCGATTCGAGGGCTCAGGGAGCGCTTCCCAGAGCTGACGGTGGTCACCGACGTCGCCCTCGATCCGTACTCCGCCGACGGTCACGACGGGATCGTCGCGCCGGACGGGCGGGTGCTCAACGACGAGACCGTCGCCGTGTTGTGCAAGCAGGCCGTCAGCCAGGCCCGCGCCGGCGCCGACATCATCTCGCCGAGCGACATGATGGACGGCCGCGTCGGCGCGATCCGGGGCGCCTTGGACGCCGAAGGCTTCACCGAGGTCTCGATCCTGGCCTACACCGCCAAGTACGCCTCGGCGTTCTACGGCCCCTTCCGCGACGCCCTCGACTCGGCGCCCAAGTTCGGTGACAAGAAGACCTACCAGATGGATCCGGGCAACGGCCGGGAGGCGCTCCGCGAGGTGCAGCTCGACGTGGCCGAAGGCGCGGACATGGTGATGGTCAAGCCCGCCGGGCCCTTCCTCGATGTCATCCGCCGGGTGCGCGAGGCCACGGTCCTGCCGGTCGCCGCCTACCAGGTCAGCGGCGAGTACGCGATGCTCAAGGCCGCCAGCCAGAACGGTTGGCTCGACGAGCGCAAGGTCGTGCTCGAGGCGCTCTATGGCATCCGGCGGGCGGGCGCCGACATCATCCTCACCTACTACGCTCGACAGGCGGCGCGCTGGCTGGCCAGTTGAGCTGGAGCTCCGCCTCGGCGGTCCAGCCCGCCCGATCGGCGATCCGCACCCGCAGCGCATGGGGCCCTGGCGCGAGGGGCGTCCAGGGGCGGTAGAGCAGCCGGCCCCAGGCGCGCTGCCACTCCGGGTGGACACGCTCCCCGTCGATCCACAGCTCGTGGGCGGCGACGTCCCGCTCCACGATCGGTACGACGATGCGGGCCCCCGCGGGGTGGGCCTCCACCGAGGGCGTCCCGATGACCGGCGCCGCGGTGTCGCGTAGCAGGGCGAAGCCCGTGAGGTGCAGGGACGATCCCCAAAGCCGGCCGTCGCGGCGCGCCCCACCGAGTCGCCACCACTCGCCGCCGTCCTCCAGGTAGAGCGCCACGCCGTCGAGGTTCGTGCCCTTTGGCGGGCGCAGGCCGACGGCGGTGATCCCTCGCGCCGGCTGCCACCCGTCCGCGAAGCGATGCAGGGGCGAGACGGGCTCGAGGCCGGCGGGGGGCGCCGCGGGCCGCTCGAGGATCTCGGTGGCGTAGGCGCCGAAGCGGGCCTCCTCCTCGACCTCCGCCACGAGGGCCCCCGACCGGAGGGTCACCTCGTCTGCGACGGCGTGGGTGCGCAGGCTGAGGGCCCCTCCGGCCCAGGCGACGCGGACCCTCGAGGCCCCCTCGGTGGGGACGCGCAGGGCCACGGCGGGGTCTGAGCCGAGGCGCGTGATGATCGGTCGCGCGCGACGCCCCCCGACCCGCACGTCGAGGCGGGGATCGGTGCACAGCCCCGGCAAGGCCACGGCGAGGACCCCCGCGCGCCAGACGCGGCGTGCCTCGACGGCGGCGCCTTCGAGGCGAGCTCGTGCGACCTCGCATGGTGGCTCCCGCGGCGCGATCCGCAAGGTGAAGGTCGCACGCGCGGTGTTGCCCGCGGCGTCACGGGCGATCAGCTCGGCTGGGTGGTCACCGGCGCGAAGGTCACGGAAGTGCCGGCGGCTCCTTCGGTGGACGCGGAGGGGCGGCCCGGCGCGATACAGGCGATGGAAGACGCGACCCTCGGACGCGCGACGGCCCGGATCGGCGTCGAGCTCGATGTGGTGTTTGTCGGCGTAGCTCACGCGGGCGTAGCGGCTGTGGTGGCGCAGCGCCCCGTCGACGCGGAGCTCGAGCTCGTAGGGGCGCAGGTCCCGCGGGCTGCCGTCGATGCGGTCGCGTACGTCCACCAGCAGCACGAAGTCGCCGCCGGCGACGACCGGGGCAGCGAGGGCGCCATCGACGAAGGGCAAGACCGCGTCGTCGAAGGCGCCGGCCACGTGCGCGTCGGGGGCGCGGGGCCGGGCGAGCAGCGCCACGAAGCGAGGTGACTGGGTGTCGGGGAGGTCGAGCCCGTGCGTGAGGGGGTTGATGGGATCGCCGTCGCGGAGCTCGAAGTGCAGGTGCACCAGATCGGTGCCCGCCGTGCCGATCCATCCCAGGGCCTCTCCCCGAGCGACGGGGAGGTTCGGGCGCCGCTCGATTCGGTAGCCCCCGACCCGCGTCTCCGCTGCCCGCACCACCGCCGCGAGCTTGGGGGCGAAGGCGGAGAGGTGGCCGTAGACGGTGACTCGACCATCCTCGTGGCGGACGTAGACCGCGCGTCCATAGCCGTTCTGGCTTCGGCGAATGCGGTAGACGCGGCCGGCGGCGGCGGCGCGGACCACCACCCGCTCATCGCCGTCGCTGCCGAGATCGAGACCGGCGTGGTGGTGCGTCAAGCGGTAGGCGCCGAAGGTCGAGGTGACCTGCGGCGGGTGCTCCAGCGGGTAGAGGAGCGAGCAGAGGAGGGCGATCACCGGAGGGCGAGGCCGTCGGGGCCACTCACGGGTCCGAGGCCGACTTCGCCTCGCGGATCAGCGTGTCCTCTCGGTCGTAGAGGCGAAGGCGGTCCAAGACCAGCGCGAGGTTGGCCTGGTTCGTCGGGTCCTCACGGACGCGATCGAGGTCGTCCATCTGGCGGGCGGCGTCGTGCAGCGCCTCAAAGAGGCGCTCGAGGTGCGCCAGGTCACGGCCCGCCCGGTCCTTTCCTGCGAAGGACTCTCGGTACTCGTCGAAGACCTCGTTGGCGGCCTCGCCGAGGGACTCGACCAGGCGCTCCATCGAGGTCCCCTGTCGGGCACCACGAACCGCCTCCAGCTCCTCGCGGTATAGGCCGAGGCGCTCCTGCACGATCCCGATGTTGCGGTCGTTGTCGTCGTCGTGCAGCCCCTGCTTCTGGAGGGCGTCCATGCGCTCGGCGATGTGCTCCAGGTTGGCGACCATGCGCTCGAGGCGAGCCGGGCGGCGGGAGAGGCGGGACTTGCCCGCGAAGTGGCCCCGGTAGTTCTCGAACTGAGCGTTGGCGAGACTCGCCAGCACGCTGGCCTGCTCCCCCAGCGTACCCTCGCCGCGGGCGGTGGCGATGGCCCCCTGCTCCTCCCGATACAGCGCCAGCGACTCGTGGACGCGACCACGCACCTCCGCCAGCGCCTCCCCCTGATACCGCTCCCAGAGGTCGCCGACCTCGACGTGCAGCCGCTCCAGGTCGCTGACCAACTCGGCGAGGAGCCCGAGGTCACGGGTGGGCCGGGACTGCCCAGCGAAGTGGCGGCGGTAGCGACTCTGGACGAGGTCCGCCCACGTCGAGAGCATGTGCGCCGCCAGGGCATCGGGTCCCTCCGCCTGCGCCTCCCGGATGGCCCCGATCTCGTTGGTGTACAGCTCGCGCCGCGCGGTGATCACGTCCTGCAAGGGATCGGCCGCGGCGACATCGACGGCGACCGCCTCCAGCGCCTCCAGCAGTCGCTCGAGGAGCGCCGAGTCACGCGTGATCCGCGCCTGCCCCGCGAAATGCGCGGTGTACCGGTCGTGGATGGCTTCAACGCGCTCGCGTGGCGAGCGCTCATCTGGCTGAGACATGCGCGGCACTATAGTCGCCCCGGGGACGAACCCCCAGGGGTCAACAGCGAAAGAACGTCCGCTTCAGCAGCGGCAGACGAATGGGGGGTGTCCACCGTTCTGCCCGAGAGGTGTTCGACAAGCGCATGGGGTGCTATGGTCGTAGCGTCGACCAGGGTTTGGTGTTCGTACCCTCGAGGCTGATTCCAGGGCGTTTCCCAACATACGGCTTGCCCGCCGCGTACAACCTCAGGCGTTCCCGATACGCCGCAAGAGGTTTCGCGGAGACATTCCCACGCTTGGCCAGGGCGACGACTTGCCGCTGGAGCGCTTTCGCAAAGTCGAACGAGAATCTTGCGTGCTCGCGCGCTGCCGCCGACCGTGATTGCGATTGCGTCAGAGCGGCACCGCGTAGCGCCCATGCGGCTGCCATCGTGTCCAAGCAGGAAGGCTGCAGCCGGCGTTGCTGACCACATGCCCTGCTTCCATACGCGATCGCGTCCTTCCACGACCGGATCTGAGGATCTGGGCACTCCGCAGACAGCCAGCCCAATCGGTTCAGCGTGCCCGAATCGGCGGGGTTGAGCCGCAGAGCAGTCCTCAGGTGGATCCTCGCCAGGCGGAAGTCGCCCGTCTTCTTGTAGAGATAGCCCAGTTGCGACTCGGCGCGCGCCGCGTCGCGGCCGTCCGGCGCGAGCCACAACGACTCGCGAAACGACCTGATTGCGGCAGCCGCCGCCTGGGCAGCCGCCGTCGGTGCCGAGCTTGCGACTTCGGCGGGAGCGGACCGTGCCGCTCCTGACCCCGGGTGAGACTCGAACTCCAGCTCCAGTTGAATGAACAACCGGCGGTATGACTCGGCGAGTTCGTAGGCCAGTCGAGCCCTCACGTCGGGAGTCAACTCGAGGGCGACCTGCCGAGCACGTCTCAGTACATCAACCGAACGCTCGAGATCGGCAATGCGCCATGCTCGATCGTGGGCCGACAAGGCGTGGCGACCCGTCATCGACCGCGCGCGGTGAGCGACCCCGAGGCGACGGAGAATGAGCACTGTCCGCCATTGTCGAAACGCTGGCGCTCCGAGCAGCGCGTCTTCGTACAGCCCGATGACGCGGTCCCAGTCCTCGGGGCGCTCCCCGAGCTTCGTGGCCACCCTATTCCAGGCGTACGCGGCTCGATGGAGCAGCACGCTCTCGAGGGCTGCGCCGGACTGTGCAGCCGCCCCGTCGAGGTAGTGTTGGGCCTCAGCCTCCCGCCAGTATCGATACGAAGTGGCGGCTGTCGCCGGAATCGGTGGGGTCTTCGGGCGCGAGAACCCACGCGCCACTTTCCCAAGGTCGAGCGCAATGAACGCCCTATCGTGTGGGCTCGGCGACATCCTCGACGATCGCTCGAGAGATGTCTTGGCTTCCGCGAGGTGGCCGGCCGCGAGTTGGAGTCGTCCATTCCAGTGGTACTCCCTCGCAGTTGCTTCGTCGTCTCGAACGCGTTCTTCCAGGCGACGGGCGACGGTCTCCTCCTCTTTCCCGGGAATGGCGCCGGCAGCAAGCCCGGGAGCCGCCCGCAGGATCTCGAGCACTACGGCCTCTACTTCGCCTGCGCGAGACTCCGGCGCCCTGAAGGAATCTCGTCCCGGCGCGTCGCGACCGCCCGTGAGTTCGACGAGCGCGCCCGCGAGCGACTGTTCGTCGAGGTCGAGCAATTCGCGCGTCGTCCAGCGCGAAGCGCCGCTGCGCTCCTTCGAGTCGTCCACGAGGCGCTCCAACACACCCCTTCGAGTATGATCCGCCCAGTCGTCGCGCCGCATGTGCCGAGCCACAACGCTGGCGTTTCCTCGCGACGCGGAGAGAGCGTAGACGAGCCCGACCGAGAACTCGCGCCAGGCGGCGCTGCGGGTCTCTCCCCACCTCTTCGCGCTGTCCACCTTCTGCTCCGCACTCGCCCGCTCCCGCTTGGCCTCGTCGAGGTCGGTGTAGAGCCTGAAGAAGACCGCCGCGACGACCGCGAGGACGACAACAGCCAGCCCGAGCACCGCCTGCCGACGCCGATTGCGAGCCTGGTGAGCGGCCGCGAGCCGTTGCTTGACGCGCCCCGTCTCCTCCTGCGCCCAACCTCGCAGCACTGGGATGAGAGCGTCGTGGAAGAGCTCGTACGAAACGCCACGAGGCGAGCCCCGTTCTCGGAAGACGAAGCGCCGTTTGAGGGAGGACACTACGTGCTCGACGTCACCCTCCTCAGCCTCCACCGCCTCCGCAAGCGCCGAGACCTCGAACGCAACCTTCACTCCGTTTTCTGGAGCAAAGAAGCGAATGGCGCGCCGCATCACATCGCGGTGGGTCGGAGAGAACCCTTCCGTCCACGTGTCGAGGTAGCGCGCCATGATGCCATCGCGTCGGCCCGCGCGCTCGTAGTGGTCCAAGGTCATCCGTCCTGAGTGGGCCGCCCAACGGTCCCAAAGCTCACGGCAGATGAGTTGCACGTAGACGAGTGGGTACTCCGGCGCTCCGACAACTCCAGCCGTGTCGTCGTTGTCCTTCTCGGTCCGAATCTCATCCAGGAGCGCCTCGACGAAGTCGGGCTCGACTGTCGCCTTGACTGCCTCCACCGACGCGGTCACCACCTGCGCGGTACACGCACGATCCAGAGGAGCCAGACGATACGTCGTCCTGTACGGATCAATGCCCCAGTCGCGGAGCCCGTCGAGGGCCCCGACGAATTCCTCCCTCAGCGAAATGACCGTCGCAAGTTCCGTCGCAGACCGAGCCGCGGTCGCCAAGAGCCGTCCCACCTGATCAAGACCCGGCGTCGCTCGAACCAACGCTTGTTCGAACTGATCGAGGACCAGCACGACGGGGCGGTCCTCGCGGCGCGTCCACTTATCGATCCAATCGGCAACGTCACGGATGCTCGGCTCGCCTTCTGGAGAACCGGCCCACGGAGCGTCTCCGATTTCGGCTTCGATCTCCCCGACGAGCGCCTCGAACACGTTCTGGGCCGACCATCGGTCAAATGTGACAACGACCGCGTCTTCGTCGTCGAGATCCTGCGCCAGACAGGCCCGCAGAAGTGACGTCTTACCGACCCCGGAGGCCCCATACACCACGGTGAGTGGGTTCGAGAGGACCAAGTTGAGAATCCGGCGCGTATCATCGGTCCGCCCGAAAAGGAGTGGGGCCTCCGACCGACGAAACGGGCGAAGGCCGACGAACGGCCCTTTCACTTCACGCTGGTTCAAGCGAGTCCTGCATCCGCGTCAAGCGCGCGGCCTGCGAACGCCTCAGCGTCTAGTGGGATCACGTCGGCGTTGAATCGACGCCAACAGAGGCTCTCAATCGCGGAGGTTGGTACGCGAATCGCCGTCCAGGGACGCCTCGGAGGCCCGAATATCCCGCACACCAAGCGGTATTGCCACGCGTCGAGGGCGTATCCAAGGAACACGAAGGACGACGTTTGAAGCACCGGCCCAGGGCGGCGGGCAGGCGTGTCGACTGATGACGCAGGTTGCCCAGGAACGTGACGTGATCCGACTCCGTGAGGACGACGGTGTCGACATCACCCTCGCATCCGTCGATCGCCAACGCATTGATGGCTGGCGATCCGAGCACCTTGTAGACAATCACGCGGGTGCTCTCGGAAGGGAGCCATCGGTCCGAGTCCTCCACATGGGCGCGCGTCTTGTCGCCGTGGTGTTCCACGACGACCAGTCTTCCAACGAGTGCTGGCTCTTCTGCGTCCAGCACGTGGCTCAGCGTGGTGAACGCCACGCCGGCCGAGGCCAGCCGACGCTCGAAGACATCATCGTATGTGGCCGAGACGACGACGCTCGGTGCTCTCTTCGCAGCCCCGTCCCCGAGTGAACGGAGAACCAGCGTGTGCGTGAGCCGGTCATCCGCCGACGCGCGCTTCTGCTGCCTGTCGAGGATGTCACGGAGCGAGTCCAACAGCATGATGCGGTCGTCATTATAGACCCGCTGCAAATGTTCGGCACTGGTCGCTACCGGTAGAACGGTGTTCTCCGAGAGGCCGCTCTCTCGGGCAAACGCTCGAGAGAGCGCGAACGCGCTGAGGGGGCCTCCACCGTACACCGCTGGCCCCAAGAACGGGATCGCGCGACCGCCGGCAAGCTGTCTGACTATGCGACGTGGCGCCTCGGCCGACAACGAGTCCAGCTCAAGACCGGGGGACAGTTGGGGCTTGATCGAGATCTGCGAAATGGTGATGTCGCCTGGGGTGACCTCGAAGCCCCAGCTCTTCGGTTGCTGCTCGGGTCGCGCGTCCGTCACCTTCCGGCTTGTATAGCGAAACAGGCCGTCCACCGACGTCAGGCCCGAGTCCAGCGCCGCGGCCCCCTTCTCAATCCCCTCGACGAACCACCGAGTGAACAGGCTCAAGTTGTTCCCGTCAGCGCTCGGTTGAAGCGCAGACGACGACGTGACCAGGTACTTCCCGCGCCCCTCACCAATGCCGGTCTGGAGGATGTCGGGGATCGTACCCTTGAACGCACTCTTGGCCGCACCGCTGTAACAACAATCGAGGACAATCACGACCGACCGAGCGCGGCAGCGATCGATCTGGTCCCGGACCCAGCGCAGCGAGACGCCGGTCGATGACAAAACATCGATCGCCGTGTCCACCGCACAAAGGTGCAACTCGCCTGAAGAGGCAACGCTGCCATGCCCTGAGAAGTAGAGCAGGACCAGATCTCCGCGCTTCGCGTCCCGAAACAGCTTCTCCACGGCGATGCGGATGTTGACGACCCCCGCATTGACAACCGAGCGAACAGTGAACGCGCCTAGCGCCGGATCCCCTAACACGCG
>CAYOBQ010000017.1:0-78998 GCA_964402225.1 uncultured Nannocystaceae bacterium | reverse complement strand
GAGCGCATCGTGGGGCTGATCGTCGGGTCCCAACGGACACCTCCTCATCCAACCCGCGCAGCTCGGACGCGTGGGAGACGAGGCGCAGGTACGCGCTCGGGGCGGCCAAGACTCTGGCCTCCTTCGGCTTCCGCTACGGGATGACGACCGCCTTCGGCGCCGACCCCTTGAAGAAGGCCCTCGCGGCGACGAAGTCGGGAGGACTTCAGGGGGTACTTCGAGGACGACACGGGCGGTTGGGCGTCGTTTCACGACGAGGTCGAGGCCTTCAAGTCCGACTTCGCGCGCCTCGTCGAGTTGGCGCGCGGGGACAGCCCGCGCCCCCTCCGTCATGCTGCTCGACGATCTCGATCGCTGCTTGCCGGAGACGGTCGTGGCGCTGATCGAGGCGATGAAGCTGCCGATGTTCGCCAGCCCGCGGGTCATCAAGCGGACGCTCAACCACCTCGAGCACGCCTCGAGGCGGCTCAATGACGCCGCCCTCCATCGCATCGGGGTCCACCTCGAGCCTTGGCGCGAGGATGGCTCACCACGCCTGCTCGTCTACAGATGCGAAGGTAGGGCTAGGCGTCGAAGAGGGCGTCGAGGGAATCGGCGGTGAGAATTCGACCGACCCAGCGCTCTAGCTGGTCGGCGTCGGCACCACGGACGCGGGCGATCGTGGCCGGGTTCGGAGGGCCGAACTTCAGTTGGATCTGAGTAAGCAGGGTCTTGGCCTGGCCTCGGACGACGCCCTGCTCGACGCCCTGCTCGATGCCCTGCTCGATGCCCTGCTCGATGCCCTGCTCGATGCCCTGCTCTCGCGCCTCTTCTCTCCACCTGTCGATGAACATCTTCGCCTCCGGGACGCGCTCCCTGAGCTCGATCTCGAGGAATCGCTCGATGGCCGGCTCGGGCAGCTTCTTGTTGACCTTCGTAATGTAGCGAAACGCGACCTCCAGCGCACGGAGGCCGGACGGGGCCAGGGCGACGGCGCGGAGGGCGGGGAAGGCGCGGGGGCGGAGGATCTCGAGGAGGTCGGCTCGGGGTCCGTAGTAGGGCCGGGCCGCTTCGACGACGCGGCGGCGCGCGCCGGGGGGCCCAGAAGCGCCTTGACGAGCGCGTCGTGGGGCTGGTCGTCGGGTCCCAACGGACACCTCCTCATCCAACCGCCGGCGACGGGACGGTGGTGAAGAGGAAGGAGAGAGTCCAGCGGGAGTATTGCGTTTGGTTGTTTGGGCGCCTGTGGTCGTAGATTCGCAAAGGCGCTCGGTCCCAACGGGCGGGCGCTCAGACCTCGTAGTCTTCGCCTTGGCGCAGCAGCTCGATCCTCCCGTCCGCCGGTGCGAAGCCGTCGGGGAAGTGGATGAGGCGCATCTTGGCGCGGAGGGCCTCGGGCAGGGCGGCGAGGCGCTCGTAGGGGGTGTGGGCGCCGTAGTTGGTCTCGTGGATCACCAGGTCGGCGTCGCCGAGCCACTCGATCAGGCCGGGATCGAAGGCGGTGTCGGCGCTGTAGCCGAGGGTGCGTCCCTCCGCCGTGATGCGCAGCGCGGTGGTGGGGATGTGGTGGACCGTGCGGCGGGACTCGATGGTGAACGGACCGAAGGAGACCGGGGCCTCGAGCTCGAGGGGTCGCCAGTCGAAGTAGTCGGCGAAGCCGAGTTGGGGCAGGGGCTGGGTCTCGGCGTCGATGAGGTGGGCCATGCTCACCTCGAGATGCCCCGGCCAGAGCGGGTCGGCGACGTCTGCGTGGGCGAGGAGCGGGGTCCTCCGGCGCAGGACGAAGTGGTTGAAGTAGGCGAAGCCCTCGAGGCCGGAGACGTGGTCGGCGTGGAGGTGGGTGAGGACGACCGCGTCCACGTCGGCGACGTCCGGGGCGCCGTGGGCCTCGGCCATCATCTTGCGGATGGGGTGGGGGCAGTCGACGAGGAGACGCCGCCCATCAGCGGTCACCAGCAAGCTGCTGCTGTAGCAGGTCCGGGCGAAGGCGTCGCCGACCCCGAGGGGGATGAAGCTCAACATACGGGGACTCCGTTTCTACGAATCAGCCAGGCCGCGGCGGCGAGCCCCACGAGCGTGAGGCCGGCGACGGCGAGGAAGAAGGGGACCCAACCGAGGGACGAGACACAGAAGCCGCCGAGGGATCCGCTCAGACCCGCGGCGACGACGACGACGCTGGCCTGCACGGTGTAGTCCGTCGCGCCGCTCTCCGGGCGCGATGCGTCCATCATCATCGTGAACAAGGCGACCGTCGCCAGGGTGCCGAAGAAGGCGTCAGCGCACACCACCGCCGTGAGCGTCGCGTAGTCGGTGTGGCCCGCGGCGGGGAGCGCGTAGAGGCCGACGGCCACGGCCTGGAGGAGGCCGAAGACCAGCAGCGCCCGCACCCGCCCGAGCCGCCGCACGCCCAGGCCCCCCACGATCGCCCCAAGGAGCGCCGCGCTCGAGCCCCCGATGCCGTAGATGACGCCGATGTCGGTGGCGCTGTAGCCGAGGACCTTCTCCGCGAGGACCACGGGCATGGGGCCGGCGATGGCGTCGAACCCCTTGTAGAGCAGCAAGACGGCGAGCCAGCCGGCGACCCCGGGGCGGCGCAGGTAGCCCCCCAGAGCCGCTCGGATGGGCGGCGCCCGGGTGTGCGCGCGCGTCGGCGCCCGCCAGGCCAGGAGCGGGAGCGTGACCAGCCCCACCATCAGAGCCATGTTGAGCATCGAGGCCTGCCACCCCACGACGTCGATGCTCATCAAGACGAAGCCGCCGCCCACCACCATCCCGACGCGGTAGGCCCCGACCTGCACGCCGTTGCCCAGGCCGCGCTCGTGGGGAGCGAGCAGATCCACGGCGGTGGCGTCGGTGGGGATGTCCTGGGTGGCCGAGACGAGGTTGATGAGCACCAGCCCGACGAGGATCGGCGTCAGCGGACCGCCGGGGTCGAGGAACGAGACGGCGACCAGGGCGAGCATCGCGGCGGCCTGGAGTGGAACGAGCCACGCCTTGCGGGTGGCGCCGTGGCGGTCGACCAGGGGCGCCCAGAGGAACTTCAAGGCCCACGGCAGGTAGAGCAACGAGGTCAGACTGATCGCGCCCAAGGCGAGGTCACGCTCCGACATGACGAAGGGCACGGTCTTGGTGAAGAAGCCGTAGGGCAGCCCCTGCGAGAAGTAGAGGCAGCCGAGCAGGCCGAGCTTGGATCCCGTCGACACAGGCGTTGGTCTACCCCACTTGACGGAGCATGGCTGCTCCGAAACGCCCTGAAGGAGGCTGGATCGACCCTTGCTACGGAGCGATGTCGTCTGAATGGAGTTGCCCCATGACGCGCTATTTGCTCCCGATCCTGCTCCTGATCGCTTGTGACGACGGGCCCACCCACGCCCCCTGGGACCCGGAGCGCGCGCCCGTCCCGGACACCGCGGCGATGGGGGCGCCGGTGGTGCCGGCGGACTGCGAGGGGCACCTCGAGCAGTGGCAGTACCGCTACGAGGATGGCCGGCTGGCGGAGGCCGCGCGCTTCGGCACCGAGGGGGCGCGCGTCGAGACGCTGCGTTACGACGCCGAGGGCCGGTTCGTTGGCATCGAGATGGTCGGCGACCGCGGCTCGGTGTCGGTGACGCTGACGTTCGACGGAGCGGGCCGGGTGGTGGGCCGGGTGGTCGAGAGCAGCGAGGAGACGATGGACTCGCGGATGGAGGTCGTGTCGAGCACGCCCGAGGAGACGGTCATCGACTACGAAGGGGCGGTCCTCTTCCTCCCCTTGAACCCCGCGGAGGGGCCCTCGATCCCCAAGGCCTACTGCGACGCCCTCCACGACACGGGGATCCGCCGGGACGTGATGGTCGAGGAGCTGGTGCGGCGGATCGACGCCCACGCCTCCTACGAGGACTTCTCACCGTTCCGCGTCCGGGAGGTGCGTCGCTACGACGAGTCCGGCCGCCTGGTTCGCACCACCTGGGATCTGCGCCGCGACGGCCGCTTCGACCTGGTCGAGACGGTGGAGCACGAGGCGCTGGCCGACGGCCGACGGCGTGAGGTCGTCCGCCTCGCCCGCCGCGGAGAGCCCGACGCGACTCGGGTCGAGCGCACCTACGACGCGGCGGATCGGTTGGTCCGCGAGGTCGGGGAGGATGAGGCCCGCGTCTTTGACTGGGACGGCGACGAGCTCGTCGGCGAGCGCCGGGAGAGCCCCGAGGGGGTCGTCACTCGACGGCTCGATCGCGAGGACGGGCTGCGCCGGACGACGGCGGACCGTGACGGCGACGGCGCGGCCGATAGCGTGACGTTGCTCTACGTGCGCTCCGACGGGCAACGCGTGCTCAAACAGGAGGACTACGACGCCGACGGGCTCGTCGACTGGCAGAAGCGCTACGTCTACCGAGCCGACGGGCGGCGGATCTACGAGGAGCGCGACCGCGCCGTGGACGGGATCGCCGACCAGCGCTGGGAGTACCTGTACGACGAGCAGGGGCGGCTGATCTGGGAGGTGATCACCGAGCCGGGCGACGCCCGCTGCTCCGGGATTCGGTGAACGTGCGCCAGTGGAACATCACGCAGGTCGCCGCCGCCGCGACGTTGAGGCTGTCGATGACCCCGTACATCGGGATCTCGACCACGATGTCCGCCGCCACACGCAGGTTGCCGGGGATCCCGTCGTCCTCGGTGCCCAGCACGAAGAGCGGCCTCGGCGGGTAGTCGGCCTGGTGGTAGGGGACGCTGCGAGGCGTCTGCTGCACCGCGACGATCTGGTAGTCCGCCTCGCGCGCCATGCGGACCAGGGCCGCGGCGTCCGGGGCGTGACGTAGTGGGAGAAGCAGATCGGTGCCGCGGGCGGGGCTCTTGAAGAGGTCCTTGCGGCCCACGACGAAGACCTCGCGCAGGCCGGCGGCCTCCGCGCTGCGCACGGCGACCCCGAGGTTCACGTCGAAGCGCGTGTGACAAAGCGCCAGGGCGGCGTGGGGGCGCGCCACGTCGGCCACGGCGTCGTCGGGCTTGAGCCCGTAGGGCGGGGTGGCGGAGGCCGCGTCGCTGAAGGCGTGGGGGCCGAGGCGGTCCTCGAGGATCGCCGGCTCGTAGAGCCCGAGTCGGGCGCGCTTCGCCGTCCATCGGACGCCGGGATCGTCGTCTGATAGGAGCGCGGGGAGCGCCGGGTCGCCGGGGTGCATCACCTTCGCCGCCGCGGCCCGGACGCGGGGGTCGTCGTCGGTGGCGAGGGCGCTGGGGACGGAGCCGCCGCGGGAGAGGGCCCAGGCCGCCGAGACCCGGTTCGGCCCGTCGAGCAGCTCGGTGAGCGTGGTCTCGTGGGCGAGGAAGTCGAGGGCGGCGGGATCGCCACCTCGGGCGGCCGTGACCAGCGCGTCGGAGTCGGGATCGAGGCGGGCGAGCAAGCGCCAGACGACGCTCGAGCCGGTGCGCTCCGCCGCGGAGCGGACCGCGTCCGTGGGCACCGGCGTCTGGTCGGCGGTGGCGCGGGCGGCGCGGACCTCGATGGCGGTGGCGGCGCGCTCGACGACGCGGCCCTCCTCGTCACCGAGGGCGGTGAAGAGCGAGCTCATCGGGGCCGCGGGGGTGGCGCACGCGGCCCGAACGCGGGGGTCGGCGTCGCGCAGGCCGGCGGCGAGGGCGGGCTCGATGTCTGCTGCGAGGACCGTGAGGATGCGCGCCGCCCCGGCGCGAAGCCGCGGCGCACGGTTGCGCGCGCTCAGGGCGTCGACGAGGGCCGGGCGGGCGCGCTCGGGGCGGATCTCGGAGAGCACGCGGGCCGCGCGGCGCCGCGTCATCCGGTGCTGCGCGTCGAGCAGCGCCACCAGGGAAGCGATGAGATCCGGGTCGGCGTGTTGGGCCACCCAGCCGCGCGCCTCGTCGCGCACCACCGGGTCGGTGTCGTACAACGCCGCCTCCAGCGCCTCGTCGGGGTAACGTCCAGGCTGCATCGGCGTGTTGTTAGTGGATTCGAGCGTCGCTTGCCAGCGCAGGTGACGTACCTCGATGATGTCGCCCGCGCTCCCCATGAGGTTTCTCGATGCGAACTCTCCTCCTCTTCTCGGTGCTGGCGACCCCTGCGCTCGCTGGGCCGGGCACCGCGGCCAAGCGCTTCGAACAGCTCGATCCGGTGCTGCCGACGCCGACCGAGGTGCGCCTGGCCTCCGGCGCGCCGGGCCCTGCTTACTGGCAGCAGCGCGCCGACTACGAGATCCGCGTCGAGCTCGACGACGAGTTGCAGCGCATCGAGGGCGAGGCGCGCATCACCTACACCAATCGATCGCCCCACCGCCTCGAATACCTGTGGATGCAGCTCGACCAGAACCGCTTTCGCAAGGACTCGGCGGCCATCCTCACGGCCACCGCGCCGGACTTCGGACGCTTCCCGTATCGGACGCTGCGCTACCTCGTGGGCACCGAGACCTTCGAGGGCGGCTTCGACATCCGCTCCGTGAAGACCAGGCGCGGCAGGCCCATCGAACACACGATCGTGGGCACGATGATGCGGCTCGATCTGCGCGAGGCCCTCGAGCCCGGCGACGACTTCGTCTTCGAGGTCGAGTGGGCCCACAACGTCAACAACTGCAAGATCATCTGGGGCCGCGGCGGCTACGAGCACTTCGCCGAGGACGACAACCGGCTCTACACCATCGCCCAGTGGTACCCACGCATGGCGGCCTACACCGACTACGCCGGGTGGCAGAACAAGCAGTTCCTCGGACGCGGTGAGTTCACCCTCGAGTTGGGGGACTACGAGGTCGAGATCACGGTGCCCGCGGACTTCGTCGTCGGCGCGACGGGCGTGCTCGACAACCCGGGCAAGGTGCTCACGAGCGCCCAGCGTCGCCGATGGAAGGAGGCTGTGAGGGCCCGGACGAAGCCGGTGATGATGGTCACCCTCGAGGAGGCCAAGGCCAACGAGAGGTCGCGTTCCAAGCGGAAGAAGACGTGGCGCTTCGAGGCGAAGAACGTGCGGGACTTCGCCTGGGCGGCGTCGCGCAAGTTCCTGTGGGACGCCATGGCCGTGCGGGTGGGGAAACGCGACGTGATGGCGATGTCGTTCTATCCGCGGGAGGCCGAGCCCCTGTGGCGCCGCTACTCCAGCCACGCGGTGGCCCACACCCTCGAGGTCTACTCCCGGATGACCTTCGACTATCCCTACCCCGTCGCGATCTCCGTCAACGGTCCGGTGGGCGGGATGGAGTATCCGATGATCAGCTTCAACGGCCCGCGGGCGGAGGAAGACGGCACCTACTACGCCAAGCCCGGCGACGGGAAGCGCTGGAGCCGCAGCAAGTACGGGCTCATCTCGGTGATCATCCACGAGGTCGGCCACAACTGGTTCCCGATGATCGTCAACTCCGACGAGCGCCAATGGACGTGGATGGACGAGGGCCTCAACACCTTCCTGCAGTTCATCGCCGAGCAGGAGTGGGAGGAGGACTACCCGAGCTGGCGCGGGAAGCCGCGCAAGATCGTCAAGTACATGCGCAGCACCAATCAGGTGCCGATCATGACCAACTCCGAGTCCATCCTTCAGTTCGGCAACAACGGCTACGCCAAGCCGGCGACGGCCCTCAACATCCTGCGGGAGACGATCCTGGGCCGCCCGCTCTTCGACCACGCGTTTCGGACCTACACCCATCGATGGCGCTTCAAGCACCCCGAGCCCGCGGACCTCTTCCGCACGATGGAGGACGCCTCGGGCATCGATCTCGATTGGTTCTGGCGGGGCTGGTTCTACGGCACGGGCTACGTCGACATCGGGATCGAGGGCGTGCGCCAGTACACGATGGACACCCGCGACCCGACGAAGGACAAGCCGGCGAAGAAGAAGGAGACCGACGAGGAGCCCACGGAGATCACCGACGTGCGCAACCTCGCGCAGAAGCTGCCGCGACGAATCAACCGCTTCCCGGACTTGAAGGACTTCTACAACAGCTACGACCCCGACGCGGTCACGGCGAAGGACAAGAAGGACTTCGAGGAGATGCTCGAGGACCTCGAGCCCTGGGAGCGGGAGATGCTCACGACGCAGCGCAACTTCTACGTCGTGGATCTCGTGAGCCCGGGCAGCGTGCCGATGCCGGTGCTGCTCGACCTCACCTTCGAGGACGGGAGCACCGAGGCGCTGCGGATCCCCGCCGAGATCTGGCGGCGCGACGCCAAGCGGGTGTCGCGCCTCTTGATGATGAAGAAGGTGCTGAAGTCCATCGAGCTCGACCACCACCAGCGGACGGCCGACGCCGATCTCTCGAACAACCACTGGCCTCGAAAGCCGATCAAGTCGCGCTTCCAGCTCTTCAAGGAGAAGCGGAAGGACAACGCGATGCAGACGAAGAAGAAGGCCGAGGAGAAGGCGAAGAAGGAGGCCGAGGAGAAGAAGGAGGCCAAGCAGGAGAAGGCGAAGAAGTGATCCGCTTGCTCGCCCTCGCGCTCCTCGCCGGGAGCGCCGCCGCGCACCCGAGCCATGTAGCCCTGGCCGAGGTCCACCATCGACCGGCCCGCGGCGTCCTCGAGGTGGCCTTCTACGCCAGCCTGCACGACCTCGAGGCGGTGCTCCCCAAGCTCGACGACGCCCACGCGGCGGCCTACTTCGCCAACACCTTCGTCGTCACCGGCGCCGACGGGAAGGCGCGCCCTCTGCGTTGGGTGGGCATCGAGGCGAAGGTGCACGAGGCGTGGCTGTACTTCGAGGTGCCCCTCGCGGCGCTCCCTGGCTCCAGATTGCGCTGCACCGTGCTCTTCGAGGGGTCGACGAAGCAGGTCGACACGGTGAACCTGCACGCTGGCGGGGTCGTGCGCAGCCTGCTTTTCACCCCCCAGGCCGACGAGCAGCCGCTCAGTCCTCCGAAGCGAGCCGGTGGAGGCGCCGCAGCTCCGTGAAGACGCCGGCGACGAGGCTGATCTCGTCGGCGCCGAGGTTGGCGCGGCGCAGGATCCGACGCAGGCGGCGGACGAAGGCTTCCGGGTTTCGGCCGGGCGGGTAGCCGAGCTCGTCGACGACATCGAGGACGTGGTCGAAGACGGCGTCGCGCTTCTCCGCGCTGAGGCGCGGGGCCTCGGTGTGGCCGGCGGGGCCCACGCGCGTGGGGTCGGGGCGCCGCAGCTCGTAGCCGATGCAGGCCACCGCGTGGCCCAGGTTCATCGAGGGGTAGATCTCGGTGGTGGGGATCTCCACGACGGCTTCGCAACGGTCGAGCTCGGCGGTCGTGAGCCCCGTTCGCTCGGTGCCGAAGAGGATGGCGGTGGGCGTGTCGTCGTCTACCCGAGCGCGCAGGCCGGCGGCGGGCCAGACCGGGGGACCGTCGGCGTCGCGGCGGCGGCGGCTGGTCCCGATGATGCGGTGGCAGTCGGCGGTGGCGGCGTCGAGGGTGGGCACCTCGACGTAGGTCATATGCGCCACCGAGCCGCACGAGTAGGCGTCGATGTCGCTCGGATCGAAGGGGCGCTCAGTGACGACGTGCAGGCTCTCGAGCCCGTGGTTTGCGACCGCGCGGGCGCAGGTGCCGACGTTGCGGGGATCGGCGGGGTGGCAGAGGACGACGCGGATCATGTGCGCAACAGCGCCCAGACGACGCCGGCCAGCAGGCCCAAGCCGACCACCGCGGGCCACACCCAAGCGGCTCGCTCCTCGGGGGGCGCCGGCGGTGGCGCTGGCGCGTTCACACCGGCGAGCAGGCGCTTCACCTCCACGGCTGATCCGGGGCGCCCGGCGGGGTCCTTCGCCAGGAGCCGCATCACCAGGTTCTCCAGGGCGTGGGGGAGGTGCTGGTCCTCTTCGAGCAGCATGTTCGGCGGGACGACCTCGTCGGTGAGCACGGCGGAGATGGTCTTCCCCGTCGCTCGACGGCGCGTGAGGGACTCGTACATCACGACTCCGAGGGCGTAGAGATCGGCGCGCTCGTCGACCGGGCCGACGCGGCATTGCTCGGGGGCCATGTAGCGCAGCGTGCCGAGGAGGCGGCGCTGGTCCTCGTCGCGCTCGTCGGCGTCGAGCATGGCGGCGATGCCGAAGTCGACGAGCTTGACCCGCGGGGCCTCACCCTCGCGCTCCTCGAGGAAGATGTTGTCGGGCTTCAGGTCGCGGTGGATGACCCGCGCCTGATGGGCCGCCACGAGGCCCGCGCAGACCTGCTCCATCAGCGGCAGGACGACCTCCGGCGGCATCGGGGCCTCCTCGCGCAAGAGCACCTTGTAGGTGCGACCGCGCAGCAGCTCCATCGCGATGTAGGCGTAGCCTTGCTCGGGATCGAGCTCGGCGTCGAAGACCGTGACGACGTTGGGATGCGACAGCCGGGCGCTGGCCACGGCCTCGTCCTGGAAGAGGCGCCGCTGAAGCTCGCTCTCGAGGAAGCGAGGGAACAGGACCTTCAAGGCCACCTCGTCGCCCACCAGCGTGCGGCGGGCCCGAAAGACCATGCCCATCCCGCCGACGCCGACGACCTCGAGGATCTCGTACTTGCCGTCGATCACCCGGCCGACCCACGCCTCGGGGGGATCGTCCCGGTCGATCTGGTGTTGGCCACAGCCCCCGCAATGGGTGGAGTCGCTGAGTACAGCGGCGCCGCAGCGGGGGCATGGATGGGTCGAGAGGCTCACGAAGTACCGACAGCGAGACTATCGTGACACCATAAGCGGCGCGGATGAGTGATGGAAGAAAGCGAAGCCCCGCCCGACGTCGCTGAGCCCCAGCCGTTCCAACCCGGCGCCATCCTCGAGAGCCGTTATCGGATCGACGACGAGGTGGGCCGCGGCGGGATGGGGGTGGTCTACCGCGGCACCGATCTGACGTTGAGCCGACCCGTGGCGATCAAGGCGCTGCGGGCCAGCGACGCGGACGGCTCTGTGCTCAGCCGCTTCATGCGCGAGGCGCGCTCCCTGGCCCGCGTCGAGCACACGGCGCTGGTCCCCGTCTACGCCGTCGGACGCGAGGCGGGCGTCTACTACATGGTCATGAAGTTCGTGGAGGGGCAGACGCTCTCCGCGCTGCTCAAGTCCGCGGGCAAGCTCGAAGCCGACCGCGTCCGGCGCATCGTGATCGAGGTCTGCGACGCCCTCGACGCGCTCCACCGAAACGGGCTGATTCATCGCGACATCAAGCCCGGCAACATGATGGTCGGGCCCGACGGCCGCGTCACGGTGATGGATCTCGGGATCGTGAAGTCCGTCGACGAGAACACGCAGACCACCTCCACCGCCCTGGGGACGCCCAAGTACATGCCGCCGGAGATGCTCTCCGAGGCCGAGATCGACGGCCGCGCCGACCAGTACTCGCTGGCCGTCATCGCCTATCAGGCGTTGGTCGGTGATCCGCCCTTCGATGGGCCGACCCCGATGGCGATCCTCTACAAGCAGGCCCACGAAGCCCCGGAGCCGCTCCGCAAGCGCGCCCCGGACGTGCCGCGCAACCTCGCCGCCGCCGTCGAGAAGGCCCTCGCCAAGGACCCCGACGATCGTTTCCGAGACATCAACGCGTTTGCCGCCGGGGTGCGCGCCGACGCCGCGACCGTGTCCAGCGGCACCAGCCGGGGCACCATCGCGGCCGTCGCGGCGATCATCCTCGCCGCCTTGGGCTGGTGGATGACGCGGCCGGATCCCACCGCGGTGGCCGCCGACGCGGCGCAGATTGACGTCGTCGACGCGGCGCGTCCCGACCGCGCCGCGGTCGACGTCGCGGAGGTCGACGCCGCGGCGCCCAAGGTCATCGACGCCGCCGCGCCCACGGCCACCGACGCTGGCGTCCCGGAGGTCGTCGACGCCGCGCCCAAGCCCAAGACACGCTACGTGACGGTGAAGGTCAGCTCCGATCCCGCCGGCGCCGTGGTCTACGAGCGCGGCCGAGCCCTGGGCCGCACGCCCCTCGCTCTCCGGCGCCCGATGTCCGGCCGGGCGCTGAATCTCACGCTGAAGCGGGCCGGTTACTCCCCTGTGAAGCTGCGCGCGAGCGTGCGCAAGGACGGCAAGGTGCGCGCGAAGCTGGAACCGATCTTCGAACTCGTGCCGTAATGCCCGCGTGAGAAGACTCCTCCTCCTCTGCGTGCTGATCGCCCCCGCGTGGAGCGCACCGAACGACGTGCAGCGCGCCCGCGACCTCAGCCGCACAGCGGCGAAGGCGTTCCGCGCCAAGCAGTACGAGAAGGCCCTCGCCAAGTTCCGCGAGGCCAACCGGCTCGTCCCCCACCCCAACCTCGACGTCAACATCGGCCGCTGCTACGAGCAGCTCGGTCAGCCCGATCAGGCCCTCGTCCAGTGCAAGATCGCCCTCAACGCCCCGGGGGTGCCGGAGTCCACCCGGCGGGCCGCCCGGGAGTGCGTCGAGCGGGTCACACTCGCCCTCGCCCGGCCGGTCTTCGAGATCACCTCCTCCCCCCCGGGGGCCGCGGTGCGCATCGACGGGCGCACCGTCGGGCGCACGCCGTGGAAGGGCACCGACCAGCCCGGGCGCCGGCAGATCGATCTCGAGCTCGATGGCTACGGCGACGAGTCCCGGACCCTCGACGCCGAGCGGGGCGAGCGCTACGAGATCACGGTCGTGATGTCCCCCGCCAGCGTCGGCGGCGTGTTGAGCGTGAGCTCGGTGCCACCCGGCGCGGCGGTCATCCTCGACGGAGAGGTGGTGGGGGCTGCGCCCCTGACGGACTTCCAGCTCGACGCCCGCAGCTACGTGCTCGAGCTCGCCCTCGACGGGTTCGAGCGCCACCTCGGAAGGGTCACCATCGAAGACGGCCAGACGCTCGAGCGCGCGATCACGCTGATCCCCAAGGAGGGCTACGAGCGTCCGGGCGCGATGGCGCGCTGGCCCGGCTGGGCCTTGGCCGCCGTGGGCTCCGCGGCCCTCGGCGCGGGTGGCTTCTTCGGCTATCGGGCGATGCAGACCAACCGGCAGGCCGACGACCTCGCGCGCACCTCGAACCTCGCCGCGGACCGCGCCGAGTACGACGAGCTAGACGACCGCTGGCGCAGCCAGGCACAGGCCGCCGACATCCTCTACATCAGCGGCGGGGCCGCCCTCGCCGGAGGGATCACATGGCTCCTTTGGCCCGACTCGGAGTAGTCCTCTTCTGCCTCACGGGCTGTGACGACGGCGCCGCCGAGCCCGCCGCCCCCGCGAGCCTGCGGATCTCCAACGCACCGCTCGAGCCAGCGACAGGCGAGGCCGTCGTGCTGTCCGTCGAGGTCGTGGACACCGACGGCGCCGCGGTCGAGGTCCCCATCGTCGCCACCGTCGAGCGTGGCGGTGGCGACGTCGCCATCGAGGGCGGCGCCGTCACCTGGACCCTCGGCGAGCTTCCCGTCCTCAATCTGCTGCGCGTCGCCGTCGAAGACGAGGCCATCGAGCAGCTCGTGACCCTTACGCCGAGCCTGCCGGCGCCCCTCGAAGACGAGGTCTTCGGCGACGTGGAAGCGTTCCTCGAGTCGGAGGCCGTCTCCGGGAGCACCGAGGACCTCGCCTTCGTGGGCGACGCGATGGTGCTCGGCGTCCCCGGCGGTCTGCTGAGCGTGGCCCCCGACGGGAGCGCCTCGAGGATCCCCCTGACGGGCGACGCCATGGGCGAGTCGGTGCTCGGTGTCGCCGTGGACACCTCTGGGGCGCTGTGGGTCGCCGACGCCGGGGCCGGCGCGCTGCGCAAGATCGTCGAGGGGGAGGTGAGCACGGCGCTAGACGGGCTCGTCGCCCCGAACTACGTCGCGGTCGGGCCAGGCGGCCACATCTTCGTGACCGACCCCTGCGCCGGTGAGCTCCTGCGCTACGACCCCGGCGCCGGCGAGGTCGTCGCCCGCCACGCCTTCGACCTCCCCACCGAGGGCGGCCCCAACGGCGTCGCCTTCGACGACGACGGCCGCCTCTGGGGGGTCACCGAGAACACCGCGCTCTTGTGCAACCACGCAGACACCGTCGAGGCCACGGCGCCCATCGCCCAGCTCTTCGTCCTCGACGTCGCGGCCGACGGCTTCGGCGAACGCGAGCGCGTCCTCGACAACATCGGCCTCTTCGGAGACGGCGTCGCCTTCGACCTCGAGGGCAACCTGTACTTCATCGCCGACACCACCGAGGGCTTCATGCTCGAGGAGAGCGCGGTGTGGGTCCTGCCGGCGGGTGGTCAGGAGGCGACCCGGCTGCTCGTCGCCGACGAGAAGGCGATCTTCGCCAACCTCGCCTTCGGCACCGAGCCCTTCGGCGCCACCACGCTGTACATCTCCATGCTCGCCATCGCGCCCTTCGCCGATGAGCGCGGCGTCCGCCGGGCCGAGCTCGGCGTAGCGGGGCGCCCGCTGTTGCCGTAGCGAGGTCGAGGGCGTGGGACCCATCCCAACCGTGGCCCAGCGCGCGATCGATGACCTCGAAGCGCGTCTCCGGGCGCGTCTCGCCGCGGGCTCGAACCCGGAGGCGACTGAGCGCAACACCCTGGAGTTGTCTCCGCCGCGGCCCTAACCTGCCTCCATGGCTGAGCGAAAGTGGCCGCGCGCGGTCCAGAAGCTGTTGAAGTCCTTGGGGAACGTCGACGACGCTGGCGAGCTCGTCGGGGTCTGGTACGACCACGCCATCGACCAGCCGGTGGCGCGCTACGTCGATCCGGATCGCCTGCTCGCGCAGATCGAGCGCGCGCTGGCCGAGCCCCACATCGAGCGTTGGGCGCGCGAGCATCTGGGGCCCTTCCTGGAGCGTGAGCACGAGCGCGCGAAGGCCCGCGGCGATCTGGTCGGCGACTGGCTGACGGCGGAGGCGAAGGCCGAGCTGCGCTCGCTCGCGGCCCGCCCGGTGGAGTTCGAGCGGCGCTTCCTCGACAAGCTGGTGCAGCAAGGCGCCGTGAAGCACATGCTCAAGTCGGTCATCGAGGAGACGCTGAGCCGCTTCATCGAGACGCTGCGACCGGGGGGATCCGGCGGCGGCATGGGCGGCAGCGTCGCTCGCTCGGCCTTCGGCTTCGCGAAGCGGGCGGCGGGCGGCGGCGTGCTGGGGGCCATCGGCGAGCAGGTGCAACAGCAGGCCAGCCGGGCCGCGCGCACCTTCATCGACGGCTCGATGAACGTCATGTTGGAGCGCCTGGTGGCGATCCTGTCGAGCCAGGAGACGGCTCGACAGCTCGGGCGCACCAAGCTCCAGATCTACGACGAGGCGATGAAGACGCCGACGGCGAAGGTCACCAAGGCGCAGCTCAAGCTGTCCATCGACGATCTGGTGGAGGTCCTGCCAGGGCTCCTGGCGCACAACCTGGAGCGGCCCGAGATCCGCGATGGGATCCTGGCGGAGGTGCGCGCCGCCTTGGAGGTCGAGGGCGCGCGCACGGTGCGCGAGCTCTTGGGCTCAGACGCCGCGCCGCTGCGCGCGGAGGTGGTGGAGGTGGGCGGCCCGCTGATCGCCGACCTCGCGAGCGCAGAGCCCTTCCTCGATTGGCTGTTGCCCCGGGTCAAGTGAGCGTCACTTCGTGGCGGTCGGCCTCGTGGAGGGCGCGTTGCGCCCACTCCACGTCGGGGGCCCGCTTCGCCGCGCGCCGCAGCGACCACGCGACGTCTGGATCGACGTAGCCGGTCTCCTCGAGCCGCCGCGCGACCGCCTCGAAGGCCTCCGCCGACCAGTCCCGGGCGGCGAGGCGATGGGCCGCGATGGCCGCCGCCAGCCCCCCGCGACCAGTCCGTTGCGCGCGCCCCTCCGCCGCCGCCAGGACCACCTCGGCCTCCGCGTCCTCCCCCCGACCGAGCAGCACCAGACCCAGGTTCGTCTCGCAGTAGACGGCGTTGCTCGATCCCAGCGCGCGTTGTCGTTCCAGCGCCGCGCGGTAGTGACGTTCGGCGCGGGCGGCGTCGCCTGCGGCGCGGGCGATCTCCCCCAGCGAGTTGAGGCAGTCGGCGGCCCCGGCACGCGCGCGGACGTCGCCGTACAGCGCGAGGGCCCGCTGGGTGTGGGCGTCGGCGGCCTCGAGTCGGCCCGCGCGACGCTCGGCGACGCCCAGGCTTCGGAGACAGAGCGCCGCCGTGCGCGGCTCGTCGTGGAAGACCGGGAGCGCCGCCTCGAAGCACGCCGCCGCCGCCGCCAACTCGCCCTGCTCGAGGTGGACCCACCCGAGATCGATCTCGCAGTGCCCCCCGAGCGCCTTGTCGCCGAGAGCCCGCGCGCCGCGTAGCCGCGCGGTGGCCACCTCGAAGTCACCCCGCGCCTGGGCGACCTTGCCGAGACGATACCGGGCGCGGGCGCGCTGCGGATCGTCTGTGGCGACGGCCTCGGCGCGGCGTGCCCAGGACTCCGCGGCGGCGAGCTGGCCGGTGGCGGTGCGGAGCCGGCTGTAGAGCAGCCAACCGTCGAGGGCCGCCCCCGGCGTCTGGCTCGCGTCCACCGCCGCCTCTCGCTCGTCGAGCAGGACGCCGGCCCCGGCGTAGTCCCCGGCGGCCACCCGGCCGCGCGCGCCCTCGAGGAGGGGCGCCAGCGCCGCGGCGCCGTCCCCGGCGAGCAACAGGTGGCGTCCGCGGCGGACCGGATCGTCGACCACCGCGGCGCACCGGCGGTGGTGCCCGGCGGCGCGGCCCGCCTCATCGGCGAGGCGCTCCACGCTCTCGCGCAGGACCGCGTGGGTGAAGACCCAGCCTTCTGGCGTGCGGTCCGCCAGCCCCGAGCCCACGAGGCGGTCGACCAGCGCGCCGGGGGGCTCGTCGCAGGCGCCGTCCCACTCCCGGGCGCTCACGGAGCGACCGAGCGCCGCGGCGATCTCCAGGCCGGCCCGCGCCGTTGATGGCAGCCCGCGCAGCACCTCGAGGACTCGCTCGGACCAGACGCCGTGGAGGTCATCGGGAAGGTCCGCCCTCGCGCCTCGCTTCAACCGGTAGCCGCGACCGCCCGGGACCAGCACCTCGCGGCGCACCCAGTCACCGACGAGCTGCGTCGCGAAGAGCGGGTGCCCCGCCGTGCGCTCGCAGACACGGCGCGCGAGCTCTCCGTCGAGCCCGAGCAGCTCCCGCACGAGCACCGGCCACGACTCCGGCGGCAGGGGGCCGACATCGAGCACCGACGAAGTCTCTGGCGCCGAACTCTCAGGCGCGGCCCCGGTGGTGGTGGCCACGACCAGGACGCGCGGGGCGAGATCCAGCGGATCGGCCAGGAGCGCGCCGACAAAGGCCGCCGCGTCTGCGCCCCATTGGAGATCATCGAGCCACAGCACCAGCGGCCGGTCGGCGCTCATCCGCGCCAGCAGCCGTGATAGCAGCGCGTCGCGGGCGCCAGTGGACCCGTCCCACGCGTCGGCCAGGAAGTCGGCGAGGGCCTCGGCGTCGGCCTCGGCCACGGCGTCGAAGCGGCGCAGCCAATGGACCAGCCGCCGCTCGATGTCGTCGCGCGAGAGGTCGGCGCACCGGAGGGCGGCGGCGATCGCGGGGCGCAGCCCGTGCTCGGGGCCGCCCAGCGGGTCGTGGCGCACGGCGAGCCAACGGGCGGCGCCCAGCTCGGCGGTCCGGTGGCACAACCACTCGGCGAGGCGAGACTTCCCGAAGCCTGGCAGGCCACGCAGGACCACCATCCCCGGCCGGCGCGTGTCGATGACCCGGCGCAGGGCCTGCCACAGCGCGCGCTGCTCACGGGAGCGCCCGACGACGGGCGTCTCGCGCAGGCCGTAGAGGCCCAGGCCCAGGTTCGGTGGTGGCGGCTCCGGCGGTTCGCTGCGCCAGCTCGCCGGGAGACGAATCGTCGGCTGCGGCCGGTGTCCGGGGGCGGCGGGCCACGCCGGGCGAGGAGCCGGCGCATCCCGGGGCGTGGTGGGCATGGCGAAGGTGTCCGGCGCGTCGTCGGCGAGCGTGACGGTCGCGCTGATCGGCACCGGCGCCGTCAGCGCCACCTCGGTCAGCGGCTCTCCATCCAGGGCGAGCAGGGCGGCGGTGGCGTCGGCGGCGTGGCCGAAGCGGTCCGTCGGCGCCTTCTGCAGCAGCGTGGCGACCCACTCGGTGAAGCCCGCGGGGACGGGCATGCGGGGGCGCAGCGCCGGGACCGCCTCGTTGAGGTGAAGGTGGGCGAGCTGAGCGGTGGCCCGATCGGCGAAGGGGCGCGCCCCGGTGCAGAGGAACCAGGCGAGGCAGCCCGTGGCGTAGAGATCCGTCCACGGGCCGAAGTCCCGCCACGCGCCGAGGAGTTGCTCGGGCGCCATGTAGCCGGGGCTGCCGCCGGTGAGGGCGAAGGGCGCGCGACGACCGCCGGGACACGCGAGGCCGAAGTCGGACAGCTTGAGTCGGCCGCCGCAGAGCAGCACGTTGGCGGGCTTCAGATCGCGGTGGACGAGACCCCGGGCGTGGGCCGCGGCGAGGGCGCCGAGGACGTCCACGAGGATGTCGCGCACCGCGCCCCAGGTCGCGATGCGCGCCCCCGCGGCCAGCGAGCTTCGGGCCAGCTCCATCACCAGGTACGGGGCGCCGGCGACCAGCGCGCCCGTATCGGGTGGGACGACACCGTGGTCATAGACCGTCACCACGCCCGGATGCCGCAGCCTGGCGACGGCGTGAATCTCGCGCGTGAAGGCGGCGATGTAGGCCGGATCCCGAGCGCGCGCCTCGGTGAGCACCTTCACGGCCACGGGCAGGCCGGCCCCCTCCCCGCGCCAGACGATCCCCATCGCTCCCCGCCCGACCGCCTCGTGCAGTTCGAAACCGCCGAGCCTCACCGGTAGTCCGCGACGTCGACGCCGGCCTCGCGCAACCAGCGGTAGAGGGTGTTGCGACCCACCCCGAGGGCGAGGGCGGTTGCCTTGACGTTGCCGCGGTGCGCGCGGAGGTGGGCCCGGAGCGTCTCTGGATCGGGGCGCTCGCCGGAGAAGTAGCGGCGCTCGGGCTCGGGCTCGGCGTGCGGTGTCGGGCGGGGCTCGAGCAGGGCCGCGACCTTGGGGTCCAGCTCCAGCCGATCACCGTCGCCTGCCGCGACACAGAGGCGCTCCACCAGCGCGTCGAGCTCGCGCACGTTGCCGGGCCAATCGTGACGCAAAAGCGCCAGCACCAGAGGGCGTGTCGGGCGCATCGGACGGCCCGCATGTCGGCGGGCGAACGCGTCGAGGAGCAGCGGGATGTCGGCCCGGCGATCGTGCAGGGCCGGGACGTGCACGACCCACCGGGACAGGCGCGCGCAGAGGTCCTTGCGGAAGCGCCCCGCCTCGGCCTGTGCGTGGAGCGGCTGATGGGTCGCCGCGACGAAGCGCGCGTCCGTCCGGCGCACCTCGTCGTCGCCGACGGGGCGATACTCACGGTCCTGGAGGAGGCGCAGCAGAGCGACCTGGAAGTCGGGGGGCGCGTCGCCCACCTCGTCGAGGAAGAGGGTCCCGCCCGCGGCCGCGGCGACCAGCCCCGCGCGCCGATCGGTCGCCCCGGAGAAGGCGCCGCGCGCGTGACCGAAGAGCTCGCTGTGCAGCAGCCCCTTGCCGACGGCGCCGCAGTTGAGGGCGACGAAGCGCCCGGAGCGACCGCTCAGCCGATGGATCTCGCGGGCGACCAGCTCCTTGCCCACGCCCGTCTCGCCCAGCACCAGGGTCGTCGTGTCGCGGGGCGCCACCTGCTCGACCTCGCGCAGCACGTCGGCCAGCTCGGCGCTGGCCCCGACGAGGGTCGGGGAGTGGGGCACCCGGTACGCCCGGCGCGTGCGGTGGACGAGCAGCAGGAGGGCGCCGGCCCCCAACACGTCGCCGGGCACCAGCGTCGCTGTGCCCACGGGGGCGCCGTTGACGGTCGTACCGTTGCGGCTGCCGAGATCCCGCGCGCGCACGCACCACCCGTCGCGGACCAGCTCCAGGTGTTGGCGGGAGAGGCGGGCGTCGTCGAGTACGCCCGCGCCCAGGGCGAGGCCGCCGCGACCGAGCTCGACGCCCTCCCCATCCGCCAGGACTCGACGGGTGCCCAGCGCTGCCGACGCCGCGTGGGCAACCACCGTCAGGGCGAGATCCAGCCGGGCCTCGCCGAAGCCGCCGTCGACGGTGTTCTCCGTGAGCGTGACGTCCACCCGCGGGAGGATACCCCGGGTGCGCCGAACGTTCGATGGCACACGGATGGAACACGCCCCGAACGGTGGTTTGGGGCCCGGCGGCTGGCACGGCGGGTGCAATCCCAAAGCAGCGCACCCAATCACTGGAGAGAGACCATGCGTTCCACCCACACCATCGTGGCGGCGCTCGCCGTCTGCCTGCTCAGCGCCTGTGGCGACATCGAAGACCTCGACAACGAGTTCACCGGTGAGGCCCCGACCGTCGACGAGACGGAGGACTCGAAGTCGGACCGGGCCCGCCTCGCACGCCGACGTTCCTCGATCCCCAAGGGCAACGCGCAGTTCGCCCGCAAGCTGGCGAACCCCGCCGGCTTCCTCTTCGACATCGGCGCCGAGGCCATCTGCGGGATCAGCGACGACTTGCAGCACGTCGAGCGATACGACGGGCGCTACACCAACCTCGGCTTCAGCAACGGCTTCGTCGGCGCGCGGCAGCGGGCGGTGGGGGCGCTGGCGGCCACCAACCGCGACGGCAGCACCAGCAAGTTCTGCAGCGGCACGCTCATCGACCAGAACCTGTTCCTCACGGCGAGTCACTGCATCGACCGCAACATCCGGCGGCGGGTGGTGGTCTTCAACTTCCAGAACGACCCCTCGGGCAACCCGCGTCGCGAGATCCGACGCCGGGTCCTGGAGGTCGTCGAGGACGGCGCCCGGATGGCCGGCGTCCTCGACTACGCGATCCTGCGCATCGAGCGGCGCCGCGGCGACCGGTTCGGCGTGACCCGCCTGGGCCGCGGCGCCCCGCGGGCCGCGGCGATCATCCAGCACCCCAGCGGTGAGCCCAAGCAGGTAGACGCCGGGCGCCAGATCAGGAGCTTCCCCGGCTTCCTCGGCTACCGCGACATCGACACCGAGCCCGGCAGCTCCGGCTCCGGCGTGCTCGGCAACGACGGGCGGCTCTACGCGGTCCACGTCCAGGGCCACTGTGACAACCCCCTCCGCATGAACCTCGGCGTGCCGGTGGATCTCATCGTGGCGCACTCCACGCTGCTCGCCACCATCGCCTGCGGCACCGAGTGGGTCACCAGCGCGGCGCAGTGCGGCTACGAGACCGTGACCAGCGTCGCCCAGTGCGGCGCCGACCTGGTCACCAGCGCCGCGGAGTGTGGCACCGAGCTCGTCACCAGCGCCGCCGAATGCGGTCAGAAGTGGGTCGAGGACGCGGTGGCTTGTGGATCGGAGACGGTGGTCAGCGCTGCGGAGTGCGGGACGGAGCTGCTCTCCGTGCTCAGCCCGGCGGGCCTCCAGGCAGCCCTCCAGCGGGGCCTCGATTGTGTCGGCAGCCTCTTCACCGGCAACCTCCGGTGCGAGTTCCCCCGAGAGTGCCAGATCCCCCTCGAGTGCTGGGTCCCCGAGACGTGCGAGATCGCCGCCACCTGCGAGGTCCCCAACACCTGCCAGATCGAGGCGACCTGCGAAGTCCCGGACTGCTAGGACGGTGCGGCAGAGTCGCGACGCGGCGCGCTGCACGCGCCCGCCAACCGATTTCGGCGTTGCGAAGCCTATCGATATCTTTGGATATCGCTACGGCTTCGCGCCTTGAACTCGGCCGGCGGGCACGCACATCACTTGGTCGCTTGGTCTGCCGAACCGTCCTAGAGCCCGCGCATCCACTCGGGGCGGAGGGACTCCTCGTCCCGCGCGGCCAGGACCTCGTCGAGGATCACCAGCAGGCGCTCCCGGTCGCGCGGGAGCGTCGAGCGCAGCGGCAGGTAGTTGCTCGCGTGATTCGATGAGAAGCGGCAGTCGCTGAGCCGCGCCACGTCCACCAGCGTCCGCAGCTCCTCCAACAACCGGAACCGGTCGGGGAGCACGAAGTCCCCCCGCCCCTGGGCTTCGGCCAGACGCGTCCCCGGCACCACCGTCGTCGTCAGGGCCCCCACGAACTGGGGGTCCATCTCCGTCAGCAAGGTCGCCGTTTCCCGCGCATGCGCCTCAGTGCGCGCCTCCCCGCCGATGCCCAACAGCACGATGACCGAGTGCACGATCCCCGCCCCGCGTAGCTTCGAGGCGGTCTCGACGCACTCTGCCCGCGTGCCCCCCTTCTCGATCGCCGCCAGCGTCTCGTCGTCGCCGCTCTCGACGCCGTGGTAGACGATGCCGAGCCCGGCGTCCCGCAACGCACGGAGCTCCGCCACGCTGCGCCGCCCCACGCTGCGCGTGTCCCCGTAGACGCCCACCCGCTTCACCCACGGCAAGTGCTCGCGCACCCCCGCGAGGATCTGCAGGAGCCGGCGATCGGGCAGCACCAACGCGTCCCCATCGCAGAGGAAGACCTTGTCGAAGACCGGGCCCGCCCGAGCCGCCTCGTGCAGGTCCCGCTCCACCACGGCCCACGGCTTCACTCGAAACGAGACCTCCCGATACATGTCGCAGTAGGCGCACCGGTTGTGGCTGCACCCCACCGAGACCTGTAGCAGCAGGCTGCGTGCCTCGCTCGGGGGCCGGTAGATCTTGCCGACATAGTCCATGGGGAGAGTTGACCGCCCAAGGCCGCCGCGGTCAATTCACTCGACGCGAGCCTCGAAGACCTTCACCGCGCGCCCCCGCCGCACGACCACCTCCGCGCGCCCCGTGTCGAGGAAGGACGAGAGCACCGCCAGCGCGTCGTTGGGGCTCTCCACCCGGCGCCCATCGATCCCCACCAGCCGGTCCCCACGGCGCAGCCCGATGCGCCCGAAGATCCCGTCTCGGCGCACCCGCGTGACCATCAGGAACCGATCGTCGCCCCGCCGAACAAAGCGAACGCGGATGTCCCTTCGAAGCGCGCTCGGATCTTCGAGCAGCCGGTCGAGCGTCGCCCGATCGACCTTGGCGCCCCGACCCACGTCGACCTCGACCCCCTTGGGCCGCGGACGCTCGACACCGCGCTCGACCAACGATCGTGCGCGCCGCGTCAACCGCCAGCAGCGACCCGCGCGGCCCAGGGTCGCCCCCCCACGCCCGATACGTTCCACCCGATAGCCGCGAATCTGCCCGCCCTCGGCGACCACCCGCGGGAGCCCATCGTCCGGCTCGACCACCATCGAGGATGGCCCGGTCGATGCCACCAGCGTGGCGCGCAAGCGGAGGGCCTCCGGCCCCGGCTCGCAGACCGGTCGCGCGAAGAGGCCGAAGAGCGACATCGTGATCCACCACCAAGGCATGCTGACCAGAACACCCCGAGCCTCGGAGGCTCTTCCCCGCCTGAGCCCCGCCTGTGCGCCGCGCGCCTTCGACTCACGCTGACTCGGCCCGCGAAGCGCGCTTGACAGCGGGGCCCTCTGCGAGCCACCTCGTCGTGGTGGGATTGCTGCTATTCAGTTTGCTCTCCGTCGCCGCGCAGGTTCAGGTCGGTGATCCGGCGGGGGCCCTCGATGCCCTCGGCGACCACCTCCCCGGCGAGCCGCCAGCGGCGACGATGCTCCGGGCTCGGGCGCAGCGTCAGCTCGGACGGGGGGCCGCCGCGCTGGCCTTGCTCGACACCGTGGACGCGCCCGAGCTCGCGGTGGCCGTCGACTGGCTTCGGATCCAGCTCTCGGAGGCGCCCGAGGCGGCTCGGCGGTTGTTGCCCCCAGCGGATCTGCCGGCGGACGTCCACCTCGAGGCGCGGCTACATCTGGCCCGCGACGTGGCGGGCCTCGAGGCGCTGCTCGACGAGCCGCTCGTGGCGCCGCGGGCCCTCGAGCGCCTGTACGCGCTCACCGCCGACGTCCGCTGGCTGCGGCGCCTTCGCACCGACCACGGCGGCTCACCGGAGGGGCGCCGCGCGCCGGTGGTCAAGCTCTCCGACGAAGAGACGGCGCGCCGCGCCGAAGCGCTCTTCATCGCCCGGGCCTACGACCTCGCCGAGCCGGCCTTTCAGACCGTCTTGCGCGGGGGCACCTCCGAGGCCCAGCAACGCGCGCACCTGCGGCTGGCCACGATGCGCATGCGTCTCCGCGAGCGCTACGGCGAAGCCCTCGACCATACGGTGAAGGCCGCCACCGGGCCCGACGCGGCCCTCGCCTCCCGGGCGCGCTACCGGCGGGGGCTGGTGCTGGGGCAGCTCGAGCGCTGGGACGAGGCGGTGGCCGTGATGCGGACGGTGCGCGGACGCTACACGACCCGGGCCGCCTACCAGGTCGGGCGTCTCCTGCACCAGGCGGGGCGCTACCGTGAGGCGGTGCGCGCCCACGAGCGCTTCTTGACGAAGAAGCTGCGCGATCCGGACATGTATCGCTGGTTCCTCGGCTGGGCGCACTACCGGGGCGGGGACTGCCCCGCGGCTCGCGCCGTGTGGGCTCCGATGGCAGACCATCCGAACCTGTTGGTGGGCCCCAAGGCGCTGTATTGGACCGCGCGCTGTCACTCGAAGGAGAGCCACGACACGCGGGCCCGCCGCACCCTCGGCTCGCTCCTCGACCGCGCGCCCCTGAGCTACTACGGCCTGCTCGGGCGGGTCCTCGCCGGCGGCTCGGCGGACATTCCCCGGCCGGAGCTTCGGCCCGCCCCCCACCCACGCCGAGCGCTGGCGCTGGCAGAGGTCGGCTACCCCGAGCTGTCGCGAGCGCCCTACGAGACCGCCGGACGGGAGTGGCGTCGGCTCCCGCTCAGAACCCGCCGCTTGCCGTGGGAGCACGCGCTCGCGGAGCGCAGCGAAGACGAGGTCTCGGCGGCGTATCGGACGCCCTACCTCGAACTGGCGCGCGCCGCGGGATCACTGCACGGGGTCTCACCGTGGTGGTTGCTGCCCCACATGCTCCAGGAGAGCCGCTTCCGCGCCCGCGCCCGCAGCCACGCCGGGGCGCTCGGGCCGATGCAGGTGCTGCCGCGCACCGGCCGGCGTATCGCGGAGCGGATCGGCTTCCCCGCCGGCGACTTCCTGCCGTCCCGCCTGTACTCGCCCGGGGTCGCTCTGCGCCACGCCGCCTGGTACCTCGGCGCGCTCCGCCACGAGTTCCGGGGCAACCTCTTGATGGCCGTGGCCGCCTACAACGGTGGGCCGCGCCGCGTCGCCGAGCACCTGCGGCGCCACCGCGACCTCTCCTTCGACGAGATGGTGGAGGAGATCGGCGCCCACGAGACGCGGAACTACGCACGCAAGGTCGCCGACCACATCGTCCGCTACGCGACCCTCTACGGCACAGACAGCGAGCGCCGCGCCCTCCTCACCTCGCTGCGCCCCCCCGATCGGGTCCCGGAGCCTCGCGGCGAGCTGCGCTTCTAGGTGAGGAGGGTCCTCCTCGTCGCCGCGCTCGTGGCGGGGTCACTGCTGGGCGGTGCGTGGCTCCTGATCCCCAGCGCCATCGAGCGTCTGGCGCCCGACCGCATCCGATCCGAGGCCGCGGCCCGGGGGGTCGAGATCGAGTGGGAACGCGCGCGCTGGCTCGCCGAGCACCGCGCCTTCGAGCTGCGGGGGGTGACCCTCCGCCATCCGCGGGGCGAAGCCCGCGTGTCGGTGCTGCGGATCATCGTCGGTCCGCGTTACCAGCCGCGGCGGGTGTCGATGCGCCACCTCGTCGGCCGGGTCGAGCTGACGGGCGGGCGGGGGGGGGGCTCGGCGACCCCCGCGCCGGATCTGCCCATCGCCATCGACGGCGCGCGTATCGTGGTCGAGCAGGGCGGACGCCCCCTCGGACTCGCGGTGGTGAGCCTCGCGAGGCTACGGGGCACGAAGCTGGTACGCGCGGAGGCGCGACTGGAGCCGGCGGACTCCGCTTGGCCAGAGGTGGAGACCGTGGCGGTGCGCGGCACCGAAGGGGAGGTGCGCCTGCTGGGGAAGGCCGGCGATCTGGTTGACGCCGAGCTCCCCGGGGTGGGGCGGCTGCGGATCCACGAGGCGCGGGTCTGGCGCGATGGCCGGCTCGAGCTCCGCGAGGTCGAGTTGGTCCGCGGAGCCCTCGGCGCACGGGTACGGCGGATCGCTCGGACGCGCGCTGGCTGGGCGGGCTTCGGGGCCGAGGTGCGCCACGCCGACGGCCTGCTCGCGCGGGTGGAGGAGGCGCGCTACGGCGACGGCACGGGATGGTTGAAGGCGGAGGTCCTGGGCGGGACCGTGGAGGCGGCTGTGTCCCTCGACGGGAGCGGGTGGCTGTCGGGTGTCGGCTTGGACCTCGCGCACCTCCCCCTCCCGCAGCGTCTCCAGGTTCGGGGTCGCGCGGATGTCGAGCTCTCCGCGGCGCTCACGGGCGACACCGCGCTGGCGCGGGCGGATCTGCGCGTCGCGGACGTCGAGGTGATCTCCGCGGCCATCGCCGACGACCCGCTCCGGGGGCTCGCGGCCCAGCTCACCGCGGATCTGAGCTGGAGCGAGGGCGTCCTCGCCCTCACCGACGGGCGCTTCCGGTTCGGGCCGACCCGAACCCGCTTCAGCGCCCGCGTGGACGACCTCGTGGACGACCCCGTCGTCCACCTGCGCAGCGCGACCGAGCCCGTCGCCTGCGACGCCGCCCTGCGCGCGCTCCCCAAGGCCCTCACGGGCGCCTACGCGGAGGCGACGCTGAGCGGGACGATGTCGCCGACCGTGCGCTTCGACTGGCCCGTCCACCGCCCCAAGGATCTGGCGTTGAAGATCCGTCGCTTCGAGACGCAGTGCCGCGTCACCCACCTCAACGCGCGACCTGATGCGTGGCCCGAGGTCGAGGTGCGCGGTCGCGACGACGTGGGCTGGCTCGCCCGCCCCTTCAGCCTCCAGGTCCGCGAGGGCACGACGCGCCCGGTCTTCGTCGGCCCCAAGAGCGGTCGCTACGTCCCCCTCCGCCAGCTCCCGCGCTACCTGGGCGCGGCGATGTTCCTCTCGGAGGAGATCGGCTTCTATCGCGGCCACGGGATCAACCGCGGCCTGATCCAGCGTGCCCTCCGCCTGAACCTCTCCGGCGGGCGCTTCGTCTACGGCGGCTCCACCGTCACCCAGCAGCTCGTGAAGAACCTCTTCCTGACGCGGAGAAAGACCCTCGCTCGCAAGCTCCAAGAGGCCCTCGTCGCGGAGCGCGTCACCCAGGCCCTGGGCAAGAATCGAATCCTCGAGCTCTACGTGAACTGCATCGAGTTCGGGCCGAACATCTACGGCGTGGGTCCCGCGGCCGGCTACTACTTCCAGAAGGACGCCCGCGACCTGACGCCGAAGGAGGCGGTCTTCTTGGCGATGATCAAGCCGGCGCCGGGGCGCGGCGCTGCGATGCGACGTCGAGGACACACGCCGAGACGGGGCACGTGGTGGCCCTCCCGAGCGGCGGAGATCTTTCGTCGGCTGGTAGAGCACGGCTTCCTGACGCCCGCACAAGCCGAGGCGGAGCGTCCCTTCCACGACCTCCGCTGGGAGAATGGGCGCGCGCTGTAGTCAAGGGCTCAGACGAGCCGGTCGCCGTCCTTCCAGACGCCGCGCACCTCGGAGAGCGCAGCGATGTCGGCGAGCGGATCGCCTCCGACCCAGAGCAGATCCGCGCGGCGCCCTCGCTCGAGGAGGCCGATGTCGTCACGGCCCAAGGCGACGGCGCCGCCCCCCGTCGCCCCCCGGAGCGCGATCTCGGGGGACGCGCCGCGCTCGATGAAGGCCGCGATCTCCACAGCGATGCGTCCGTGGGGGTTGAGCGGGGTGCCGGCGTCGGTCCCGCACGCGAGCTCCACCCCGGCCTTCAGCGCCGCGCGGAAGCTGTCGTCGTGGGCCGCACCGACCCGCCGCACCTTGGCCACCATGTACTCAGGCACCCCCGCCGCGGCGCCCCCGAGGATGGCGTCGGCGGCGGCGAAGGTCGGCACCATCGTCGCGCCGCGGGCGACCATCAGGCCGATCGTCTCGGCGTCCAGGAAGAAGCCGTGCTCGATGGTGTCTACGCCAGCGAGCAGCGCGTTGCGGATGCCCTCCGTCCCCTGGGCGTGGGCGGCGACGCGACGACCGGCCTTGCGGGCCTCGTCGCAGGCGGCCCGGAGCTCCTCCAGGGTCATCTGCGCGGCGCCGGGCTCCACGCCGGGGGTGATGACGCCCCCCGTGGCCACCACCTTGATCAGGTCCGCCCCCGACTTGAGTTGCCGCCGCACCGCGCTCCGCACCGCGTCGGGGCCGTCGACTTCCACGCCGATGAAGCACGCGTGACCCCCCGTGGTGCAAACCAGCTCCCCCGCCGCCATCACCCGCGGTCCCGTCAGCCAGCCGTCAGCGACGCCGCGCGCGATCTCCAGGTCGAGCCCGCCGCAGCCGCCGACATCACGGATGGTGGTCACGCCCGCGCGGAGGTGCGCTCGAAGCGCCGCGACCGCCCGCACGGTCCGGCGCGTCACCGACTCGCGCGCCAGATCCGAGACCGGATCGAGCCCGCCGGAGAGGCACAGATGCGTGTGACAGTCGACGAGGCCCGGCATCAGAGTGCCCTCGAGCACCGTCGGCTCGACGCCTCGGGGTGCCACGTCGCTGGTGGGCCCCACCGCGAGGATGCGACCGGCCTCCATCACGACGCCCCAGCCCTCGCGGGCGCTGTGACCGGTGCCGTCGAAGAGCCCCGAGGGCGTCAGGTAGTCCATGGCTTGATCCTAGCTGAATTGGCCGCAGATCCCGACTCTGACGGTGGGACTGTGGGGGGTTGCGCCTCGGTGTGGAACACGACACCGACGCCCCGTACCCGGCGGAGACGAAGGCGCACGATGACCAAGGCCAGGGCGAACCCGCGCCCCGGTCCACCGGCGCAAGCTGGCGTTCCCACCGTGGTGTACTCGTACAATGGCCCTTCGATCCCGGAAGTCAGGTCACCTTCCTCATTCGTCCGTGAAGGCCTCCAACGAGTACCAGTTGCCGTCGATGCAGAGGTTCCCCCTCTTCCGCGCAGGCCCCTCGAGGAGGTAGGTCGTCCCGCGACCCGGAGTCGCCCCGGATCACGCCTTGCGGCGAACGTCGACGGGGGTGACGAACCCACCCGGCTTCACCGCCACCACCGCGCACTCCACCTCCGAGAGGACGTCCTCGGCGGTGTTGCCGATGATGTACCCCGCGATGCCGGTGCGGCACACGGTCCCCATCACCAGGACGTCGGCCTCGTGCTCGGCGGTGAAGCGGGGCAGAGCCTCGATCGGTTCGCCCTCGACCAGGTGGACGTTCATCCGGTCGCTGGACGCGCCATGCTCCCGAAGGACCTCGCGGAGCTTGTGCTCGTAGTAGCTTCGCTCCTTCCAGGCGGCGTGCCGCAGGGCCTCGTCGTCGAGATGGCCGCGGATGGCCAGGGTCTGCGCGCCAGCGAAGTGCCACGCGTACACCACGTGCAACTCGCTGTCCGGATCGCGCGTAAGGGCCGCCGCCATGTCGAGGATGAACGTGTTCAGGGATCGGTGCGCGTCGGTGCTCGCCTCCGCGTCGATCGCGGCCACCACCCGTCGAAGGGCACGGGCCGGCGCCGACGGGACCACCCAGACGGGGCACGGACACTTGCGTAGGAGGTGCTTGGCGAAGCTGTCGAGGTCGAAGACCCCCTCGCCGCCCGCCTCGAGCAGGACCAGATCGTGCTGGCCGACCACGACCTCGCGGATGACCGCCATCCACGGCACGCCGTCGAGCTGGATGACGCTCCTCTCCGGTCCGGAGATCTCGGCGGGCGGAGTCGATCGACCTCCTTGGCTGATGCGCGCGATCGTGGTGTGCGCTTCCTCGGCGGTGGCGAGCATCCGAACCCGTGCACAAAGCGCGTCTGTGCGGCCGTGGCCCGGATCGATGACGAGCACCCGCCGGAAGGCGCCAGGGCTCACGTGGGGTACGGGCGTCGGCTCCGGTGGGGGAGCGGCCTCGACGACGACCCGCTCGGCGAGGGCGCGTATCTCCTGGTCTGTGAGCAACGCCCGGAGGTCCCCCGCGTCCCGCGCCCCGCGCCAGGCGTCCAGAAAGTCGGGCCGCTCCGCCTGGGTAGCGAGCTTGGCGAGGATGCGGAGGTGCTGGCCGGGCTCCTCCTCGGGGCTGAGCAAGAAGAAGAGCGCGTGGACCTCGACCTCGTGCTCGCCGCTCGGGTGCTCTTCGCCGACGTGGACCACCACGCCGGAGCGCGCGCGGGCCACGACCAGCTCGTGTTGGGCGAGCCCCGGGATCCGGAAGTGGGGGATGGCGATGCCGTGCGTCACCGGGACGAGGCCGGTCCGAACGCCGCGCACGAACTCTTCGGCGATCTCGACCGCGTCGAGGGGGATTCTCTCCGAGAGGCGTTCACCGACCAGCCGCGCGACCTCGGGGAACGCCGGCCTGCCGGCGAGCTCGACCACCTGCGTCCGGCTCATCAGCTCGGCGAAGGGGTCGCCGGCGCGAAGCCCCGTCTCCTTGAGGATCGACCAGATCTCGTGCTCCAGCGCCTCGGATCGGTCCCGGCCGAGTCGCTCGAACCAGTGCAAGACCGCCCCTTCCCGGGCGACGCGCGGTTGGGCGTAGAGGAAGAACCAGACGACTCCGAACGCCACGATGGCCAGCGTGAAGAGGATCGCGAGCCGGCCCATCTCGATGATCAGGAAGAACGAGACGAAGATCCCCGCCAATTGGGTCCACGGGTAGAACGGAGAGCGAACGGGCGGGTCGTAGGTCTGGATCCGCGACTCGCGCATGACGATCACCGCGAGGCACACGAGGGCGAACATCAGGAGCTGAAAGCTGCTGGCGAGCTTGGCGACGCTGACGACGTCGAGGGTGAGCAAGCAGACGACGACGAAGCCGCCGGTGGCGAGGATGGCGAGGGTGGGCGTCTGGAAGCGCCCGACCTTGCGAAACGCGTCCGCGATGAGCCGGTCGCGACCCATGGCGAGCAGGTAGCGGGAGGCCGCCAGGATGCCCGCGTTCGCGGTCGAGGCGAAGGCAGCGGTGGCGGCGAGGAAGATCAAGAAGACGCCCGTGCGACCCGGCAGCCAGTCGAGCGTCCGCTCGGCGGCGCTCGCGATGGGCGCCAAATCGGTCGGGAGGGCGGCGTGGTCGAGGACGACGACGAGGACGAAGGCGCCCAGGGTGTAGAGCAGAAACGCCGTGCCCAGCGAGAGGACCATGCCAAAGAGGATGTTGCGATCCGGCCGCTCCACCTCCTCCGCGACGCCGGCGACCTTGGTGAGGCCGGCGTAAGAGACAAAGACGAGCCCGACCGTCGCCAGGAAGCCGTCGACGTCGGAGCCGGGCGCCTCACGGAAACGGCGCCGGGTGGTCTCGACGAAGCCGTCCCCCTGGGCGATCTCGACGAAGCCGGCGAAGACGAAGATGAGCAAGATGCCGACGAGGATGTAGACCAGCCAACGCTGTAGCGCCGCGGTCTCCTTCGCGCCGAAGATGTTGATGGCGGTGAACGCCACCGCGCCAGCGAGGGCTACGACCATGATGTCGACCTCGACGAAGAGGGCGAGGTATGCGCCGAGACCGATGAGCGCGAACGTGTTCTTCAGCCCAAGGGCGATCCAAGTCCCGAGCCCCCCGACCGTGCCGATCAAGGGCCCCATCGATCGGTCCAGGAAGTAGTAGGTCCCCCCGGCCTTCGGGAGGGCGCTGGCCAACTCGGCTTTGCTGAGCATGGCTGGGACGACGATGAGCGCGGACACCGCGTAGGCGAGGACCACCCACTTCCCGCTCATGCCAAAGGCGATGCCGGGGAGTAGGAAGAACCCCGAGCTGAACATCGCGCCGGTGCAGATAGCATAGACATCAACGGGGCCGAGGTGGCGGTTGAGCCGCTGTGAGCCCTGGGGGTCGGTCGCCACTCACGTCACCTTATCGGGGCGCGCATGGGCCGGCAATCTTCTTTGCGGGCCGCGCCCCCGCGGCGATCGGCGACCGCTGGGCCCCTCGATCCGCTCGGCCTCCCCCGGCGTACTCCTGGCTGTCCAACCATCAGGAGCTCGCCATGAGAACCCGAACCCCGCTGCTCGGCCTCCTCGCCCTGACGCTCTCGCCGGCCCTCGCCCAGACCGAGATCGCCCTCGAGAGCCACGGAGGCTTCTTCATCGCCGCGGAGGGGGGCGGGGGCGGGGCGGCCAACGCCAACCGAAGGGCCCTGGGCGAGTGGGAGACCTTCGCCCGCATCGACAACCCTGACGGGACGATCTCGCTGCGCAGCGCCAACGGCCACTACCTTGTCGCCGAAGGCGGCGGGGGCGGGGCGGCCAACGCCAATCGGCGGGGCGCCGGCGCGTGGGAGTCCTTCACCCTCGTCCACAACCCGAACGGCACCGTCGCGCTGCGCACCCGCAACGGCCACTACCTCGTCGCCGAGGGCGGCGGCGGCGGCGCCCTGAACGCGAATCGGCGGGGCGTCGGCGCGTGGGAGTCCTTCACCCTGGTCGACCTGGCGACGGAGGCACCGGTCAGCGTGCGCCGGGTCTCGATCCAGAGCCTGAGCGGCGCCTACCTGGTGGCCGAGGGCGGCGGCGGCGGCGCGGTGAACGCCAACCGCGCCGCGATGGGGGCCTGGGAGATGTTCGGGCTCTTGGAGTATCCCGACGGCACGTTCTCCCTCCAGACGAGGGACGGGCACTTCCTCGTCGCCGAGGGCGGCGGCGGCGGCGCCTTGAACGCCACTCGCCGGGCCTCGGGACCGTGGGAGCGCTTCGCTGTGTCGAGGGAGGTCGGGGGGACGTTCGCGCTGCGCACCGACAATGGCCACTTCGTGGTCGCCGAGGGGGGCGGTGGGGGCGCGGTGAACGCGAACCGTCGGGCCACCGGTCCCTGGGAGCGCTTCACGATCGTGGTCCACGACGGCCCGCCCCTGGTCCCCGCCACCGAGGGGCTCCTGATCTCCGAGGTCATGTTCCGGCCCCACCCCGGGGAGGCCCCGTGGGTCGAGCTGGTCAACCTGGGCGCCGAGGGCCACACCGGTGGCTGGGATCTGCGTGGTCTCGATGGCGCGGCCCGCGTGGCGCTGCCCGCCGTGATCCTGCCGCCGGGCGGGCGTCTGGTGGTGGAGCTCGGCGTCGGTACCGACGACCTCGACGGGCGCGACGGCGTCGCCACCGTCTACGTGGGCCCTGCCATCGCGATGGACCCCGTCATCGACGGCCTGGGACTCTACCGCGGTGGAGAGGTCACGGACTTCATCGCCTGGTCCCACCCCGAGGACGGCTTCCCCCCGCTGGGCGGCACGGGCGCCTACGACGCCGCGCTGGCGGCGGGGATCTGGAGCCCCGGCGACTTCGTCCCGACCCTGCGGATTCGGGGCGAGACGGGGCGGCCGACGGCGGTGCGCCCGGGGCAGTCCGTCAGCCGGGGCCCCGACGAGGAAGACACCGACTCGGGCGCGGATCTGGAGCTCCACTGGGACGGCTCGAAGTGGGGCGCCGACGCGCCGACGGTGGCGCAGATCGTCCTGCACGATGGCGACGCTCAGGTCACGCGAAGCGCCTGGACGACCCTCGTCTACGTGGCGGCGGACAACAACCTGGAGGACGCCGCCAACCGCCTGCTGGACACGACCGAGCGAATGCTGGCCGTGGGTCGAGGCACGTCGCGGGTCGTCGTGCTCCTCGACTCCGGGCGCCAGGCCGTCGCCTTCGACCCGGTCCGCGATGTGAGCGAGGCCGGGAGCCTGGGGCACGCCTTCCGCGGTGAGCTTCGAGGCGACAGGACGACCGGGCGCGTGCACCTCTACGCGGGGCCCGGCGAGCGCGCGGCCCAGAACAACCTGGGGGAGCTGAGCACGGGCTCGGGTCAGACCCTGGAGGACTTCGTGCGGTGGGGTCGCGCGCGCTTCCCGGCTGAGAACTACGCCCTCGTCGTCTGGGGGCACGGGGACCAGTGGAAGGGCATCGCCAGCGACGACGACGCTGACGACGTCATCCAGATCGGCGAGCTGGGGACGCACCTCGACCGCGCGCTGGATGGCGATCGCTTCGGCCTCGTGTACCTGAGCGCGTGCCTGACGGGGGCCATCGAGTACGCCTACCAACTCCGCGACCTGGCCGACGTGATGGTCGGCTCCCCGGCGGTCCTCTCGACCTGGGACGAGGAGGTCGCGCTCCTCCACGCCGCGTTCCAGCGCGGGCAAACCTCGGAGGAGGCCGCGCAGCGCCTCCTGGGGAGCTTCCAAATGGAGCACGCGATCTTCGACCGGCTCGCCGACTCCAGCGCTGGTCAGTGGACGCTCACGGCGGTCCGCCTGGGCGCCAAGACCCAGCTCATGGGCGACCGGATCGATGCGCTCGGGGTCGCCCTCGGGGCGCGCGAGACCACTCGAAACGCGACGGAGTACGGCGGCCTCGATGACCACGGTGACGGCTACCGCGCCCCCGACGGGGACGCGCGCGACAACCAACAGACCGCCCTCGGCGAGGCGATGCAGGGCGCCCAGCACTACCAGCGGAGCTGCTGCACCTCGGGCGCCGACTACGTCGACCTGGGAGACCTGGCGACCCGGGCGGGCGCCGACGCGCGCTTCCCCCACGCGACGCGGGAGGCCTTCCGGCGGATCCGCCGGGCCGTGGACCAGGCCGTCGTCCTGGCGGTGAAGGGAGGCGTATTCGCGAAGGGCACCGGGCTGAGCATCTACTTCCCGTCGGCCCAGGGCGACGCCTTCGAGGCCCCCGAGAAGCCCCGCGCGAAGAACGAGGACACCTTTGACGAGCCGGCGAGCGGCGCGTTCGCGCGGGGTCTCGCCGCCGGCTCGCCGTCGGTGAAGTACGGGCCCGACCTCGACCCGTTCCGATGTGGTCGGGAGGACCCGGACCAGCCGCGCCCCAACGCGCCGCTCTTCGACCTCGCCGACCTCACGAGTTGGCCCCAGGTCCTCCACCGCTTCTACGAGCCGGTGGCCGACGCCGCTTGCACGCCGGCCCGCGTGGGCGTCGGCGAGACGGTGACCTGTCGCGGCACGGGGTCGAGCATCTGGGCCGCCGAGCCGAAGCGGGTCCTGGACTACTCGTGGGACCTCGACGCCGCCTGGGAGTCGGGCCGAGAGATCGACGCGGACTGCCGCCCCGAGTCGGACGACGAGGCCGACCGCTACGGTGAGGTCACCCGATTCCACTTCCGCCGGCCGGGGCGGTTTCGCGTCACGCTGACGGTGGGCGCCGGCCAGCACGAGAAGGACCAGGACTCCGCGGTGGTGGAGGTCGTGGGCGTGGACGGGGTGACCTATCCAGAGGACGGGCCGGGCTTCGATCCCGTTCGCGTCGAGCCCGACTTCGAGACCCCCCCGTACATCGGAGGCGGCTGCGGGTTCGGGGAGCCGGAGCGCTGTGAGATGCCGAAGCCACAACACCGCCAGGACAGTGAGTACGACGACTGAAGAGGTGTGATGTTGCCCCGCCGCGGGCCCGATTCCGGCCCAATCAGCGCGCCCATCGAAGAGACCTACGGTTGGATCGCCGACCCACGCGACAGCCCGACGTGGCTGCCGAGCCTGATGGAGCTGAGGGCGAGCTCCTGCTCGCCCTCAGCAAGATCAAGGCCCACGTGGAGCACCGCCAGCGCGGTTGAGCGTCAGCGTGGGGTAGCGCCCCGCTCGGCCCCATCGGAGTCTGGATTCCCGGCGTAGGACTGGAGAAGGAGGCGCCCCACGCCCAGATCGGGGTCGATGCCGGAGACGCGTATCGTGTAGGCGAGGCAGTCCGCGTCGCAGACAACGGAGGCCGCTGTGATCTCGGGCGCCGTCGGCGATGCGAAGCGCGCATCCCGCGTCTCGCTGTAGGAGCGCGACGTGGACCACGACGTCGCCGAAGCTGGAGCGACCGTAGACCGGGGAGCTCGCGGCGAGACCCGAGCCAGCGGATTGGGGGATGCCGTCGATCCAGTCCGTCAGCGCATTCTCCGTGGCACACGGCGCCGACCGAGTCGAGCGTGGGGCCCACATCCGCGGCGGCGTGAATCGCCGAGAGCTAGAACGCCCCGCCCCCCCCCCTCGGGCATACGCGTCCACGAAGACATAGGCCGTCTCGCCTTCCTTGAGGGCGGGCAGGACGAGGTCGCTTGCCTGCAAGCGGCCCACCCGGGCGTCAGACCAGATGTCGTCGTTGCAGGCTCGCTCGGTCGCCGGGTCGAGGCACGCGGCGCCACTTCACGCACGGGTCGGACCGTCGAGCCCCCCGCGGTCTGTCCTTCGGCGCGAACCACGCCCTGGACTCGCGTCGGCTACGGGGTGCTCACGGGCCAGGTGAAGTCGAACGTCGCTCCGCGCCCGGTCTCCGACACGAGGTGGACCTCCCCGCCGTGGGCGCGGACGTTGCGCTCCACGATCGAGAGCCCCACTCCGGTGCCGTCGCCCCCTGACTTGAAGAGGCGAAAGACGTCTCGTTGGGCGTGCAGGGGCACGCCGCAGCCGTCGTCGGCGACGCGGAAGCGGAAGAAGTCGGTGTCTTCTTCACACTCCACGCGGACCCGGAGCGGCGGACCGCCCCCGTGGGTGAAGGCGTTTTGGAGCAGGTTCGCCAAGACCTGGCGCAGGGGGACGGCGTGGGTCTCGAAGGCGCGCAGGTCGGCGACTTGGACTTGGAACCGCCCGTCGGGATCGAGCTCCTCGACCAGCGCGCGGATCTCCGCGGGCAAGTCGAAGGGGGCGACCTCGCGTTGTTGATTGTCGGTGGCGCGCGCGAAGTCGAGGGCCCCATCGATGAGCTCCCGCATCCGGTCGCAGCCGGTGCGCGTGCGCTCGAAGAGGTCCCGGTGTCCGTCGTCGAGGTGGGGGGCGAGCTCCTCCTCGAGCCAGTCGACGTAGCCAGACACGGCGCGCAGCGGTCCCTTCAAATCGTGGGCGGCGGTGTGAGCGAAGTCCTCGAGAGCGTGGTTGGTCTCGCTGAGCTGCTCCGCGCGCTGCGCGAGGCGCCTCGTCGAGTCGGCGAGCGGCGAGATGTCGCGGACGACGGCCACGATGAGGGCGTCGTCCAGCTCGGCCTGGGGTGCCAGCTTGATGTCGGCGTCGAACTCCGTGCCGTCGGCGCGAAGCGCGCGCATCCCGCATTCCGCGCCCATCTCACGGAGGACCGGCGCTTCCGAGTAGCGCCTCCGGTGCTCCGTGTGGGCCCGCCGGAGCGCCTCGGGGACCAGCACCTCGACCGGCTGGCCGACCAGCGCCTCGGCGGAGTGCCCGAACATCTCCGCCGCGATGGCGTTGACGCGCAGGATTTCGCCGCCAGACCCCACGGCCACGACGGCGTCCGGACTCACCCTGAGCAGGGTCTCGAGATCATGCCCCATGCGCCCACCGCTGCCTTCTGCGCCCCCACGGATTGCGTGACCGCCACAGTAGTATCTAGCAGAATGGTTATCTGCCGGCCACCGAAACTGACGCCGACTTGACTGAACGCCCCTCTTCGGTTCGGGCGCGCGCCCTTCAGTCCGGTGGGTCCACGCGGAGCGCCGCTGCGCGGAGCCAGCGGTGGGCGGCCGACGCGTTCGTGCGCTCGTGCCACACGCTGGTCAGCACCCCACAGGGGAGCTCGATGGGCGGCTCGAGGAGGCGCAGCGGGAACCTCTCCGTGAAGGGCCGCGCGACGCTCAGCGGCGCCGTCCAGACGTAGTCCGTCGTCAGCAGGGACCACGGCGCCGTCAGGAAGTGCGGCAAGACCAAGGCCACGCGCCGGCGGAGGCCCCGTGGCTCCAACGCCTCGTCGACCACGCCGCGCGCGTCCCCCCGGGGAGACACCAGGACGTGCGGGTGCGAGAGGTAGGCGTCCAACGTGAGCGCGTCCCCGATCGATGGGTGATCGGCCCGAACGACGCAGACGAAGGGGTCGGCGCACAGCGGCTGCCGGTAGAGGTGCTGGGGAAGCGCCGACTCGCGACCGACCCAGATCGCGAGATCGATCTCCGGCTCGGCCAGGAGATCCGCGACTGAGCGAGGGCCGAGGGCGCTCACGTAGATGTCGACGCCCGGCGCCGTGGCCGCGACGCGCGCCACCAGTCGCGGGAGGACCGTGAGCTGCCCGTAGTCCGTGGAGACGATGCGGAAGGTGCAGCTGCTCGTCTCGGGGTCGAAGCCCCCCGGTGGAGAGACGACGTCGCCTACCGCCGCCAGCGCCCGCCGCAGCGGCGCGCGGAGCGACTCGGCGTGTGGCGTCGCGAGCATCTGGCGTCCGCTGCGGACCAGCAGCGGATCGCCCAACGCATCGCGAAGTCTGGCGAGGGCGCTGCTCACGGCCGGCTGGCTGCGACCGAGGCGCCGCGCGGTGGCGGTGACACTCCGTGTCTCGAGCAGCGCCTCCAGCGTCACCAGGAGGTTGAGGTCGAAGCCGAGTAAATCCATCTCATGAATATATGATGTTTGATCAATCGATTTCACAAATCTGACGGCCGGCACCACCTTGGGAGACGAGACGAGACAGCCGCGGAGGAAGAGACCGATGATCCACGTCAGACGCGCCGACGAACGGGGCCACGCCAACCACGGGTGGCTGGACTCCCATCACACATTCTCCTTCGCCGGCTACTACGACCCGGCGCAGATGGGCTTTGGTCCGCTGCGGGTGCTCAACGACGACCGCGTCACCCCCGGACGGGGCTTCGACTGGCACCCCCACCGCGACATGGAGATCGTTAGCTACCCGGTCTCCGGGGCGATGCGCCACGCGGACTCCACCGGGGAGGGGTCGGTCATTCGCTCCGGTGAGGTGCAGCTCATGGGGGCCGGCACCGGGATCCTGCACACGGAGTACAACGCCTCGGACTCGGAGCCGCTGCACTTCTACCAGATCTGGATCCACCCGCGGCGCAGGGGGACCCGGCCCAGATACGCGCAGAGCGCGTTCCCTCGAGACGAGGGGCCCGTCTGCCTGCTGGTCTCCGAAGACGGGCGCGATGGCTCCCTCGCGATCGATCAGGATCTGTCGCTCTACCGCGCGCTCCTGCCGGTCGGCGGGGCCCATGTCTTCCCGCTCGAAGCGCGGCGCCGCGCCTGGTTGCAGGTCGTCGGCGGTGCGGTCGAGGTCGACTCGACACGGCTCGTCCCCGGTGATGGCGCCGCGTTCGAGGGCACCGAGTCCGTAGCGCTTCGCGCCGCCGACGACGCTGAGCTGCTCTTCTTCGATCTGCCCCCCAAGGAGGCCTGAATGTCCGCGTCCACTCGAATCGTCGCCATCTCCGGGAGCCTGCGCGCCGGCTCCTACAACACCGGCCTGATCTCCGCCGCGATGGAGCTCGCCCCGGACGGCGTCGCCATCGAGGCCCAGGAGATCGGAGACCTCCCGCTCTTCGGGTCCGTAGGCCTCGATCCTCTGCCGCCCCCCGCCGCCCGACTGGCGGACGCGATTCGGCAGGCCGACGGCGTCCTGATCGCGTCCCCGGAGTTCAACCATGGCATCCCCGGCCCCTTGAAGAACGCCCTCGACTGGGTGTCGCGGCCAGCCTACGCCTCCGTCTTCGCCGGCAAGCCGGCGGCGATCCTCAGCGCCTCCCCGAGCCCGGTGGGGGGAGCGCGGGCCCAGGCGCACCTCAAGATCGTCCTCCTGGGAATGGCCGCCGCCGTCTACCCCGCCCCGGAGTATCTCGTCGGCGGGGCGTCCCGGGCCTTCGACGATGGACGGCTCGTCGACGGGAAGGCGATCGAGCGCCTCGAGCGTTTCCTGCGCGGCTTTGTCGACTGGACCCGCCGCGTCGCCACCCTCTGACGCGCGCCGGGCCAGCGGCCGGGGTGCAGGACCCCCGAGAGTCAGGCCGCGCGCCGCCCATGCCGACTTCATCGGAGGGGAGACGGAGGATCGGAGAGAGAGGATCGAATGCGGTTGATGTTGTTGGTCGTCGTCGCCCTGTTCTGTGCCATGCCCGCCTCCGAGGCGCGGGCGTTCACTTGCAAGTTCAAGGTGACCTTCGAGAACCACAATACGTGGCATGCCAAGCAGCGGATGGGCATCGACTTCGGTCGGTCGAAGGTCGCGCTGGAGCACGGCCCGTGGGTGAAGTTCATCCCCAAACGGAAGATCACCCTCAGGGTCCGAAGGGACGGCAAGCTCAGCCGCACCGTCCGCCTGAAGCACTTCGCTTTTCCCTGCAAGGCCAAGCGCAAGTTCATGCTCCGCGTGCTCAGCCCGAAGGGCAACAGCGCCTACCTGCACCCCGGCGCGGGCACGCACGACCGCCGGCGGCACGAGCCCCATTGGGTCCTCGCCGAGACCAACACGCTGCCCTACGCCAACGGGATGTATCACCTCCGCGTCAGGTTCCGCCGTCCCCGGGCGCGGGACGTCCTCGACCCGGGGCGCGTCACGCTGCGCTGAGACCTGCGACCCCGCCTCTGAATGGTGACAGCCATCTCCCCATCGACCCTCGACTTCGAGCTGAACGCCTGCGGGCTCAGGCGTCGACCAGCTCCTCCGAGGTCGCTTTCCGCTCGCGCCAGGCGAGGACGACGTTGAAGAGCTTCATGCCCGCGGCCATGCAGACCACGAAGACAGCGGGCTTCAAGGTCGCGGTGCCGAGGGCCGCGAGGCCCGGGCCCGGGCAGTAGGCGGCCATGCCCCAGCCGATGCCGAACAGCGCCGCGCCGCCGACGAGCCTCACGTCGATGTCGGTCCGGGTCGGGACCATGAAGCGCGGCGCGAAGAGCGGTGCCTCGCGTTGGGTCGAGACCCGGAAGAGCACGAAGTTGACCCCGATCGCGCCGCCCATGACGAAGAGCAGCGACGGGTCCCAGGCGCCGGCGAAGTCAAGGAAGCCTACGTGCTTCGCGGTCTGGGTCATCCCCGAGATGCCGAGGCCGAGGGAGAAGAGCGTCCCCGCCGCGATGACGAAGAGGCGGCTCACGACACGCCTCCGAGGACCGCCACCGTGAGCGCCGCGGTGCTGACAAAGACCGCCGTCGCCAGGACGCTGCGTCGCGAGAGTCGGCTGACGCCGCAGACGCCGTGACCGCTCGTGCAGCCGTTGCCGGTCCGGGCGCCGAAGCCTACTACGAGGCCCCCGGCGGCGGTCATCGCCACCGATCGACCCGCGGTGTCGTCGAAGGCGCTGGGCATCACCAGCAGCACCAGCACCCCGCCGAGGACCAGGCCACTGACGAAGAGGCCGCGCCAGGCCACCTCGCTGTTCTTGGGCTCGACCAGCCCGCTGAAGATGCCGCTGACCCCGGCGATCCGTCCCTCGAAGTGCATCAAGGCGCCGGCGGCGAGGCCGATCAGCGCCCCCCCGGCCAGAGCCATCCACCAGTCCGCTTGCATGACCGTCCTCCACGTCCGCGCTGCGCCGTCTCGAGAGCACGGGCTCATTCAAGCTGCGTGCCACGCCGGTGCACGCGTCGGCTGGGGGCTCTGGCCGCCCATGCTCGAAAATGTCGCAACAGGATGAACGATAATATATCGCCCGCGGCGACACTTGCATCATCCCCGCGCGCGCTTAATATGTCGGCCCCCTCTGGCGCCGGAGCGCCCTCGTGTTCCTGGAGACCCTCAGCAAGCTGTTCGGTACGGCGAACGACCGAGCGATCAAGAAGCTCAGACCGACGGTCGCCGCGGTCAACGCGCGGGAGGCCGCCGTCAAGAAGCTGTCCGACGACGCGCTCAAGGGCAAGACGCCCGAGTTCCGCCAGCGCATCGAGAACGGTGAGCCCCTCGACAAGCTCCTCCCCGAGGCCTTCGCGGTCGCGCGGGAGGCGTCGATTCGCATCCTGGGCATGCGCCCCTACGACGTGCAGGTGCTCGGCGGCGCGGCGCTGCACGAGGGGCGCATCGCCGAGATGAAGACCGGCGAGGGCAAGACGTTGGTGGCCACCATGCCCACCTACCTCAACGCCCTCACCGGCAAGGGCGTCCACGTGGTCACGGTCAACGACTACCTGGCGACGCGCGACGCGGAGTGGATGGGCCAGTTCTACCGCTGGCTGGGGCTCACCACCGGCGTCGTGACCAGCGGCGAGCGCGACGACGAGGTCAAGAAGGCAGCCTACCGCTGCGACGTGACCTACGGGCAGAACAACGAGTTCGGCTTCGACTACCTGCGCGACAACATGAAGTTCGACCTCGACCGCTACGTGCAGCGCGAGCTCAACTTCGCGATCATCGACGAGGTCGACTCGATCCTCATCGACGAGGCGCGCACGCCGCTGATCATCAGCGGCCCCGCGGAGAACGCGGCGGACTACTACGTCCAGGTCGATCGCATCATCCCGCGGCTCAAGCGCGACATTCACTACAACATCGACGAGAAGGCGCACTCGGCCACCCTCACCGAGGAGGGCGTCACCCACGTCGAGCGGCTGCTGGAGATCGGCAACCTCTACGACCCGGGCAACATCGTCCTGCTGCACCACGTCAACAACGCGTTGAAGGCCCACACGCTCTACCGACGGGACGTCAACTACCTCGTGACCGGGGGCGAGTGCGTCATCATCGACGAGCACACCGGGCGCCTGATGCCCGGGCGGCGCTGGTCCGACGGGCTGCACCAGGCGGTGGAGGCAAAGGAGGGGGTGCACATCCAATCGGAGAGCCACACCCTCGCGACCATCTCGTTCCAGAACTACTTCCGAATCTACAACAAGCTCTCGGGCATGACCGGCACGGCCAAAACCGAGGAGCAGGAGTTCCAGAAGACCTACAAGCGCGACGTCGTCGTGGTGCCCACCAACAAGCCCATCATCCGCGACGACATGGCCGACCTGATCTACCGCACGGAGAATGGCAAGTTCCGGGCCTGCGTGGAGGAGATCAAGGAGCGCCACGCAAAGGGGCAGCCCATCCTGGTGGGCACGACGAGCGTCGAGAAGTCCGAGATCATCCACCGGCTGCTCAAGGCGTCCGGCATCGAGCACGACGTGCTCAACGCGAAGTACCACGAGCGAGAGGCGACGATCGTGGCGCAGGCTGGCCGCCTCGGCTCGGTCACGGTGGCCACGAACATGGCGGGCCGCGGCACGGACATCATCCTCGGAGGTAACGCCGAGTATTGGGGCCAGGAGCTCATCGCCGACCTCGGCAACGTCGTGCGCCACACGCTCGAGTGGGAGAAGGTCGAGGACTTCGTCAAGCAGATCTGCATCGGCCACGCCGACCAGGCTCGGGCGATGCTGGGCAACGAGCCGGCGCTAGAGGGGGTGCCCGAGTCCTTCATCGACCAGATCGCCGAGACCCGCGACGTCTTCGCCGCGGAGCAGGAGAAGGTGCTCGCGGCGGGCGGGCTGTTCATCCTCGGCACCGAGCGCCATGAGACGCGGCGGATCGACAACCAGCTCCGCGGCCGCGCCGGGCGGCAGGGCGATCCCGGCGCGACCCGGTTCTATCTCTCCCTCGAAGACGATCTCATGCGCATCTTCGCCTCGGAGCGCATGGCGTCGATGATGGACTCCCTCGGGATGAGCGACGACGCGCCCATCGAGCACTCGATGGTGAGCAAGTCCATCGAGAACGCACAACGGCGCGTGGAGGGCATGCACTTCGACAGCCGCAAGAACCTGCTCGAGTACGACGACGTCATGAACAACCAGCGCAAGACCATCTACGAGATGCGGCGCAAGGTGTTGGGCGCGGACGACGAGGAGCTGCGCGAGTTCTCCCTCGACGCCATCGAGGACGTCGCCGTCAGCATGGTCGACTCCTTCTGTGACGAGCGGAAGCGGCCCGAGGAGTGGGACGTCGCCGGCCTCGTCGAGCGGGTGAAGTTCCAGTTCAACCACGAGGTCGATCTCAGCCAGCTCCCCACCGCCAAGCCGAAGTTCCAGGAGCACATCTACTTCGCCGTCGAGGGGCCCTTCCTGGAGAAGGTCGCGGAGGTCGACGCCCAGCAGGAGGGCCTGTTCCACCGGCTCGAGAAGGACCTCTTCCTACGGAACATCGACGAATACTGGAAGCAGCACCTGACGACGATGGACCAGCTCCGCACCGGCATCGGTCTGCGCGGATATGGGCAGCGGGATCCCAAGAAGGAGTATGCCAAGGAGGGCTACCGCCTCTTCACCGACTTGCTGGTCAACATCAAGTCACAGGTCATGGGGCACCTCTTCCGGGTGCAGGTCCGATCCGAGGAGGAGGTGCGTCGCGAGGAGGAGGAGTACCGCGCGCGCATCGAAGAGCAGCAGCAGCAGATGAAGATGATCGGCACCAAGGGTGGTGGCGGCGCCGCCGACGACGTGCTCGACCGCCCGGTCCGACGGCAGACCGGGACCGTCCGGCGCGATCGCCCGAAGATCGGGCGCAACGATCCGTGCTGGTGCGGGAGCGGGAAGAAGTACAAGAGCTGCCACCTCCACTCCGACCGCTCCGGCGACACCTCGCCGGGGGGTGGAGGCGACGAGGCGCACCCGTCGTGAGGGTCCCGGGCTTCCGCTTCGCGGGCCTCCCCTGCGGGATCAAGGGGACCGGCGACGCCGATCTGGCCGTGCTCGCCGCCGACACGGCGGTGGCCGCGGCGGGCGTCTACACCCGCAATCTGGTGGTCGCAGCCCCCGTCGTCTATTGCCGCGAGACGCTCGCGGGCCGCGCGCGCGCGGTGGTGGTCAACAGCGGCAACGCCAACGCCTGCACCGGAGCCCAGGGGGCCGAAGACGCCCGGCGCATGGCGGCGATCACCGCCGAGGCCTTGGGCTGCGCGGCCGACGAGGTCCTGGTCTGCAGCACCGGCGTCATCGGCGCCCCGTTGCCGATGGCGCGACTCGCTGACGGCATCCCCCGGGCGGTCGACGCGCTGTCCGCCGACGGGCTCGCCGACTTCGCCGACGCGATCCGCACGACCGACACCCGGGCCAAGCTTCGCCACGCCACCGCCCATGGCGTCACGGTCGCGGGGGCGTCGAAGGGGTCGGGCATGATCCACCCGAACATGGCCACCATGCTCGGCTTCGTCGTCACCGACGCGCGGATCGAGCCCGCAGCCCTCGACGCGATGTGGCGATCGGTCTGCCAGCGCACGTTCAACGCGATCATCGTCGATGGCGACACCAGCACCAACGACACCGCCCTGGTCTTTGCGAGCGGGCGCCTCGAGATCGCCGCCGACGCCCTCGAGTCGCTCCTCCTCGAGGTCGCCCGGGAGCTCGCCCTGGACATCGTCCGCGACGCCGAGGGCGGCACCAAGACGGTCGCGGTCGAGGTCACCGGCGCCCGGACCGGCGCCGAAGCACGGGAGGTCGCCGAGACCATCGCCCTGAGCCCGCTGGTGAAGACGGCGTTGCACGGCGAGGACCCCAACTGGGGGCGCATCATCGCCGCGGCCGGGCGGGCGGGCGTGCCTCTGGAGCCGGCGAAGCTCCGCTTGTGGGTCGGCGACACGCTGCTCTACGCTGGCGGTGAGTGGCAAGGCACGAGGGCCGAGGCCGCGGCCCGCGGGATAATGGGCACCGCCGAGTACGGGCTGCGGCTGGACCTGGCTTCGGGCGACGCCGCGCACACCAGCTACACCTGCGACCTCTCCGCGGGCTACGTTCGGATCAACGCCGACTACCGCTCATAGAATCTCGACCACCGTTTTCGGTACTATCCCTCCGCTTCCACGGAGGACATCGATGACGCGCACCCTGCCCGCGCTCGCGCTGTTGGCGCTCGCCTGGCCCACCACGGCCACCGCCCAGCAATGCGCGCCCATGCAGCAGAGCTTCGGTTGGACCCAGCCCAGCAACGTGGCGATCGCCGACGAGAACGCCGTCCGCTGGCCACGAGACGCCACGCTGCGCGTCGCCTACGGCGGTCGCTGGTGTCCGGAGGAGGTCCAGGTCGAGCTCAAGGACGAGGCCGGCAACGGGGTGCCCACCCAGGTGCGCTTCGTGACGCCTTTCAACCTCGTGGAGAACGCGCCGGAGCCGCTCTCGGTGCTCGAGATCGATCCGATCCCGGTCCTCGAGCCCCGCGGGGATTACTCGCTCACGATTCGGCCGCCGGACCCTTCGCTGCCGGCCTACGCCGAGTACTTCCTCGAGTTCCGCACGCGGGCCGGGATGATGCAGCCACTCCCGGACTTCGAGGGGATCCTCGGCGTCGAGCTCTGGGGGCACCGCTGCGACGGTGACGCCGGCCCCTTCATGGACATCGACGCGAACAACCCCGCGTGCCTGGTCTCCACCCGACTTCGCCTCAAGATCCTCTTCCAGCCCGCGGATCGCGCGGATCTCGCCTACATCACCTACCGCACCTCGAGCACCCCCCTCGACGAGAACGGCGAGCCGGTCCTCGCCGAGGCCGACAACACCGATCTGCCCCTCTACATCCAATCGGGCGTGCGCTCCCTCGACGGCAGCGAGCTGCCTGTCTTCCAGACGCCGATCGAGGTGCTCTACAGCCCGCTCCCGCGCCGCGACTGCTTCAGCGTGCGCATGCTCGACGAGTGGGGCCGAGAGCGCGGCGACGTGGACGCCGAAGCCTGCATCGACCTGCTCCCCCTGGCGCCGTGCCCCGAAGGGTGCGAGGGCCAGCAGTGCATGTACGGCTTCCCGGAGCCGAACCCCTTCGAAACGAACCCACCTCTCCCCGGCCAGGAGTGCCCGAACCTGGGGCTCAACGGCGCCGATCCCGATCGCCCGATCCCCGAGGTCGGCGATGAGCCCGCCCCCGACGGCGGCGTCCCCAACGACGGAGACGGCGGCGCGGCGGGCGGCGACGGTGGTGGCGGCAGCGGCGACGGCGGCGGCGGTGGCGGCAGCGGGAAGGGCGGCGGCGCGGGCTGCTTCTCCCAGGTCCCGGGCGCGCCGAGCGCCCCCACCTGGTGGCTCTTGCTCACCCCGCTGGCCCTCGTCGGCCTGCGGCGCAGATAGCGAATGGCCAAGGTCAACGCCCGCGTCCTAAAGGGCTTCCGCGACTACCTCCCCGAGTCCATGCTGCCCAAGCAGCGGATGCTCGACTCGGTGGCGCGCGTCTTTGAGTCCTACGGCTTCGCTCCGCTCTCCACACCCGCCCTGGAGTACGCCGATTGTCTGCTGGGAAAGTACGGTGAGGAGGGCGACAAGCTCCTCTACCGCTTCGCCGACAACGGCGGCCGCGACGTCGCGCTGCGCTACGACCTCACGGTGCCCCTCGCCCGCGTGATGGGCATGAATCGCGGGCTCCCCCTCCCGTTCAAGCGCTACCAGATCGCCCCTGTCTGGCGGGCCGAGAAGCCCGGACGCGGACGCTACCGCGAGTTCCTCCAGTGCGACGTCGACATCGTGGGCAGCACCGATCTGATGGCCGACGCCGAGTGCATGGCCGTAGGCGCCGCGGTCCTGCGTGCGCTGGGGGTCGAGCGGTTCCAGATTCGGGTCAACAACCGCAAGCTCCTCACCGCGCTGATGACGCGCCTCTCGGTCGCCGCGGGTGAGCCGACACACGCGGTCCTGCGCTCCGTCGACAAGCTCCCCAAGATCGGCGAGGACGCCGTCCGTGGCTTGCTCGCCACCGAGAACGGCCTCGGGAGCACCGCCATCGATGGTCTCTTCGAGTTCCTGGGCCTCGCGACCGACGAGATCGCCCCGTTCTTCGCCGGGGACGAGATCGGCGAGAAGGGCGCCGCGGAGCTCACCACGCTGCTGCAACTCGCCGCGGAGCAGGGGCTCTCGGGGGAGAACGTCGCCGTCGATCTCTCCATCGCGCGTGGGCTCAACTACTACACGGGCACCATCTACGAGACCTTCCTGGGCGATCTGGAGTCCCTCGGCTCGGTCATGTCCGGTGGTCGCTACGACGAGCTGCTCGGGGTCTTCGGCGGCGCGTCCGTCCCCGCCGTGGGGATCAGCCTCGGGGTCGACCGGCTCCTCGCCGGGCTCGTCGAGCTCGGCCTGGTCGCCTCCCAGGCGAGCCCCACCCGGGTCCTCGTCACCGTCTTCTCCGAGGAGACCCGCGCCGCCAGCTACGCGCTCGCAAACGCGCTCCGCGCCGCCGGCGTCCCCGCCGAGGTCTTCCTGGGCTCGCCGCGCATGAAGAAGCAGCTCCGCTACGCCAACCAACGCTCAATCCCCTACGTCGCCCTCGCCGGCCCCTCGGAGCTGGAGCGGGGCGTCATCACCTTGAAGACCCTCGCCACCGGCGAACAGCACGAGGTCGATCGCGACGGTTTGATCGCCAAACTCCGTCAATAGGGACAAGCTACCTCGGTGCTCCTGCGCGCCGTCCCGTTCCTGCTGGTCGCCACCTCCCTGGGGGTCTTCACCGCCCTGTTGAGCGGCGCGACCGACGCCACCGTCGCCAGCGTCGCCACCCCGTTCATCGCCGGCCTCTGCTGGCTGGGCTGCGCGCTGGTCTGTGCGCTGCGCTTCGCGCGGACCCCCCACGCTGAGCTCGCCACAGCCGCCCTCTGGCTCCTGGGCACGGGGTGGCTCCTCGAGGGGGTGCTGCCCCGAGCCTTCGCCATTCGAGCCTTCGGCGGCGCAGCCCTGCTGCACTTCGTCGGGGCCCCGCGCCATCGGCTCGCGCTCCTCGGGTACCTCTTGCCCGTCGCCGGCTGGCTCGTCGCGCCGGCCATCGCCGAGCCGCTCCCCCTCGCCGCGGCGGCGGGGATCGCGCTGGTGGGCCGCGCGCGGTCCGCCAGCTTCACGCTGCGACGTCAGGCCACCTGGCTCGCCGCGGGGCTGACGGTCGGCCTCGTCGCGGCGCTGCCCGGGCTACCCGTTGGCGCGCGCGCGCTCGTCGGGATGGCCGTGCCGGCGGCGGTCACGGCCTCCATCGCCAAGTACCGCTTGCTCGACGCCGACGCCATCATCTCGGGGGCCGCCCTCGATCTCATGCTCGCGGCGCCCTGGGTAGCGGCGTTGGTCTGGCTCCGCGCCGCGGCGCCCGACCCCTGGCTGCTGGCCACCGCCGGCACCCTCGCGGCTGCGGCCTGGTGGGTCGTGCGGGCCTCGGTTCGCGGATCGAGGGCCCACGACCTCACCCGCGTCGAGGGGCTCGCCGACGAGATTCGGCGCGCCGAGCACCTCGCCCACGCGCTGGGTCGACTGTGCGGACAGCTTCGAGGGATCCTGGGCCTGCACGGCGCCCGCTACCTGCTCCACGAAGGCGGCGGGCTGCTGCGGCCGTTCTCCGAGGCGGGGGCCGATCCTCCGATTCGGCTTCGCGCCCAAGGCCGCCTGCTGGCCTACGCGGGCGCCTTCGGCGCGCCGGTCTTCGTGGATGATCTGCGCGCCGAGCCCCTCGACGTGGCGGAGGAGGGCCTGCTCACGGCGACGCCTGAGGGCACCGCGCTGCTGGTGCCCTGCCGCGCCGGGCCCGCCCTCGCGGGGCTTCTGCAGATCGGCCCGCGCACCGACGGGCGCCCGATCGACCCTGGCGCATACCGCGCCCTGGCGCGACTGGGCGAGCGACTCGGAGACCTCGTCGACCCGCTGTGGTGGCTCGACCGCCAGACCGCGCACCTGCGCGCCGAACGGGCGCTGGTCGACGCGGGCCGAGTGCTCACCCTCGCCACCGCCGCCCGCGATCTCGCCCGACGCCTGCGCCCGGCGTTGCGCCACCTCCGCACGCGCGCCGCCACCGACGCGGAGGCGGCGGATCTGCTCCCCGAGCTGGAGGCCCTGACCACCGATCTCGTCGTCGCCGAGGCCCCCGGCGAGCGCGCCGTCTTCGACGTCTCTGCCTGGCTCGAAGAGACCGCCGACCTGCTCCTCCCCGAGGCGGAGATCCACCTCGTCGCGCTACAGGTCGACAGCGAGGAGCTGCGGATCGAGGGCGACGCCGATCACCTGCGACTCGCCTTGCGCCTGCTGGCTGGCAACGCCCTGGTCGCCCTCGCGAAGTGGCCCGGCCCCCGCCAGATTGCCTTTCGGGCCCACGCCGTCGATGGATCCGTCCTGCTCTCCGTCGGCGACTCCGGCCCACCACGGGCCCCTGCCACGGATCGCCCTTGGAGCGATCCGAGGGGCCTCCGCGCGGCCACCGCCGAGCGCGTCGCCCGTCAGCACGGCGGACGGCTCGAGATTGCGTCGGCCGCCGACGGCGTCGTGGCCACCATTGTCCTCCCCTCACTGCGGCTCGCGTGAAATGCTGAACCGTGTGGTTTCGTAGGCAACTCGACCATTGGCACGAGCGCGCGGAGGCCGAAGGGTCCCCCACGCTCGCCCGGATCACCGGCGTGCTGCAGGGGTTGCTCGACATCTGGGACCACCTGGTCGTCGATCGCGCGTTGCAGACGTCGGCGGCGTTGGCGTTTACGACCATCGTCTCGCTGGTCCCCGTCCTGGCTGTCTCCTTCGCGCTCTTCAAGGCCGTGGTGCCAAGCGAAGAGGTGGCCGCGAAGGCCCGCAACTGGCTGTTGTCCACCTTCCTGGCCGACAGCGTCTCCGACGTGGTCACGGTGCTCGAGGAGCTCTTGGCCCGGGCCCAGGGCAGCGCCGTCGGCGTGGTCGGGTTCACGGTGCTTCTGATCACCTCGGTGTCCCTCTTCCTCTCCGTCGAGAAGGCCTTCAACCGCATCTGGCGAGTGCCGACGACCCGCCCCCTCCACCGACGGCTCACTGCCTTCTACGCCGTCATCACGCTCACGCCAGCGCTCGTGGGGCTGGGTGTGGTCGCGAGCCGCTGGATGCAAAGTGGCCTCGCGGCGGTCCCCTTCGGGCTGGCCCTCGGCGCGACGGTCCTGCCCTGGGCGTTGGAGGTCATCGCCCTCAGCCTGATGTACAAGCTGATGCCCCACACCGCGGTGCGTTGGCGCTCGGCCCTCGTCGGCGCGGTCCTCGCCGCCATCGCCTTCAACCTCTCGAAGGCCGGCTTCAACTACTACATCACGGTCATCTACAAGGCCTCCGTCTCCGCTCAGATCTACGGCTCTCTAGCCCTCATCCCCATCTTCTTCCTCTGGGTCTACCTGAGCTGGATCATCGTCCTCGGCGGCGTGGAGCTGGCCTACATGGTCCAGCACCGCCACGACCTCTCCCGCGCCCTCCTGCAGCGCCGGGGCCGGCGAGCCGGGTTGCCCGAGGCGCCCACCGGCTACCTGGTGACCCGCGTCTTCTTCGAGGTGGCCCGCCACTTCCGTGAGCAAGGCGGCGGCGTGGGGCCCGAACAGGTCGCCGGCACCCTCCAGATCCCCGTGGAGGAGGTCCTCCCGGCCCTCAACCTGCTCGACCGCGGCCAGCTCACCCTCCAGGTCGACCGGCAGGGCTCCACCTACGAGGTCGTCCCGGCCCGCCCCCTCGATCGCATCCTCGTCACCGATCTCTACGCCCTCGCCGAAGGCACCGGCTACCGAATCGGCGAGCTCCCCGCTGGCGACGCCGCCCAGACGCTCGAGCAACACCTTGAGGCGGTCGAGGCCCAAGAGAAGCTCGCGCTCGGGCGCGACATCGCGAGCTTCCTGGACCACCCAACGGCCGACGAAGAGCGGTAGAGGCGTCTCGGCCGCCCGCTACTCCGCGATGAAGTCGCAGAGGCGCTTCTTCTCCTTGCCCTTGTCGTCCTTCGCTAGCGGAACCTCGTCTTTGGGTAGGACGACGTTGATCTCGCGGACCAGCTCGTCTCGGCACGCCAGCTTGCTTTTGGGATCGCACTTCAACTGAGCGACGTGGGGCTTGCCACCCTTCTGGATCCCGTAGGTCGCCGTCACGTCGTATTTTCCGAGGGGCAACGACCGGTAGAAGAACTGGTCGCGGTAGCCCTGGTCGGGCGTCTCGAGGGCCAGGTGGAGCTGGTGCTTCTTCTTCGTCGCCTGGTTGACCGCGACGATCGTCCCGATGGACTCCGGCGTGTTCTTGAAGAACGGGCAGATCCGCACGTAGAGGCGCCCTTCGCCAGCGTCCGGGGTGCGCGCGGCCTCTTGCTTCTTCTTCCGCGCCTCGCTCTCCGCCTTCTTCATGGCCGCCTTCTCCGCCGCCGTGCGCTCGCCCTTCTGGCAGGTCTTCTTCCCCGCCTCACCATTGCAGACGAAGCCCTTCGCGCAGTCCTTGTCGGTCTTGCACTTCGCCGCCGTCACCCACTTTTTGGGATCATTGATCTTGTTGCCGTCGCCCTTCTCGCAACCGGCCACGGTCCACAGCACCAACCCTAGGAGAAGCAACGCACGCATCGAGATCCCTCGTCTTCAGCCAACGCGGCGCTAGACTACGCCGCCGCGCCGCCCTTGCGAAGGGACAGATCGGTCAGCGGAAGTCGCCTCGGAGGGTGAACGCCGCCCAAAAATAGGGGTGGCGCAGATCGAGGGGTCGTGCGGCGCCCCGCACGCCACGGAAGCTCGCGACCCTTGGCTCGCCGAGCTGCGCGAGCAACGGCTGGCCCAGATCCGAGGGCTGCATCTCGCCGTTCCGGAGCGCGCGCTGGGCCGCGTGGAAGGCGCCCAGCGCGCCCCGAGCGGGCAGCTCGGCGTAGAAGCGCCGCATGAAGAGCACGCTCGCGGCGTCGTGGACAGGCCAGCGGCTGGCGAGAACCGACCGTGCGCCGGCCTCCAAGAAAGCCCGGTCGACGACGCCGATGACCTCGTCACCCCGGTTGGCCCGACCCCGCGCCGAGTCGCACACCGAAAGCACGACCAGACCGGCATCGATGTCCAGCGCCGCGATCTCGTCGGCGTGCAGGCGCCCGTCGTGTTTGCTGTCCTCGAGGAGCGCGAGGTGGGCGGGGCGCTCGGGGCTCGTGCGGACGCCGTGAACCGCGAAGTGGGCAAGCGACGTCTCCACCAGACCGCGACGCACAGCGGACTCCGTCGCCGCCCCGCCGATGAGAACATCCGTGCGGGGCGACGCGCCGCCAGCGGCCATCGCCTGTACCTCGGCGCGGGCGCCGGGCAGGTCGGCCCTCGGATCGCCCACCGCGAGCGCGGCGGTCGGAGCGCCGACCTTGGGCCGGCGCAGGATCGCGTGGAGGGCGGCGAGGCTCGGCGCCGAGAACGTCGCGTTGGCGTCCACCAGCAGACGCTCTGCCCAGGGGAGCGCGGCGAACGGCACCTGATGCAACGCCCCGTGGGGGATGAAGGTGATGGGCCCCGTCGCCGCCCGCAGCACGTCGTCCACGGGATCGAGAAGTCGCTCGGCGAGCCACGCCGCCTCGGCCTCCCAATTCAACGCCCCGCTCGTCATGGCCGCCAGCAGCGCCTCGACCCGACCCGCCAGCTCCAAGCGCCCGATGGGCACCGACTTCACCCGCGCTCGGCCCCCCTGAACCGTGAAGACCAGCAGCCGGCGGGGAAGCACGTAGTACTCGACCACCGTGAGCGCGCGCGGCAGCTCTGACAAGGCCGACTCGATGGGCGGGACCGGCGCCATCTTCGAGAGCACCTTCGTGAGGTTCGCCCCCCGTCGCCATCGGCGTCGCTCCCCCTCCGCGGGGGTCGCCCGCAGGGTGTCCGACAAGGCGCGCGCCTTGATCCGAGCCACCGTGTACATCGCTTCGTGGACCGTGCCGGTGTCGGCGGCGGACTCGACGAGGCGCTCGTATGCACGCGTTCGCTCGGAGTTGAAGAAGCGGGAGAGCCGCTCGGCCCCGAGCTCGCCGCGGAGCTGCTCGTAGTTGGCCACCGCGGCGCGCAGGTGACGCAGCGCCCCGGCGGTGTCCCCCCGCGCGTCGGCCATCCGCGCCGAGAGGCTCTCGGCGAGGGCCCGTGTATCCGACCGCTCGTCCAGGCGCAGCGCGGCCAGCAGCGGCTCGGCCTCGTCCCATCGGGTGAGGGCAGTCGTGGCGCGCGCCTCCGCGACGCGCGCGAATCGGACCAGCGGCGCGAGCCCCGAGGCCGCGGCGATCTTTCGCGCGGACCGCGCATAGCCCAGGCCCTCCTCGAGGGCGCTCGCGTCGAGGCTGGCGTCCGCCAACACGACGAGCGCCTGCGCCTCGAAGATGGGCACGCCCTGGGCGCGCGCCCGCTCCAGGGCCTCACGCCCCAGCGCCAGCGCCGCCACGTCGTCACCACCGACCTGGGCGACGATCGCTCGTTGGAGCGTCGTCGCCAGGAGCTGGTTCTCGCGACCCTGCTCCTGGTGCAAACGCGCGGCCTGCCCCAGCAACCGGCGGGCCGCGCCGAAGTCGCCGACGTAGCCGAGGAGCATCGACATCCCCTCGAGGGCCGAAGCCTCGAGATCGCGCCGACCCGACACCACGGCCCGACCATGGACGTCCTGGTAGGCGTCGGAGGCGGTGTCGAAGTCGAACCGCTCCCAGGCGACCCCCGCTCGCTGGATCTGCACCTTGAGCACGTCGCCCTCGGGACCATGCGTTCGGTGATGCAGGAGCGCCGCGTCGTAGGCCGCCATCGCCTCGTCGTAGCGCCCGGTGTCTGCGTGGACGCGCCCGAGGTAGCGCCGGGCCACCGCCGCCAGGTGTGCGTCTCCGCTAGCCTCGGCGCCCGCGACGGCGGCCACCAATACGCGGCGCGCGGCGTCGTTCTCACCGAGCTTGCGAAGCGTCAGCCCCAACCGAGCCTCGACCTGCGCCCGCGGGGTATCCCCCGAGGCCAGCGCGTGCTCGTAGGCCACCCGCGCCGCGGCGTAGTCCGCGCGGGCGTACGCCGCCTGCCCTTCGCTGTAGGGATCGGCGTCGGCACAACCGAGAAGGAGCATCGCGGTGACGGCGAAGGGCCTCATTTGATGTGCTGAATCTCCTGCGCTTCGACGAAGGCGAAGCGCCCCTCGCCCACGGCGTCTGTGAGCTGCGCGCGCAGGGCCGCGAGTCGAGCCTCTCGGCCCGTGGCTTCATTGGCGCGCGTGACCATGCGGCGCACCCGCGACGCCCCCAAAGGGGCCGGGGCGACGACCGCGACAAAGCGCTCCAGGCCAGGCTCGTCGTCGAGGCTCAGGTGGTCCCGGTGGCGCGGCGTGTGCTCGGTGAAGGGGGCGTCGACCAGCCGCAACGAGGGCAGCCCAAGCCGGTCGCCGCTGTCGAGCAAGAAGATGGTGCCGTGCGTCCCTGGGGCGCCCTCGAGCATGACGTGCAGGACGTCGTTGGCCCGGTACTGCCCCTCGCCGCCGCGGGTGCGCGCTTCGCCGGAGACGTAGATGTGCGCCCCCAGGGGGTTCGAGGTCGTGCGCCAGTCTGGGAGGACGAGCCCGAGCGTGATCGCCGCGGCGACCGCGAAGCCGGACGCAAACGCCGACCACTTGCCGCGCGGTTTGGGCGCGGGCGCGCGCCCCACCAGACAGTAGCCCTCGCCCTCGGCCCGGGCGGGCTCGGCCACCGCGTCGCGGACCGCGGCATCGACCCAGATGCCGGGGGCGTCGGAGTCGCGCTCGACCCGCGCAGCCGCCTCGAGGGCCGGCCCGAAGACCGATCGCTCCTCGATCACCCCGAAGTCGATGGCGAAGGCCGCGCGTCCGCCATCGATGGCCCAGGCGCGCGCCGCGTCGATGACCGGCACCGCGTCGGCGTCGGCGTCGAGGCGCCTGGCAAACAGCCACCGCCCACCCGGCGTCTCTTCCTCCGCGTCGGCGAGGGCGCGCAGCAGCTCACTCGGCGGCGGGCCCGAGAAGACGCCGGCGAGGAGGCGTGCCTCGATGCGCCCGATCCACGCCGGCGCCTCTGCCTCGTCGAGGCCGCCCGCCAGCGCGAGCAGGAGCGCTTCGGCTTCTGCCGCGTCTTTCCAGTCGAGGGGGTCGTCGTCTTCCACGTTCAACTTTCTAGTGCCCATGACTCACGCGTTTCTTACTTACCGCTCGACGTTCGACTCTTCCTGAAGCACCAGGCGGGCCGTTCGGACGATTCGGTTCTTCCACTGGTAGACGTTGTTCACGTTGGTTCCAAGCCGCTCCGCGACGTCCGCGGGGTCTGCCTCCTCCACGAAGAGTAGACGATAGAAGTCGCGGCCTTTCTCACTGAGTCGATCGAGAACTGCGGCACGAAGCCGGTCGCGCTCGGTCTCGTCGAGCAGCGTCTGTTCCGGATCGGCTCGATCGACGTCCACCGGCTCGTCCCAGACCTCGTCACCGGCGTCGAGCTCGAGCCGAAAACGACCGCCCCGGGTGGTCACCGTCCGAATGTGCTTTCGCGCCACGCGCTGCGCGACGCGACATAGATAGGTGCGCAGCCCGGACTCCCCGCGCCACGTGCGCAGCACGCGCGCGTCGCGGGCGAAGATCGTCATGAAGACCATCTGGACTGCGTCCTCCGCGTCGGCGCTGGAGACGCGCCCGTCGCGCACCTGCGGCAGGAAACCCACCGCCTGGCGCACGGGTCGCAGATATCGAAGGACCAACCGGCGTCGCGCTTCGGCGTCACCGGCGACGCAGGCCTCTACCAGCGCGCCCTGTCCGTCGACGTCGTGGTGGGAGCCGTCGGTCACGTCAGCCGGTCGAGGGGCTCCAGGAGTCGCTTCTCGAGATCGACCCGGACGACGCGCTGCTCGGCGGCCGTCTCCTCGAGGAACTCCGCGAGTCCGTCGAAGATCGCGTCCCCCAGCCCCTCCAGGTGGGGCTTTCGCGCGTGCTCGAGGCGCAGTCCCCGCCCACGGAGTTCCTCCACCAGCCCCTCGAGATCGATGGACTCGTCCCCGCCCTCGGGGGGCTCGGCGAGGGCCCCGTCCGCCTCGATGAGGGTCTCAAGCGGCGCCTGGTCTACCCAGCCGTCGAGGTAGGCCGCGTGCCGGCCGAAGACCTCTTCGAGCAAGAGCTGGCGGTAGCTGTCGATGATGCCCTGGAGCCCGGCTATCCGCGCCCGCTGCGCCTCGTCCTCCTGAGCGCGGAAGATCGAGTCAAAGGCCTGAAAGTAGTCATCGACCAACCCGGTGAGCTCGGCGTCGAGGCCGGCGCGCACCGCGCCGACCGCCTCCCCGAAGCCCCTCCGCAGCCGACCGCGGAGCGCGTCGAGCAGGTGGACACGACCGAAGCTGCCGGGGTTCTCTCGTCGGATCTCTTCCAGATCCCCCGCGCACTCCTCCAGCGATCGTTCGAGGGCGCCCTCGAGCTGCGGGAGCGCGACGGCCGCCGCGTGGTGACGGAACCGGTCACGGTCCTGCGCCACCCTCGCAGCCAAGGCACCGACCGCCTCCGCGCGCGCCTCGACGCGGGCCATTCGAGCCTCCAGGCGCGCCCGGGCGCTCCCCCGGATCTGGTCGCTGCGGCGGGCGACGGCGTCGCCGCGGATGAGCCCCGCCCGGGAGAAGAAGTGGCTCCGAAGCGCCCGGTGCAGCCGCGTGAAGCCGCTCGCGCGCAGCGCCGCGATGTCCCGGCTCCGCAGCCCCTCAAGCCCACGCCGTGAGCTGACGGACACCACCGCCCGAACCCGCGCGCCCAGGACCGATCGCGTGGCCAGCCGGCCGCGCTCGAGGCTGTCGGCGTCCACCAGATCGGCCCGCGTGAGCACAGCGATCGCCGCCACCGGGTTCTCGTCGAGCCACGCCGCGGCCTCGCGCCACGCGCCCTCTCCCTGATCGACCCCGCCCAGCCAGACCACCGCGTCGGCGTTCCTGAGCAGCGGCGCCACCTCGGGCGCGAGGGGATCCGGCGCGTCGATGATGCTCACGCGGGTGAGCTCCTCGACGGGCATCAGGACCTCGACCTGCTTCACCTCTCCGGCTTCGGCCCGACGCACCAGCTCGGCGAGCTCTTCGGTCGGCACCATCTCCGCGCGGCCGTCGCGGTAGAGCACGCGGCCCGCCGCCCGTCGCCCGTAGCGGAGCCGATGGGGCACCGTCGTGCCAGTCGGGATGATCCGCTGCCCGATGAGGGCGTTGACGAAGGTGGTCTTGCCAGACCCGGCCCGGCCGAGGACCGCCATCACCAGCGGCTGGTCGTGGGTCTCGATCATGCCCTCGACCCGCGCGACCAGATCGGAGAAGGCGGGCTCACTCGCGAGCACGCGCCGCAGCGGATGCAGCAGCTCGCTCACGTCCGCCAAGGCGCCACGGGCCGATCGCAGCTCGAGGCTCACCCCGGGGGGCTGCGAATCGGGGGCGAAGATGGGGAGCCGCGCCTGCACGTCCTCCGCCCGCCGCCGCGGGGCGGGCGCCGCCTCGCCGCGCGGCAACGACGGCACGTCCATGTCGGGCCGCGTCGGCTCGGCGTCTCGGGGCGTGAAGCTGGGCGGATCGTCAGGCACCGAAGGGACGGGCGCGGCCTCGGCGTCGCTCCAGGGGCGAGCCGCTGGTGACGGTTGGTCCTCGGCGAGCAGCGCCTTCACGGCGGCCTCCACCAGCGGCGCGATGGGGCCCGTCACGTTCCGCGGCAGATCGCTGGCACTCGACTCGCCGAGCCGGGAGGGCATCGCCACCTCCCCCTCGAGGACCGCGGTGTTCTCGTCGTCCTCGTCGTCGGGCTCCTCGCCGGTGTTGAGCAAGTGCGCCACCGCGAAGCGCGCGTTGGTCGACGGGTCGTGCTCGCAGCGGTAGGCCAGGCCGAGCAGCCGCTGGGCGAGATCGTCTCCGTCCCGCAGGCGCACCACCTCCTTGAAGTGGTCGGTCGCCTCGCCGGCGCGCCCCACGGCGAGCAGCGCGCAGCCGGCGGCGAGCTGGAGATCCGGCGCGTCGTCCAGCCGGCTCAACAGCGGCTCGATTCGGGCCCAGGCCGCCTCGGCCTGGCTCGACAACACCTCGTGCAGGGCCTGTGCCGCGACCGCCTGTGCGTCGCGCGGCGCTTGTCGCAGCAGGCGCGCCGCGTACTCCGCGGCCTCGGGGAAGCGGCGGCGCGCGGTGGCCGCCCGGATGGCCAGTCGGAGCGCCTCCGGGTTGTGGGGCTCCAGCGTGGCGGCCATCGCGGCGGAGGTCTCGGCGGCGTCGAAGCGACCCGTCGCGAGGTTGATGCGGGCGTGGAGCAAATGCAGCTCCGCTCGGTCGGGGACCGCCGCCATGGCCCGCAGCACGTATCCATGCGCCTCCGAGAGGTGGCCCTCACGCTCGAGGGCACGGGCCATCCCCGCCAGCGCCTCGGTGGAGTCCGCGTTGCGACGCAGCACCGCCTCGAAGATCGGCCGCGCCTCGTCCGGCTGCCCGATCTCGAGGAGCAGCCGGCCCAGGCCGAGGTGGACCTCCGGTTCTTCCTCGGCCCTCGGTAGCGCTCGACGCAGCGCGGCGACGGCGTCGGCGTGGCGGCCTTGGGCGCGCAGGGCGTCGGCCAGCGCCGACAACAGCGTCGGCGATCCCGCGTCGAGCTCGAGCCCGCGGCGGGTCAGGGCCTCGGCGCGCTCCAGGCGTCCCATCCGAGTGTAGACCCGCGCCAACGCGCCGATGGCGTCGGGCTCGTCGGGCTGGAGCTGGAGCGCAGCGCGCAGGACCTCGGCGGCGCGCTGGTCGTCCTCGCGCGCCTCGCAGACCCGGGCGAGCTGAAACCGAGCACGGAAGAGCTTGGGATCGGCCTGCGTCGCGTGCTCGAAGGCGGTCCCGGCGCGGTAGAGGTCGCCGCGGGCGAGCTGTGCGAGCCCCAGCAAGTAGGCAGCGGCCCCACCCGCCTCGGGCCCGAGCTGCTCGAGCCCCTCGACGCACTGCCGCGCGCGCCCCGCGACCAGCGCCGCGTGGGCGTCGCGGATGAACTCCGCCGAGTCGTCGGGAAGCTCGAGTCCGTCGAGCGCACGGACTACGTCGAGGCCGGCGTGCATATCCGTTCGATGCCCACAGTCGAGGGTCCGGGAAGTGTGTCATCCGGCACCCGCACGGTCAATCGAGGGACCGCGCGCGCGCCGCGTTCTTGTCGGCCTTCTTCTTCCCGAAGAGCATCCCCCGCTCAAGGGCCGAGCGCTGGGCGGCGTAGAAGTCGCGCAGGAACTGGGCCTCGAGCCCCTGCTTCACGAGGGGGTGGTCGATCCGGCGACGGATCTTCTCGACGACGATCGCGATCGAGTCGAGATCGACGTTGTCGCCTTTGCGGAGCAGGTCTTCGAGCACCTGGAGCTCGTAGTTGCCGTAGTGCCCGAGCTGCTCGGTGGTGAAGGTGAACGCCACGCTGGCGTCGTCCGCCACGTCGCCGAGCAGCGCGGCGCGGGGCGCCCGGACCACCATGGTGCCCCCGACCAGGTCGCCGACGCGCAGCCGGTCCCGGTTGATCGCCGGGATCACCAGGAAGACGAAGCACCAGGCCGAGCTCGCCCACCCGATCCAGCCCTTCGCGCCGGGGTAGAGGGCGGCGGGCTGGACCATCAGGGCCAGGGGCAGGAAGAACTCGAGCTCGCGGGTGAGGTTTCGGGCGAAGATCGCCGCCGGCTCGAGGGTCCCGCCGCGACGATCGATGACCCGCAGTCGGAGCATGCGCTTCCCCGGCGTGGCGCCCCGCATCGCGTACTCGAAGCCGGCGAAGTAGAAGCTGCGGATGAGGAACATCGCCAGGGTGGCCGCGGCGCCGAGGTAGTGCCCGCCACCGAAGGAGAAGAGCATCACGACCACGATCACGATGAGGATCAGGAACATCAGGACGACGTCGGTGAGGAACGCCGTGAGCCGCTCGCCGAAGGTCGCGAGGCTGAACTGGAGCGGGACGCCCTCGGGGGTGACGACCTCTCGGAGGTCTGCGACCTCTTTGCCCCAGCGGATCATGCGCGCCGCCCCGCGAAGCCGAAATAGAGCGTCCACAACGCCAGCGTCGCAAGCGCCAGGCCGTAGCGGAGGAGCCCATCGGTCACGGTCTGTCGGAAGATCCCCTCGATCAGCGCCGCCAGGAAGAACATGCCCACCGCGCCCGCGACGATCCCGGCGGCGACGCGACCCTGGCGCGCGAGGCTCTCGACGCGCGAGTAGCGTCCGGGGAACATCAGGGCGCGGGCCAGGACGAGCCCCGCGGCACCGCACACCACCACCGCTCCGAGCTCGGTGACCCCGTGGGGCAGCAACCAGCCCCACAGATCCACCGACAGCCCCCGCGCGTGGTAGAGCGCCGCAAACGAGCCGAGGATGAGCCCGTTGTAGAACAGCAGATAGAGCACCGGCAGGCCCGCCGCGAAGCCCAGCGCGAAGGCCATCATTCCGATGCGCGCGTTGTGCGAGAACAGAAAGGACGCGAAGCCCACGAGGCGATCGACGACGGAGGTCTGGTCGTAGAGCCCCGCGCGCAGGAACTCGGTCGTCGCCGCCGGGTTGCGCCCGTCGGACATCGCCGACGGCACGAAGGCGTAGTAGCGATCCATGTCGTCCAGCGTGAGGAAGAAGCCGGCCAGTCCACCAGCGGCCATGAACGCGGCGGCCAGGAGCAGCGGCCAACGGATCGAGCGCATCGCCCGCGGCAGCCAACTCCAGAAGAAGGTGCGCAGCGAGATCCACAGCGGCACCTTGGTGCCATAGACGGCGAAGTAGGCGCGCCCGCACAGGCTCTCGAGGTAGGCGAGCACGTTCTGGTCGAGGGAGATCGCCCGCGCGACGCTCAACGCGGAGAGGGTGCCCCGGTAGAGCATCGGCAGCCGCGCGGCGTCCTCCGCCGAGAGCGACCGCGTGCCGCGCTTGCTGACCTGGTCGACGAGCACCTCGAGCTCGACCCACGACGCCTGGCGCTCTCGTCTGAACTCGACGCTCTTGAGGGTGGGGGCGTCGCTCAAACCAGCTCCCGCCGCTTGATCTCGAGGTAGCGATTGACCAGCCGCGCGGACACCTGCTCGGGGGGCACGTCGATGCAGAACACGCCGCGGCGCCGGAGCTTCCCGACCACGCGGCGGCGCTCCAAGAGCAGGTCGCCGGCGACGACGGAGCGGTGCATCTGGTGCAGGTCGCGGGGGCGCGCGCGGGCCTCGTCCGTCAGCGTCGGATCGGCGAGGGACACGAAGATCACCACATGGCGGCGCGCCAGCCGGCCGAGGTTGTCGACCATGAGCTCGGCGGTGACGGTGTCCACGAAGTCGGTGAGGACCACCACCAGGGACCGTCGCCGGAGCCGCCGCGCCAGGTGCGTCAGACCCAGCGTGAAGTTGGTCTCCGCCTCGCCGTACTCGATCGCGGCGGCCTGCTGTTGCAGCGCGTGGATCGCGCGCACCCCGCCCCGCGGCTCGACGAACTGCCGGACGCGGTCGTCGAAGGCGAACAGCGCCACCCGGTCCCCGGCGCGGAGGCTGTAGTAGGCGAGGAGCAGGCCGCTGTTGATGGCGCAGTCGAGCTTCGGCACCCCGGCGACGGGCTCTCCCATCAAGTGGCCGGTGTCGAAGGCGATCACGACCTGGTGGTTGCGCTCTGCCCGGAACTCACGGCAGACGAGCTTGCGGTGGCGGGCCGACGCCTTCCAGTCCATCGCCCGCGGGTCCAGCCCCTTGCGGTACTCCGTGAGCGTGTCGAACTCCGACCCGTCGCCGACGAACCGGTGGGCCTTCAGGCCGACCATCAGATTGTGGCGCGAGAGGAGCTGTAGCGCCGCCGCCCGCACCGCGCGGATGTTTGGCACGACGGCCACCTCGCGATCGAGGGGGTGTCGCAGGCTCCGCTGGATCAGCCCCAGCGGGCCGCGCCACCGAATCCACAGGGCGCGCACCTCCGCCGTCCCTCGCCGCGTCGGGCTCAGCCGGATCCGGGCCGTGCCGGGGGCCCCCGCCGGGAGCTCGAGGGTGTGCAGTGGCTGGGTCGCGAGGTGCGCGCCGAACTCCGGCAGCAGCTCGGCGCGGATCGCCCTCGGCCAGCCGCCCCCGTCGAGCGTCACCTGCATCGGATCGGTGTCGCCGATGTAGAGCGTCCCGGGCAGCTCCACCGCGATCTCGAGCCGCCGCCGCGGGAGCCCGAGGGCCGCGTCGGTGGCCATCGCCACCACCGCCACCACCACGAAGGCGAGCCACAGCGTCCAGAGCCGGGCATCCACCAAGACGGGCAGGAGCGCCGCCGGGAGCCCGACGGCGAAGACGACCACCGATCGCAGCGTCGGTGTCATCGCGGGGCGGGCACCCGGTCGATGATCTGGGCCAACACGGCGGCCCCCGTGAGCCCCTCGATCTCCGCCCCCGGCGAGGGCACGACGCGGTGGGCCAGGCACGGCGCCGCGAGCTGCTTGACGTCGTCGGGGATGACGAAGTCGCGCCCCGCCAGCGCCGCGTGGGCGCGCGCCGCCGTCGCCAGCATGTTGCACGCGCGCGGCGAGGCCCCGGTCATCAGGCTCGGGTGCTCCCGCGTCGCCCGCACCAGATCGATGACGTAGTCGACCATCTCCTCGCCGAGCCGGAGCTTCGACACGGCGTGGCGCGCGGCGCCGATGACCTCCAGGCCCGCGATCCTCTCGATCCCGAAGGACTCGACGGAGGGCATCGCCGACCGATGGCCGTGGAGGAGCACCATGGCCCGCTCGTGGTCCCGCGTCGGGTAGCGAATGTCGACCTTGAGCAAGAACCGGTCGAGCTGGGCCTCCGGCAGCGGATAGGTGCCCTCCTGCTCGATGGGGTTCTGGGTCGCCACGACCATGAAGCCGGACCCCAGCGAGTGGCGCGTCCCGTCGATCGTGACGGACCGCTCCTGCATCGCCTCGAGCAGCGCCGCCTGGGTCTTGGGCGGGGTGCGGTTGATCTCGTCGGCGAGGAGGAACTCGGTGAAGACCGGCCCCTTCGTCAGCGCGAACTCGTTGGTCTGGAAGTTGAACAAGTTGGTCCCGATGATGTCGCCGGGCATCAGGTCGGGCGTGAACTGGATGCGCTGGAACTGCATCGCCAAGGCCGTGGAGAACGACCGCGCGAGCAGCGTCTTCCCGGTGCCCGGCACCCCTTCGAGCAGCACGTGCCCTTCGGCGAGCAGCGCCACCACCATCAAGTCCACCGCCGAGTCGAGCCCGACGACCACGCGGCGCACCTGGGTGCGCAGGCCGTCGGCGAGCTCACGGATCTGTGAGACGTCCATCTACTCCCTCACTCCAAGAAGTCGTTCCCGATAGGCATGCACCCGGCGGGCGGCGTCGGCCACCGCCTCGCCTCGGCCCGAGCTCGCGGCGTCTCGCACCTGCGCGGCGACACGTCCGGCGCTGGTCTCGATCCCGCGCGCCCCCGCGATTCGGTCGAGCCACGCCAGCAGCTCGTCGTGTCCCAGGCCCGCCGGCGCGCCCGTCGCCTCCCGCATCTGCCGGAGCGCGGCCCGCCAATACTCGCGCAGCGCGTGACCCGAGTGTCCGCCGTAGCGCATCAACGCGGCGGTGCTCTCCATCAGGGCCTCCCCCCCCCGCGCGAAAACGGGCACGGACGGTCGCGGCGCCCCAAACCGCCGCATCGCGGCCCACAGCAGGGCGCCGAGCAGGAGCAGGGCGTGGAAGACCACCAGCACCAGGGGGAACTCGAAGAGCGCGGACCACACCTCCGGCGGGCGCACGTAGCCGTTGGCGGTCTCGTCGATGACCAGCGTCCGCCCGCCCTGGGCCGCGCGCCCGAGGATCTCGAGGGTCAGCGCCGCGTTCTCGCCGAGGCCGAGTCCCGCGCTATTCGTCAGATCCGGATCGGCGACCACCCACGCGTCCTTGTCACCGATCCGCGTCCGCCCCACCAGGGCGAAGCCCCCCGCGCTGACGAGCGGCTCGATCCCGTCGACGCCCTGCAAGTGCTCGGCGGCGGGGGTCGGCGTCGGCAACCCGCCGGTGGCCACCACGCCGACCCTCGCCTCGACGACGTGGGTCGCGGCCTCGATCTCGAGCGCGCCCAGCAGACGGTCGGCGCCGACGCCGAAGTAGACCTCGCGTACGTGCCCGGGCTTCCTGGCATCCGGCGGCGCGTCCCACTTCGGCAGCACGAGGACCACGCGATCGGTCTGCGCCTCCCGCAGCATGGTCGCCGCGAGCTGGTGATTCCTCGGCTCGATGAGCACCAGGACAGTCCCCGGCCCCGCCTTGCGCGCCGTCTCGAAGCGGCTCACCAGCAGCGGCACGTCCAAGCGCCGCAAGGTCTCGAGCAACGCCCGATGACCGACGGCGGAGCGGCTGAAGGTGTCGGCACCGGAGGACTCGACCTCGTCGACGTGGCCCCCGAGGATGGCCAGCAAGATGCCCGCCACGAACGACGCGACCGCCACCCCCGCCAGGAAGCGGGCGATCCGCCGATCGAAGGGCGTAGACTCCGTGCGAGGCAGGCTCACGCGGCGCTGACCCCCTCCGCTTCGAGGACCGCGCGGTAGCGCTCGAGGCACAGCTCGAAGTCTGCCTCGACGGCGCCCTGGCCTCCGAAGTGGCTGATCTCGACGGCCGTGACCAGCTCCCCGAGGGCACCTCGCGCGGCATCGCTCATGGGGACCTGCGCGAGGATCTCCCGGCTCGTCAGCGAGGTGGGCAGCCGCGCGCGCCGACCGATCGCCTCGAAGGTGCGCAGCAGCAGGACGTGGATCGCGTCGACGAAGCGCCCCGCCCGAGCCAGCGCCTCCGCGTCCCCCAAGGCACCGGCGTCCAGTCGGATCCGTGGCGCCTGCGCGGCGCTCTCCGCCACGCCCTCGCGGCCGTCGCTGCCGCGTCCGGCCGCCCATTCCCGGAAGAAGACGAAGAGGACGGCGGCGAGCACGACGCCGCCGACGATCCACGCGAGCGTCGTGACGAGGCCGCTCGCCGTCCCGATCGAGTCACCGCTCGACTGTCCGCTCGCCGACGCGCCCCCCCTCCAGTCGCGGGGCGAGGAAGACTCCGAGCTCTCCGGTGCCTTCGGTGCCTTCGGTGCCTCGCCCACGGGTAGGGTTCGCTGGTAGGCGTCGTCTCGGAGGACCGAGCGCGCGGTCTCCCCCGCCTCCTGGGCCTGCGGCCAGGCGAGGATGACCACCATTCCGAGCCCGGCTATGGCCTGCACCAGGCCACCCTACCCGACCCGTGGACCGGCGCGTACGCGAAATGGTACCTGGACGCCATGCGGATGCTGTTGGCCCTGCGCTCCTACTTCCCCGGCTACTCGGGGGCGGCCCTTCGTTTCAAGCGCTACGCCGCGGGGCTGCGCGCGCAGGGCATCTCGATGTCGGTCTTCGCCGCGACGACGCCGGCCCACAAGCTGCGCGCCGACGAGGACACCTCGGACTGGATCGACGTCCCGGTAGGACGCTCGGTTCCGCCCCGCGAGGTCGACGGCGTCTCGGTGCACCGCGTCCGCCTCCACGATCGAAGGCTGCGCACCCCGATGTACGGCGCGGCCCTCGCGCGCTTCTGTCTGCGCACGCGCCCCGACGTGGTCCAAGTCGGCTCGGCGGAGCTCGCCTTCTCCCCGTGGCTGTCGGTGGTGCGCGCCGCGGGCATCCCGGTCGTGGTCGGCTACACGCTGCTCAATGAGCCCAGCCCCCGACCCCTGTGGCGCCGCGTCCAGCCCCTCGTGTGGCGCGCGCCCTTCGAGCTCGCGACGGCGGTGGTCGTCAACAGCAGCGCGATGGCGGATTCGCTCCGCGAGATCGGCGTCCGTACCCCGATCCACGCGATCCCCAATGGCATCGATACCGACCGGTTCCGTCCGGCGGCCGAGGGAGAGAAGGCGGCGCTGCGACGGACCCTGGGGTTGCCGGTGGAGGGTCGCATCGTGGTGAGCTGTGGCGCGATCGTCCCGCGGAAGGGGCACGCGCTGATGCTCGACGCGTGGCGGGCCCTCGCGGCGAGTCGCCCCGACGCGCACCTGGTGCTGGTCGGCCCCGCCCGCAACGACGGCTACCTCGCCGGGCTCCGGGAACGCGATGACCCACGGGTCCACTTCACGGGGCTCGTATGGAACGTCGAGGAGTACCTGCGCGCGGCGGACGCCTTCTGGTTCGCCTCGCGCGTGGAGGGCCTGCCCAACGCGGTCATCGAGGCCATGGCGACCGGGTTGCCGGTGGTCAGCGGGCGCTTCCTCGGCGTCTCCCCCGAGCTGGGCCGAGGCGGCGAGGAGTGGGTCCTCGTCGAGCGCGACAGCGACGCCCTCGGCGCGGCGATGGGCGATCTCCTGGACGACGAGGGGCAGCGCTCCCGCATCGGCGCCGCGGCGCGCACCTGGGCGGTGGAGCGACTCGGGCTCGGCACCGCGGTGCAGGGCTACGCAGACATGTACCGCGGGCTCGTCTGATTACTTGAGGTCGCAGTCGAGGCAGTCGACGGGCTCGTCCTTGGGTGGTGGTGGTGGCGGTGGCGGTGGTGCGACCACCGGCTGGGGCGGCGGCTTCACCTTCTGCTGGCGCCGCCCCCAGCGGCGGCGCTTCTTCTTCTTCTTTGTCGGCTTCGCCGCGGGCTCGGGCGTCTCGAGTTCGAAGAGCGTCTCGACCACCTTCAGCCCAGGGCGCACCGTGCGCTCCGCGACGAGCTCGGCGTGGCCGGCGAGGGTGAACGCGGCGCGGATTCGGGCGCCGTTGTCGAAGGCCGCGCCGCCGGGGGTGGTGATGCTGACGACCTTCTCGCCATCGCCGACGCGCACCTCGACCTGCGCGCCGGCCGGCGTGGACTCGAAGGGCACGTGAACGGTCTTGGGCGGGGCCGCGTCCACCACCCGCGCGTCGGGCGGAGCGGGGGCGGCGGCGGCCACGACCGGCGGCGGCGTCGGCGCTGGCTCGACGGGCTGGGGGCGCTGAACCCACCACGCCGCCCCGGCGCCCACGGCGAGCACCGCGAGCCCCAGGCCGACCAGAGGGCCCCGGCTCCGGGCTGCGGGCGGTGGCTCCATTCCGCCGCGGAGGTCCGAGTCGAGGGCGACGTCGAGCTCGCTGCCGGTGGGCGCGATGGTCGCGTCCAGCGCCGGGCTTGAGACGCCCCCCGCGCCGTAGATCTGCCCGGAGTCCGTCGGCAGCATCGTCTCGTCGAAGGCCGCCTCGAGGATCTGCCCGGAGTCCGTCGGCAGCATCGTCTGGTCGAGGGCCGGGCTGCTGATGAAGCCCGACGGGATGGGGGCGAGCCCCTTCGGGTTGCTGGTGTAGCCGGTGTGGATGCCCGCCTGCTCCAGCGCGTCGGCGAGGTCCTCGAGCATCTCGGTGGCGGTGGCGTAGCGCGCCTCTCGCGCCTTCTCCATCGCGCGCATCACGACGCGCGCCAGGGGCGCGGGGACATCGACCGGCGGATCGAGGGTCTCGAAGGGCGGCGGCGGGTCCTGGAGGTGCATCACCAACAGCGCCAGCGGCTGCTCGGCCTCGAAGGGGCGGCGACCCGAGAGCAGCTCGTAGAGGATGCAGCCGACGGCGTACAGGTCGGCGCGGGCGTCGGCGACCTCGCCCCGGGCCTGCTCCGGGGACATGTAGGCCGGTGTGCCGAAGACCTGCCCGGTCCGCGTGAGCCCACCCTCCGACGCGTTCTCGCCGGTGACCTTCGCGAGGCCGAAGTCCAGGACCTTGAGGAAGTCGGGGTTCCCCGCCTGGGGGCTGATCAGCACGTTGTCTGGCTTCAGGTCGCGGTGGACGACGCCCGCGCCATGGGCTTCCTGGAGCGCGTTGAGGATCTGGCGGACGATGTGGGCCGCCCGGGCCGGCGGCATCGCGCCGTCGCGCCCACTCACCGCGTCGAGGGTCTCGCCCGCCACGAACTCCATGACCAGGTAGAGCAGGCCGTCGCCGGTCTGGCCGAAGTCGTGGATGGTGATCGTGTTGGGGTGTGAGAGGGCGCTGGCCGTTCGCGCCTCCTGCATGAACCGCTTCACGGCCATGACGTCGTTTGCGACGTCGGGCTTGAGCACCTTGATCGCGACGCGCCGCCCGACCATGGCCTGGGTCGCGCTGTAGACGGCGCCCATCCCACCCGCGCCGATGCGGCCGTCGATCTCGTAGCGGCCCTCGATCGTGCGGCCGATGAGGAGGTCCTCTGCGCCGTCGGGATCGAGCAGGCGCAGCAGCTTCAGGCCGTGCTCTGGGCACAGATCGAGGTCGTCGTCGAAATGCTGGTCGCAGCTCGGACAGAACTTCAAAGCGCCCCTTTCGGAGAGGGGTCATACTAACAACTGAGGCCGCTATACAAATGCGCCGCGCCGAAGCCCAGCCGCAGGACCTCCACCCGGCCCAGCCGAGCGGCGTCCATTCGGCTCGCGAAGACGTCCGCGGGGGGGAAGGCGGCGACCGAGTCGCGCAGATAGCCGTAGGCGCCGGCCCCCGAGAGCCACCCTCCGATCCGCGGGACCACGTGGTGCACATGGAAGCGCGCCAGGGGCGCGAGGACGCCGCCGTCCGGCTCGGCCAACTCGAGCACGGCGACCACCCCGCCGGGCCGGGTCACGCGACGCATCTCCGCCAGCGCCGCGTCGCGGTCCGGGACGTTGCGGATACCGAAGGCGATGCAGCAGGCGTCGAACTCGCCGTCGGCGAAGGGCATCCGCTGCGCGTCTCCCACCACCAACCCGACCCGCCGGTAGAGACCCGCGTCGATGACCTTGCGGCGCCCGACCTCGAGCATCCCCTGGCTCGGATCCAGGCCCGTTACGCGCGCGCGAGGGTTACGGTGCGCCACCGCGAGGGCGACGTCGGCGGTCCCGGTGGCCACGTCGAGGACGCGGACCGGACCCTCCCCGGCGACGCGGCGCACCAGCCGGCGCCGCCACCCGCGGTCGAGGCCCAGGCTCAGCAGCCGATTGAGCACGTCGTAGCGGGGCGCGATGGCGTCGAACATCACGCCGCTCCCGTCAGCCCGCATAGAGCCCTCGAATCGCGCTGACCTCCTCGCCGCCGAGGGCTTGGGGCCCATCGCTCAGCGCGCTGCCGGGGTCGGGGTGCACCTCGACCATCACCGCGTCGGCCCCCACCGCCAGGGACGCCGCGACCAGCGCGGGCACGAGGTCACGCCGGCCCGCGGCGTGGCTCGGATCGACCATCACGGGCTGCCCCAGGGCGTGGCTCAACAACGCTACGGAGCCCAGGTCGAGCACGTTGCGGAGCATCGGATCGAAGCCGCGGACACCGCGCTCGCAGAACATGACCTGGCGGGCCCCGGCGGCGAGCAGGTGCTCCCCCGAGAGCAGCCACTCCTCCACCGTCGCCGCCGCCCCCCGCTTGAGCAGCACGGGCATCCCGGCGGCGCCGACGGCCCGCAGCAGGGCGAAGTTCTGCATGTTGCGGGAGCCGATTTGCAGCCAATCGGCGCGCGCGCAGACCGCGTCCGTGTCGCCTTCGCTCATCACCTCCGTGAGCACCGCCAGCCCGTGGGCGTCGGCGGCGGCGCGCATCCAGTCCAAGGCGGCGGCGCCGTGCCCGGCGAAGGCGTAGGGCGAGGTCCGCGGCTTGAACGCCCCCCCGCGCAGCACCTTCGCGCCCATGCCCGCGGCGATGGAGGCCGCCGCAAAGACGCCCTCCTCGGACTCCACGCTGCACGGACCGGCGACCAGCATCCCGCCGGTGACGACGAGGTCCCCCACCCGCATGGGCAGGCGGCGCTGGGCGTCCACCCGCGGGTGAGCCCCGCGGGCCAAGAAGACCGCGGCGACCCCGGGCAGCGCACGCAGGCGCTCGGCGTCCACCGAGGGCGAGGGCGGGACGATCCGCACCGCTCGAAGCTCGCCATCGGCGAGCAGGCGGGTCCACAGCCCCATGCCCCGGAGGGTGTCGCAGACGCGGTCCGTGTCGGCGTCGGGGCGAAGCGTCAGCAGCATCTCAAGCCTCCCTCGCGAGGGCCGCGCACAGCACCGTCGAGAGCGCGTCGCGGGCCGGGTTGTGGGGCAGGTCGCGCAAGGCCGCGCGGGCCCGATCTCCGAACCGATGTGCCTCGACCCGCGCGTCCTCGATGGCCCCGGTCCGGCAGACGTCCGCGACCAGCCGCGCGGCGGCGTCCGCGTCGGGCTCACCGGCGCCGCTCGCGAAGCGACGCAGGCCCACGGCCAGCCCCGGATCGCGCTCGGCGGCGAGCAGCAGCGGCCACGTCCGCTTGCCCTCCCGCAGATCCGCGCAGGCCGTCTTCCCCGTCGCCGCGGGGTCGCCGACCAGATCGATCACGTCGTCGATGATCTGAAACGCCACCCCGAGGGCGCCGCCGAAGACGCCGAGGGCGGAGACGGCCCGCGCCGGGAGCCCGGCGGCGACTCCACCGGCGCGCAGCGCCCAGCGAAAGAGCGCCGCGGTCTTGCCCTCGACGACGCGGAAGTAGAGGGCGCGGTCGGCGTCGAAGCGGCGCCGGCCCTCGAGCTGGATCGCCTCCGCGTTGACCATCGCCGCCACCACGTCGAGGAGCTCGGTGCGCATGGCCGGGAGCCCCGCGTCGATCGTGCGCAGCGCCTCCACCAGCAAGTGGTCGCCGCCGAGGACGCTGGCGGAGTTCCCGTAGATCCGCCGCGCCGCGGGCGCCCCGCGCCGCTCCTCCCCCTCGTCGATGACGTCGTCGTGGAGCAGGGTCGCTGTGTGAACCAGCTCGCAGGCGACCGCCGCGTCGCGCACCGGGCCGTCGAAGAGGCGCCCGCCGACCCGCGCCGCGAGCGCCACGCAGACCGGGCGGATGCGCTTCCCCGGGCGCGCCAGCAGGTAGCGCGCCGAGCGCCAGCCGAGGTCGTCGCCGCGGCGGCCGACCTCCGAGAGCGCGGCCTCGAGCCCATCGAGATGGTGCAGTCCGGCGCTGCGCGAGACGGCGGCCAGCCGCGCCGCCGCGGTGGTCGGCGGTGGGCTGCACACGCCGATCGATGTAGGTTGGCTCATCCCGGTCCCTCCTGGAGTTGCGCCCCGTGGCGTTCGAGTACGTCCTCACCGCCCGCTTCCACGAGGTGGACCGCGTCGGCATCGTCTTCTTCGCGCGGGCCTACGAGTACGCCCACGTGTGCTTCGAGGAGCTGTTGTGCGCGGCCTTCGGGGAGGTCTCGACTCTCTTCGAGCACCTCGGCTTCGGGATGCCGCTGGTGCACACCGAAGCGAGCTACCGGCGTCCCATCCGACACGGCGACCGCCTCGCCGTCCGGGCCACCGTCGACCGGTTGGGCGAGCGCTCGGTGGTCTTCGCCTACACCATCACCGGCGCCGACGACGCCGATCTCCGCTGCACCGTGCGCTTGAAGCACGCCTTCGTGGATCTGCCCGGCTTCGAGCCCCGCGGCGTCCCGGAGGCCTTCGTCGACGGCATGAAGCGCCTGGACCTCCTGGCGTAGTCGAGCAGGGGAGGCGTGCCACCGGTAGGCGTCGGGCCGCTCGTAGCGGGCGAGCCGCGCGGCGCAGAAGGCGTCGAGCTCCGCGGCGTCCACCGGCCCCCCGCGGCCCACGAGGTGCGCCACCGGTCGGTGGCCCCACCGCGCGTGGGGCACCGCGACCACCGCCGCGGCGACGATCTCCGGGTGGGCCGCCAAGGCCGCCTCGATCGTGCCCGGCGAGAGGTTGATCCCGCCGGAGACGATGACCCCATCGGCCCGACCATCGACGACGACCCCCCCGCCCTCGACACGCCCGCGATCGCCGGTGCGCAGCCGGCCGCCGACCAGCGGACCCTCGACCACCAGCACGTCCTCCGCCGTGATCCGGGCGAAGGGCAGCGGAGGCAGGGCGCCCTCACGCAGATCCCCGGGGGCGCGGGTGCAGATCTGCGAGCCCGCCTCCGTCATGCCCCAGGTCTCGGCCACCGGGGCGCCGAGGGCCCGACAACGGCCGCGGAGCGCAACGGGCAGAGCGTCGCCGCCGACGAGGATCGCGCGCAGCGCCGCGGGAAACGGGACCTCCCTCCTCGCATCGAGCACGTCCGCCAGCATCGTCGGCGTCAGCGAGATCTGGGAGATCGTGCCGGAGTCGAGGCGCTCGGCGACGGCCAGGGGGCAGAAGCGCGGCAGGAGCTCCACGGTGGTGGCGTAGAAGGCGCAGCGGAAGAGGATCGCGAGGCCGCCGATGCGGTCCAGCGGCAGGCAGTGCAGCCAGCGATCCGTCGGGAGGTGGCCGAGGCGGATCGCCGAGCCGAAGGCGCCGAAGAGGAGCTGGCCGGTGGTGATCGTGATCCGCTTGGGCGCCCCCGTGGTGCCGGAGGTCTCCACCACCAGCCGAGGCTGCGCCAACGTCCAGGCCCCCGGGTGGCCGCCTCCGCAGACGTCGGGGATCGTGGCGCGGGCCGTCTGTCGAGGAGCGGCCGCGGCGCCGGTCCAGCCCACGGCGTGCAGGTCGACCACCCACTCGGCGGTGCGCTCGACGGGGAGCGGGACGACGTCGCCGGGGCCCACGTCGAGGGCTGCGGCGCGTCGAACCACGGCCGCGAGCATCTCCCGAGCGGTGATCCGCTCGCCGGGGGTGATCAGGAGCGCGTGTTCGGGCCGCGCGAGGGCGGCGCTCTGGATCGGGTTGGGGATCATCATCCGGCGACCCCGTGGACGAGGCTCGGCTCGTGGAGGGCGGCGGCGGCGTGCCAGGCGCCCATGCGGCCGACGCGAGACTCGAGGGCGTGGGTGATGCACGCGACGCGGCCCGCGTGGAGGGCGGCGCGTGCCAGCGTGAGAGCGGCGCGCAGGCCGCCGACGAACATCGGCTTGACGATCACCACGTCCGCCGCCTCCAGGACCGCGTCGGTGGGCGCGCGCGAGACCACCTCGTCGGCGGCGATGGGCACCCCTCGCCCACGGAGCGCGCCGAGGTCACAGAGGGCCGCGACGGGCTGCTCGACCCACTCGACGCCGAGGGCCGCGAGGCGATCGACGCGCGCGCGGGCGGTCTCTGGGTCCCAGCGGCCGTTGGCGTCCACCCGCAGGCGCACATCGGGGCCCAGCGCGGCGCGGATGGCCGCCACGACGCCTATCGGCGCCTTCGTCTTGAGAACCCGGGCCCCCCGATCGATGGCGAGGCGCGCCTCGCGGGCGTCGCGCACGAGGGTGTGGGTGGAGACGGTGGTGGCGGCGCGGGGGTCGAGCAGCTCGCGGATCGACCGGGCGGTGCACCGCGCCTCCAGATCGAGGAGGGCGAGGTCCAGCGCGTGGGCCGCCTCGGGGACGTCGCGCAGCTCGTCGGTGAGCCGGCGGGCCTCGGCCACCGAGCGCCCGGGGAGGACCCGAACGGCGTGGGCCAGGGCGCCAGCGACGCGGGTCGAGTCCAGGCTGCCGAAGCCCGGGAAGGGGGCCGCGTCGCCGGTCCCCTCGACGCCGTCCCCGTCGGTGAGCGTGAGCCAGTGACCGTCGCGCGGGGCGGTATATGGCGTGACGCGGGCCGCGGCGATCCGGGGACCGGTCACGACAGGACCTCCAGCGCCAACAGCGCACCGAAGACCAGCTCGAGGCGGGCGGTGGCGCCGAGCAGCGGGTTGAGCGCGGCCCCGTCGCGCCGCCAGACGCCGCGGATGGCGACGACCGCCACCGGCGCGCTGAGCAGCGGGAGCCACCAGCCCATGGCCGGGCAGGCGAGGTAGGCGACGGCCAGCAGCGCGGCGTACTCGAGGCGGGCGAAGCGGGGCCCGAAGCGGACCGCCAGCGTGCGCTTCCCGACGCGGGCGTCGCCGGCTCGGTCGCGGAGGTTGTTGACCACCAGGATGGCGGTGGCCAGGGCCCCGACGGCCACCCCGGCGGCGGCGCTCTCGACCGACCAGGTCCCCGCCTGGAGGAAGTAGCTGCCACCGACGGCGCCCAGCCCGAAGAAGAGCAGGACGAAGAGGTCGCCGAGACCGAGGTAGCCGAGGGGGAAGGGTCCCGCGGTGTAGGCGACCGCGCAGGCGATGCTCGCGACCCCCAGGGCGAGGATCGGCCATCCGCCGACGGTGACCAGCCACGCGCCGACGAGCGCGGCGAGGGTGAGGGCCAGGGCCGCGCCGCCCGCCACCTGTCGCGAGGTGAGCCAGCCCTGGGCGGTGGCGCGCGGGGGGCCCAGGCGATCGGGGCCGTCGGCGCCAGCGTGGAAGTCGGCGAGATCGTTGACCAGGTTGGTGCCGATCTGGATGAGCACGGCGCCGACGAGGGCCCAGAGCGCCACCAGCCACGCGCGGTGACCGTCGGCGATCGCCAGGGCGGTCCCCACCGCCACGGGGACCACCGCGGCCCAGAGCGTCGCCGGGCGGATAGCGGCGATCCACGCGCTCACGGGAGGCGCGGGAACCGGTCGAAGTCGGGGGCGCGCTTGTCGAGGAAGGCCGCCTTCCCCTCCTGCGCCTCCTGCGACATGTAGAAGAGCAACGTGGCGTTGCCCGCGAGCTCCTGGATGCCCGCCTGGCCGTCGAGCTCAGCGTTGAAGCTGCACTTAAGCATCCGCAGCGCCATCGGCGAGAGCGCCAGCATCTCCTGGCACCACCGCACCGTCTCGGCCTCGAGCTCCGCCAGGGGGACGACGGTGTTGACCAGGCCCATCCGCAGCGCCTCGTCGGCGCCGTATTGGCGGCAGAGGAACCAGATCTCGCGGGCCTTCTTCTGGCCGACGCAGCGGGCGAGGTAGCTCGCGCCGAAGCCACCGTCGAAGCTGCCGACCTTGGGTCCGGTCTGCCCGAAGACGGCGTTGTCGGCGGCGATCGTCAGATCGCAGACCAGGTGCAGGACGTGGCCGCCGCCGATCGCGTAGCCGGCCACCGCGGCCACCACTGGCTTCGGCAGCGAGCGGATCTGACGTTGGAGATCGAGGACGTTGAGGCGTGGCACCCCGTCGGCGCCCACGTAGCCCTGGTCCCCACGGACGCGTTGGTCCCCCCCGGAGCAGAAGGCGCGCCCCCCCTCGCCGGTGAGCATCACGACGCCGACCTTCGGGTCCTCCCGCGCGTCGCGGAAGGCCTCGCTCAGCTCGAAGAGCGTCTGGGGCCGGAAGGCGTTGTGCACGTCCGGCCGATCGATGGCCACGCGGGCGATGCCGCAGCCTTTCAGATAGGTGATGTCCTCGAACTCGCGGACCTTCACCCAGTCGACGACGGGCTCCATGGGCACTCCTCCGAAAGCGCCGCCTCGCAGGCGGCGGTCAGCTCGTGATGACGCGCCACGTTCCGGTGGCGCTCGATGATGATCTGCACGACGTCGAGCCCTGGCCGACCCAGCGCCGCCGAGAGGGCGGGGCGCAGCTCGTGGACGTCTTCGACGCGCGTGTGGGATGCGCCCGCGGCGGCGCAGAGGGCGTCGATCCGCCCTCGCTGGGGCGTCGTGAAGCAACGCTCGAAGGCGGTCGGGTGCGCGGCGATCGGGAGGAAGTCGAAGATCCCGCCGCCGCCGTTGTCGATCACCACCACCGTCAGATCCGCCCCGAGCTCCGCCGCTGCCAGCAATCCGCCCACGTCGTGGAGGAAGGCGAGATCGCCAGTCAGCAGGGCGACGGGGCCCCGGCCCAGGGACTCGCCGGCGGCCGTCGCGATCGTCCCGTCGATCCCGTTGGCGCCGCGGCTCGCGAAGACCGGCAGCGCGCGCCCGGCGGCGGGGACGAAGGCGTCGACATCTCGAAAGGGCATGCTGCTGGCGACGTGGAGCGCATGGCCCAGCGGGAGGGCCGCCACCACCGCTCGGGCCACCGCCCCCTCCCACAGCTCTGCGTCGGCGGCAGAGACGAGGGCGGCGACGCGGGTCTGGGCCGCCATCCAGGCAGCGCGCCATCTGTCATCCGCCGGGGCCGCGCCGAGGGCGTCCGCGAGATCGCGCGCCAGGTGCTCGGGATCCGCGGCGACGAGCACCCCACCCGCGAGGGCTGGGTCGTGGCGCGCCCCGGCGGCGTCGACGCGGACGCACGGCCCCCCGGACAGCCACCTCAGAAGCGGCCTCGAGACCGCCGCGCGGCCGAACTGCAGCACCAGATCCGGGGCCGGGGCGCCGGCGCGAACCAGCGCGTCGTAGCTCCAGACCACCCCGCCTGGGGGGGCGCCGAAGCGCGTCCCGGAGGCGGCCTCCGCGAGCAGCGGCCAGCCGAGGTGATCCGCCAGGCGCCGCACGCCGGACGCCGAGACGCCCGCGCCGGGGCCGCAGAAGACTACCCCCCTCCCGGCGGAGCGAAGCCGATCCGTGAGCTCCGCGATGGCGCTCGACTCGAGCCGCGGCGCACCGCGTACGGCGCCGACTTGCGCCGACGGCCGCCGGACCTGCCCGTCGGCCTCGGGGTCCCACAGCGGCTCGCGGAAGGCCACGTTGAGGTGGACCGGCCCCGCGGGGATGCCCGTCGCGAGATCGACCGCGGCGACGGCGGCCTGCACCCACGCGGCGTCGGGCATCGGACCGCACAGGTCCCGGGCGCCCCGCACGAACGCTCCGAAGTAGCGACGCTGGTCTACGGTCTGGGGCGCCCCGCAGCCGTGCAGCTCGGGGGGGCGGTCGGCGGTGAGCACCAACAACGGCAGCCGCGAGGCGTCGGCCTCGACCAGCGCTGGGAGGTAGTGGGCCGCCGCGCTCCCCGAGGTGCACACGAGGGCCACCGGGCGCCCGCCGGCCCGGCTCAGGCCGAGGGCGACGAAGCCCGCGACACGCTCGTCGAGGACCACCCGAACCGTCAGCTCGGGATGGTCGAGCGCAGAGAGGACCAGCGGCGCGCTCCTCGAGCCGGGGGAGACGACGACCTCGCGGAGGCCGCGCGCCGCGAGGGCGCCCAAGAGGAGCGCGCTATCCATGGGCCCCTCGACGATCCGCCGTGGCCGCCGGCTCGAACGCCAGGGACTCCGCCACCGAGGCCAGCTTCAGCTCCGTCTCTGCCCACTCGGCGTCCGGGTCGCTCTCGGCCACGATCCCCGCGCCGGCATAGCCCGTGGCCCACGCGCCGTCCACGAGCAGACACCGGATCGCCACCACGACGTCGCCGTCACCGTTGGGCAGCTCGTAGCCCAGCGGCGCGCCGAAGGGCCCCCGATCCAGAGGCTCGTGGGCCCGCAGCCACGCCATCGCGCTTTCGCGGGGCCGCCCACCCAAGGCCGGCGTAGGGTGCAGCGCGGCGACCACGTCCCCCAGGCCCACCCCCTCCCGAAGCCGACCCTCGATCGGCGTCTCGAGATGACGCATGCGACGCAGCGTCCGAACGCGCGGCGTGTCGGCGACCCGGAGCTCGGCGCACAGGGGGCGGAGCTCGGCGCGGATGCCCTCCACCACCAAGGCATGCTCGCGTCGGTCCTTCGCGCTCGCGAGGAGATGCCCCGGCGGCGCGCTCGCGGGCGCGGTCCCAGCAAGCGCGTGGGTGGCGACCCGCCGACCGCGCACGCTCGCCAACAGCTCCGGGGTCGCGCCGACCAGGACCCGCCCGTCCCCCACGCCGACGGCGAAGACGACCGACGCGGGATCCCCGGCGCTCAGGAGGGCCGCCGTGGCCGCGGCGTCGAAACGGCGACCGGCGGGCGCCCGATAGCGAACCGACCGAGCCAACACGACCTTGTGGAATCCACGCAGACCGAATCCACGCAGACCGAATCCACGCAGACCGAATCCACGCAGACCGAATCCAGCTCGACTGTCCCAGGGTCGCCGCCGGCACCGCGCCCTCGCCACCGCCACCCGCTCGCAGAAGCTCGCGCGGGACTCGCCCAACAGCCTCGACGCGGGGCCCCTCCCGCGTTGTTCACACCCAATAGAACTATACTCCTCTGCGGCGTAGCAACCAGCAGACAGCGCCTGAACCCACGGCATCCATGGGCTGAAGTGCCGGCTTCTGGAGTTGTCGAACTCGCGTGAAATGACGCGAAGCCCGTTCGACGCATCCAGGCCGCCCCCCGCCCTGGCGACGACTCGCACGCCCCGGGTGGCGTCCCACCACGCGAAGAACGGGGCGCTCCCCGTGCTCGCACGCCGTAGCGCCGCGCTCCAATCTTCGTCCCTGGCGCGCGAGTCGCGGCTCATTCGCTCCTCCTGGTCACATGTTCACGGCTGCGTGAACAACACGGGCGAACGGTAGCGAAGACCCACAGGCGACGCAAGTTGCGTTAGAGTGACCAGATGGAGACGGCGACCGAGATCCGAGACAGCCGACGCGACGAGCGGCTCACCCGACACATCGTCCGGGTGGGCGACGCGGTGGGCGCGTTCATCGAGTACTGGGGCTTCAAGGCAGTCCATGGGCGCATCTGGACGCTGCTCGCTCTCCGGGCCAGCCCGATGGCGCAAAGCGAGATCGCCCAGACGCTCGGGATCAGCCGCTCGCTGGTCAGCGGCGCGGTCGCCGAGTTGGTCTCCCACGGGCTGCTCCGCGCCACGGGAGATCACCGCAACGCCCCGTACGAAGCGGTGATCGACGTGTGGCCCACCATCTCCGACGTGCTGCGATCGCGCGAGTGGATGCTGATCGAGGCGGCTCGGCTGGCCCTCGAAGCGGCGATCGAGGAGTGCGAGTACGCGGCGAGCCTCGGGCACGAGGTGCGCTACGACGTCGACCGAATGAAGATGCTGCTGGCGATGTGCGAGCTGGCCCAGACCCTCCTTCGGATGATGATGTCGCTCCGCATGCCACGGGGCACCGAGCGCTTCGGCACCTGGCTCAAGAAGGCGGCGGGGCTCGCCGGGCGACTGCGAAACATCGTCTAACGCGAAGCGTTCACGCGCTCGTGAACTACTCTAGAACGAGCCCCTCGATCTCGGCCACAAGCGCCGGAAGCTCGGCGGGGTCGAAGCCGGCGTTGGCGGAGGAAGGCGCGGACACAAGACGCGATCAGAGCCGCGATGGCCAGAGTCGGGGGGAAGGCTCTTCGGACACCGCGACCAGGGCGCATGACTTCGTCGACTCTCCGGTCCCACTCTGGGTGCATGTCCCGATTCTGACGGAGGGAGTGTGGAGGGCTCTCAGCACTCAGCGGTCAGCTCT
>CAYOBQ010000016.1:19960-82346 GCA_964402225.1 uncultured Nannocystaceae bacterium | reverse complement strand
CTTCGCCTTCGCCTTCGCCTTCGCCTTCGCCTTCGCCTTCGCCCTCGCCCTCGCCCTCGCCCTCGCCCTCACCTTCGCCTTCGCCCTCACCTTCGCCCTCACCCTCGCCCTCGCCTCCGTCGCGTTGAAAACAGGTCCGGCCGTTCAACGTGCGGGCGCAGTACCAGTCGTCCGGGCAGGGCTCGTTGTCGGAGCAGCTTCGGCTGCACGCGCCGCCGTTGCGCGTCTCGACGCACACGAAGCTCTCGCACTCGTAGGTCACCTCGCAGGGGTCGCCGAGGCCACCGTCGCCGGGCGAGCACACGCCGTTGCCGCCGCCCACATCGAGGCAGACGGCGTCGCCACCGCCACAGATCCCAGGCCGCGCCGGGTCGCAGCCGCGGACGCAGATCCCGGCGTCTTCCCTGATGCCGAGGCAGATCAGCCCTTCGCCGCAGCGCGACAGCGCATCTCCGCACTCTCCCCCCTCGCCCACGTCCCCGGGGGGAATGCACAACCCGCGGATGTCGTCGATCGGCTCTTCCAACTCGACGCACTCGGCCCCACCGGGGCAGTTGCCGCGCCCCGGGGTGCAGGCGGCGCTGCAGACGTTGTGGCCTTCGTCGTCCAGCGGGATGCAGATCTCGCCCTGACACTCGGGGCTGAACTCGCACGCCTCGCCGAAGCGGCGCGAGCCCGGCTCGATGCACAGGGCCGAGTCCTCCGTCGGAGCGCACATCGCCCCCCCCGCGCACTGCGCGGAGCCAAAGCAGTAGTCCCCCGCCGCGATCTCCCCGCGCAGGTCGTTGTCCGAGCACCCGCGCGCCTCGGGCGCACACGTCGTGCCTCCGTTCTGCAGCTCGAAGCACGCCATATGCTCGGGGCAGCCGCCCTCGCAGCTCTGCCCGCAAGACGTCCCAACGCCGAACTGAAGGCACGGCCCGCTCGCGCAGTCGCCGTCGCCTTCGCAGGTGTCGCAGGCCAGCCCGCCGCCCCGCTGGCCGTACAGGAACTGCACCCCGCGGACGTCGTCGCCCGCGAGATCCCGCAGGTCGATGTCGCCGCCCGTCCAGTACATCGTCGCTTCCCGGTAGAAGCTGTGTCCGAGGCCAATGGCGTGACCGATCTCGTGGGTCGCGACGCCCCCCACGTCGCTGCGCGCCGGATCCCCCACAGTCGACCACTGGAACGTCTGCCCGTTGAACTGGATCTCGGCCCCTCGGATGCGCCCCCGGCGACGGTCTGTGCGGGTGATGCCCGCCGTGAACTCACCGAACTCGCGGGGCCAACGCTCGAGAAACTCGAGGGTGATCTGGCCTCCGTTCCCGACTTGGCGGAAGTCCAGGTTCGCCCCGCGCACCTCACTCCAGGTCTCAAACGCCCGCTGTATCGCCCGCGCGTCCGAGCCGTCGGCGATGTCGGCGGAGCTGTTGAGGATGGTGTAGGTCGGATCCTCGTCCCAGGCGGTGTCGTCGCCGTCGAGGGTTTGGAAGCCGCACAGCAGCGGGATGAGCAGAGCGGCGGCGACGCGCTTCAAGGACGAACCCCTGGACGTTGAGCCGTCAGTGAGTAGCGAAATCGGACCCTCGCGGTCAATTCGGAGAGGTCGTTGCCAAAACCCCGACCCGGTGGTACCTGCCCGCCATGCATCGCCTCCTTCTCCTCTCGCTGCTCGCCGCGTGTTCGTCGGTGCAGCCCGACTCGTCGTACTCCGGCTCGGCCCGACACCGCTTCCAGCAGGGTCAGGAGGCGTTGGAGGACAGCGAGTACCTCGAGGCGGTCAAGCACTTCACCTACGTGAAGAACAAGTTCGCCTACAGCAAGTACGCCGCCCTCAGCGAGCTGCGCCTCGCCGACACCTACTTCGAGCAGGACAAGTACATCGAGGCCGCCGACGGCTACCGCACCTTCGTCCGCGTGCGCCCCAACCACCGCAAGGTGCCCTACGCGATGTGGCGCATCGGCGTGTGCCATTTCGAGGAGATCCCCAGCGACTTCTTCCTCTTCCCGCCGGCCCACGAGAAGGACCAGGCGGCGACCAAAGACGCCCTCCGCGCGTTCCAGCGCTACGTGGACCGAGCGCCCGAGGACGAGCACGTCGCCGAGGCCCGCGAGCGAATCCTCGAGTGCCGAGGGGCCCTGGCCGACTACGAACTCTACGTCGCTCGCTTCTACCTGCGCCAGGACCGGCCCGTCTCCGCCCGCGGTCGCCTCGAGACCCTGCACCGCGACTTCGCCGACGTCGCCGACCGCTGGGCCATGGCGAGCTGGCTGCTCGCGGAGCTCTTGTGGGCGGCGGACGAGCGCCCCGAGGCCGTCGCCGTCGCCCGCGCCCTCGTGGAACGGCAGCCCGGCTCCGACGAAGCTGACGACGCCCGGGACCTGCTCGCGGGCTGGAAGCAGTAGCTACAGGCCAAGGTCCTCGAGCGTCAGCGCGCGCAGGCGCTCCATGTCGACCCACAGCTTCTCCCCGCCCAGCCGCTCGTTGAGCCAGCGCTCGATGGCTCCTTGGCGCGAGCGCGCCCGCCACGCGCGCGTCCAAGCCCCTCGTTCGGAGGGCCACTCCTCGAGCTTCGCGTCCGTGCGCTCGACCAGTCGTCCGACGAGGTAGGACTGGCGTACGTGGAAGACGGGGGTCACGGCGCCGACCTCGAGCTCGAAGGCGGCGGCGAAGAGCTTCGGGGCGAGGCCCACGCTGGGCACCAGCTTCGCGGCGCCCCGGTTGAAGGGCTCGGTGGTGCGGCGTCGCAGCCGCTCCGTCTTCACCAGCGCGCGCAGCGCTTCGCCGTCCGGCGCGCGCCGCAGAAGCGCACGCGCTCGCTCCGCGGTGCGCCTGGCGTGGGGCAGGTCGTCGGCCTCGCGCAACAGCGTCGCCGCGATCTCCCGCCGGATGCGCGCGTCCTCGAGCGTCCGCGACTGCGCCGGGAGGCGGCCCTCCGTCTGGTAGAAGGCCCAGCCCTCCCGTTCGGGGACCACGCGCGTGAGGCCGCCGCGTGGCTCCACCTCGAACGCCACCGGGAGCTGTGCCTGCGAGAGCGCACCGATTCGCCCCCCCCGGCGGGCGTTGGGACCGTCGCTCCCAGACCTCGCCACCGCCTCGAGCGCCTCTCCCCCGGCCACCCGGGCCCGCAACGCCTCGATCCTCTCCCGCGCCGCCCCGCGGTCTGCTCCGTAGGCGACGTAGACCCGGGACACGAGGGTCCGCGCCGGTCGAACGAAGCGGCTGCGGTGCGCCTCGTACCAGCTCGCCACCTCGGCGGCGCGCGCATCCACGGCCTGGTCGATCTCGCGGGAGGTCGGGACCCGGGACACGCCGACCAGGTCGAGCCGGACGCTCGTGCCCGCGTCGGCCCACGCGGAGCGCAGGGTCGCGTCGTCGACCCCGTCGAGGAGTGCCTCCGTCAACACGCGCGACTCTACGAGGTCGCGGGCCACGCGCTCGACGCGGTCCACCGGCGCGCCGAAGCGGGCGAAGATGCGCGCCTCGAGGTCCTCGACCGGTGGCCCGGCCAGCGGGCGGGGGCCCTTGCCGATCGCCGCGGCGCGCATCAACTCGGAGACCTCTGCCGCCGGGATCTCGAGGCCGCGTCGGGCCACCTCGAGTCGAACGACCCGCGTCTCGAGGGCCTTTGTGAGCACCCGACGACGCAGCATGAGGTTGGCGAGGGCCTCGGGTGGGGGAGGGGCCCCGCCCCGCCACGTCTGGAGGATCCGCGCCTCGTCGACCGCCACTCGAAGCCCCTCGAGATCGAGCTCGATCGGCCCCGCCCGCCCCATCCCCCGAGCCGGGGCGGTGGCCGCGTCGACGCGGCGCCGCGGTAGGTCCGCGTCTGGGCCCCGGGGAGCGGGTGATGGCGTGCAGGCCAGCGCCAGCAGTACGGCGAGGCCGCGATTCCTCTGGAAGCGTTGCCGGGCGTGTGCTATCAACCGCGGCCCCAAATCGACCCCCTTCGAAGAGAGAAGCAGTCATGGCGACCCCCCTGCATACCGTCAAGTCCGAGTTCGGAAGCAAGGAAGAGTTGGTCGGAAAGTTGATGCCCCTGCTCGACCGCGCCGCGGACGAGGGTGAGGACGACTTCCGCGACCGCTTGATGCACGTCAGCAACCGCAAGCTGCTCGGCTTGTGGCGGCGCGAGCAGACGTTGCGCGCCGACCACGGCAACCGGGAGACGCTCGTCGACACGATCGTCGCTGCCCGCACCGGTGGTCGCGGCGACCAGGATCTCCGTCGCAAGCTGCTGGGCTTCTCCATTGGCCGCCTCCTCGACCAGCACCAGACGCTCGCGCGTAAGGGCTGATCCCCGACTGGCCGGGGACCGATGGCCCCAACGGGGCAACTCCGGTGGCCATCGCCGAAGCGCTCGGAATCGCAGTGCATTTTCTGTCACGGGCCCACAAATGGGGTCCGAGACGACCACTCGCGACCGTGCATCGGGCGAACTGCGTGGGCATCCCGCCGACGCTTCGCCAATCATTCCGGTAATTTGCCGCCGAATGCGGTAGATTGGCACAATAGGTGCTGCGGGTGACGCGCTCGCTGATTGCGGAGGTGTGAGATGGCGTTCGAGGTTGGTGACAAGGCGGTCTATCCCCGGCAAGGGGTCACGGAGGTGCTGGGCATCGAGCAGCTTGAGCTGGGCGGGCACATGCACTCCTGCTACGTGCTGCGCTGCCTGGACTCCGAGAAGAAGATCCGCGTGCCCGTCAACAACGCCGATCGCGTCGGGCTGCGCTCCCTGGTCGACGCCGACCAGATCCTCGCCATCATGGACACCCTACGCGCCCCCGAGGTCGCCATCGCCGAGCCCAACTGGAACCGGCGCTACCGGCGGTATGTCGAGAAGATCCAGAGCGGGAGCCTGCAGGAGGTGGCGCAGGTGCTGCGCGATCTGCATCTGACGCGGGCCGACAAGCAGCTCTCCTACGGGGAGAAGGGCGTCTACGAGACGGCGACCCACCTGCTCGTGCAGGAGCTCTCTGTGGCCCAGGGTCGCCCCGCTGACGAGGTCAACGCCCAGATCGAGGCCATCCTCGACTAGTCGATCGCCTCGCAGACGGCATCCAAGCCGCCACAATCACGGCCCTTTCCGGGGTCTCGCAAGCTTGACATCCGAAAAGCCCGCGGTGTAAATCGAAGCGCCCGCGAAGTCTTGGAGAGAGCTCGTCATGACCACGACGCGCTGGCTGCGCGCAGGCCTCCTCTATTGCGTTCTTGCGTTTCTCGGTGGCTGTGGGCCCATCACGTCCACCACCGCGATCGCGAAGGCGACGGTCGCCGTCGAGGCGGCCGAGGGGGCCAACGCCGAGAACTACGCCATCTACGAGTACCTCAGCGCGCGGGAGTACCTCCGCAAGGCCCGGGAGGAGGAGGGCTACTCCGACTTCCAGGCGGCGATCGATCTGGCCAAGAAGGCGCGGGAGTTCGCCGAGATGGCGCGCGAACTCGCGATGAGCAACCCGGGGCGCGAGATGAACGCGCCGGGCGCGGTGGACCCACGTCCCCACGACGCCGTGAAGGGCGTCACCGGAGACTCGCTATGAGGCTCTGCCTCTTGGTGGCCCTCTTGCCGCTCACGGGTTGCGTGGGTGGCGCGGCCCTGCGAGCGAAGTCGGCGTCTCTCCAGCAGACGCTCGACTCGATCCACAAGCCCGCCTACAAGTGCGCCCCGCGCGATCTCGCGTTGGCGCGATCGCATCTGGAGTTCGCTCGCCTCGAGCTCTCGCAGGGCGCCTTGCTGCGCGCCGAGGCCCACGTAGACGTCGCCGTCGCCGCTACCCAGCGGGCCGAGCTCGTCGCGGCGCGCCCCGAGTGCCAGGAGAACGCCGATCGCGACGGCGACGGCATCCTCGACGCCGTCGATCTGTGCCCCGACGCCCCCGAGGACTTCGACAACTACGAGGACCAGGACGGCTGCCCGGAAGACCAGGACACCGACGGTGACGGCATCCCCGACAGCCGCGATCGCTGCCCGAACGACAAAGAGGACTTCGACGGCGACGACGACGAGGACGGCTGCCCGGACCTGGCCAAGGATCGGGACGGTGACGGCATCGCCGACGACGTCGATCAATGCCCGGACAACCCCGAAGACAAAGACGGCTTCGACGACAACGGGCACCTGCCGCCCGACACCGACGGCTGCCCCGAGCCGGACAACGACAAGGACGGCATCCTAGACGGGCCCGACAAGTGCCCGCTCCAGCCGGAGGACAAAGACGGCTTCGAGGACGCCGACGGTTGCCCCGATCCCGACAACGACCAGGACCGCATCGCCGACGTCAACGACAAGTGCCCGAACCAGCCCGAGGACTACGACGGCGACGCCGACGACGACGGTTGCCCCGACGTCTACAAGAGCATCGTCATCCGCGATGACCGCATCGAGCTGAAGCAGACCGTCCACTTCGCCACCGGGAAGGCTCGCATCCTGTCCAAGAGCTTCCCGCTGTTGAACGAGGTGGCTCTAGCGATGGGCGACAACGCCACGATCAAGGTCCGCATCGAGGGGCACACCGACAGCCGCGGGAGCGCTCGCTACAACCTCGGCCTGAGCAAGCAGCGGGCCGCCTCGGTCCGGCGCTACATGGTCGCGCGGGGCGTCGATCCAGGGCGGATGCAGTCCGAAGGCTATGGCGAGGACCGACCAATCGAGGACAACCGAACCTCCGATGGCCGCGCGGCCAACCGCCGGGTCGAGTTCGTCATCACCGATCGTTGAGAGCTTCCCCACGAGACGGCGACGCTGCGCTTGGTTGCGGACTTGTGGGAATGCGCCTGCGCCACCGCTCCATGCGCTACACCCTCCTTGTCGGGTTCTTCGTCTTCGCTCCTGCGGGCGCGTGGGCCCAGCGCGACGCCTACGAGGCCGAGGTACAGCTCGAGCGTCTCCTCGATGACGCCAGGGCCTTCTACGACGAGCTCGAGCTCGAGCGCGCCGAGGCGGCCCTCGACGACGCCATCAACCTCGCCCGCGAGTTTCGCATCGAGAACCGGACGCTCGCGGCGGTCTACCTCCAGCGCGGGATCCTGACGCACGTCCGCGACAAGGATGGCGAGGCGGCGGTCGCCGACTTCGTGCGGGCGCTGGAGATCGACCGCGGCGTCCGCCTCGATCCGCTGGTGCGGACGCCGACGCTGCAACGCCTCTTCGAAGACGCGGAGTCGCGCGTCCCGCGGGCGGGCCGGGACAGCCGGCGTGAGCGGGCGCCGGATCCGCGCGACGAGCGACGGCCCCCGCGGCGAGATGAGCGCCGCAGCCCCGCCGCAGACCTCCAGCACGAGCCGGTTCGCAACGCGCGCGGTGGGCAGCGTCTCCCGATCGTGGTCAACGTCTCCGACGAGCTGAACCCCTTCGTCTACCGGGTCCACGTCTACTTCCGCAGCGCGCGCGCCGACGCCGTGCAGCAGCTCGAGATGCGTCCCGATGGCCAGCGAGCCTTCGCCGCGCGCATCCCCGGCCGCTTCGTCGCCGGTCGCACCCTGAGCTACTACATCGTCGTCGAGGACCGCCGGGGGAAGCCGATCGCCGCCGTCCGCAGCGCGAAGGACCCCATCCTGGTCCAGATCGAGGGCGACGCCCTCGGAGCCCTCGATGACATCCCCTCCGGTTCGAGCCTGATCGGTGGTGGCGGCGACGACGAGGACGAGTGGGACGATGGGCTCGGGGGCGGGCGCTCAAAGCGGAAGTACGTCTCCATCGGCGTCAGCGTCGGCAGCGGCGCCGGCTTCATCACCGACTTCGCCCAGGCGCAGAACCAGAAGTCCGTCGAGATCAGCCCCGGCCTGGCCCTCGCTCCGTTCCACACCTTGGTAGAGCTGGACTTCTGGGCCTTCGACTTTCTGGCCATCGGCGGCTTCGCGCGGATCCAGATCATCGAGTTCACGCACCTCGAAGGGGGGCGCCTCAAGCTGCGCGCCGTAGACTCGGGTGGCCACCAGCTCATCTTCCGCGCCGGCGGTGGCGTTGGCCGGGTCCGCCACCTCGTCGATCTGGGAGAGGTGCTCGACACGACCCTCGAGGGGCCGTTCTTCTACACCGTCGGCCTGAGCTACGCCTACGCCTTCAACGAGACGCTATCCCTCGTAGTCTCCCCCGACTTCCTGCACATGATCGGCGACTCCCCGTCCCCCCACGTCGACCTCAACATCGGCCTGCAGACGAACTTCTAACATCCTCTCCAGGGTGAGCCCCAGGCCGGGGGCTGTCCGACCCGCGCAGCGGCGGTCCTTCGCGGCGAGGATGGTGGCCATCGCCTCCGGCTCGATGTGGCCCCGGGCGATGTCGACCAGCGTCCCCACGAGGTTGCGGACCATGTGCTTGAGAAACGCGCTGCCGCTGACGCGGATGCACAGGGTGTTGCGCGGGCCGGGGTCCATCGATATCCGCCAGAGCGTGCGCTCGCTGGTCTTTTGGGAGCGGTCGCTCGCGGCGAAGCTCGAGAAGTCGTGGGTCCCGACCAGGCACGGCACGGCGGCGGCGATGCGCTCCAGATCGAGCGGCCAATGGAGCCTCCAGTGTGTCCGCTCGAGCAGCGGGCACCGCACGCGTGATCGGAGAATGCGATAGCAGTAGACCTTCCCGCTGTTGGCGAAGCGGGGCGAGAAGTCGGGCGCCACCTCCACGGCTTCGCGGATGGCGATGGAGTCGGGGAGGCGGCGGTTGACGGCCTTCACGAAGCCGTGGGTCGAGATCGGGTGCTCGATGGTCACCGCCGCGAGCTGGTCGAGGGCGTGGACCCCGGCGTCGGTGCGGCTCGCACCGTCCACCCGGACCGGGTGACCGACCAGCTTCGTCACGGCGTCGATCAGCGTCTGCTGAATCGTCGAGATGCCACCGGGCTGGACCTGCCAGCCGTGGTAGTCGGTCCCATCGTACTCGACACGAAACGCCAGCCGGCGCGACAGGCTCACAGATCGAGAGCGAGCCCGAGGAAGAAGGCCTCGTCGCCCAGCCGCAGCGAGTCCGCCGACCCGAAGTCATCGACCTTCGCGATCTGGTACTCGAAGGTGAGGTAGCTATTGTTCACGCCCGCCTCACCGTCGAAGGCGCCGGCGGTCCCGGGGGCGAGGAAGTCGAGGTAGAGCTGCACGCCGATGGAGACGTGGCTGCCCCAGGTCCCCCCCTCCGCCGGTGAGCCCGCGGCGAAGTCCGCGACGTCTCCGTCGTCGTCGGTGATCTCCCAGAAGTAGTAGTCGAGGCCAGCGCGTAGGAGCGGAACGAGCGGCACCGCGTCCTGGAAATAGTCCAATCGATAGCTGAGCTGGAGCTGCGTAGGGATGATCTGCAGCTCGGTCTTGTCGGAGCCGGCCGTGTCTGGCCCCGAGACCGCCGCGAGGGTGCGGGTGTTGCCTTCGATGTTCCAGTAACCGACGCCGAGCCCGGCCGCGAGCGTGCCGTACTTCTCCAGCAGGATCAGCTCGAGGTTGAGCATCGACAGCAGCGCCGAGTTGTTCTCGAACGCCTCCTGGTAGGGCAGAAGCTGCCCCTCCACCGGGGTGAAAGCGTTGTCGATGTTCGGCTTGTAGAACGAGAAGCGCAGGTCCAGCACCATCCGCCGGGGGGTGTCGCTGGTGTCCACGACCCCCGCCTGCGCCATCCCCGGCAAGAGCACCGCCGCTGCGAGGAAGAGTCGAGTCATCATCGGCGGCGCCTCCTGGCGAGCCCGAGCAGGGCCAACACGCCCACGAGCAGCGCCGACCCAGAACGCCCGCTGACGTCACAGCCGCCTCGCTCGAGTCCGCCGCGGGTGGCGTAGAGCTCGGCGAAGTCGAGCAGCGCTTCGGGCTGCGTACAGCAGTCGGCGGGGCTGAACGATCCCTTGTTGCCCGCCGCGTCGATCGCGCGGAAGAGCACGCAGTAGCAGGTGCCGTTGTCGAGTCCACTGATCTTGATCGGGTCGATATCCTCGAGGTCGTCCTTCGCGGTCGTCGTCTCGCAAACCTCACTAGCCGCGTCGCCGAGCGGTTGCCGCTCGCTGACGGGGCGGGCGCACGCCTCGTAGGTGGCGATGTCGTCGACCGCCGGCGCCTCCGTCACCGTCACCTTCAACGCCTGCTCCGAGGCGGCGACGCGGGGCGGCTTGGGCGGCGCTGGCGGCCCGCTCCGGTCGATCGTGAAGATGATCGGCGTCGACTCGACCCGCGTGAGGCCGGCGTTGTCGCCGTCGTCGTCCTCCACGTCGTCCCCCGTGGGCTCCCAGATGGCGACGAAGTAGAGCTTCAGCTCCGTGTCCTGCTCCACGGCGGCGCAGATGTCCTCGCCGGTCCCGGCGCCGGTCATCCTGTGGGACGTCAGCGCCTCCTTGAACGTGAACTCCCGCTGGTTCTGCACCGCCTTGATGCAGCGACACTCGACCTCCGAGAAGGTGCCGGCGCCATCTGGGCTGCTCGCCTCGCACTCCTCGACGACGTCCTTCGAGCAGCCCGCCGAGCTCGTCGCGTAGGTCAGCCGCAGCTCGTACTCCCCGAAGTCCTTACCGTCGGGCAGCGTCACCTTGAAGGTCAGCTCCTCGGCGGCACGCGCAGTGCACTCGATGTCGCTGAACGACAGCTCCTCGGTGTTGACCGTGAGGCCGATCTCGGCTTGGTCGGGCGGCACCACCTGCGCGTGCGCCTGAAGGGCCACGCAGAGCACGGCGAGGGTAGAAATGACTTCGCGCATGGATCCTCTATACGCCAGACTCAGGCGGTCGGTTTCAAGAACCGTACCACCGCCCGGCGCATGCCCCGCCGTGCGATTCCAGGTCCTTTTTGCCAAGGTGTCACCGCCCTCGACGCGGGGGACGACAAATTGTCTGCTCTCACGGCACTCGAAGGAGATCCCGCTCGACGAGCATCTCGGCGATCTGGACCGAGTTGGTCGCCGCCCCCTTGCGCAGGTTGTCGGCGGCCACCCACAGGTTGATGCCGTGGGCGACGGAGGGGTCGCGGCGCACTCGACCGACGAAGGTCTCGTCGCGGCCCGCGACATCGGCGGTCGTGGCGTAGGCGTGGGGGTCGTCGTCGATCACGACCCCGTCCGCCTTCGCCAGCGCCGCGCGGGCGTCCTCCGCGGAGAGGGCGCCTTTGAGCTCGACGTTGACCGCGAGGCAATGGCCCACAAAGACGGGCACCCGGACGCATGTCGCGCTGACGGGGAGATCCGGTACCCCCAGGATCTTGCGCGTCTCGTCCACCATCTTGCGCTCCTCGCGCGTGTCCCCCTCCGGCAGGACGGAGTCGATCTCGGGGATCACGTCGAAGGCCAGGCGTCGCTGGAATTGCTCGACCTTCGGCTCGCGGAAGTTGAGCAGCGCGACGGTCTGGTCGCGCAGCTCGTCCATCGCGGCGCGCCCGGCGCCGGAGGACGCCTGGTAGCTGGCGACCACCACCCGCTTGATGCCCGCGGCGCGGTGGAGCGGCGCGAGGGCGACGACCATCTGGATCGTGGAGCAGTTGGGGTTCGCGATGATGCCTCGGTGCCCGTCGAGGGCAGAGGCGTTGACCTCCGGCACCACCAGCGGGACCCCCGGCGACATCCGAAACGCGCGCGTATTGTCGACCACGACGCAACCCGAGGCGACCGCCGAGTCCGCGAAGCGCTCGCTGACCGACGAGCCCGCGGAGAACAGCGCGAGGTCGACGCCCTCGAAGCTGTCGTCCTCCAGCTTTCGTACGAGCACGTCGTCGCCGCGGAAGCTGATGCTCCCCCCGGCCGACCGCTCCGAGGCGAGGGGGACCAGTCGCCCGACGGGAAACCGTCGCTCCGCGAGGACCGCGCACATCTCTTCACCGACGGCGCCCGTCGCGCCAACCACCGCCACCGTGAATCCATCGCTCAAGGAATTCCTACTCCGGTGCAAAAAAATGCTCTCGACCGAGCGTGAGAGCGTAACGCAATCTGCCGCATTTCCAGGCCCAATCCAACAGGCCCAGAGGATGCCCAACAGGCCCAGAGGATTGTTGACACCGCGTTGACTCTATCCCTAGGGTGCGGCCGATTTTTCGGATCAGGTGGGGAAATGTATGCCCCGCCCTCAAACCAACACCCGGCGCTCAGTACCGGGGGAGATAACGACGTCTCGTGGGGAGCGTCGTCCGGGAGGATACAATGTTGAAGCGCTTCAACCTGCTGGTGGTGCTCGCCGCCGCTGCGACCCTGAGCTACGGCTGCCAGGAGAGTGGTGGTGGTGGTAGCAAGGACGACGCGGGTGTCCGCATGGGTGAAGGTGAGGGCGAAGGCGAAGGGGAGGGCGAAGGCGAAGGCGAAGGCGAAGGTGGGGAGGGTGAAGGCGAAGGTGAGGGCGAGGGTGAAGGTGAGGGCGAGGGTGAAGGCGAGGGCTGCACCGAGGAGCTCCAGCTTCAAGATGCCTGCGACCCCGCAGCCGACTGCTGCGGTCGCGGCCTCGCCTGCGTCCAGACCCAGCAGGACGGCACCGGAGCGTGCTTCAACACCTGCGACGCCAACGCCGATCCGACCGGCTGTGGGCAGCGCGAGGTCTGCATCCCCGAGGTTCAGGACGTCGATCCCGAGATGCCGTCCCCCGGCTTCTGCCTGCCCGGCGAGGACTGCCAGCCGGGGAACGAGGACGTCGCGTGCCCCGATCCGAACAGCACCTGTGGGCTCAACCCGCCGGCGTCCTTCTGCCTGCCGGGTGGGGGCTCCATGGCCGGCGACGCCTGTGACTTCGACGACATGACGCCCGACGAGGCCTGCGCGCCCGGGCTCTACTGCGCCTTCGGGAGCTGCGCCCCGGCGTGTGGCGACGGCTGCGGTGAGGGGGAGCGCTGCGTCGACTTCACCGACCGCCTCGACGGCCTCGAGTTCGACTTCTGCTACGACAGCTGCGACCTCTACGGTCAGGATTGCGGCGAGGCTCAGGCTTGCGTCCTCTTCGACGAGGACCAGGACGACAACGCCCTCGCCGGCTGCCTCGAGTTCCCGAGCGGCGAGAACACGCAGAACCAGAACTGCGTGCCCGACATGATGACCTACTGGTCCGACTGCACGGCGGGTCACCTCTGCGCGCAGCTCGACGCCGATCCGAACGAGCCCCGCGTCTGCCTCGGCTTCTGCGACCGTGCCGACCAGTCGCTGTGCACCGACGGCTCCGCCTGCGTCTACAACTTGCTCAACGGCCTCGACCTCGGCATTTGTCTGGGCGAGTGCTCTGTGCTCGGCGACGACAGCGGGTGTGGCGACGGTGAGATCTGCAGCTTCAGCTTCCGCATCGGCCAGGGCGCTGGCGGCGAGCAGCCCGTTGGCTTCTGCAACCCCGGCACCGCCGAGGTCGGGACCGCCGAGGCCTGCACCCTCAACGAGGACGACGGCACCCACAACTGCACCAACGGGCACATCTGCGCTGCGTTGCAGCAAGGCGCGCCGACGGAGTGCATCAAGCTCTGCGACACGGGCGACAACGCCTGCCCGGCGGGCTTCAGTTGCACGACGGGCGTCTTCGGTGGGGACGAGCAAGGCAACGGAGCCAGCGAGACGGTCGGCTTCTGCGCCGAGATGCAGGACGGCTGAGCCGAGCCGGCTCGACCACCTCCCAACCACCCACACCCGCGCGGCCGCGCGGAAGCCGGCCGCCCCCGAACGCAATGGGGGACGAGATGACCCACCGCAAAGTCATCCACCAGGCCGGCCTCTCCGCGCTGCTTTTCGCGCTCTCCGCGTGCGCCGAGCAGGGCGGCTCCAAGGCTGACCAATGCCAACTCGGCCAGGGCGATGGTGCCCAGGTCGGTGATTGCTGCACGCTCTCCTCCGGCGGTCAGGGCATCTGCTCCGGCGGGATGTGCACCAACGGCCGCCTCAGCGAGGGCAATCGGGCCTGCGGTTCGCCGGGGCGAGACGCCCGGACCATCAACAATGGCGACGCGCGGATGATCAACCCGCTCGACGGTGGGCCCGAGGCTGACACCGGCGAGGGGGGAGACGGTGGCGGTGGAGCCGATGCGGGGGGGGAGGACGCCAGCGCGGACCCCTGCGCGGACGTCGTGTGTGACGTGGGCGAGGTCTGTGACCCCGCGAGCGGGATGTGCCGGCCGCGGGCCGGCGGTGGCCCGGCCGGGGCCTGTGCCGCCGACGAGGACTGCCCCGCCGGGGCGACGTGCGTGAGCGAGCAGGGCTCCAACGGGGACGTCCCAGGCGGCTTCTGTCGGGTGCTCTGCGCCGACGATGGCGAGTGCGCCGGCGGCTCGTGCCTGTCAAGCGGCGCCGACGACATCTGCTTCCAGCGGTGCATCAACGCAGCGGCGTGTCGAATGGGCTGGACCTGCGTCCCCGCCGACGGGGTCTCGATATGCTTGCCCGACTGCCGCGAGGTGGGCTGCGGCGTGGCCGATACCTGCAACCCCGACACCGGCGTCTGCGAGGACGCGCCGACGCCCTGTCGATACGAGTGTCAGGCGGGGGAGGAGTGCCGGCGCGGTCGCTGCGTCCGGCTCAACGGGACCTGCGTCACCGACTACCACTGCGAGAGTGATGACCCGGGCACCAACCCGGAGGATGGCGAGCAGTGCCACGATGGGAACTGCGTGCCGGTGGAGTTCGCCGAATGCCAGAACGGGCAGGGCTGCGCTCCGGGCAGCCAGGTCTGCGTGCCGCGCCAGCAGGACATGCCGCTCGCGGGGGGCGTATGCCTCTTCAGTTGCCAGGCAGACGACGACTGCCCGCTCAACAAGATCTGCTACCCCAACTTGAACGGGCAGCAGGCCTGCTACTTCCGCGTCTGCGGGGCGGGCCCCAACGGTGATGACAACGGCGAGGTCCGCGGCGCGTGCATGGCCGGCGGCATGGGTCAGTGGCCGGGGACCTGCATCCCGCTCAGCGCAGCCACCCCGACCCCGGGCTTCTGCTTCGAGGCCGGCAATGTCCCCGAGGGGGGCGCCTGCGACGCGCAGAACGAGGGGCGCGCCCCGGAGGATCGGGCGCTCCAATGCGGCCCGGGGGCGGTCTGCTTCGACGACCCCGACGACCCCGCCGATCCCCAGCAGCGCTGGGCCAACCGCGGGAGCTGCGCGTCGATGTGCAACCCAGGGGCGCCGGCCTGCGGCGCGGATCGCTCCTGCATCAACTTCGGTCAGCTCGACGACCCCAACACGCCCGAGGACGAGACCGTCGTACAGGGGTTCTGCCTACGCACCGATTGCAACGTCACCGCCAACGCCTGCGACGGCGGCCGCCTCTGCCGGCCATACAGCCTCTCGGCCAACGCGGGCGTGTGCACCCCGCCGGGGCAGACGGCCCACCGGCAGCCGTGTCAACGCCACGCCGACTGCGCGGAGCAGTCGTTCTGCGGCAACCCCGGCAACGGGCCGGTCTGCTTGAGCGTCTGCAACCCGGGCGCGCCGGCGTGCCCCGACGGCGAGCAGTGCATCCAGAACGCCGGCTGGGCCTACGGCATCTGCCTCTAGGACGGCGCGGCAGAGTCGCGACGCGGCGCGCTGCACGCGCCCGCCAACCGATTTCGGCGTTGCGAAGCCTACCGATATCTTCGGATATCGCTACGGCTTCGCGCCTTGAACTCGGCCGGCGGGCACGCACATCACTTGGTCGCTTGGTCTGCCGCGCCGTCCTAGGAGCGCGTAGCGCACTCGCGCCGCACGCGCCCACCAGTCGATCTCCGCGTCGCGACTCTGCCGCCGCGTCCCGGGACACTCCGGGTGGCCGCCGCTCCGCGCACGGTCAGAAGGTGATGCCCTTGCCGCCGCCGAGGTTGAGCTTCAGCTTCTTCTTCTCAGGGGTCTTGGGCTTCTTCTTGCGGCGCTTCTTGCCCCGGCGCTTCTTCTTCTTCTTCGCCGCGACCGCGACCTCGGCGTCGGGCGCTCCGGCGTCGGCCATCGCCGCCGCGATGGGGTTCGGCTCGGGCTCGGGCTCGGGCTCGACGGGCATGCTGGGCACCTGGACCGTCGCGGGGGTGGGCGGCGGGGCGACGGCCACCGGGGTGGCGGTCGGTGGCGGGGGCTCGGTGGGCTTGAGGATCAGGACGATGGCGACCGCGGTGAGGCACACCATCGACAGGCCGACCACCCAGAGATAAGAGCTGGTGCCCTGGCCGGTGGCCGGGGGAGTCGGGACGACGGGCTGCGGCGCGACCTGCTGCGGTGGCGGAGCAGGGGCGACGGGCTCCTCGATGATCTCGCCTCGGGCGCGCCGCTCGGCGATGTCGTCGGCGTGGAGGCGCGCCTCGCGCTCGTCTGCGGCGGCCCGGCGCCGCGCTTGCTCGGCCGCGATGCGCGCGTCGATCTCCGTGCGCTCCGCCGCCTGCGTGGCCAGGATCGCCGACTCGCTGCGGCGCTCGGCTTCGACGCGCTCGTGTTCGAGCTGCTCTGCCTCGGCGTTCGCGTCAGCGCCCACGACGTCGCGGATGTCCGCCAACAGGGAGTCGGCGTCGTCGATGAAGGCCGACTGGGTGCGGCGCTTCTTGGGAGCCGCTTGCTTCGGAGTGGGCGCCTGCGCCTCCTCGTCGGCGGTGATGTCCTTCAGCTCCTTCAACGTGAAGAGGACTGAATTCTCCTTGCGTTCCGCCATTGCGCGCTTCCCGTGAGCAGCCGGCCTGTGAGTCTATGTGAGGGCCCGTGGAGCGTCAAGCGCGGCACCGGACCGAGAAAACGGTGGAAGGTGTCGAGAATTCAGGCAATTTCCGACTCGTATCCAGATGATGGTGCAATATCTGGCACTTCCACGGCGCCTGGGGAATCGATATTGCACGGCGTCCCGGAATTCTAGATACTGCGCCGTCTCTAGCGGCGCGCACGCCTTGCGTGTGTGGAAAGTCGATGGCGAAGAAAAAGACCGACAAGAAGACCGACGAAATCCTCGACTCGCTCGCCGAGGACGTGGGGGCGACTGAGGACGAGGCCGAGCAGACCGTCGCGGACGACAGCCCGCCGGAGCACGCTGCGGCCGAGGAGCCGGTGGTGCCGGACGCGGCGGAGGCGGGCGGCAGCGCGCGGAAGCCCATGAAGGGTGAGTTCGCCGCGTGGCCCTGCGACCCCGACCACAAGAGCGCGGCGGGGGTACTCCTCGGCGAGGGGGCGGCCGGCGAGGTCGATCTCAGCATCGACGACGATGTCTCCGGCCGGGGCGGCGTGAACTTCGTGCTGCTGGTGGCCCTGGTGGTCGTCGCGATCGCTGGCGCGTGGCAGTTCGCCCGGGTCTCGTCCCAGGAGACGCTGGACGCCAAGCGCGCCGAGCGCGCCGCGATCGAGCAGGCCCACATGGAGGCGCAGCTCGCGAAGCAGAAGAAGTACGGCACGTTGCGCATCGAGAGCAGCCCGGCGCAGGCCAAGGTCTTCCAGCTCACCTCGGTCGGCGGCGGCGCGCCCCAGTGGCAGCAGATGACGCTGACCAACGAGCAGACGCAGCAGCAGGTCGAGGTGCTGACGCCGGTCAACCTCAACAACATGGACATCTCGCAGAAGCTGCAGTTCCGACTCGCGAAGGACGGCTACGAAGAGACCGAGTTCGCCGTCGCCGAGCACCTCTGGGTCAAGGACCAGGCGACGAGCGAGTACAAGTTCCTCAAGAACGAGGAGCTGTCGCCCATGGCCTGCGAGTTCTTCTTCCTCTACGACATGAAGAAGAAGCGCGAGGTCAAGTTCGACACGAAGGAAGAGTGCGACACGCACCACAACGGGGCGCTGGCCAACAAGACGCCCGTCACCGACTGCGCCTGCAAGGAGATGCCGGTCGACGAGTGGCTGGAGCGCGAGGCCAAGCGTAAGGCGGACGAAGAGAAGAAGAACAAGAAGAAGAAGAAGGGTGGCAAGTAGACCACCCGTGTGAAGCTCGTCTTCTTCGCCCGCACCTTCCCCAAGCACGCCGTCGAGCTCGGCAACGCGGTCCCCGCCGAGCCCATCTTCTTCCTGAAGGCGCCCAGCTCGATCATCGGCCCCGGCGAGCCCATTCGACTCCCCCGACAGAGCGCAGAGGTGCACCACGAGGCCGAGGTGGCCATCGTGGTTGGGCGGCGCCTCCGACGAGCGACCGCGGGCGAAGCGGCGGCGTCGATCGAGGCCTGGACCATACTCAACGACGTGACGGCGCGTGACCTGCAACGGGCGGACGGGGGTCGCTTCAGCCGGGCGAAGGGCTTCGACACGTTCTGCCCCCTCTCGGACGTGCGTCTCCCGGAGCTGGATTGGCGCGAGGCGCGGATTCAGTGCCTGGTCGACGGCGAGCTCCGTCAGGATGGCGCCCTCGCCGATCTCACGGCGCCGCCCGCCGAGTTGCTCGCCTACGTCAGCGGAGTGATGACCCTCGAGCCCGGCGACATCGTCAGCCTCGGGACGCCCGCGGGGGTTGGCCCCATCCGCCCCGGCCAGTCCGTCTGCGTGCGCTTGCTCGAGGCCGGCCGGCTCCGGGCCGAGCTGGGGAATCCAGTCGTAGGCTGAAGGCGTCCACGGGCCCGCTCCCCGGTGTCCGCGCGACGGCGGCGGGCCGGCGATGGGTCACATCGGGTGAGGCGGTACGCAGGGCCCGCGCTTCGTCGTTGACGCTCGCACCACGTCCGCGGTGGCCCCGGTCGCCCGCAACGGGAACCAGGCGCCGATGGCGTGGTGTTCGAACGCGGCAGAAGCGCGCGCCGGCCGCGTGCACCGCGAACACCCCTGGACCGCTACCGACCGGCATCGCTGCCCGGCCACGCGGCTCGAAGGAGCGGGCACCCGTGAACGTGAGGACTCTAGCAGGAACGCCCGGGTCGAAGCACGCGTTGGGGTTCACTCCCAGCGGTAGCCCAACGCCACCTGGCCCCCCACCGGCAGGCCCAGCTCGGTGTCCGCGGGATCGAAGAGGTAGTGCGCGAGGTGCACGCGCAGCGTGAGGAAGACCTGGTCGACGAGGCGTACGCCGCCGCTCACAGAGAGCCCGGCGCCGATCAGCAGGCCCGGGTCTCCGGTGTCGACCTGGCGCTGGTGGTCGCAGAGCTCGTCGGGGGGGTGATCGTCCTCGTCGAAGTACTTGCAGGCCGCGCTGCTCGTCAACACCACCGCGCTGGCGTATGCGGCTTCGAGGCCAAGGCTGACGCTCCCGCGCAGGCGCTTGGAGCTCGCGCTGTAGCCGGGGCCGGCGAACGCGCGCGCCGAAGCGATGTCGCCGCGCAGATCCTCCGCCGCATCGCGGCCACTGTTGGCGACCGAGAGCTGGGCGTCGAGGGCGAGGTGCGGGGCCACCAGCCAGCTCAGATTGGCGCCGAGCCCGAAGTTCCCGAAGGTGACCGGGGCCGAGAGGAAGGCGTGGTAGCCGAAGCCCGCGTCGACCAGCACGCGCGGACGGTGTCCCGGCCGCCGGGGGGCGGCGCCGAAGGGCAGACAGGCCCACACCCGCGCCGCCAGCCGGTCGCCGTCTGCGGCCGGGTCTCCGCCGAGGGGCTGCGTTTCGATGGAGAGCGTGCCCGCAGCGTGAATCGCGATCTCGAGGCGGTCGTCGATCACCCGCCCGTGGAGCGAGACCGATCGGCTCCGGTCGACGACGGTGAACTCCCGAGGCCGGGTCTGCGCTTCACCGATGGCCGCGCGCGCATGCTCGAGGGCGTCGACGGCGTCGGGCCGATCGTAGCCCGCTCGCAGGCGCAGCGTTGGATCGAAGAGCAGCGCGGCGCGCATCGATCGGTCGGCGCCGACGCGGTCACCGGCCTCGAGTTGCGCGAGGCCGATGGTGAGCTGGGCGCGGGCCACGCTGCGCCGATCGACGAGGTGGTGGCGGGCGGCCACGAGGGTGCTCACCGCGGTCCGGAGGTTCGTCACCGCGTCTGCGAGCCGCACCTCGCGATAGTCGGCGTAGCCGGTGCCGAGGTGCTGGTACCCCGCTTGAATCGCCGGGGTGTAGCCGGGCGCGGTCTTGATCTGCGCCACCGTTCGCGTCGGCGCCCAGACCTCGAGGTTGCGACGGGCGCCGAGGGCTTCGAGGAAGGCGGACCACGCGGCCGGGGGCTCCTGGGAGGGTCCTCGTTGGTCGAGCAACGGGTGGACTCGCACCAGGGGCCGCCGGAACCCCGGCGCGAGCTCGCCGGCGAGGCGCTCCGCGTCGCTGTCGAGGGCGAGGGCTGGCGCCGCGAACACCAACAGCAGGGGCACGACCGCCAGGTTCACGGCACCACACAATTCGTCCGCGTGCTCGACCCCACGCGAACAAACTCGATCGGCTCGCGCTGGGCCTCGTCGCACTCGATGTGGCCCGACAGCGCCTCTTCGCCGCCCCTCAAGTCGAAGACGCAGCCCTCGGGGGCGGGGCGGGGCCCGGCGGCGCCCGGCGGGACACACGCTCGGCTCCACGTGAAGCCGGCGCTCGGTTGGCCCGGGACACCGGCGTCGAAGAGGGTGAACTTGAAGCCATCGTCGCTGGCCTTGCCCCCGGAGATGTAGAAGCAGCCGCACTCGTTCGGGGGGTCGAAGACGTCCAGCCCGTCGCCCGCCACCGCGTAGCGCACGACCAGCCCGGCCACGCCGTCACCGAAGCGGCCGAGGTGGAGCTCGTAGGCGTGTTCTCCGTGCCCGAACGTGCCGGCCTGTCGCCAGAGGCCGCTGAATCGGCGCTCCGGTCCGCAGCTCGCCAGCGGCGCGCCTAGGACCAGCAGGGAGGAGAGGGCGATGACCCGTCGCACGCCGCGGATCAGAGCCCGTCAGGTCGATGAGCGCAAGTCCAGCTTCTTGAGCAGGTACTCGGCGCTCTTGCGGTGGATCCCCGCGATGCGGGCCGCGGCGCTGATGTTCCCGTTCGTGCGCTCCAGCAACTTCGTCCAGTACGCGCGCTCGAAGGCGTCGACCAGACGGGCCTTGGCGTCCTTGAAGGGCAGGTCCGTGTCCAGGTTCGCGAGGGCGGCGTCGGTGGGATCGTCGGCGGGCGCCTCCTGGTCCGGCGCTTCGGTCTGGGTGTCGCCGAAGGAGGGCGGCACCAGGTAGCGCGTCTCGAGGCGGTTCTCGGTGCTGAGCATCGCCGCGCGCTCGACGAAGTTGCGCAGCTCGCGGACGTTCCCGGGCCAGCGGTGCCGCTGCAGCTTCAGGATCGTGTCGTAGCCGACCTGCACCGGCTGTCCATCGGGCGTGTCGACGTCGGTGAGGAAGTGGCGGACGAGAAGCGGGACGTCGTCGGGTCGCCGTCGCAGCGGTGGAAGCACGATCCGCAGCACGGCGAGCCGGTAGTAGAGGTCCTGCCGGAAGTGGCCGGCCTCGACCTCCTTTTGGAGGTTGCGATTGGTGGCGGCGATGATCCGGGCGTCGATCTTCACCGCTCGATCGCCGCCGACGGGCCGCACCTCGCGCTGCTCGAGGGCCCGGAGGAGCTTGGGCTGCAAGTCGGTGGGCAGCTCCCCCATCTCGTCGAGGAAGAGCGTGCCGCCGTTGGCTCGCTCAAAGGCACCGGCGCGGCTCTGGGCGGCGCCGGTGAAGGCCCCCTTCACGTGGCCGAAGAGCTCGCTCTCGACCAGGTTCTTCGCCACCGCCGAGCAGTCGAAGACCACCAGCGGCCCGTCGCCGCGCTTCGAGTGTCTGTGGACGGCGTCGGCGACGAGCTCCTTCCCCGTGCCGCTCTCGCCCTCGACGAGGATCGTGAGGTCGCTGGGAGCCACGCGCTCGAGGATGGCGAAGATCTCGCGCATCGCGGCGGATTGTCCGATGAGCTTCCCGAACTGGTTCGACCGCGACAGCGCGATCTCGACCTCCCGCGAACCGGGGGCGTAGGTGAGCGTGTTGCCGCCGATGCGGATCTTGGATCCCGCGCTCAGATACACGTCGCGCACCCGGAGATCGTTGACGAAGCAGCCGTTCTTCGAGTCGTTGTCGATGAGCCGGTGCCCGAAGATGTCGATCTCGATGCGGGCGTGGATGCGACTCGTCGTGGCGTCGTCGAGCTCGAGCTCGCACTCGGGGCTCGTACCGATTCGGACCAACCGCGCGCTGGTGTCGATGGACTTGCCGGCGTCGGTGCCCTCCACGACCCGCAGCGTGTAGTTGGTGGTGGTGAGGCGCTCGACGCCGGTGGACATCTGGGTACGGGTCACGTCTGCGCTCAAGGGCCTGCTCCGAGGAGGTCGATGTCGGTCACCTTTGCGGTCTTGCCGGGCTGGATGTCAATCGCCCGTTGGGCCACGTGGGGCTTCCCCGCGGGGTCTCGCCAGCGCGCGATCAGCTCATGACGTCCGGCGCTCACCTCCAGGCGGCTGACGCTCCCGACGCCGATGGGTTTGCCGTCGAGCTCGAGGGTGGCGGCCCCTGGGCGCGCGCGCACCGTCAGGAAGCCGGGGGGCGTCACCGGGGCCTCGGGGGCGAGCGTGAGGCGCATCGTGCCACCCCGTGCGTCGGGCCGAATCGTCAGCGACCGTGGCTCTCGCCCGGCGGCTCGTAGCTCGTAGGTCGCTGGCGCCGACTCCACGCGGACGCGCGGGAGCGGTGTCACGCCGATCCGCCGGGAGCCCCGCCACACCTCGGCGACGGGCGTCGACTCGATGCGCACATATCGCCTCCGGGCACGGGGCGGGGGGGACTCGGGCGTCTGCGCGTCGGCGACCGCCGCGTCGGGCTCGGGCTCGGGCGGGGGCACCGCGACCAGCGAGAATCGGGGGCGGACCATCCCCGGCTCAGCCCGGACGTCGTTGCAGTGGCGTGCGAAGCCGGCCGCCTCGATGCACACGTAGTAGGGCTTCGCGCTCGGGCGGAAGAGTGGGCCCTCGTAGGGGACGGAGACCAGGCGGCCATCGACCTGTACGACGGGATTGGCGTGGGCCGGCTCGATTCGGGGATTCAACGTCGTCGGCCGGGCGCCGGTGAGTCGGAAGACCGGCTGGTTACGGCCCGCGTTGAGGCGCAGCGCGCGGTGACACGACGCGCCGTTGTCCCCGGCCTCGACGCAGACCGAGTAGGTGCCGCCGGCCCGGAGGGCCTGGGCGGCGTCGTGGACCTGGTCGTCCACCGTCAAGGTGTAGGTCCCGACGGGCGGGATCAGCTTCGGCTCGAGGAACGCGTCCCGCGGCCACCAGCTCACCGCCGCGCCGGCGGAGACCACCCCCAAAAGCAGCCCCAACAGCAGGAACCGGCGACGTCCGCTGGGGTGCTCGCGGATGATCTGCCTCTCCTCCAACGAGGTGACGACGCTCGGCGGGATCTGCGCGGAGGCCGCCCCGCGCGACACCAGCGAGCCCGGGAGCGACGAGGTGCGCGTGCGGCCGAGCGCGTCGATGCTGGGCGTGAGGGCGCCGAGCTGGAGGTTGAGCGCGTCGTCGAGGGACATCGGCTGGTCGGCATCGGCCGCCGGCTCCACGCCCTCCGGGAAGAGGTCGCGGAGGAACGCCGCGAGCGCGCCCGCATCGGCGGTGCTCCCGGAGACGGCCAGGTGATGCGTGAGCGCGTGGCGAAACGCGGCGGCGGTCGGATAACGAGCTGCGCGGTCGCGCTCGAGGGCCTGCGTCACGAGCGGGTCGAGGGTGACGTCGAGGTCGGTCCGAATCCGTGAGGGGGGGACGATCTCGGCGGTCCGGACGAGCCGCAGCGTCTCGGTCTCGCTCTCCCCCTCGAAGGGGCGCACGCCGCACAGCAGCTCGTAGAGGACCAGGCCGGCGGAGAAGACGTCGCTGCGCGGGTCGACGCGTTCACCCTCGGCCTGCTCCGGGCTCATGTAGACGAACTTCCCCTGGAGCGTGCCCGAGATGCTCTGGTGCATCCCGCCGCGGGCGCGGGCGATGCCGAAGTCGACCAGCTTCACGGAGCCGCCGGTGCCCAGAACGATGTTCGACGGGCTGACGTCGCGGTGCACGACGTGGAGGGGCTCACCGTCGTCGCCGAGCTTCCGGTGGGCGTAGTCGAGGCCGGCGCAGATCTCGCCGACGAGCCAGAGCGCGACGTCGACCGGCATTCGGCGCCCGTCGGCCCGCAGCCGCCGGATGACCGCCTTGAGGTCACGACCCGGCAGATACTCCATCACGATGTAGAGCTCGCCGTCGTGGTCGGCCAACTCGAGGACCGGCATGATGTTGCCGTGGTGGAGCTGCACCATCAGGTGCGCCTCGTCGATGAACTTGCTGACGAAGTCCTCGCTGGTCGCCAGGTGCGGCAGGATCCGCTTGATCGCCACCCGCTTCTTGAAGTTGGCGGCCCCCTCGGACTCGGCGAGGTAGACCTCGCCCATTCCCCCCGTAGCCAGGCGGCGGATGAGGGTGTAGCGACCCAGCGTGTTCATGTGAGCAGGGGGCGCGCTATCGACGGCGCATCCCGCCGGCGCGTGCGCGGGGGTGCGACATCTGCGGCTTCATACCCGCCATCTTCGGCTGCTCGAGGCCGAACTGGTACCACTGCTCGCCGTAGTCCTTCATGCGCATCTTCTTGCCGTTCTGCAGCGCTTTGAGGTTCTCCGCGACGCGCTTGTCGTCGGGCAGGATGTCCTTGGCGCGGGCGAGCACGTTGATCGCTGCGTCCTTGCGCTTCTCCTTCCAGAGGATCCACGCGTAGAGGCTCCAGAGGAGGCTCTCTTTCTTGGTGACGGCGACGGTGTCTTCGAGGACGGCGATGGCCGAGTCCAGGTCCCGCTTGCCCTTGTAGTAGGCGACGGCGAGCATGGCCCACGCGGGCCAGAGGGCGCCGAGGAGCTTCCCCTTGGTCCCCTTGACGCGGGACTTCTCAAGGTAGGGGATGGCCTCGGCGAGGCCGCCCTTCTTCAGCAGCATCCAGCGCATGTAGAGCAGCATGCCGATGCGCGCGTTGAGCATCGTGGTCACGCCGATCTGCCACTTCTCGAACATGAACCCGCGCTTGAGGATGTCGACGGCGCGGTCGAAGTGCTTCTCCATGGCTGCCTGGGAGCCGGAGCCACCGCCTCGCTGGGCGACCTGCTGGAGGCCCGCCATCTCGCGATCCGCGGCGCCGGTGACCGCCTCGACGCGCTTGGCGACGCGGCGGTTCACCCAGACGAAGGCCAGCACGCCCAGCAAGATACCGGGCAGGACCGACCATTTGGCGTTGCCGGCTCCAAATAGCATTGGTACGCCGACGATGACGGCCGAGACGGCCAACGAGAGGTAGAGTGAGTACATGAGGGCAGTATTTTCCTGCGGCCTCTGGGCCGCGGGTTACTATCATGCGCCGTCGAACGCTGCAATGCGGAGCGAATGGACCTCCTGATCCAGATACGGCAGGCCCTCCACCGGGGTGAGGTAGAGCCGGCGATGTTCGTCGAGCTGTGCGAGCTGCTATTGGGGCAAGGCCGGCAGGAGGAGGTGCTCGCTGTTCTGGGGCGCCGTGGCGCCTTCGACCACCTCTTCTCCGCCTCCGGGACGGGCCCCGTGAGCATCGCGCCGGGCGGCGCATCCCACGAGAGCGGCGCCTGGGTCTCCGGCGACCACCCCGCGGAGTCTCTCGAGATCAGCGACGACGTGCTGGCCCGAGCGGCGGCGCTCCGTGCCAAGGCGACGGGGGCGTCGCGGGCGCCGATGCAGTATGAGCTGGGTGAGGAGATCGCCCGCGGGGGCGTCGGGCTGATCCAGCTCGTGCGCGACCGCGACTTGATGCGCACCTTGGTGATGAAGACGCTCATCAAGGGGCACGACGTCAGCGAGTACGTGCTCCAGAAGTTCGTCGAGGAGGCGCAGGTCACCGCGCAACTCGAGCACCCCAACATCGTCCCGGTCCACGACTTCGGCTACTTCAGCGGCGGCGAGGTCTTCTTCACCATGAAGCGCGTGGGCGGGCGCACGCTGAAGGACATCATCCGGCGCGTGCGCAAGGGCGACGCCCAGATGCAGGCCGACTTTCCGCGGATCAAGCTGCTCCAGATCTTCCAGCAAGTCTGCATGGCCATCGGCTTCGCCCACAGCCGTGGGGTGGTCCACCGCGACATCAAGCCGAGCAACATCATGATCGGCGACTACGGGGAGACCTTGGTGCTCGACTGGGGCGTCGCCAAGGTGCTGGGCCGCGACGAGGACGTCAGTGGGGACCGTGACGAGCAGATCCGGGTGGCGACCCAACGCAGCCAGTCCGACGACGCCACCATGGTCGGCGTCGTGACGGGCACCCCGGCCTACATGTCCCCGGAGCAGGCCGCCGGCAAGGTCAACGAGGTCGACGCCCGCAGCGATGTCTATGCGCTGGGCGCGCTGCTCTACCAGGTCCTCACCTATCGGCCGCCCTTTCGGGGGAAGAACTTCCGCCAGACCCTCGCCGCGGTGATGACCCAGCGGCCGATGCCGCCGACGCAGCGGGCCCCCTCCAACGAGATCCCGCCTCGACTCGAGGAGATCTGCCTGCGTTGCCTCGAGAAGCGCCCCGCCGACCGGTTGCAGGGAACCCGCGAGATCATCGACGCGATCGACGTCTACCTGGCGGGGGTGGAGGACCTCGATCGACGCGCGCGCATGTCGCGGGAGAGGCTGGCGGAGGGCGTCGAGCTCATCGAGCAATACCAGCGGACACGGGCGATGGTGGTGCACGTGCGCGAGCAGGTCATCGAGCTCGAGTGGCAGGTGCGCGGCTACGAACCGGTGGAGCAGAAGCGTCCGCTGTGGGCGAAGCGGGCCGAGCTGTCGGAGTTCGAGTCGCAGATGCACCAGCAATTCGCCGCGGCCGCCCAGGCGTTGATGGCGGCGATCGGCTTCGACCCGGACAACGACCAGGCGAGCAACGAGCTCGCGCGGCTCTACTGGTTCAAGCTGCTGCAGGCCGAGGAGGACAACGACGAGGGGGGGGTGATCTACAACCGCCGGCTCGTGGAGGCCTACAACCGCGGCCTCTTCGACGAGCACCTGCGTGGAGAGGGTCGGATCATCATCCGCTCGGATCCACCCGGGGCGGTGGTGACGGCGGCGCGGTATCTCGAGATCGACCAGATGCTCACCACGCTGATGGAGGAGGAGCTCGGGCGATCGCCGCTCAACAACATCCCGCTCGAGGCCGGGCGCTGGCTGCTGACGCTTCAGCTCGACGGCTACCGCTCGGTGCTGATCCCGGCCAAGGTCGATCGCGGCGAGGTGACGGACATCGCGTGCCGCTTCTTCCGCGAGGAGGAGATCGGCCAGCACTTCCTGTACGTGCCCGCCGGGCGCTTCGTGATGGGCGGGGACGACGCCTGCGCCTCGGCGCGGCACCGGCGCATGGCGAGCGTCGCCGACCTCTTCGTGGCGCGCTACCCCGTGACCTGCGCGGAGTACCTGGCGTTCGTGCGCGAGATCGACCAGATGGATCCGACGGCGGCGCAAGCCCATGTGCCGCGGGTCAAGGCCAACTCGGGCTACCTGTGGCCGCGGGACGCGCAGGGGCAGTTCCAACTGCCGGCCGTCGACAGCGAAGGCTTCCGTTGGGAACCCTACTGGCCGGTGCTCGGCGTGAGCTTCGAAGACGCGCGGGCGTATTGCGATTGGTACACCCGGCGCACGGGGATCACGGTCCGGCTGCCGACCGAGGAGGAGTGGGAGAAGGCGGCTCGAGGGGTCGACGGGCGCTTCTACCCCTGGGGCAACCGTTTCGACGCGACCTTCTGCAAGATGGCCAACTCCCGGCCTGGACAGCCGCTCCCCGAGCGCGTCGGCTCGTTCCCGGGGGACATCTCGCCCTACGGGATCATCGACATGGCGGGGCTCGTCGGAGAGTACTGCGACAGCCCCTTCGGGGGCGACGCGAGCCTGCGGGTAGTCAAGGGCGGGAGCTACAACACGCCGAACGACACGGGGTGTAGGGTCACGGGGCGCCTCGCCGTGGTCCCGAACGTCCCGGCGCTGGACCGCGGCTTTCGGCTGGTCCGCACGCCCGCTGGTGGCCCGACGGCGACGAAGCGGCGCCTGGTGCGTCCCCGCTTCGAGGACGCCTGATCAGAACAGCTTCGTGGTGTCGATGAGCATCGTGACGGGGCCGTCGTTTGCCAGCTCGACGTCCATCATCGCGCCGAAGATTCCGGTCTCGCAGCGCAGCTCCAAGGCTCGCGTCGCCTCGACGTAGCGATCGAAGAGCGGGCGCGCGAGGTCGGGATGGGCGGCGCTCATGAATGAAGGGCGCCGGCCCTTCCGGCAGTCGCCGAAGAGGGTGAACTGGCTGACGGCGAGGACCGCCCCGCCGATCTGCCTCACGTCGAGGTTCATCTTCCCCGTCTCGTCCCGGAAGATGCGGAGCCCGGCGATCTTCCTCGCCAGGGCGTTGGCGTCAGCGTTGGTGTCCTCGTGGGCCGCGCCGACCAGAACCAGCAGACCGCGATCGATGCGGCCGGTGATCTCGCCGTCCACCTTGACGCTGGCGTGACGGACTCTCTGCACCACCGCTCGCATCGCGCGCCTCCAAGCTTCCACAAGAGGGGAGACGTGTGATAAACGCAGTGCTCCCTGCGGGTCCAGTCTCGAGCGCGTGAATATGACCGAGCAGAATCGGAAGACGCTGCGCAGCTTCTACTGCCGCGACTACCTGTGGGAGCTCTTCGAGGTCATGACGCGTGACCTCGGTTGCTCGATGGACTACCTGGTCAACGAGTCGATGCGCCACTACGCGCGCAGCCGGAATTACAGCCTCGCGGCGGCCTCACGCCAGGCCGAGCCACAGGTGGTCTCACCCTACGGCGAGCCGGCGGCCCAGGCACAAGCCCCGGCGCCGCCACCTCAGATCGCTCGCCCGCAGCCGGTCCAGCAGCGACGTCCCCCGCCCCTGCCCGGTCAGCAGCGAGCCCCGGAGCCGACGCCGCAGCCCTCGCGACCCCCGCTGTACCTGTTGTTCAACGGCCAGCGCTATCGCATCGACAAGGAGAAGTTCATCATCGGCCGCGGGAGCCAGATGACGGACCTCACGATTCGTGATGGCAACATCTCGAGGAAGCACTGCGCCGTGATCTACCGCGGCGGCAGCTACTTCATCAAAGACCTCGACAGCACCAACGGCATCGAGTTCAACGGCAAGCGTATCGAGCACAAGCGGGTCGAAGAGGGCGACACCTTCTACCTGTGCGACTACGAGCTCCGCTTCACCTTCCGGTAGTCCGCGACTCGCTCTCCATCAATTGGTGAGAATGGGGTAGTCGCCGGTGCGATCTCGGGTGACCACGAATGAAACCCAGCCCATCAGCAGGTGGGAAAGGTGATTAGCGGCTTTAGGCTTCCGACTATTCTAGGTCGGCTTGCTCACCACCACCAGTGACCGATCCCGGGTTTCTTGGTACGGGTCCATTCTACTCTCCCTCACGCCGCCGACGACCAACCCCTACAAATGAGAGTAGGGGTGCGGACCTCTCCTGCCAAGGGAGAAATCGATCTTTTTTCTTGATGGTGGGGTGGGGGTAGGGGAAGGTGCCCGATTTTGCCCTGTGGATAACTAGCGCCGCCGACGCCGCAGGCCCAGTACCAGCGGGAGCGCGAGCAGCAGCGTGAGCGGGTTGGGCCCCGTGTCCCGGCCGACGTCGCAGGTGCAGTCGTTGGGGGCCCCGTCGTCGTTGTTGACGACGCCCACGTCCCCATTTCCTTCGCCGCCGACGTCACCGCCTACGCCGAAGTCTGGATCCGCGCCGATGTCGGGGTCTTGGCCCATGCCGCCATCGTCGGGGGGCGGCACGTCGCCCATGTCGGGGGGCGGCGCCTGCGGGCGGTTCCAGTCGGCGACGCATTGGGCCGTGTTGTCGTGCAGCTCGCAGCGCTGGTTGGGCGGGCACTCGATGTCGTGGCAGGGGTCGTCGGTGCACTCGCCTTCGATGCAGGTGCGCCCGGTCCCGCACGCCTCGGCATCGCACTCGTCGACCACGCACTGGTCGGCGACGCAGCTCTCGTCCTCGGGGCACACGATTCCGCCGCACGTCACGTCCTCGCAGACCCCGTCGATGCACTGCTGTCCGAAGGCGCAGGCGATGCCGGCGCAGGAGAAGACGCACTGGCCTTCGCGGCAGAAGGAGTCACCACCGCACTCGATGCCGGCGCAAGGGTCGTCCTCGCAGGCCCCCTCGCGGCAGCGCTCGCCACCGGGGCAGCCCGCGTTGTAGCAGTCGTCGCCGACGCACTCGCCGTCAACGCAGACCTGGCCCTGGTTGCACTCGACGCCATCGCAGGGGTCGTTGCAGAGCCCGGTCTCCTCGTCGCAGACCTGCCCGGCCGGGCAGTCGACGCCGGCGCACAGCGACACGCAGTGCCCGTTCGAGCAGAACTCACCGGCGGGGCAGCCGTTGACGTCGCCGCAGGGGTTCGCGCACTCGCCGAGGATGCAGGCCTGGTTGCCCCCGCAGAGGTCATCGCCCTCGTCGATCTCGCCGTCGCAGTTGTCGTCGACGCCGTTGCACCACTCCTCGGGATCAGGGCCACACTGGCCGCAGGCGTTGAGCAGGCCCTCGTCGATCTGACCGTCGCAGTCGTTGTCGATGAGGTCGCACTCTTCCTCGACGGGGCTGGTGTCCGCGCGGCAGACGACCTGCCCGGCGGCGCTGCACGCCAGGTGGCCCTGGGCGCATTGGCCGGCGAGGCCGGTGCCGCACTGCTCGGGATCGATCACCGGCGAGCCGTCGGGGTGGATGTCGGTGAGGTTGTCGCAGTCGTTGTCGACGCCGTCACAGACCTCGGGGTTGCCGTCGGGGACGCACAGGTAGCGGTCGCAGGCGTCGCCGATGCCGTCGTCGTCGGTGTCCTCCTGGGCGCGGTTGATGACCTTCGGGCAGTTGTCGCAGGCGTCGCCGACGCCGTCTTCGTCTTCGTCCGCCTGGTCCGGGTTGGGGACGTCAGGGCAGTTGTCGTCGATGCCGCACAGGCCATCGTCGTCGGTGTCGAGGCACACGCCGCCGAGGGAGCGCTCCAGCGTGAGGAGGGCGAAGGCGTGGGAGGACAGCGCCGTCCAGCCACGGGGGCTGCCGCCGAACTGCGTGCCCCAGGCGCCGTTGGCGTCCTGCCACTGGGCGACGAGCGTGTAGGCGAGGTCGAAGTACGAGCTGCGCGGCTCCTCCGGGAAGCCGAGGGCGGCGGTGTCTCGGTCGCCGAAGTTCTCGGCGTAGATGGCGCCGCCCAGCCCGTCGTCCTCGGAGACCGTGAGGGCCTTCTCCGCCGCCCATATGTAGTAGAAGGTCGAGGTCGGCGAGAAGCCGCCGATCATCCGGTCGAAGAGCCAGTTCTGCCGCAGCCAACCGAGGGCCGATTGGGCGCGGGGATCGCCAGCGGGGACCTCGATGAGGCGGTAGCACCACAGCAGCGACGCGGTCATCGAGGAGTTGCCCGCGTTGCCCGGGTGGTAGCCGCCGCTGCCGTCGGCGTTTTGGTCCGCCATCAGGAAGTTCACCGTGTTTGGGAGCACCTGGGCTGCGCCCTGCACGATGTTCTCCGCCGCAGAGAGCCCCGCGACGGCGAACTGTGAGGTCGACAGGTCGTTGCCGGGGCCGTTGTAACTCCAGCCACCCTGGGCCGGCGGCGCCATCCCCTGGTTGTTCTGCAGCGACACCACGCCGTTGGCGAGGGCCTGGGTGGCGGTCACCGGGGCGCCGACGTCGTCGGGGCCGCCGCTCGCGGAGAACGCCGCCAGCGCCATCAGGTTGCCGCCCGTCACGTAGACATACGGGCGCCCATTGGGGTTGGTCATCGACGGCTCGCCGTTGATCATCGCCGCGATCGTGCGGATGACCATCGCCTGGTCGACGGGGTCCATGCCGTCGAAGCCCTGGGCGCGGCCGAGCCAGCCGACGCCGTCGCGCTTCTCGAGAAACGACAGGGTGCCCAGGAAGTTGTGCCGCGCGTTGCCGCCCGCGTTCCCTTCGTAGTTTCCGGTGCCGCGCTCCTGGTTGCGCAGGAACTGCAGGCCCAACTCGACCGATTGGTCGACGGCGCAGGCGAACGGCGTCGCCTGGCACTGTGCCGCCGCCGGCGTGGCCCAGAGGAGGGCACAGAAGGCGGTCGCGAGGGTCGCGGTGAGGGTGCTTCGCATGGCGGTCGCTCACTCTGGGTAGATCTACGTGATTCCACGGAGGCGAGGGCGCACGAAGGTGTCACGCTGAGCGTGCACATTTCCGATGGCCCCCGAACTCCACCGACCGCGCAGTGTCTCAGGTCGGCCCGCTCCCGCGCAAGTCGGGGTGGTCGCAGATTGACCTGGGGTCGGACCTCGTCGATCATCGTGGGTGGAGGGTTCGCCGTGGCACGCTTCGCCGCCCCGATAGGGATCTCCGACTTCCGCGAGTTGCGTCGGCGCCGGGCCACCTACGTGGACAAGACCTCCTTCGTCGCTGAGCTCGTCTGCTCCCCCACCAAGGTCCTCCTGCTGCCCCGCCCGAGACGGTTTGGCAAGACTCTGAACCTCTCGACGCTCCGCTACTTCCTCGAGTCGAGCCCAGAGGACCGAGGGCCGCTCTTCGAGGGCCTGCGGGTCTGGGCCAGCGATGAAGCGCGCGGCCACTTTGGTCGCTACCCGGTGGTCGAGCTCTCGTTCAAAGGGGTCAAGGAGCTCCGCTGGATCGACTCCTTTGCCTGCATTCAGCGCGAGCTGGCGTTCCTCTGTGAGCGTCACGTCTATCTGCTCGGGGATCCGCGCCTCGGGCCGACCTCCCGCGCCGCCCTCGAGCGGATGCTGAATCTTGAGGGGTCATTGGCCGACTGCGGCGGCTTCCTCCGGTGGTTCACGCGGGCGCTCGCCGAGCACCACGGCGCCCCCGTCGCGGTGTTGATCGACGAGTACGACACCCCGATTCATGCCGCGTACCTCCATGGCTACTACGACGAAGCGATCACCTTCTTCCGGGCATTCCTCGGCGGTGGGCTCAAGGATAACGACCACCTCTTCAAGGGCGTCGTCACCGGGATTCTCAGGATCGCCAAGGAGAGCATCTTCAGCGATCTGAACCACCTCTCGGTTCACACCACCCTCGACAACAAGTACGCCAGCGCCTTCGGTTTCACCGAGCCGGAGGTCGAGCACCTCGCCGAGTTGGCCGGCGCGACGCATCGGCTGGATCTGATCCGTGAGTGGTACGAGGGCTACCGCTTCGGCGGGCACGTCATCTACAACCCGTGGTCGGTCCTCAATTACCTGAACGAGCCCGACCGGCCAGCACGGCCCTTCTGGCGGTTGACGGGCAGCGACTCGATCCTCCACCAACTCCTGGTCCGCCACGGCCTCGACCTCGCCGATTGGGAGGCGCTGTTGGCGGGGGAGGGGCTCTGCAAGCCCATCCTCGAGGCCACCGCGCTGGGCGACCTCGATCGTAGTGGGGCTGCGCTGTGGGGCTTCTTGCTCTTCTCCGGCTACCTGACGGCCACCGATCCCGACTACGACGGTGTCGATGTCCGGGCGACGCTGCGCATCCCGAACCGCGAGGTCCGCGGCGTCTATCAGTCGGTCTTTGCGCGGATCATCGAGGACCCCCTCGACAGCCCGAACCAGTCCGATGCCCTCCTGCGCGCGCTGCTCCACGCCGACATCGAGGCTGTGAGCGGCTACCTGACACGGGTGCTGGCCGAGCAGGCCTCCTACCATGACTTCCCGCGCGTCTCCGGCGAGGCGCTCTACCACGCCTTTGTCCTCGGGCTCCTCGTTCGCTTCGGGGGCGACCATCAGGTGCGCAGCAACCGCGAGTCGGGCTACGGGCGCGCGGACGTGCTCATCATCCCGCGGCGACCGGGGGCGCCGGGCGTCGTGCTCGAGCTCAACGTGCTCGGAGACGAAGAGACGGTCGACGACGCGCTCGAGTCCGCCCTCGCCCAGATTACCCAGCGCGACTACGTGGCGGAGCTCCGCGCCGCGGGGGCAGAGCCGGCCAACGCCCTGGCGATCGTCTTCGACGGCAAGCGGGCCCACGTGCGCTCTCTTTAGAGCCGTTGCCCCCGGGTGCCCGCTCCGGTATCTACGGCGGGCATCACGCCTCGAGGACTGGATGGCTCGCGTCGAGCTCGACTCCGTCGGCAAGCGCTACCCCAATGGCTTCGAGGCGGTCCGCGCCGTCGATGTGGACATCACGGACGGCGAGTTCATCGTGCTCGTCGGCCCCTCCGGCTGCGGCAAGACGACCACGCTGCGGATGGTCGCGGGCCTGGAGGACATCACCAGCGGCGAGCTGCGCATCGATGGGCGGCGGGTCAACGAGCTCCCCCCCAAGGCGCGTGACGTGGCGATGGTCTTTCAGTCCTACGCGCTGTATCCGCACATGACGGCCTTCCAGAACATGGCCTTCGGCCTCTCTTTGCAGAAGCGCCCCAAGGCAGAGATCAAGCAGCGCGTGGAGGAGGTCGCCGAGCGCTTGGGCCTCACGGAGTTGCTCGACCGCAAGCCCAAGCAGATGTCCGGCGGGCAGCGGCAAAGGATCGCCATGGGGCGCGCCATCGTGCGCCGGCCGCGGGTCTTCCTCTTCGACGAGCCGCTGTCGAACCTCGACGCCAAGCTGCGCCTCCACATGCGCGTGGAGTTGGGGCGGCTCCATCGCTCGTTGGGCGCCACCAGCCTGTACGTGACCCACGACCAGGTCGAGGCGATGACGCTCGCCGACCGCATCGTGCTGTTGCGGGATGGCCGGGTGCAGCAGATCGGCGCCCCCCTCGAGCTCTACGCGCGGCCAGCGAACGTGTTCGTCGCGACCTTCATCGGGAGCCCGGCGATGAACCTGCTCCCGGCGCGCGTGGACGGCCAGACGCTCCGCGGCGACGGCTTCGACCTGGACCTCGACCACCCGGTGGCCGCCGGCGAGCTCACGGTGGGCGTGCGGCCCGAGCACGTCGAGCTGGCCGAGACCGGGCTCGGCGCGCAGGTCGAGGTCGTGGAGCCGATGGGCGCCGAGACCTATGTCCACTGTCGCGCGGGGGCTCACCTCGTGACGGTGCGTACCGACCAGCCGCCGCCCCGCCCGGGGGCGCCTGTCCACCTCGCCTTCGCGCGCGGGCAGCTTCACCTCTTCGACGCCGAGAGCGAAGCGCGCCTGTGAGCCCAGCGGCGACTGAGCGGAAACGCCTGAGCCCAGCGGCGACTGAGCGGAGACGATGATCCGCGGGCTGCTCGCGCTGGGCCTGTGCGCGTGCACCGCGGCGCCGCCCGACCCGGAGCTGGTGCTGTGGCACGCCTATCGCGGCGCCGAACTCGACGCCCTCGAGGCGGCCGTCGCCACCTGCGCCGGCGAGCTCGGCGCCCCGGCGCGCGCCGTCGCGATCCCCTACGACGCCTTCGTCAACAAGGTGAGCGTGGCGATCCCTCGCGGCAACGGGCCTGATCTCTTCATCAACGCCCACGACCGCGTCGGCCACTGGGCCGAGGGGCGCCTCCTCGAGCCGTTGGGCCTGTGGGCCGACGACGTCCTCGTCGATCGCTTCCTCGCGGAGACCGTCGAGCCGCTGGTCTACCGCGACGACCTCTACGGTTTGCCCCTGGCGTTCAAGACGCTGGCGCTGTTCTACGACCGGCGGTTGGTGAAGCAGGCGCCAGCGACGATGGCCGAGCTGGTCGCGCTGACCCGCGCGCTTCAGGCGCGCAATCCGCGGGTCTGGGGGATCGCCTGGGAGCTCGACAGCTTGTACTTCCACGCGCCGTGGCTCCACGCCTGGGGGGGCCGCGTCTACGCTGACGAGCGTGACACGCTCGCCCTCGCGGAGCCGGCGGCGGCGAAGAGCCTGGCCTTCGTGCGCCGGCTGGTGGAGCAGAAGACCACCCCCGATGAGGCGACGAGCGCCCTTGTGACGTCCCTCTTTCTACGCGGGGAGCTGGCCTTCACCGCCAACGGTCCGTGGTTTCGCGGCGAGCTGTCGGCCCACCCCGGGTGGGGTGTGGCGCCGCTGCCGGTCGTGGACGAGACGGGGAAGCGCGCCGCGCCGTTCCTCGGCGTGGAGGGGCTCTTGATGAGCGCTCGATCCCGGCGGAAGCCCGCGGCGTTCGCGTTGATGCGCTGCCTCACCCGCGACGCGGCGGCCCTCGCGCGATTCCGAACCGGCGCGCAGCTCGTGGCGAACCGAGCGGTCTACGAAGCCCCGGAGGTCGCCGCGGACCCCTTCGCCCAGGCCTTCCGGGCGCAGCTCGCAGACACCGTCTCCCTCAGCAACCGCCCGCATATGCGGCGGGTGTGGACCCCGGCGAAGACGGCCCTCTCGCAGGCCATCCTCCATGGCCGGGACCCAGGGGAGGCCCTCGCCGAGGCGGCGCGCAGCATCCGCCGGCGAGGCGAGTGATGTCGGCGGGCATGGCGCGCCCCGGGCTGTGGGCACCGACGCTCGCGGTGGTGCTCGCGACGGCGGCCGGGGTGCTGGTGCTGCGTGGTTACGCGCTCCATTGCGACGAGGTCTTCGTGCGCTGGGAGGCACGGGCCTCGGCGCGCGCGCTGGCCACCGGCCGGCTCGAGCCGGCGCCGTACCTCGACACGATGCGGGTCCGCGAGGTCCGGGGCGCCTCGAAGCACCGCTTCCTCCGTCGCTTCGAGGAGGCGGCGACGGGGCGCGCGCTGCGCCCGGAGGTGCCGGCGGAGAAGGCGGTCGCGGATCTCGTGCTCCTCGCGCGCGGGGGGGAGGCCCACGAGGCGACGCCGGGGGGCCACCGGGCCGCGGTGGTGGGGACAGACGACCAGATCGCGGTGGTGCACGCGCCCCGCGGCGAGCTCGGCGCGTTTTGGCTGCCGGCGGCGCTGGCGGCCTTCGTCGGGTGGCTGTTGTGGATCGGCGTGCTTCGCAGGACAGGGCCCGCGCGTTGGGTGGCCCCCGTGGGGGCGGGCGTCACCGCGAGCCTGTTGGTGTCGGTCCTGGTGTGGATGCGGCTCACGGCGGAGCAGAGCTTCGGCGCGGCGCGCTTCGACGAGAGCCTGGCCGCGCTCCTCCCGATGCCGACCCCGGTGGGCGCTTCGCTGGTGATCGCGGCCCCCCTGCTCCCGCTGGTCGTCTATGGCGTCGCTGGCTACGTCACGGCCAGCCGGCGCTCGCCACATCGCGCCGCCTACCTCTACGTGGCCCCGGCGGTGGTGGGCCTCGCGCTGCTCATCCTGGTGCCCTTCACCATCGGCATCGGCCTGGCGTTCTTGCGCCACGAGGCCGGCAGCTTCTCCTGGGTCGGCCTGGACAACTTCGTGTCCATCCTGCGCAGCGAGGGCTACGCGATCACGCACCCGCTGAGCTTCTACTACACCTCGGCCGTCACCGTGTTGTGGACCGGGCTCAACGTCTGCTTCCACGCGGGTATCGGCCTCGCCCTGGCTCTCGTCCTGAACCGGGAGGACCTCCGCTTTCGGGGCGTCTACCGGGTGCTGCTCATCGTGCCCTGGGCCATCCCCAACTACATCACGGCGCTGGTCTGGAAGGGGATGTTCAACAAGCAGTACGGCGTGGTGAACCACGTGCTCGGGCTGGTCGGGCTCGAGCCCGTCGGCTGGTTCAGCAGCTTCTGGGCCGCCTTCAGCGCCAACCTCGCGACCAACACCTGGCTCGGCTTTCCGTTCATGATGGTGGTGGCCCTGGGCGCGCTGCAGAGCATCCCCAAGGACCTCTACGAGGCGGCGTCGGTGGACGGAGCTACCCGCTGGCAGCAGTTCCGCGCGATCACCCTGCCGCTCCTCAAGCCGGCGATGTTCCCGGCGATCATCCTGGGGTCCATCTGGACCTTCAACATGTTCAACATCATCTACCTCGTCAGCGGCGGGCAGCCCAACGCCAGCACCGACATCCTCATCGTCGAGGCCTACCGCTGGGCCTTCGAGCAGGACCGCTATGGCTACGCCGCCGCCTACTCGGTGCTGATCTTCCTCATGCTCCTGGGCTACTCACTGGTCACGCAGCGGGTGACGAGGGCCGCCGAGTGAAGCGCATCTGGCCCCACCTCTTGCTCGCGCCCTTCACGGCGCTCACGCTCTTCCCCGCGATGTGGGTCGTGAAGATGGCGTTTCGCGCCGACCAGAGCTTCGCGACCTCCACGAACCCGTTCCCCACCGAGCTGAGCTTCCAGAACTTCAGCGACCTCTTCGCCCAGCCGCTCTTCGCTCGTCAACTCGCCAACAGCTTCGTGGTGAGCGGCGCGACCACCTTGCTCGGCGTGTTTCTCGCGTGCACCGCGGCTTACGCCTTCAGCCGCTTCCGCTTCCCGGGGCGCCGTGCGGGCCTGATGGCCTTCCTCGTCACGCAGATGTTCCCCGGGACGATGATGATGATCCCGCTCTACCACGTCCTCGACCAGCTCGGCCTGCTCGACCGCTGGGCGGGGCTGGTGCTCGTCTATGCCACCACCGCCATCCCGTTTTGCGTGTGGATGCTCAAGGGCTACTTCGACACCATCCCGCGTGAACTCGAGGAGAGCGCGCTGATGGACGGCGCGGGACAGTTCACCATCTTCTGGCGCATCGTCCTGCCCCTCTCGCGGCCGGCCATCGCCGTGACGGCGCTGTTCTCCTTCATGACCGCTTGGAACGAATACATCCTCGCCGCCACCTTCATGAGCGATGAGCGGGCCTACACGATGCCGGTCCGGCTCCAGCACTTCGTGGGCGCCTACACAACCGAGTGGGGGCACTTCGCCGCCGGCGCGCTCCTCGTGAGCGTCCCCGTGATGGCGCTGTTCTTCGCGCTGCAGAAGCACCTCGTGGGCGGCCTCACGGCCGGCGGCGTCAAGGGGTGAGCCTGGCGCATCTCCGGCGCTACGCCCCGCTGGTCGATGACCTCGACGCGTTCCTCGCCGCCGCCGCCACGCCGCTGCCCCGCGTGGTGTGGGCCAACCCCCTGGCCGATGTCGAGCGCGCCCGCGAGGCGGTGGCCCGGGAGTGTCCGCGGGCGGTGCCCCTGGGCTGGCTCCCCGACGCCTGGCGCCTCCCGGCCGACGCGCGTCCGGGGACCTGGCTCGAGTTCCTGCTGGGGCACCTCCACAGCCAGGAGGAGCCGGCGATCCTCGCCGGTGACGTCTGCGGCGCCCGGCCCGGCGAGCGGGTCCTCGATCTGTGCGCCGCCCCGGGCGGCAAGTCGGCCCGCCTCGCCGTCGCGATGGGCGACCGCGGCACCCTGGTGGTCAACGACCGCCGCCTGGACCGGGTCACCGCCCTGCGCCGCACCCTCGAGCGCCTGCGCGTGACCTGCGCCGTCGTGACCCGCGCCGACGGCATGCGGCTGGGCGGCGTGTGGCCCGACGCCAGCTTCGATCGGGTCATGGTCGACGTCCCCTGCACCTGCGAGGGCACCAGCCGCAAGTCCCAGCCCCGTGCACCTGTCCCCGGCTACCGCGACAGCGTCGTCCAGATCCAGACGGCGCTCCTGCGCCGGGCCATCGCGCTGACCCGGCCGGGGGGGGTCCTCGTCTATGCGACCTGCACCTACGCCCCGGAGGAGAACGAGGCGGTCCTCGACGCCGCGCCCCGGGAGGGGGAGGTCGAGATCGAGCCGATCACGGTCCCCGCCGGTCTGCGCGTCGCCCCCGGCGTCCCCGAGTGGGGGCGGCCTTTCCGGTCGGATGTCATCAACGCCGTCCGGGTCTGGCCCCATCAGGTCGACACCGGTGGCTTCTTCCTCGCTCGTTTGAGGCGCCTGTGAAGGGCGGGGCCTTCGAGCCGCACGCCGACCGCGCGGGGCTGCTCGCGTGGATCGAGGCTCGCTTCGGCATCCCCCCGGCGGCCTTCGATGACTTCGACCTCCTCCGACGCGGCAAGACGACGTGGCTGGCCCGCCGCGGCGTGGTGCCGCCCACCGGCGTCGAGGTCCTCGCCGTGGGGACCGCGGTGCTGCGAGGCGATCCGCCACGGATCAAGCCGACGAGCGTGTTCCTCCAGCGGTTCGGGCATCTGGCGACCCGCGCGGTCCAGACGCTGCCCGACGAGGCCGTCGGCCGTTTCCTCGCGGGGGAGGCGTTCCCCGCCGACGACGGTCTCCGTGGCTACGTGATCGTGCGGACGGGCACGCTCGTCGTGGGCTGCGGCCTCGCCCGCGACGGGGCCCTCACCTGCCAGATTCCCCGGGCCTGGCTCTCCTCACGGCTGGTCCGGTGAGCACCCGCACAGCTCTTCGGCCGCCTGGATGCACCATTGATCCCACTCGGTGTCGCAGCAGTATTCGTCTGCGCCGCAGACCCGGTCTTCGCACACGGGCTCTGCGCAGCCGGCCTCGCCGGTGGCTCGGCAGCAGTTCACGGGTGGGATCCGCCCGATGTGGCAGCACTCGAGGTCGTCGGGGACCTCACAGGCGTCTCCGATGCCGTCCCCGTTGGTGTCGGCCTGGTCGGGGTTGGGCACGTCAGGGCAGTTGTCGCGTTCGTCGAAGAAGTCCACGGTGAGGGGCCCGTGCTCGTAGATATCGAAGCGCGGAGCCACCACGGGACCCTCATAGGCGGCGTCGGCGAGGGCGTAGCGCCCGATGCCGCCGGCGTGGCTCGCGGCGTACAACTCGTTGGGTCCCCGCAGGATGTTGAAGGAGTAGACCGCCTCGCCCTTCAGGCGCCCGGCGCCAGGGACCTGGAGCAGCTCGGAGTCCCCGTTGGGATGATGACGCCGCCAATAGGTGAGGGCACCGGCTCGGCCGCCATAGGCCACAACTATGGAGTCGCCCGGCTCCATGGTGAGACCAACCGGCATCGAGCGTGGTTCGCCGAGATCAAAGACGGCGAAGCTCTGGCCCGTGTCCAGGTCCATGCAATTGAAGCTGCGCCAATGGAGGGCGCACAGCGAGCCGTCTGGATGGAACTGGAGCGAATGGCGCGCCCCCCAGCCGAGGCGGGGGTTAGGCAGCGGGTTGCCCTGAATGTCGAGGACCCGCTCCGGCAGTAGCGGCCGGTCGAATCCGTCCAGCCACGCCGGCGGGAGTCGATACAGCTTCCACTCGCCCAACTGCGCGCCCCATGGGTAGTCGTAGACCATCATGTAGGTCCGCCCGTCGGGGCCCAAGGTCAGGCTGGCCCGGCCCCGGCTGGTGCCGGGCACTTGCAGGTAGCGCCGGAAGGCGCCGGTGGACCGATCGACCCACACGATATACCCAGCGCGACCTATCTCGACGACCAAGACGAGCTCGTCGTGGGCGACCATGGCGTGACGGATCTCGGGCCATCGCTGCCGCGCGAGGTGCGACCCCGCGAGCGCCTCCTCCAGGGTGAACCTCCGCTCAAGCCGCCAGGTCTCGAGGTCAAAGGCCAGCACGTCAGAGTCGCTGACCACCCACGCCGCGTGGTTGGGGATGCCGTCGAGGTCGCGGTCCCATTGGGCGTGGCCCGGCCCCGCCAGGGTGAGCATGAGGAGCAGGGCTTTGCTGGGCTTCGTCATCGCTGACCTCGATGCTGTCCGACATGTCGCAGGATGGAAGATGTGAACGTACACGTCAACCCGGTTTCCGCTTCTCCCACGGGCCTCGGCCATGCTACCTGGGCGCCGACGCAGGAGGTGACGCGTGTATTGGAATCGTCGGGGGCTCATCTGCCTCGCCCTGGCCCTCTCGGCCTGCGCCGACGAGCCTCTCTCCGCGGAGCCGCCCGTCGCCGATCCCGGGGACGCCGTGAAGGCCGAGCCGGGCAAGTCCGACGCCAGCGCAGAGGCGGTCATCCTGGACCTCGCGTTCTCCGCCAAGGTGCAGACCGCCGCTGGGATCGCGCCGGAGGTGGCCATCGCCGACCAGCTCTTCTACACGTTGGGGCCCCTCAACGGAGATGACGCCGTGGGGCGCCTCGACACCGTCGCGCTCTCTAACATCCGTGTCACGCCGGACGACCTCGTGACCTACGACGCCGTGCTGCAGGTGGCTTGGCGCAAGAGCAAGGGGCTGCCCGCCGGCTACACCTTCCGGCTACCGCTGGACATCACACCGGCGGGCCAGGGAGCCTTCACCGAGCGACACATGCGTGACTGTGTCGCCGACGACGCCCACCACGTCCACCCGGGCAATATGTGGTACTACTACCGCGCCGATCGGCGGGGCTGTCGGCTTCATCCCGACGAGGCCGTCGAGGCGCTGGCGGAGGTCTCCGTCAGCGACGTGAACACCTCCGGTCGGTACCCCGAGTACGACAAAGTGTGGGAGGACGGGCGGTTCGTGGTGGTGGCCATCTTCGGGAAGAACGTCGACGGCGCGACGCGCGGCAGCGACGCGGGCGTGGCGGCCTATTCGGCGTTCAACGGCGCCGCACGGGGGGCGCTGCGGGGTCGGCGCGTGGACGTGACCCCGAGCAACGCCGGCGCCAGCCCCGGCGTCGAGGCGCCCTACGTGATCTACCGGGCCCAGCTCAGCGAGGGACGCGAGGTGGAGATCCACGCGCTGCTCATCGACGACATGCCCACCGTCGGTGCGGCCTTCGACGAGCTCTATGGGCCCCTCTCGGCGGAGGCCGACTTCATCGCCTACAACGGTCACGCGCGCTTCGGCGCCAGCCAGCGGGTCCTCGCCGAGAAGAGCCGATGGAGGCCGGGGCAGTACACGATGCTCCTCTTCAACGGCTGCGACACCTTCGCGTATCTGGACTCCGCGGTCTTCGACGCCCACGCCGCGATCAACGATGACGACGAGACGGGCACCCGCTACGCGGACATCATGACCAACGCGCTGCCGGCGTTCTTCTCGAGCATGCCCGCCGCGAGCATGGCGGTGGTGGAGGCGATGCTGCGCCCGGAGTCGCCGCGGACCTACGAGCAGATCTTCCAGAGCATCGACCGCGCCCAGGTGGTGGTCGTGACGGGGGAGCACGACAACGTCTTCGTCCCCGGCGGCGTCCAGCAGCCGGAGACGACCGATTGGGACGGGATGTCGCTCTCCGGCGCCCCGCGGCGCGGTGAACGGATCGACTTCGAGACGCCCGTGCTCCCCGCCGGCGCCTACAGCTTCACGATGTCGGGGACCGGCGACGCGGATCTCTACGTCCGCGCGGGCCTCGCGCCCACCCCGGTCGACTTCGACTGCCGACCGTATCGCCGCGGCACGGACGAGGCCTGCCTGATCACCCTCGGCGCCCCCGCCGCCATCCACGGCATGGTCGTCGGCGCCGGGGCGGGCACCCGGTTCGAGTTGGCCGGCGCCGCCGAGCCTCAGTGATCGGCGACCATCGGTAGCGGACGCCCGGCGCCCACGTCGAGGCGGCACCGACCCCAGCCGACGACGGCCATCAGGCGCCGCACGACGCCGTCGAAGCGGGCCTCGAGGGTGACGCGATCCCCATCGAGCTCGAGGACGCGGTAGGTGCCGCGGCGGGTGTGGCCGCCCATGGAGAGGGCCATCTCGGGACCAGGTCCGAAGCGCAGGTGCAGCGGGGTGCGCCGCGGGGGCGCGAGGGCCGACTCACGGACGCCTGGGCTGGCCGCGGCGAGGTCCGCATCGGAAGCCGCCCACGCCGCCTCGTCGACGGACCACCCCCCCAACAAGCGGTCGGCGGCGCTCGGGCGCAGCCAGGTGAACAGCGCGACGAGGACCCCGGCGAAGGCGATGACGACGGGGCTCGACCTCACCCGGCGCGTTTGTAGTAGGTGCGGTAGCCGTCCGGCTCCTCGGTGACCAGCACCGACGGGCCCTCGAAGAGGATGAGGTAGGTGTCGCGACGCTCGCCGTCGCCGAGCTCGCTGCGGGTCTCGATGGTCAACGGCTCGGGCACCGTGATGCGCCACTTCGCGCGGCGTGTCAGGGGGCCGGCGACGTGGATCAACGTGCCGTCGCCGTCGAACTCCAGGCTCTGTTCACCGACGAGCGCCTCGTGGGCGACAGCCTGGGCGCGGGCCTCGGCCGTGAGCGCGGTGACGGCGCTGCCTCGACCGTGGTCGGGGACCCAGCGGCCCACGAGCGGGTCGGACCGGTCGCCGGAGCAAGCCGTCAACGCGACGGCGCAGAGCAGCGCGGTACGCAACGGGCTACCTGGCACGCTCGAGGGTGACCGGCTTGTCGTCCGGGCCGGTGAGGACGAGGCGACTCCCGCTGAAGCGCGCCGTCACCTTGTCGGTGGTGGTCTCGCCCGCCTTCGTCTGGGTGGTCTCGAGGTTGAGCGTGTCACCCTCGGCGCTGGTGACGGCGAAGGTGCCGGCCTGCTTCGATTGGGCGAAGACCACCGAGAACGCCCCGTCTTTGTCGAACTCGAAGCGCAGGTTCGCCAGCGTCTTGCGCGCGATCTCGAGGCTCTTCTTTCGGGCCTCTTCGCTCATCCCCGCGAGATCGGGGGACCGCTCGAGGGCCGCGAGGTCGACCTTCCAGGCGCCGATCAGCCGGTCGGCGGGGCTCGCCTTCGCCGGCTTGGCGGCAGAGGCGGTCTTCGGCTTCGGCGCGTCGGCCTTCTTCGAGCAGGCCGCGAGCATCAGGACGCACAGCAGAATGGAGGTACGCATAGCGCGGAACCTAGCGCGCTCCGGTGGCGCGCTTCAACGGGAGCCTCTCGTCGCCGCGTTCGAGCTCGACTGAGCCCTGTCTCGAGACGTGGAGTCGCAGGCGCTCGATGCGGTCGGGGTGATAGAGGTCGAAGACGACCACCCGGCCCCGCTCCACGCGCAACACCTCGCAGCGCCGATCGTGCGTCCCGGCGCGCGTGACCTCACGGCAGCGCGGCGGATCGAAGCTGAACTCGGCCCCCGCGTAGTGGTCCCGCACGAAGTCGATGGCCAGGGTGCGCGCCGGTCCTGGGGGCAGCGGGGCCGCGCGCTCGTTGGCCGCGAGGGCGTCGATGTCGACGATCCAGGTGCCGCGCGTGTGGTCGATGGGGTCGTGGCACGCGGTGACGAGGCAAGCGAGGGCGAGGACGCGCATGGCGGGTGAGGACACCACGGCCACGTTGACCCTGGCAACCACACGCGTGTAGACAACGCGACTCACCCCCGCGGGAGGGCTCTCGATGTCCTGGTCCCAGAAGCGCGTCCGCCGAACGTTCCTCGACTACTTCGTGAAGCACGCCGAGCTGCCCCATCGCGAGGTGCCGTCGTCGCCGATCATCCCCCGCGACGATCCGACGCTGCTGTTCACCAACGCGGGGATGAACCAGTTCAAGGCCACGCTGCTCGGTCAGGAGACGCGGGACTACACGCGCGCGTGCTCGGTCCAGAAGTGCATGCGCGTCGGGGGCAAGCACAACGACCTCGACGCCGTCGGCAAGGACGGCCGGCACCTCACGTGGTTCGAGATGCTCGGAAACTGGTCCTTTGGCGACTACTACAAGGAGGGCGCCATCAAGATGGCGTGGGACCTCTCCGTCAACGTCTACGGCCTCGATCCCGACCGCATCTACGTGTCGATCTACAAGGACGACGAGGAGGCTTTCGGCATCTGGACGGGGATGGGCTTCCCCGCCGAGCGCATCTACCGCTTCGGTGACGTGGAGGCCGGCGACGAGGAGAACTTCTGGTCGATGGGGCCCACGGGGCCCTGCGGGCCGTGCACTGAGCTGTTCTACGACCTGGGCCCGGAGGGCGGGACGGGGCCCGAGGACGTGATGGGCGGCGAGGGCGACCGCTACATGGAGTTCTGGAACAACGTGTTCATGGACTCCAACCGCGCCGACGACGGCTCGACGACGCCGCTGGCGTTCCAGTCGGTGGACACGGGGATGGGCATGGAGCGGATCACGATGATCCTCCAGGGGAAGGTCACGGCCTACGAGACCGACCTCTTCCGGCCGATCATCCAGGCCGCCGCGGGGATGGCGGGGGCGGACTACGCCGATCCGTCGAAGCGCATCGACTTGCAGGTGGTCGCCGACCACATCCGCTCGCTGGGCTTCGTGGTCAGCGAGGGCGGCCAGTTCGCAAACGAGGGCCGCGGATACGTGCTGCGGCGCATCCTGCGACGCGCGGTGCGACATGGGCGGCGGCTGGGCTTCGACGAGCCGTTCCTGTGGAAGCTGGTGCCCACCGTGGCCTCGGTCTTCGAGGGCGTTCACGACCTGCCGGCGCACATCGTGCAAAACACCGCCGACGCGCTGAAGGAGGAGGAGGCGCGCTTCTTCCGCACGTTGGAGCGGGGCATGGGGCGGATCCACGCCGTGATGCTGGCCAAGGCGGAGGGGGAGCGCACCATCAGTGGAGCCGAGGCCTTCGAGCTCTACGACACGTACGGCTTCCCGGTGGATCTGACGCGGATCGAGGCGGGGGAGCACGGCTTCGAGGTCGACGAGGCGGGCTTCGCCACCGAGATGGAGGTGCAGCGCGCGCGCTCCCGTAGCGCGGCTCAGTTCCATGACGAGGGCGGCGAGTGGGTGGTCGAACGCGAGGGCGGGGGCGAGGGCTTCGCCGGCTACGGTCTGTCGACGCTGAAGGTGCCCGTGATGCGCTGGCGCGCCTCTGGCTCGAAGGTCGAGGTCGTGCTCCAGCGGACCCCGTTCTACGCCGAGAGCGGAGGCGAGGTCGCAGACCACGGGCGCCTTGTGGGGCCGGGCTTCGAGATGCGCGTCACGGATGTGCAGAAGCTCAACGGGGTGATCCATCACTTCGGTGAGGGCACCTTTGGAGCGTGTGATGAGCTGACGGCGGAGGTCGACGTCGAGCGTCGTCGGCGCAAGACCATCCACCACAGCGCGACGCACCTGATGCATGGGGCGCTCAAGGCCGTGCTCGGGGCCCACGTCGAGCAGAAGGGCTCGGTGGTCGACGCCGATCGCACGCGCTTTGACTTCAGCCACGGCAAGGCGGTGAGCGACGAGGAGATCGACGCCATCGAGGCGTGGGTGAACGAGCGCGTTCGACGCAACGACGCGGTCGTCGTGACCGAGGGGGTGCCCATCGCAGACGCCAAGGCGCAGGGCGTGGTGGCGCTGTTTGGCGAGAAGTACGGCGACGTGGTGCGCACGGTGCGGGCCGGCGCCGACAGCTTCGAGCTGTGCGGCGGCAACCACGTGGCGCGGACGGGGGATATCGGGCAGTTCCGCGTCACATCCGAGGGCGGCGTGGCGGCGGGCGTGCGACGGATCGAGGCGGTGGTGGGGCACGCGGCGGACGCGGCGATGGGCCGCGACCGGGCGCTATTGCAGGCGGCTTCGCGCGCGCTGCGGACGGAGCCCGGGCGGCTCGTCGAGCGGGTGACGGCGTTGACCGACGAGCTGCGGGAGACGAAGCGCGCCCTCGAGAAGGCGCGGCGCGGTGGTGGCGGGGTGGACGCCGACGCCTTGATCGCGGGGGCGACGGAGGTGGATGGGGTGCCGGTGGTGGCGGCGTTCGTGGACGTCGACGCGCGCGAGACGCTCGCGGCGCTGGTGGACCGGGTTCGCGACAAGCGCCCCGGCGGCGTGGTGGTGTTGGGGGCCGATCTCGACGGCAAGGCGGCGATCATCGCGGCGGTGGGACCGAAGTTGAAGGGCGACGCCCGGTTCAACGCCGGCAAGATCGTGCGCGCCGTGGCGGAGCTCGTCGGCGGCCGTGGCGGCGGGCGCCCTGACTTCGCCCAGGGCGGCGGGACCGCACCGGAGAAGCTCCCCGAGGCGATGCGACAGGTCCCCGGTCTGCTCGGCTGATCTGCCCGATAAGTCGGGTGGGTCGGCTCGACCCCCCGCCGCTCTTATCCAGCGGGTTTCTCGCCGTTCCCAAGGGCCGGGTACACGAGGAGAACCGAGATGGTGGGTCCGATCAACGCCGGGGGCGTGCGCCCCCAGTCCATCCAGGCGCCGCGGCCGGCGCAGTCCACAACACCCGACAAGGGCGGCGCCGGCGGCGCGACGAAGAGCCCGACGGTCGACCGCGTCAGCTTGTCCTCCGAGGGGCGCGAGCAGTCAGCCGGCGTGGCGGCGCTGATGTCGGCGACCATCGACCGCGCGACGAGCGGCGGCGACGGCAACGGCACGGCGTCGTTGATCGAGGCCACCGCGCAGAGCGAGTCCGCCGGCGGGACGGCGGGGCTCGTGGAGGCGGCGGCCGAGCGCCAGGCCGAGAGCAGCGAGGAGGACACGGGCGGCACCGCCGCGCTCATCCAGAACGTGCTGAAGCGGGCGCAGGCGGGGGCCCAGGCGGCCTACGACGCGTCGGGGTCATCCACCTTCGCCGCGGCTCACTCCGGGCAGGCGATCAACATCCGAGCATAGACAGGGAGCGGGCCGGCCCTACGTCCGTGATTGGTCCGGCGACGGGGTGCGCACGATGCGGACCACCGGCAGCCCGACCTCGCTGCCGTTCGTGTGGGCCTCCAGCCGCTTCCTGGCGAGGGCCCGGACTCGCTTCCGTGCGACGGGATGACGAGCCAGGGCCTCGTCGAATTGCTCCCGCGACAGCGCGAAGACCGTCAGCGGGGTGAGGGCCTCGACGGTGGCCGAGGCGACGGTGCCGTACAGGATCGCCAGCTCGCCGAAGACGTCGCCCGGCTTGAGCTTCGCCAGGGTGCGGTGCTCACCGCCGTCCCCGCGCTTCCACACCGAGGCGAAGCCCGACGCGACGATGCACACGGCGGTGCCGGCGTGGCCCTGCCGGATGATCCGCGTGCCCTCCGGCATCGTGGCCGGGAGGCACTCGCGATAGAGGGCGTCGCGTTGCTCGGCGTTCAGGCCCCCGAAGACGGTGTCGCCGCCCATGAGCTGTCGCAGCATTCGGGAGCGGCCCATCGCGCGCAGGGCCTCGTAGACCCGGGGCAGGTGATTCTCGAGCGTCTCGAGCATCGACGGGCTGAACACCAAGGCGGTGGTGGGCTCGACCGCCCAGACCGTGGCCGTGCGGGCGATCCGCTCGATGGGGGCCACTTCGCCGACGACCGTCCCCGGCGCTAGATCCGCCAGGGGCCCCACGCCCTGGCGTCGCGCGCGGGCCCGGCCGCTCACGATGACGTAGAGCGCATCCCCCGCGTCGCCCTCGATCACGATCTCGCGCCCCGTGTCGTAGCTGCGGCGCCCAGCGGCGAGGACCAGCGCGAGCAGGGCGTCGCCCTCCGCGCCCGACGCCCCGTAGTGGGTCGCGAAGTCGTGGGCGACGAGGCGCGCTTCATCGGCGCGGCTGGCGTTCGCGAGGGCGCGGATCGCGTACACGCAACCACCGAAGGCCTGGGGGTGCTGTCGGTGGGCGGCCAAGGCCTGTTCTGGCTGACTCATCAAGTGACCTTCCTGACTACCCGGTGATTCCAACAGAAAGGCGCGCCCACAGAAAGGGGTGATCGTTGCATCATCTCTCCCCCCGCGGCATCTTGGACGGGTGCACAGCGCGCGCTCATGCCTGCTCACGGCGGTGCCCTTTGGACCACCGCCTCGCTCAACTCCAGCCGACTCGGTCGAGCATGCGTTCGTGCCAGGCGACGAGGTTGTCGTCGGCCCGCGCGGCGGCCGTGAGCGCGTTGCCGGAATCCGTCGAGAGCACCCCGGCGATCTGGCCGAAGGCCGCACAGTCGAAGCTGGTCGGTGAGTCCCCGAGCAAGAACGGCTTGTCTCCCAGGACCTGGCTGACGGCGCGCAGATCCGCGGCGCCGGCGGCGTAGACCTGCTCCGGTGTATGGCGCCCCGTGCCCTCGCTCCAGAGCTGCTTCACCGTCGCGCGGCGGATCATGGGCACGATCGCGAAGCGTAGGGGCGCGGGCACGAGCTGGTCGACGACCGGCCGCAGTTGGGCCCAGCCCCTCGGGTCCTGCCAACGCGAGTAGACGAGGGCGAAGTAGAGGTGGTCCTCGACGGTGCGCTGGACCAGGACGCCGCGGTTGCGCTGCTCGTCGCTCAGCGCAGCGTCGAGCGGGTCGCCGAACCGCGCCTTGCACCACTCGATGGCGTGCTGGGAGTCACCGACGACCTCACCCTCGCAGGCGATGAAGGGCACCTTCTTCTTGGGCGCGCTCGGCAGGCGCGGGGGCCCGCAAGTGTAGTCGACCCCGGCTGTGCGCAGGTAGGCCTCGAGCTTCGCGCAGAACGGACTCACGCTGAACGGGAGCCCGAAGGCGGGGGGGAACTGGTGGAGCGTCAGGCTCATGTAGTCCTCACCTTGCACTCGCCACCGAAGAGGCGATGGAGCTCGTGGTTGAACGCGTCGCTGGGCTCGAGGGCGACCGCCGGCAGCTTCATCTTCACGAGGCAGTCATCGTCCGTCGTCACGTGGAGTTGGACCGGGCACTTCCCGGCGAAGTCGGGCTGGCCGAGCAGGCCGCGCAGCGCCTCCAGGCGCTCCCGGTCGATGGCGCAGGTCGGGACCTCGATGTGGAGCCCTCGACTCCAGCGCGCGCGGATCTCGTCGAGCCCCACGAGATCGCGCTCATCGCCCGGGTCCTCGCCCCGACGACGGTGACCTCCGAGGCGGACGCTGACCCGCGTACCGCCCTCGTCGCGCTCCACCCGGACGGCGCCCACCGCGAGCAGCGGCTCGTCGGAGCCCAGCAGGGCCTCGTAGCGATCAACGTCCTCCCCCATCGCGAGCAGCTCGATGGTGCCCGTCTGGCCCTCGAAGAGGGCGATCGCGATCTTGCCCCCGCGCCGCGTGGGGCGGATCCGAAGCGAGGTCACCACGCCGGCGAGCTTCACCTTGGTGCGATCATCGAGGCGCGCGAGGTTCTCGATGCGGTGAGTCGCGTGGCGCCTGATCGTCTGCTCGAAGCGGTCGAGGGGGTGGCCGCTCACGTAGAAGCCGAGCGACGCCTTCTCGTTGGCGAGGAGCTCCTGCTCGGGCCACTCCTCGATCGCCATCACCTGGGGCGGGAAGTCCTCGCTCTCCTCGGCGGTCGCGGGGGCGGCGAGCACGTCGAAGAAGCTCGCCTGGCCCGACGCCTGGTCGCGCTGCGTCTGCTGCGCGCGCTCGACGGCGATGTCGACCGCCGCATGTAGCCGCGCCCGCGGGTGTCCGCAGAAGTCGAAGGCGCCGGTCATGATCAGCGCCTCGATGGTCTTCTTGTTCACCCGGCGCATGTCGGTGCGCTCGCAGAAGTCGAAGAGCGACTCGAAGTCGCCGCCTGTGTCGCGCGCCGAGACGATGGCCTCTACCGCCATCTCCCCGACCCCCTTCACGCCCGCCATGCCGAACAGGATGCGGCCGTCGACGGCGTCGAAGTCCACCCGCGACTTGTTCACGTCCGGCGGCAGCACCTCCACCCCGCGGGCGCGGGTGTTTCGGATGCCCTTGGTGACCTTGTCGGCGGTGTCCTTGTCGCTGGTGAGCACCGCCGCCCAGAACTCCACCTCGTGGTGGGCCTTGAGGTAGCCGGTCTGAAAGGTGAGCAGCGCGTAGGCGGCGGAGTGCGACTTGTTGAAGCCGTACTGCGCGAAGGTCTCCATCAGGTCGAAGATGTCGGCGGCCTTCTGCGGATCGACGCCGTTGGCGGTGGCGCCGTCGCGGAAGAGCACCCGCTGCTCCGCCATCACGGAGGCCTTCTTCTTGCCCATCGCGCGCCGCAGGATGTCCGCGCCGCCCAGGGAGTAGCCGGCCAGGACCTGGGCGATCTGCATCACCTGCTCTTGGTAGACGATGACCCCGTAGGTGTCCTCGAGGATGGACTGCAAGCTGGGGTGGGGGAAGCTGACGCGCTGCCGGCCATGCTTACGCTCGATGAAGTCGAGGTGCATGCCCGAGCCCATCGGGCCGGGGCGATACAGCGCCACCGCGGCGACGACGTCCTCGAAGCAGTCCGGCTTCATCTTCGTGAGCATCTCCTGGAAGCCGCTCGACTCGAGCTGGAAGACGCCCGCCGTGTCGCCCTTCGAGATGAGGCGATAGACCGCCGGGTCTTCGAGCCCGAGCGTCGTCAGATCGAGGCGGTCCTCATCGGCCCGGCCACGGTTGACCATGCGCACCGCGTCGTCGATCACGGTGAGCGTCTTGAGGCCCAGGAAGTCGAACTTCACGAGGCCCGCTTCTTCGACCTCGTCCTTGGCGAATTGGGTGACGATCTCGTCGTTTTGGCCCTGGAAGACGGGGACGTACTCCCACAGCTTCTCCTCGCCGATGACGACGCCGGCGGCGTGCATCCCGGGGGATTTGTAGAGCCCCTCGAGGGCCAGGGCGATCTCCACGAGGTCGCGAATCTGGTCGTCGTCGTCGGTGGCCTTCTGGAGCCGAGGTTCTTGCTCGAGGGCCTCTTGAAGCGTGATCCCGAGCACCTCGGGGACGAGCTTGGAGAGGCGGTCGCGCTCGGCGTAGGTCATCCCCAGGACACGGCCGACGTCCTTGATGACGCCCCGCGCCTTGAGGCTACCGAAGGTGGCGATCTGACCGACGTTGTCCTTGCCGTACTTCTCGGTGACGTAGTCGATGACCTGCCCGCGCCGGTTCATGCAGAAGTCGATGTCGAAGTCCGGCATCGACACCCGCTCGGGGTTGAGGAAGCGCTCGAAGAGCAGGCCGTAGGGGATCGGGTCGAGATCGGTGATGCGCAGCGAGTAGGCGACCAGCGAGCCCGCGCCCGAGCCGCGCCCGGGGCCGACGGGGATGTCCTGGTCCTTCGCCCAGTTGATGAAGTCCTGGACGATCATGAAGTAGCCCGGGAACTCCATGTCGATGATGATCCCCAGCTCCTCCTCGAGGCGCGCCTCGTAGACCGCCTTGTCCACCTCCTTGCCGACCCGCTCGAACTCGGCGTAGCGCTGCTCGAGCCCCTCCCGGGCGCAGTGGGCGAGGAAGCTCTTGATGTCGAAGCCCTCGGGGACCGGGTAGTCGGGCAGGTAGATCTCGCCGAGCTCGATCTCGACGTTGCACCGCTCGGCGATGGCGACGGTGTTCTCCAGGGCGTCGGCGAAGTCGTCCCCCAGCTCCGACCACATCACCTCCGCCGGCTTGACCCAGTAAGCCTGCGTGTCGAGGCGGAACCGCTTGGGATCGTCGATCGTACGCCCCATCTCGATGCACATCAGGACCTCGTGGGCCCGGGCGTCCTTCTTCTCGAGGTAGAGGCAGTTGTTGGTGGCCACCAGCGGGATCTCGAGCTCGCGACCGAGCTGTCGGTACGCCGCGTTGGTCTGCACCTGCTTGGGCAGGCCGTTGGGCTGGACTTCGAGGTAGAAGCACTCCGGCTCGAAGACGTCGCGGTATGTCGCCGCCAGCTCGCGGGCGCGGTCCATGGAGCCGTCCAGCGCCGCGCGCGCGATCTGCGAGGTGACGCTCCCCGAGAGGCCGATGAGCCCCGCCGCGTGCTCGCGCAGCAGCTCGAGATCGAACCGCGGCCGGCTGTAGTGGTTGCCGTCGAGCCAGGCCCGGCTGATCAGGCGCCGGAGGTTGGCGTAGCCCTCGTTGGTGCGCGCAAGCAGCACGAGGCCGTGGGCGGTGCGCTCCTTCTCGAATCGGGAGCCCGGCGCGACCAGCGTGTCGACGCCGATGATCGGCTTGATACCGGCCTTTCTCGCTCGCTTGTAGAAGTCGACGGCTCCGAACATGTTGTTGCGGTCGGTGACCGCGACGGACGTCATCCCGAAGGACTCGAGTCGGTCCATGAGGTCGGGCAGCCGGATGCAGCTATTGAGCAGGCTGTACTGACTGCGGAGATGGAGGTGGACGAATGGGCGCTCGCTCATCCGTGGGGGTGTACCGACCAGACGGCGACGCGTAAAGGCTACTCCGCGTCGGCGGCCTCGACCCCAACGTTGACGCGCTCCCGGAGCTCCTTGCCCGTCTTGAAGAAGGGGGCCTTCTTGGCCCGCACGAAGACCTCTTCGCCGGTCTTGGGGTTGCGACCGCGGTAGGCGTTGTAGTGACGCACCTCGAAGGAGCCGAAGCCGCGGATCTCGACCCGCTCACCGTCCCTCAGCGCCTCGGCCATCGAGTCGAAGATCGTGTTCACGACGATCTCGGCTTTTCGGAGGTTGAACCCGTCCTGCTCGGCGACGTGCTCGATGAGCTGACCCTTGGTCATCGCCTAAGTCCCCTCCCGTCACGTGCCGCCCGCGTCTCCGGCGGCGAGCTGATGGCATCATCTAACCATTTGAACTTGTTGACAAGAAACGAAATCTGCTCCGGGTCAGCGGGCTGCCGTACGCCGCTTCCTGGGGAGCATCCGCTCGGCGGCGGCGCTGGCAAGAAGTGCCGTGAGGAACGGGCCCTCGAGGCCCAATCCGGGGAGCACGGCTTCCCCGGCCTGGCACATGTTCTTCAGTGGCCCCCGGATCGGCGCCCGAGCGAGACCCAGCGGATCGACGGGCTCGCCCCCGGGGAGCGAGGTCGGGCGCGGGACGCCGGCTTCCAAGGGGGCCAGCGGCGTCAACCGCATCACATCGGGGGCCGGGCCGCCCATCCAGCGAAGCTCGAGCCCGAGCGGATCGACTCGGACCAGACAGGGCCCGGCGTCGGCCGACCGCCAGCCGCAGGGGTCGAGCAGGTCGACGGGCCGATCGGACAGGGCGACGGAGACCCGCATCTGGCGCCCCGACGGGGCGTCGCCTGCGGTCTCCCCGACGAGGGCAGCCCAGGTCGGCGCGTCGTCGGCGTAGATGAGCACGTCGGCGCCGTATCGCGCGTCGTCGCCGCAGACGACCGCGTCGAATCGCCGCCGCTTCACCTCGACGCTGCGAGCGGGCGATGGCCCGCAGACGTCCCCCCCGAAGGTCTGGAGCTTCTCGAGGAGCATCGCCCGGAGGCTCTCCTGGCCGTCGCGGAAAGGGGCGACGCCATGGCACAGATGCCACAGCGCGCGGACCGCGCCGGCCGTGATCGGGGCGTCTACGTCGTCGAAACGCCCCGCGGCGGCGAGCATCGCCGCCGTCAGCTCGCGCAGCGCCGGATCGTCGGACCACGCGGGGGCATCGCGCGTGAGCTGCTGCGCGGGGAGGGCGCCCAGGGTCTTGCGATAGGCCCGGCGCGCGGAGAACCCGTCGGGGGGGATCTCCAGGGTGCCGTCGAGCAGCGGCTCGAGGCTCGCCCCGTAGCCCTCGATGCGGTCGAAGAGCTGCACCAGGCCGTCGCTCCGACCCGGAAACGCAGCGCCCAACGCTTGCCCGCGGGCCGCGGCCTCGGGCTCCAGCGTCAGGCGGCGGTCGGGTAGCGCCAGGGTGACGGGCCGCGGCGATCCTTCGAGGCGCGTGCGCGTCGCGTGGACCAGCCCCACCTCGTCGAGGACGCGGCTCAGCACCGGCGAGGTCTGGAGGCCGAAGAGGGGCGTCGGATCCGGCGCCGTCGGCGGCGCGTGGGGGCGCAACAGGCGGACGCGGTACTTGCGCTTGGCGAGGAGGGTGGCGCAGACGAGGCCGGAGAGGTCGCGCCCGATGATGACCGCGTCGAAGTGCTCCACGCTAGCCTTCGACGACGCGACCGATGATCCAGGCCCGCTCCCCGGCGGCCTCGAGGGCATCGATGGCGCGGACGGCGTCGCCCGCCGGGACCACCGCGCAGAGCCCGACGCCCATGTTGAAGGCGCGGAACATCTCGTCTTCCTCGACGGGGCCGGCGGTGGCGATGCGGGCGAAGATCTCGGGTCGCGGCCAGGCGTGGTGGTCGAGCTCGGCCCGACACCCCTCGGGGAGCACGCGGGGGAGGTTGCCGGGGAGGCCGCCGCCGGTGATGTGGGCCAGGGCGCGGACGTCCACGGCCGCTCGCAGATCCGCGACGGCCCGCGCGTAGATCCGCGTCGGTGTGAGCAGCGCCGCGGCCAGCGCGGGGTCGGTGCGCCAGGGCAGGGCGCGCCGGGCCAGTGACAGCCCGTTGCTGTGCACGCCGCTGCTCGCCACCCCGACGACGGCGTCGCCGGGGCGAGCGGCGGATCCGTCGATGATCGCGTCGCGCTCGACCACCCCGACGGCGAAGCCCGCGAGATCGTACTCGCCCTCGGCGTAGAAGCCTGGGAGCTCCGCCGTCTCGCCGCCCACCAGCGCGCAGCCCGCCTGCTTGCACCCCGCGGCGATCCCCGCCACCACCTGCGTGGCGGTGTCGGGGGCGAGCTTCCCGGTCCCGAAGTAGTCCAGGAAGAACAGTGGCTCGGCCCCGCACGTGACCAGATCGTTGACGCACATCGCTACGAGATCGATGCCCACCGTGTCGTGGCGTCCGGTGTGGAAGGCGATCTTCAGCTTGGTGCCGACGCCGTCGGTGGCCGAGACCAGCACGGGATCTGCGAAGCGGCCGGCGTCGTTGAGGGCGAAGAGCGCCCCGAAGCCGCCGAGGCCACCCAGGACACCCGGTCGTTTGGTGGCGGCGGCCAGCGGCGCGATGCGCGCGACGGTGGACTCACCCGCGTCGATGTCGACGCCCGCGTCGGCGTAGGAAATCGGCATGCGCGGCACGCTATTGAAATCGACCCGGGCGCGCAATCACGGGCGCCCGTAGATCCACCCACCGCCACCCGCTGAATGGTCTGGGCAACATCGCGTCTGAGCGTTCGTACTCGAAACACGGAGGTTCGCATGAACGCTCGCAACATCCTCATCGCCGCCGCCATCCTGCTCGCCGCCGGCGTCGCCCACGCTCGCAAGTCCCCGTACGACGGTCGCCTCGAGGTCAACAACGAGCGCGCCTACCCGGTGACGATACGCATCGATGGGGAGGCGTTGGGGCGGGTCGCCCCGCGCTCGCGACGGGTGGTCTCGCACGTGCCCAACGGGGTTCGCTTCGTCGAGCTCGGCTGTCGAGTCGGCGGCAATCAGGAGGAGAAGGTCTCGGTCCCGGTGCGCGGCCTCGCTCGGCTGCGGGTGGCACCCGTCACCGGCCACGCGGAGGTCTACAATGACACCGGGACCCGGATGAAGGTGTGGATCGACGGTGAGAGGCGGGTCTTTCTCCGCAGCGGCGCCCACTACACGACCGGCGAGCTGAGGCCGGGGAAGCACCGCATCGAGCTGCGCCCCGTAGTCGAGCCCTTCGCGGGTGGCCCGGCGATGAAGCGGAGCGTTCGGATCATCGCCGGCCGCGACGTCCCGGTCCGCTTCGGCACCTACGCCGCCTCGCTCACGGTGCGGAACCCCATCCGCCACCGGGTGCGGCTCTACGTCGATGGTCGGCGGACCGACACGCTGCGCGGCGACGCCCAGCAGACCCTCACCGGCCAGATCCCCGGGACGCACACCTTGGAGCTGCGCCACCACGGGCGGACGGTGGCCCGTCACCGGATCACTCTGAAGCCCGGGGAGCGTGCCCGCTGGACGCCGAAGCGCCCGGCGCGTCGTAGCGGGGACTTGCTCGTCCGCAACGACTCGCGGCGCGACGTGACGATCCTGCTCGACGGGCGCGAGGTGGCGGATTTGCACCCGCGCGGTCGCGAGCTGGTCCGCGGCGTGAACCGGGGCCACCACACGGTGACGGTGGTCTACGCCAACGGCCGACGGATCGACCACCACGTCGACGTCGACTCCCGTCGCGAGGAGTTCGCGGTGGGTCGGGGACCGCGTCCGACCTCGTCGCGGTACGCCTCGGCCTGGTGATACCTTCCCCCCGTGGTAGTTGATGTGTTGATCCCCGCCCTCGACGAGGCGGAGAGCTTGCCGGGCGTCCTCGACGCCCTCCGGGGCCGCGGCCTGCGACGGATCGTCGTGGTCGACAACGGCAGCACGGACGACACCTTCGCCGTCGCCGAGGCCCACGGCGCCGTGGCCCTCCACCAGGGGTTGCGCGGCTACGGCGCCGCCTGCCTGCGCGGCCTCCGGTGGATGGCCGCGGACCCCCCCGAGGTCGTCGTCTTCATGGACGCCGACGGCGCCGACGACCCCGACGACCTCGACGCGTTGCTCGCGCCCATCGCCGCCGGCCGCGCCGAGATGGTCATCGGCTCCCGCGCCCGCGGGGCGGCCGAGGCCGGCGCCCTCACCCCCGTCCAGCGCTTCGGCAACGCCCTCGCCTGCAACCTGATGCGGCTCTTCTTCGGGGCGGACTTCACCGATCTCGGCCCCTTCCGCGCCGTGAGCTGGCCGGCGCTGTTGCAGCTCCAGATGGCGGACCGCGACTTCGGCTGGACCGTGGAGATGCAGGCCAAGGCCGCGCGCCGGGGGGTGCCCTCGACGGAGGTGCCGGTCCGGTATCGGCGGCGCCGCTTCGGGCGCAGCAAGGTCTCGGGCACGGTGGTCGGCTCGGCGAAGGCGGGAGCCAAGATCCTCTGGACGATCGGTCGGGAGTGGGCCCGATGAGCCCCAGCCCGGCGGCGATTGAGCGGGGAGATCCGATCCAGCGGCTGATGGTGTTCGCCAAGGCCCCCGAGCCGGGGCGCGTCAAGACTCGACTCGAGCTCCCGCCAGAGTCCGCGGCGCGGCTGCACGGGGCCTTCGTACGCGACGTCGTCGAGCGGCACCGCCGGCCCGGTCGGCGGCTGACGGTCTGGCGCGCCGGCGCCCTCGACCACCCGATCTGGGCCGCCCTCGGCGTGCGCACCGACGAGCAGCCCAGCGGCGATCTCGGGGCTCGGATGGCCACCGCGTTCGGGCGCGAGCTGGGGGCCGGGCCGGTGGTCATCATCGGCACCGACAGCCCCACGCTCCCCCCGCGGCTCGTCGACGCGGCCTTCGCGGCGCTGCGCGAGGTCGACTTCGTCGTCGGACCCGCCTGTGACGGCGGCTACTACCTCCTGGGGGCGCGCGAGGGCGTCCCGCCGGTCTTTGTGGGGCCGAGCTGGGGCGGACCGGGGGTCCTCGCCCACACGCTCGACTCATTGGAAAGGGCCCGGGCGCCGTATCAACTCCTGGAGTTCTGGTACGACGTCGACCGCCCGGGGGATCTGGCGTTTCTGCGCGCGCATCTGCCGGCCCTGACCGCCGCGGGTGAGCCGCCACCGCGCCACACCCTGCGGGCCCTGGAGGAGTTGGGCCTGTGAACACGACCCACGGCTCGCAGACGCGCACGCGCGCCTTCCCCGCTGGCACCATCCTCTTCCGCGAGGGCGAGGCCGGTGGCGAGATGTTCGTCATCGTCAGCGGCAGGATCCGGGTCACGCGGACGGTCCGTGGCGTCGAGAAGGTGCTCACGACGTTGCCCGCCGGCGAGTTCTTCGGCGAGATGTCCTTGCTCAACAATCGCCCGCGCTCGGCCTCGGCCAGCGTCGCGGAGGACGCCGAGCTCATCGTCGTCGGCCCGGCGGACTTCGACGCCCTCATCCACCACGACCGGCAGGTCGCCGTGCGCCTCGTCCGGCGCCTGGCGCGCCGGCTCGAGGAGGCCAACCGCGACATCTCCATCCTGATGTATCGCGACGCCCGGAGTCGGGTCGCCTACGCGCTGCGGCGCTTCCTTCGAGACGAGCTCGACGCCGAGACCTTGGCCCGGCGGGTGGGGCTGCGCACCGAAGAGCTCGAGGTCGAGCTCGACGCGCTGCGCGCCCGGGGCATCCTCACGGAGCAGGGCGTCAGCGTGCGCGACCCCGAGCGCCTCGAGCGCTACATCGAGTACCTCGAGCTGCACCACGAGTTCGCCTGAGACCCAGGGCCTCGTGCATGACAGCCGCGCCCCGCGTCGACTAGCATGAGCTTAGGAGGTGTCCATGTCGCAAGCACACCAGTTCGAGCGACCTCCGACCGGAGATGAGCTGCCCTGCGAGGACGGAGAGCCGATGGAGACCCAGAAGCACCGGCGCCAGCTCTCGCTGCTCATCGAGCAGATCGAGCTGTCGTGGGACCGCCCCGAGGACTTCTTCGTCGGGGGCAATATGTTCTTCTACTTCAGCGTCACCCAGTCGAAGCGGAACGACTTCCGTGGCCCCGACTTCTTCATGGTGCTCGACACCCCCCGGGGGATGAGAAAGTCGTGGGTCGTCTGGGAGGAGGGGGGGCGGGTCCCCGACGTGGTCATCGAGCTGACGTCCGAGAGCACGGCCGAAGAGGACCGGGGCCCGAAGAAGCGGACCTATGAGTTTCTCCGCGTCCCGACCTACGTGATCCACGATCCTCTGACCAACGAGACCGAGGCCTACCGTCTCGACGCCACCGGGCGGTACGTGCCGCTCGCGCCCGGCCCGGACGGGCGCATCTTCGAGCCGCGGACCGGGCTGTCCCTGGGCGTCTGGCGGGGCGTCTTCCAGGGATACGAGGACACCTGGCTCCGGTGGCACACGGCCGAAGGTGAGCTGCTCGAAACGGGTGAGGAGCGCGCGGAGCAACTCGCTGCACGGCTCGCCGAGTACGAGCGCCGCTTCGGCCCCGTCGAGTAGCAGGTCTGCGTCACTGATCCAGTCCCAGTCGTCGTGGACAGCGTTGAACTTCTGTAGGTCATAGCCCACGCGGAGGCGAACGGAGCTGGACTCCCGGTCGCCCCACACCACGTCGAGCGCCGCGACCAGCGCGTGTCCGGCCGTCAATCGCCCGGTACATCCGACGGCAAGCATTGGCGTGGCGATGTGTCGAATCAATCGAGCCTGCATCGGCCGATCGCCTGAATCGACGCATGATCGTCGTTGGGCCGTGGGGCCGGCCGGTGGTGGCGCTCCGAGCGCGCGCCGGAAGCCGGGGCGTTGGAGGTCGCCGTCCTCATGCCGATGCCCGTCGACCGCGGTATCGACGCGACACCCCGTGGGGTGAGCGGACCCCGGCGCGACCGTCGGGGGGGGCCGTCGCCTGGCACGGGTCGTGCTGCGAGCGACCCGCGTCCCCGCAGCTACCGGTGAACCGTGCGAATCATCCTGTGCAGCATCATCCTCGCGGCCTTTACGGCCTGCTCCGACCCTCCGCTGCCGGAGGAGGGACCGATCGAGGTCCTGGCGAAGGAGGTCTTGGTCCCCAAGTCGGACCTCGACCGCTCCCCTGTCAACCTGCAGGTGCGCGTGATCCTCAAGCGGCCGGGGGAGACCGACGCCGCGGCGGTGAGGCGGGTTCTCGGTGCGGAGACCACGTCGGATCTCTCGCGGATCCTGGCGCCCGGCGCGTCGCCGCCATCCGGCGTGTCGCCCGAAGCGGCACCGGAGCGCGAGGCCGGCGACGAGTGCGGCAGCACTTGCCCCTATGCCGGCGACGGCGAGTGCGACGACGGTCGCCCCGGGTCGGTCACCGCGCTGTGCGGTCGCGGAACCGACTGCGCGGATTGCTCGGGGCCCCCGGTGTCCCCGTCGCCCGCCGATCCACCACCCGCCGAGGACCCCCCGGCCCCCGATCCACCACCCGCAGACGAGCCCCCGGCCTCTGAACCGCCGCGCGCCGCTGGCTGCGATAGCTGCGAATACGCTGGCGACGGGGAGTGCGACGACGGCTCCCCCGGCGCCGTCACCTCTCTGTGCGCGCCCGGGACCGACTGCGCCGACTGTGCCTCCGCACCCGAGCGGGAGGCGCCGCCCGCGGCCGGCGGTTGCGATAGCTGTGAGTACGCCCACGACGGGGAGTGCGACGACGGCTCCCCCGGCGCCGTCACCAATGCCTGCGCGCCGGGCACGGATTGTAGCGACTGCGCTGGCGAATCGGGCAACGATGACAGCGACGGCGCGCCCGGTCTGGGCCAGCTCTGCGACACCGGCGGCGCCTCCGGCACGTGCCAATACGTCGCCCATTGCCAGGGTGAGCCGGTGCCCGGCTTCTGCGCGGGCGACTCGAGCGTTCGGTGCTGCGTGGAAGGTGAACGGCGCCAGAGCCTGGTCCCCGCTGTGGTGGCCGTGCCCATCATCCTCGAGGGCATCGAGCTGCTCATCGTGGCCTACGTGGCCTACCAGACGAGCCAGTACGTGGGCAGCGCCGTGGCGACGCTCACCGATGGCCGGCGGGTGCATTTGGGTATCTACACCGACTCAGGCTCGGTGACCGACGCGCGCGAGCACGGCTACGACGGGGGCCGGATCATCGGCGGGAGCGGCATCGGCGTGCTCACCGATCGCTTCTTCCGCAACCGCGCCGCCTCTCGCTCGGGCGACCGGGCCCAGCCCGACGTTCGGTCCGATCCGGGCGACTGCTCCTACGGCCGCCGGGACGAACTTCAGGACCTCAAGAACGAGGCGTGCGGCCACTCCTTTAGCTGCGCCGACCGTCGCGGGGAGTCGATCTTCCGCCGCTGGGGATCCCAGGGGCAGTGGCCCTCCCAGTCGGAGCTGGGCTACCTGCGCCACCTCTGCCCCACGTTCGACGGGAACATCGACCGCGGCCGTGAGTGCGCCCGCCGCCGCCGCGACGTGATGAGCGAGTGCTATCAGGGTGGCGACCAGGCCCACCGCGACGAGTTGGAGAGCGTCGAGGAGGCCATCCGGCGCTGCGAGGACAACCAACGCGACCTCTGCCAGAGCTTCGGGCTCTAGCCATTGACCCATCGACGCGGCGCAGGGTCGCTTCGCTCCTCGACGGGTTGGTAGCACAGCTCGAAGCCGGGTAGGTCGGTGGCGATGTCACTGAAGCCTCCCGGGCGAGCGGATGACGAGATTCCGGGTGGTCCGTCAGGGCGTCGCCCGGTGTAGAGTCCCTTCCCCCGCGCTTGGAGCCACGGTCTGCATTCGCCCGATCCGTACGCCGATACGCTGCGACGCCTCTTCGGGCTGACGCGTTTCGGCGAGAAGCTGGACCTCTCGACGCCGCGGGCGCTCAACGTGGCGTTGGGTGATCCGCTGAGCGCCTATCGGTCGGTGCTGGTGGCTGGAACCAACGGGAAGGGAAGCACGACGGCCTGCTTGGAGGCGGTGCTGCGGCGGGCGGGGCTGCGGACGGGGCTGTTCACGTCGCCACACCTGGTCTCGTTTCGGGAGCGCCTTCGCGTCGATGGGGTGGAGGTCTCCGAGGCGGAGGTCGTGGAGGCGGCGCCGGTGGTGTTGGAGGCCGGGCCGCGGCCCTCCTTCTTCGAGGCGGCCTGGGGGATGGCGGCGCACCTGTTCGCCGCGCGCGGGGTCGACGTCGCGGTGTGGGAGGTGGGGCTGGGGGGGCCAAACCATTTGTCTGATCAACGCCCTCGTCGTC
>CAYOBQ010000016.1:0-19950 GCA_964402225.1 uncultured Nannocystaceae bacterium | reverse complement strand
GATTACAATTTGTGTTTATGAATCGGGGGTTGTTTTGGAATCAGGGACCTCCCGGGGCGGCCTTGGGGGGCGGGGGGGGGCCCCGGCGGGGGGGGGGGTGGGGGGGGGGGGGGGGCGGCTCGATGCGACGAACGTGTGCGAGCCCGAGGTGTCGGCGGTGGTGAGCGTGGGGCTCGATCACGTGCACGTGCTGGGGGAGACGCTGGAGCTCATCGCTGCCGAGAAGGCGGCGGTCTTTCGACCGGGGCGGCCGGCGTTGACCGCGGCGACCGGGGCGGCGCTGGCGGCGCTGCGAGCTCTGCGCCCCGATGTGCGGGCGGTCGCGCCGTTTGGGGGGGCGCTCTCGCTGAGGGGGGCGCACCAGCGACGAAACGCGGGGCTGGCCCTGGAGTTGGCGCGGGCCTTGGGGGTGGAGCCCGACGCCCGGGCCCTGGCCGACGTGGGCTGGCCGGGTCGGTGTGAGCGCATCGGGGACGTGTGCCTCGACTGTGCCCACAACGCCGACGCCGTCGACGCGCTGGTGGCCGCCCTCGAGGAGCCGATGCACCTGGTCTTCGGGGCGACGGAGGGCAAGGACGTGGACGCGATGGCGGCTCGGCTGGGGCCGTGGGCGCGCTCCGTCACGCTGGTCACGCCGACCTATCCGCGGCGACGTACGGCGGCGGACATCGCGCCGACCTTCGCGCGGTGGTCGCCGCGAGTCGGCACCACGGTGGCCGAGGCCCTCGACGAGCGGCGAGGGGCGACGCTGGTGACGGGCTCTTGCTTCCTGGTGGGCGAGGCGCGCGCCCATTTGCTGGGGCTGCAATTCCCCGAGCGCGGGTTGCTCACGACCGCGCGGTGATCAGGGCCAGAGCTGCGTGGGCAGCTTCCCCCGCTGCCACAGGACCAGCGCGTCCATCGAGCCGGCGATGAACCAGTGGAGCATGGCGCCGCCCCAGATCGAGCGGTAGCGCATGGCGATGAGGCCGAGCACGACCCCCGCGACGAGGGAGGCGAGGGACTCGGGGAAGGTCTTCCCGAAGAAGTGGATCATGCAGTAGGGCGGCAGCATGACGAAGACCGCGGCGTAGCCGATCCAGCGGCGCAGACCCTCGAGCAAGAAGCCGCGGAAGAAGAACTCCAGCGCGCAGAACTGGGTGAAGTACATCGCCTGCCACGTGAGCAGGTCGGCCCAGCTCCGGCCCGACTGCCGGTAGAACGGGTAGATGGACTGGTGGGCGGTCCAGGTGGAGGCCCACAGCACGATGGGGGCCATCAGCCCGAAGAGGACGGCGTAGAGGCGGAGGTGTCCGAAGAAGCCGGCGAAGCCGAGGTTGTAGTCGCGCAGGCGGCGTCCGCTGAGCTTGAGGTAGGCGACGGGGATCGCCACGTAGCCCGCGACGCAGAAGAGGACCCAATGGCCGAGGCTGAGCAGACCGTAGAACGGGTGGTCGTTGGCCCGCGCGTACTTCGCGCCGAGGGTCTCGGGGAGCATCGTCGAGCGGGCCCCCTCGGCGAGATCGGCGCCCCACCACCGCAGGAAGGTCATCTCGGAGCCGCCGTACTGCATCACCGCGAGCCCGACACAGCCGATGATCAGGACGCCGGCCTCGAAGGCGCCGAAGGGCGCGCCCCCCTCACCGTCGGGCTCGAGCCAATCGTGCAGACGCTGATTGAGGCGCGCGATCAAAGACCGGCCTCGGCCGCCTTTCTCGCCACCCCTTCGGCTTGCTCGGCCTTGAATGCCACCAGCTTCGCGGCGAGATCGGCGTCCGCGAGCGCGAGGATCTGGACCGCGAAGAGGCCCGCGTTACGCGCGCCGGCCTTGCCGATGCCCATCGTGCCGACGGGGACGCCCGGCGGCATCTGGACCATGCTCAACAGCGCGTCGACGCCACCTAGCGTCCCCGCCGCGATGGGCACGGCGACCACCGGGATGGTGAGCTCGGCGGCGAGGACGCCGGCGAGGTGGGCGGACATGCCCGCGCCGGCGATGAGCACCCGGACGCCCTTGCCGGCCAGGCTCTCCGCCCAGGCTCGGGTGCGCGCCGGGGAGCGATGGGCGCTGGTGACGAACTGCTCGTAGGAGACGCCGAAGCGGTCGAGCTCGGCGATCGCGCCGGACATGACCTCGAGGTCGCTGGTGCTGCCGCAGACGACGGCCACGCGGGGTTCGGACATTGCGCTCGTCCTTTCGTTCGGAGCCGAGGCGATTATCACGGGGCGGCGCCGAGCGTCACGCTCAACCAAAGGTCCGGGGCGGCGCGCCCGCGCAGGTGGCTGGCGCGGATCTCGGCGCGCCAGCAGTCGCAGTCGCCCTCGTAGGCGAGGTGCCCGTCCTGGGCGAGCAGCTCGCCGGCTTCGGCGTCGGTGTATGTGCCGTAGCCGAGGTGGAGGGCGCCGAGGGGCCAGACGGTGCGCGCCTCGACGGTGGTGGCCTCGGCGCGGGCCTGCGCCTGCCAGCCCAGGCTGCGGCGGGCGCCGACCGTGCGCAGCCAGCCACTCGCCGCGTCGGGTTGGATGCGGCCCAGCCCGCCCAGGACGCGGACGCCGTCCGACTCGCCGAGGCGGAGCCGAGCCCAAACCGCGCCGAGCCCGTAGCTGGTGCCAGACAGACCCACGAGGCGTCGGTCGAGATGGGCTCGGATGGCGAGGGCCTCGGTGCCCTCCACCGGCGCCTCCCCCTCGTAGCCCGCGCGCACATCGACGCGGGACGACCAGGCCGGGCCCCGCAAGCGGCTGGAGAGCGTGAGCCCCAGCGCTCGGCTCCTCCGCGCGGCGTCTCCGTCGATTCGGACCGTTGGCGAGCCCCCCATGACCTCGGCCTCGGCGAAGCGCGCGTCGGCGATCAGGTGCACGGCGTGCCGGGTGGTCCCGAAGGCGCGACCGACGCCGACCTCGAGCTCCCCGCCGAGCCAGCCCGCCAGCCGCTGGCCCGCGAGCCGCGCGACCTGGGGCCGAACGCGATCGTCGACGGTGTGCACCGTGGTCGCGACGCCCGCCGCCGGTCGGAGGCGCAGCGGCCCGACAGAGAGGACCGCGTCGGCGGCGGCGGCCAGATCGAAGACCTGCGTCTCGTGGTCGCCCCAGGCCACGAGTTGCAGAGCGCGCGCGTCCACCGTGATCGCCGCGGGGCCGGCGCTCGCCGCCCACGCGAGCCACACCTCGGGGAGGACCTGGCCCCCGTCGGCGAAGGAGAAGGGGGGGGCGCCGGTGCGGAGGTCTTGCAGCGTCTCGGCGCGCACGCCCGCCCCGAGGCCGGGTCCCGCCACGCTCGCGCCGAGGGCACCGCGGAGGTGGTCGCGCTGGTCGTCGAAGCGCGGGTGGGTGGCGCGCCAGGCGTCGGGCTCGGCGGTGAAGGCGCCGGCGGCGGCCAATCGCAGCGGACCCAGCGGGGCGGTGCCCTCGCCCTGGACCGACCAACCGGCGCCGAGGAGGGTGGCCTCGAGGTGGCCTTCCTCTCGATCGCTCGCGACCCAGCGCAGCCCGGCCCGGGCGTCAGCGCCGCGGCCCCGGCGGTAGCCCGCGGCGAGGGTGAGATCGGCGCTCTGGCCGAGGGCCACAAAGAGCGGGAGCCGACCCCAAGGGCCGTCGGCCCCGTCCCAGCCCAACTCCGGGAGCAGGAAGCCGGTGCGCCGCCTCGCCAGCGGTACGTACCACAACGGGGCCGCCGCCACCGGCACGGGCCCGGCCCACAGGACTGGCCAGCTCACCCAGGCGCCCTGGCCGGCGACGGCGCTTCCACCGACGGCCGTGACGTGCCAGGGCGGGCGATCACACCGGCAAGCGGTGGCCCGTAGGCCGGTCGCCTCGACCCTCAAAGACCGCTGCTGGACGCACAGCGACGCCGAGTCAGCGGCGAGCCGGCCACCGGTCGCGTCGATGGTCATCGGGCCGTCCAAACTGATGTCCGCGAGACACGTCCCGGGGCCGCCCCGCGCGTGGGCGGCGCGCACCGTGAGGCCCGGACGTCGCAGCTCGACCTGCTCGGCTTCCCAACGCTCGCCATCGGTCTCGAAGCGCTCCGCGCGCACGTCGACCGGCTGGAGCAGGGCCACGACCAAGGGAGTCAGCACGGCTGGGAGCACGGCGCTGACTCTACGCCAGCGCGTCGGTCAGCGGAACAGGTCCTCGAGGGTGAGCACACCGTCGACGAGCTCGCGGGCGTAGGCGTTCGGGCGCAGCCCATAGGACGTGAGAAAGACCAGGCGCAGGCCCTTGCGGGTGCCCGTGGCCTCGCGGAAGAGCGCCATCTTGTTGCGCAGCTCGGCGGCGTACTTCTTGGTGATGGTGAATGGCCCGTCGGTGAACTTCGCCTCGCAGAGCGTGATGAGATCGTCGGCTCGGTCGAGGACCAGGTCGATCTGCGCGTCGGGGTGGCGCCAGGCGGAGGCGTCCACGCGCACGCCGGAGATACCCAGGGCGTGGAGGATGGGGCCGGTGTGCTCGAGGCAGAGGCTCTCGAAGGGGATGGTCGACTCGATGAAGCCCCCCTCGCTGAGGTTCGCAAGGATCGTCGTGGCGCCGCCGCCGGAGGGGAGAGCGACCGACGCCAGCAGCTCGTTTCGGCTGAGGCCACGGCGCTCGCGGGCCAGGGCGCTGACCACCTCGACGTAGGCGTCCGGGGTCTCGAAGAGGGAGGCGAAGAGTCGGGGAAACTCGTCGGCGAGGGGCGCATCGGCGGACAGGTAGAGGTGGTCGATGAGCTGGGCCACCGACGGCCCGCGGGTGACGTGGTCGAGGTAGTGGGGGACGCCGCCGACGCTCATGTAGAGCTCGGCAATCTCCCGCTCCGTGAAGTAGATGTCGCGGTCGCGGAAGAAGGTCCGTGTCTCGCCGAGGGTGAAGGGGAGGAGGCGGATGGTCTGCGTGAGGCGGTTGTGGAGCCCACCCTTCGCGTGGACCAGCTTGCGCAGCCTCCAGGAGGCCGCCGAACCACAGACCATGAGCACGATGTCGTCGCGTCGCTGGCACCAGGCGTTCCAGAAGTGCTCGAGGGCCGACAGGCAACCGGAACGGCGGACGGCTAGCCACGGAAGCTCGTCGAAGAAGAGCACGTAGCGGCCCGAACGAGGACGGTGCGCGGCCTCGAGCATGCCGAAGGCCTCGGTCCAGCTTCGCGGTGGGGCCAGGCGGCGCCGACCTCGGTGGAAGGCGGTCTGCAACGACTCGCCGAAGATCTCGAGCTGGTCGCGGGTCGGTCCCCGGTAGCGGCCGACCACCTCGAAGTAGCGGAGGTCCTGGTCCTGGAAGAACCGGCGGACGAGGAAGGTCTTGCCCACCCGCCGGCGACCGTAGACCGCGATGAACTCGGACTTGCTCGAGTCGAGCAGCCGCTGGAGCAGCGCCGCTTCGCGCTCTTGGCCGCTCAGGGACCGTTGAATCATCGCGCCGGCTTATCTCGCCGTAAGTCGTTCGTTGTGGCGAGTTGTGGCGAGATAGCGTCGGTTCAGCCCCCCGGGGCGTTGGGGATGCAGAAGCCGACCAGCCAGCCTGGCTGGGCGAAGCACAGCTCGTCCTCGGCGCAGTCCGGCTCCTCGGCCCCGGCCTCGCACATGCGGATGCAGGCCATCGGTATCTGCCCGTTGTTGCCGCAGATCGCGACGCCGGCGCACTCGTCGGAGCTGGCGCAGGGCTCTCCCGGCCGCACGTCGCCGGCAGGGCCGCAGCTCCCGGCGTCGTTCAACACCCCCAGCAGTCGGCACTCGGTCTCCTCGACCGCACACTGGCCCTCGCCGCCGAAGACCGAGCAGTCGCTCGCGAAGCACGCGCCCTGGTAGACCGTCTCGTCGAAGGCCGTCGCCGGATCGTCGGGGGCGGTGTAGTCCACGCAGACCTTGCCCTCCCCGCACACCGGCGCCCGTGGGTCGCACAGCGCCGCGCACGCACCCTGGCGGTCCCCCGGATCGTCGGGGTTCAGCGGGTTGTCGGGGTCGCCGAGGCAGAACAGGCCCCCCGCGCAGCGCAGCGCGAGGTCGGCGGCCTCGCGTCCGACGGCCTGCGCGTCGCAGGCGGCGTCCTCCTCGGCGGTGCCGCCCTCGATGCAAAAGCCCGTCGTCTCCCCCCCCTGGGCGTTGCCCTCCGCGGAGGGGTAGCAGGTGCCGCGAAAGCTCGACGTCTCGCATCCGCCGTAGACCTCGCCGCCGAAGCCCGGGCCGCACTGGTTGAAGTAGCATAGGTCCCCCAGGGGCGCCTGACAGGTCTCGCTCTGCGGACAGTCGGCGTCGCCCTCGCAATCGATGAAGCAGAAGCCTGGCTCGGCGGGGTCCTGGCTGAAAGAGACGCAGCGCATCCCCACATCGCACTCGAGATCGGCCACGCAACGATGGAATTGGGCCGGCCGGCACCGGCCCTCGCGGCAAGCCTCGTCGACGCGACAGTGGTACGTCGTCTCGCAGGTGTCGTCGGCCCGCACGCAGCGGCTCTGGATGCAGACCTCATCGTCCCCGCAGGGCCACGGACACTGCGATCCGTCGGGAATATCAGGCAGCTCCGGTCCGCCACCGCGGCAGCGCTCGGCGTAGTCTTCGTCGCCCTGGTCGACGACGAAGGCGACGACCGTCTCGCAGGTCTCGGCGCCGTTGACCACGGTCGCAAACGCCGGGTTGGCGGCGCACATCGCCTCGCAGACCGCGCCGAGCTCCTCCCGCGCCGCCGCGTCGTATCCCGCGCACCGTTCGATGCTGCACTCGACGAGCGTGGCGCAGGCCTGGGCACACCCGGCGCTGACGCCGGCGTCGGGATCACCGCCCCCGCCGCCCGAATCCGGCGCAGGGACGGCGCCGTCCGCCCGGCCCACGTCCGGGGCACCCGCCGCGTCGTGATCCTGCGTCGCCTCGCCCGCGTCCTCGACGCAGCCCCAGAGCAACGCCATCCCCACCGACAAACCAGCTACCATGCGCGCCATGCGTTTTGACCCCCAGACCGCCGCTTCACGTGACGTCTACTTCACCATGATTCGGCTCATCGTGCCGCGTCCGATCGCGTGGATCAGCACCCTGTCTTCCGAGGGCGTGCCCAACCTGGCGCCCTTCAGCTTCTTCACCGGCGTCACTTCCCGCCCGCCGACGCTGGCGGTCTGCGTCGGCAACAAGCGCGGCGGCGTGCCCAAGGACACCGCCCGCAACGCCATCGACACCGGGGAGCTCGTGGTCAACATCGTGCCCACCTCGCTGGCCGAGCCGATGGTGCTCACCAGCGGCGACTACAGCCCGGAGACCGACGAGATCGCCCTCGCTGGCCTCGAGACGCTGGCGTCGGAGCGCGTCGCCCCGCCCCGGGTGGCCGGCACCCCCGCGCAGCTCGAGTGCACGCTGCACCAGGTCGTCGAGATCAAGGACGAGCGCGACCGCGTCACCAATCGGATGCTCATCGCCCGCATCGAGCTGGTCCACGTCGCCGACGAGGTCATCGACTCCGAGGGGCGGATCGATCCGCGGCGCCTCGATCCCCTCGCTCGACTTGGCGGTGATGACTACGCGTCGCTGGGGGCGCTGCGAGAGGTCGCGCGCCCGAAGAGGTGACTACTCGTCCGTCTCCGGCTCGGGCGTCGGCAGGGCAGGGGGGACGATGGGCTTGGTCGGTGGGCGGAAGTCGAGGAACAGGTAGTTCCCTTCCTGGCGCAGGTCGTAGCCGACGATCTCGCGCAGCTTGATGGTGACCCGCGTGATGTTGCGCTTGTACTGGTCGGCGTCGACCGAGAGGATCGCGGTGGGGAACCACCCCGTCTCGAGCTTGCGCGCGTCGTTGGTGGAGTGGAGCCGGCTGTCGACGAGCTCGACGATGACCTCGTCGCTGGCCCCGGGCACCAGGTTGTAGACCGGGGGCTCGGTGCTCTGGATGAAGACGCGCCCGCCCTGGCCGACCATCTGGAAGCCCACCCACGTGACGTAGCGCACGGCGCCGCGGCTGCGGATGGTGGTCTTGCCCGGTGCGGTGTCGCGCGCCCCGGGGGCGACCCCGAGATAGGGGCCGTCGCGGCGGTCCGCCTCCGACTTCTTCTGCTTGTCGCCCTTGTCCTGCGCGACGGCGGGCGTCGCCAGCGAGACTCCGAACAACAGCAGCAGCAGGGTCGACCGCATGTCTACATTCTCTTACGGCGGCGGGGCTCAGCTTCCAAACCCCATCGGTCTTCTGGTACCACAGGCCCACCTGCCCGTCGACAAACGTCGGAGTCCGACAAACCATGGATCTGGCGCTACTGCGCTCCACCTGGAGCGAACCACGCCCCGCCCTCTCGGCGCGGGCCTTCGAGCACCACGCCGCGGCCTACGAGGGCTGGCTCTCCCACTCCGGGGCCGAGGGCCGCCTGGCGTTGGTCCTCTCGTCGGGGCCACGGGCCACCGAGCGTCTGCTCAGCACGCTCTCCAGAGGACGCGTCGACGTCGTGCACGCGCCGTCGACCCCGGCTCGACCGCTGCACCTTCGGCTCGCCACCCACAGCGGAGACCACTTCAACCACACGCTCTACGTGGTCGATGGCTTCGACGCCGGCGATCCCGGCGACCAGCTTCGGACGCTCGAGGGCCAGCGCTCGATGCTGAAGAAGATGGCGACCTGGGTGGCCATCGTCGCCGAGAGCCCCCAAACGGTCGCGGCCATCGCGAACCACGCCCCGGGCCTCTGGCGCGACATCCAGCGTCGCGTACTGGTCCTCGACTCGGAGCTCCTGGTCGCGGGCGCCGCTCCCCTGGAGGCCCACGACTGCGCGGGCTTCGGCCTCGCCGAGTCCCTGTACCACTACGCGATGACGCCCCAGGCAGCTCCCGACTACCGCTCCTTCTCGCGGCTGGTGCGCTCGGGGTATGTGCCCCTCGTCACGGAAGGCGAGCAGCACCCGGAGCGACAACGCCTCGCCGCGCTGTGGGCGACGCGCGAGATCCCCTTCGAACCGGCCGACGCCGGCCCCGCCGCGGCCGAGGCCATCGTCCGCCACCGCGACGTCGACGACGCGACGCGCGAGGTCCTCGACCCCGTCCTCTCGCCCGAGGCCCGCCTCGCCGCCGGTTGGCCGCTCCCCAACGACCCCGTCTTCGAGGCGCTGCGCCGCCTCGAGACGCCCGACGCCGATGCCATCGCGGCCCTGCGCGAGTCGGTGGCCGCCGACGGGATCGGCGCCAGCCTTCGGGCCCACGCGGAGCTCGCGATCGCCTCCGCCCACGCCGGCGCTGGCGAGCTCGACGCCTGCCGCGCCGCCCTCGAGGCCGCGGTGGACCACGGCGGACCCGAAGAGCTGCGCTTCGACGTCCTCGAGAAGCTCGCTCAGATCCACACCTTCAGCCACCAACGCAGCGCCGGGCGCGAGGTCATCGACGCCCTCGAGGCCCTCGCCCCCCGCTTGCAGTCGCCCTACTACGTGGCGCGCCTCCTGCGGGCCCGCGGCGAGTTTCTCGAGCCCCTCGACGCCCACCGCGCCGGCGCCGATCTGTCCCTCGCCGTGAAGCTCTTCGACGGTCACGGCTATCCGTGAAGCGGCTCCTCCCCGCCATGCTCGCCCTGGCGTGCAGCAGCGCCGATCCCCCACCGACGCCCTCGAAGCCCGCGCCGGCCCTGGCCATCGTCACCAGCTTTTCGCTGGTCGACGCGACCCCCGTCGGCCTCAAGCCCGCGCCGAAGTGGTCGACGGCCTTGGAGAAGACGCTCACCGATGCGCTGGCAGCGGCGGGCGTCCCGCGCGGTGAGCCCAAGGACGGGGCGTGGCGCATCGGCCTGAGGGTCCGCGTCGGCTACGGCGTCACGCGGGGTGAGGGCCTCCTCGCCGAGGCCGCGCCGGGACACACCAAGGCCGTGTGGTCGATGGAGGCTCGCCTGCGACCGCCGGGGGCGTCGGAGGCGTTTCACGCCTGGTTCGAGGGTCGCGACCAAGCCCCCTTCGACGGCGACGCGGCGAAGCTGGCCGCCGAGCTCGACGCCCGGCTGGCCGCCGGGGCCGCCCAACTCGCGCGCGGGCTCGGGGCGCGCGTCCGGCTCCTCGGAGCCGACGTCCCGGAGTTGGTGAAGCGGCTGGGGGAGGCCGATCCGCTGGTCCGTCGAGCCGCGGCGGGGCGATTGGGGATGCTGAAGGCGACCGGCGCGGTGCCGAGCCTCGCCGCGCGGATGAAGGTCGAGGACGACCGGGAGACGCTGCTGCGGATGGTGGGCGTGCTCTCCGAGATCGGGAACGACCAGGCCGCCTCGGCGCTCATCGACCTCGCCGACACCAAGGACCGCGAGCTCTTCCGAGCCGTCGTCAATGCGCTGTCGGTGGTCGGCGGTGAGCGCGTCGACGACTTCTTCGAGATGCTGAGCGTCCACGACGCCGCGGACGTGCGGCTGGTGGTGGAGCAGGCAAGCGCGCGCTTGAAGAGGAAGAAATGAAAGAGGTCCGTGTCGAGCGAGACGGGGTGGTCGCGGTGTTGGTCGTCGACCGGCCGGGGGCGCGCAACGCCCTGGCCCCGGAGACGATGGACGCCCTGGGCGCCGCCGTGGCGGAGGTGGACGCGTCGGACGCGGGCGCGCTGGTGCTGTGCGGCGGGGGAGGGCGCTTCATCGCCGGTGGGGATCTGAAGGCGCTGAAGGCGGTGCGCGAGGCGAGCGACGCCGCGGAGATGGCGCAACGGATGCAAGCGGTGCTCGCGGCCTTCGAGGCGCTGCCGATCCCGGTCGTGGCCGCCATCGACCGCTTCGCCCTCGGCGGCGGCGCCGAGGTGGCCCTCGCCGCGGATCTCCGGGTCGCGAGCCACGACGCGGTGATCGCCTTCAAGCACGGTGACTTCGCCGTCTCCACCGCGTGGGGGGGCGCGCGGCGCCTGGCGCGCCTCGTCGGCCACAGCCGCGCTCTCCGGCTCCTGTGGACGGGGGCCCAGGTGCGCGCTCATGAGGCGCAGACGATGGGCCTCGTCGACGAGGTGGCGTCCCCCGGCACCCAGGCGCGTGAGGCCGCCATCACCCTCGCCAAGAGGCTCGCCGCGCGTCCGGCGGGCGCGATGGCGGCCATGAAGCGTCTGGTGGTCGAGGCGGCGGAGCTCGACCGCGGCGCCCACGGGGCCCTCGAGGCGGAGCTCTTCGGCGCGGTGTGGGCGGCGCCTGAGCATTGGACGCAGGTGGACGCCTTCTGGGCGCGCCGGCGGGTGGAGAAGGCCGCCGTCTCTGCCCCCGAGCGGGGGCGCTTCTACGTCTTCGAGGGGCTCGACGGAGCAGGGACGACCACCCAGGCGCGCCTGCTCGCGCGGTGGTTGGAGGCCGAGGGACGCCGGGTCCTGCTCACCGCCGAGCCGAGCAGCGGACCCATCGGTACGCTGTTGCGCCAGGCCTTGTCCCGTCGGCTGACGGGAGCCGACGGCCGACCCCTCGAGCCGGCCTCGATCGCGGCGCTCTTCGTCGCCGACCGCGCCGACCACCTCGCCTCGGAGATCGAGCCGGCGCTCGCCCGTGGGATGGACGTGGTCTGCGACCGCTACGTCCACTCGAGCCTCGCCTACCAGGGCGTCGAGAACGATCCCGCGTGGGTGGCGGCGATAAACGCCCCCATGCGCCGCCCGGACGTCGTCCTCTACGTGAGGGTGCCGGTAGAGATCGCGGCGGCGAGGCGGGCCGGGCGGTGGGGCACCGACGAGATCTACGAGGTCGACGCGTTCCAACGGTCGGTGGCGCAAGGGTACGAAGGTGCGCGGCGGTGGCGCCCCGACGACGACATCGCGGTGATCGACGGGAGCGCGAGCGTGCGCGAGGTGCACCGCTCGGTTCGCGCCGCCCTGCAAGCCAGAGTATGGTGGGGTCGATGAAGTGGACGCTCCTCCTGGTCATCACCCTCGTCGGCGCCGCCGTGGCGAGCGAGAAGACGCGCCCGGTCAAGGTCATCGAGGGTCAGCTCTCCCGTGCCGTCCTGAAGAAGGTCATCGAGCGCGGACCCCAGCGTTTCGTCGCCGGGATGCGGGTCTCGGCGCACCTCGTGGAGGGCCGCTTCGTCGGCTTCCGCATCGACGGCTTCGCCCCCGACGGCCCGCTGGTCAACGGCCGGCACATCCTGCCGGGCGACGTGGTCTTGAAGGTCAACCAAGAGCCCATCGAGCGCCCCGAGCAGTTCATGCGGGCCTGGGACGTCGTCTCGGGGGCAGACAGCCTCGACGTGCTGCTGCTCAGGGGCGGACAACAACTGCGTTATCATTGGAAGCTCACGCGCTGACGACGATCTGGTTGCTCGCCGCCGCGGTGGCGGGCCAGCTCGCGTGGGTCGCCGCCCCGCTGGCTCGGGGTGAGGTGGGCGCGTGGTGGTTGCACGTGCTCGCCCCCGCGGCGCTGCTCACCGGCCTGTCGCGCCGGTCCCCCGGCTTGCTGTTGGTCGGCGTCCCGATGGGCTGGGCCTGCGCCGCCTACGCGGTCCCGGGCGGAGGCTTCTCCGGCGGGCTCTCGGTGGTCGCGGCGGCGACGGCCCTGGCATGGTTCGTCGCCGCGCTGCGCTGGCTGCGCGGAACCTCTGTGCGCGAAACGATGGACTGGACGGCTCGAGACGAAGCGACCTCGGCGGGTCGTGATCCGCTGCCCTGGGTGGCGGCGTGCCTCGTCGGCGGGCCGGCGCTGGGGGTGGTGCTCTGGCCCGCGATCCCGCGGGCGGCGGCGGCGGGCTTTCCGGGGCACGCCGGCCACGTCACGGTCGCCCTGGCGTTGCTCGCGACGCTGGTTGGTCTGGCGCTGGCGACGGATCTCTCGCGCGGGCGATACGCGATGTCCGGCTCGCCCCGCCGGGCCGGAGCCCTCGCGGTGGTGGCCGCCGCGACCATTGGCTTGTGGGCCGGCGTGAGCACCTGAGATGCTGCGCGGCTATGGCATCGTCTGCCTCCTCGGCACGGTCCCGCTGCTGTGGATCGCCCTGCGCTACCTCGCGGGCCGCGACTACGTGGCGGGGGCGCTGGTGATCGTGGCCTCGGCGGCGGTCGGTCATCTGGGGCTGGAGCTCGTGGCGCTCGCCGAGGGCGCCCGCGGAGCGGGGGGGGAGGGGGAGGAGCAGTGAGCGCGCTGTGGATCGTCCTCGCCGCGTGGCCCTTCGCGCGGGAGCTCCCACCGGATCACGTCGTGGCCCGCGCCCAGGGACCGCGGGGGGAGGTCACCGTCAGCGCCGACCGGCTGCGGCGCTACGCCGAAGACCACCCGGACCGCTCCCCGGCGGCGCTGGCGGCGGAGCTGATCGAGTTCGAGCTGCTCGCCGCCGAGGCCGAGGCGAAGGGGTTGGACGGCGGTGAGGAGGTGCGTGACGCGGTCAGCCAGGCGCTGGTCCGCCGCTATGTGGTGCAGGTCTTCGAGGCATACTGGGACGAGGCGCGCGTCCCGTTGGACCTCTTGCAGCGCTCCTACGAGCGCAACAAGGCCCACTTCGTCCACCCCGCGCTGCGCCGAGCGGCCCACGCCGTCCTGGTGGACCCCGCCGATCCCACGAAGTTCGCGGAGGGCACCGCCAAAGACGCCACCGCCGAGGCCCTCGCTCGACGGATCGCCGCGGAACTCCACGCCGATCCGCCGGCGGACGAGGCGGCCTTCAAGGCGCGCTGCCGGGGTTACACCGACGAGGCCAAGGCGGCGGATCTGGAGCTTCGAGTCGAGGGGCTGGGTCGGTTCGCCGAGAAGGGGCGCTACGTGCCCGCCTTCACGAAGATCGCCTTCTCGATCACCGAGCCCGGGCGCATGAGCGGAGCGTTTCGCACGGGCTTCGGCTGGCACGTACTTCGGGTCGAGAGCGTCGAGGCCGCGAAGAACGAGACCTTCGAGGAGGCCGAGGCGGGGTTGAGGGGGCGAATCCTGACGGAGGTCAGGATGTTGAAGCTGCGGGAGCTCAGCGACACTCTGGCCGAGCGGTACAACGCGCTCATCAACCCCGATCCGCTGGAGCAGCTCGAGGCTCGACGCACCGGCCCGTAGCCACGAACCCTCGTGTGGCCGTGTCTGCTGCGGGGAGGGCGGTCATTCACGGGCGATGAGGAGGCAGGTGTTGGTGCCCGCGAAGCCGAAGCTGTTTTTGAGCAGGACCCTCGGCGTGCCCGGCCGGGAGGTGTTGGCGACGTAGTCCAGATCGCACTGCGGATCGCGTCGCTCAAGGTTGATCGTGGGCGGCAATCGGCCGGCCTCGAAGGCGCCCAGGGCCAGCACGGTCTCGAGGGCGCCGCACGCGCCGAGCGTGTGCCCAATCTGGGACTTCGTGGCGAAGACCGGCACCTCGTAGGCGCGCTCGCCGAAGACCTGCTTGAGGGCCAACGTCTCGTTGAGGTCGCCGATGGGCGTGGAGGCGGCGTGGGCGCTCACCGCCTCGACGGCCTCGGCTCCCAGGCCCGCGCGGTCGAGGGCGACGCGGATGGTGCGCGCCCAACTGGCACCCTCGGGGGCTGGGCTGTAGAGGTGCCACGCGTCGTTGGTCATCGACTCGCCGAGCAGCTCGCCGTAGATGTGGGCGCCGCGGGCGAGGGCGTGGTCGCGCCGCTCGAGTACGACGACGCCGGCCCCCTCCCCCATGACCAGCCCGGCCCGCTGCGCCGAGAACGGGCAGGCGGCGCCCACGGGATCGTCGGTGGCCCGCATGGCCCCGGCGCTCAGCATGCTGCCGTAGGTGACGAGCCCGATGGGCGCATCGGTCCCGCCGGCGAGCATCGCGTCGGCTCGGCCGGCGCGGATGAGATCGGCCGCCACACATAGGGCGGTGGCGCCCGTGGCGCAGGCGTCGCTGACGCCGAAGTTGGGGCCGCGCAGACCGTGTTTGTGGGCGATGGCCCCCGAGTAGATGTTGCCGGAGAGCTGCAACAGCATGTGGCCCGGCAAGCTGTCGGCCCCCTCGCCGACGAAGCTCTGGAGAAACGCCTCGTGCCAGGTGCGGTTGCCCGGCGCGGCGCTGCCGATGAGCACGCCCGCTCGCTCGGGCTCGACCTCCAGACCGGAGGCATCGAGGGCCTCGGCGGCGGCGGCGAGGGCGTAGCAGGTCGCCGGGTCGTAGCTGTCCACGTACCTCTCGGGCACGTGGTTGCGGGGGTCGAATCCCTCCACGGTGCCGCCCACGCGGGCGCGGATCCTCTCACCGTAGCGACCGTAGAGCAGGCGGTCGCAACGACGCACGCCGGAGGCGCCTGCGAGCACGTGATCTACGGAGGTGGACAGGTCGTTGCCGAGGGGCGACACGGCCCCCAGGCCGGTGATGACGACGCGGCGCATTGGTGTTCTCCGGGGTTGGTGATGGGTTTGGGTCAGCGAGTGGCGCGGAGGATCACGGCCCGCGGGGGTGCTCCGAAGCTGGGGCGGACCTCGCGCACCTCGAAGCCGGCCTCGCGCAGCAAGGCGCCGAGCGTCTCGGCGTCGTACAGGCGAAAGGCGCCTTCCTCGGTGAGTCGGAGCAGCCACGCGGCGGAGCTCACGTAGTCGCGTACCGCCTGGCGGAGACGCTCACGGTCGTAGCCGGGGGGTGGCCTGGTGGCCCCGGATTCGATGTCCGTGAGCAGGCCCGCGTAGATCCGCGAGAGGTCGGCGTCGGGGCAAATCGAGGAGGCGACGACCTCGGCGCCCGGCGGCAGCGCGGCGTGGAGCCGGCGAAGGAAGCCGCCCGCGTCGGGCAAGGTCGACAGAAACAAGCTCAGCAAGACGCGTCGGGCCTCGTCCACTGGCGGAGGGCCATCGTTGGCGTCCCAGCTTCGCGTCTCGAGTGGGAGGCCGAGGGTGGTGCCCCGCGCGGAGGCGCGTTCCAACAGCTCGGGCACCAGGTCGTAGAGCCGCGCAGAGCGGGCGCCCTGGCGCCGCAGCTCCGGCAGCGCGTGGCCGAGGCCGCCGCCGAGGTCGTATACGGTGTGGTCGGCGACCCCCAGGCACGCGATCTGGTCGGCCATGAAGGCGTGGTACTCCCGACTCATCGCCAGCACCTCGAAACCGAGCGCGGCCTCGGTCGTGCCGAGCATGTAGTCTCGCCAGTAGCGCTGGGGTGAGGCGATGTGCGTGCGCGGCGCCGCGGCCCACTCTCGGGCCTCTTGACGGGCGCAGGCCTCGGCGGAGGGCAGCGCCAGGGCCGGCTCGACGCCGAGGCGCTCGAGCAGGAACTCCACGACCGGCGCGAAGGCCAGGCGCGCCTCGGCGCTGCGCGTGGGGACATGGCCGGCGGGCACCCGCACCAGCTCGCGTGGCTGGCTGGCGGCGGCGAGTACGGCGCGCACGCGGGCCTCGTTCACGAAGGCGTCGTAGAGGCCACAGACCCACTGAACGGGGCACCGCAGGCGAGCGGCATCGGCCTGGGCGTCGGCGATCTCGAGGAGCTCCGCGGCGAGGCCGTCGGCACACCAGCGGTCGGTATCGGAGAGCACGCCGAGCACGTTCTGGAGTTGGCTGCGCAGCCCCGCCCGGTGACGCCCGACGTAGTCCACGCCGCCCGTCGCGGTGCGGATGAGGTCGCGCAGATCGGAGGCGCCCATCAACTGGGCGAGGGCCCCTACGCGCTCGTCGGTGGCGGCGACGCGCAGACATACGGGACCGGAGAAGCTCATGCCGATGAGGGCGCACGACGCCTCGCCGAGACGCTCGGTGCCGTAGTCGATGGCGGCGCGGACGTCACAGACGCAGTCGCTGAGACGGAGGCCGACGCACTCATGGCCGGGACGGCGCCACGCCTCGCCCTTGTGGCTCTCGCCGAGGGCGTTTGTGTAGTCCAGGCGCAGGACCGCGACGTGGCGACCGCTGGCCGCGAAGCTCGCGCCGAGGATCTGCGCCAGCAGGCCGGCGCACTCCTTGGTCTTGGCCCACGCCGGCGGCACCACCACCAGGGCGCGCGGCCCCGGGAGGCCGTTGTCGCTCCAGAGCCCGACCAGCGGGCGCTCCGCGGGACCGAAGGTGATCCGCTGGGCCGGGAGCGCCCCGCTGGCCACCGACATCTCCGGGACGTGATCGACGGTGCGTACGCGCAGCGGCTCGGCTTCGACCGACGCGCCCTCGAGGAACATCAGGCCCGCGTGGGCGGAGTCGAGGTGGCGCACGATGGCGACCCGCTCCGGGACGCCGGGGCCCCTGACGACGAGCCGCTGATCGCGCCGCAGGACAAGAGCGCCCAGGGCGACGCGGAGGCCCCGCGGGGAGGTGTCCACGGCCCGACAGCGGTGACCCCCGAGGTGAACGTGCCCGCCGCCCGGCCCGCGGGGCTCGGCCCGACGGTCGCTGAGGACGCAACGGTGGGGCAAGCTCAGGCGGGCCAGCCCATTCGGGGAGGCGGCCAGCACCCGCGCCTCGAGCAAGTAGCTCTCGTGGTGGGCGGCGGCGGCGTAGCGGAGGCGAGCGTCCACGGCTGGGACGGAGGCGCCGAAGTCCACCTCCAGGGAGCCCGCCTCGGGATCGCAGGCGAGGGCGGTGGCGGTGAGCGGGCGACCATCTCGCAGCCGGTCGAAGGTGAGCCGGACCCCCGCGAGGGCGAGGCGGTCAGCGATGCGGAGGAGGGCCGCCGGGCGCGTCTCCAGGCGCAGCCCCGGGGGGGCTTCCCCGCCTTCGCAACACGTGAAGACCTGCGCGATCGTCTCGCAGAACATCTGCGCCCGGGCCATCCGAAAGAGCTCCTGCTGCAGCGCGCCATCGATGGTCTCGAATCGCAGCCGAGCGTCGTGGCCCTGACGGTCGAGGACGGTCGCGCGGAGCGTGAACTCCGATCCGGTGTGCTGGAGCCTCAGACGGAGTTGGACCGAGGCCCCGGTGATCCCGGGCAGGCGAACGCGGGCGCCGTACGGCGAGAGGTCGAGGAGCTCGGCGCCAGCCGGGGCGAGCACCCCGACGCCCGCCCCGGTGCAGCGTGGGTAGGCGCGACGCTCCTCCCGCTCCGGGAGAGGCGCCGGTCCGGGCCTGGGCGTCTGCCTCCACGATAGAGCCTCGTTCATCTCTGCCTCCGGTGTTCGGTCCCGGGGCCCGATTGCACCGCCTATGCCACCCCGCGCGGGCCCCACGGCCGTGGAGGCACCGTCGCCGCGCCCTCCGGCGGACGTCCGGGCGGACGTCCGCCGGACAGCCCGGTCCGGGACTGCGGCGCGCCCCTCCATCGTGAAGCTGCGATTGACCAATATTGGTCTAGAAATGGACGCTCGGACCTACAACCTGTACGACGCGAAGACCTCGCTCTCTCGGCTCGTGGAGCGGGCTGCGGCCGGTGAGGAGATCGTAATCGCCAACCCCCTTCGACCGCATGTTGGTGGCCCAGGCACAGGTCGAGGGGCTCACGCTGGTGACTCACGACCGTTCCATCGGGCGCTACGAGGTCCGAACGCTGCTGACCTGAGGGCGGGCCAGTGAAGCCATCGCGGCGCGAGCCCGTAGCCGAATCCGTGTCATCTGCTAGACTTTCGCGCGTGAGAGGCCTGCTACCCCTGCTGCTGCTCGTGGTCCCGACGTCGGCGCTCTGCGTGGACGTCGTCACCGGCGCTTCGAAGCGTGAGCAGCGGGCGGGGACCGCCGAGGCCGAGGTCTGGATCACCGGCCGCGGCTTCCAGCCGCGCGCGGTCGTGGCGGTCTCAGGGGACGGCATCACGGAGCGGCGGATGAGCGTCGTGGTCCCCGAGGATGCGCGCGCTGACGAGGGCCGTGGGGACGGCATCGCGTACTACTTCGCGATCGACGCGGCCGCTACGCTGGGGCCGCGGGACGTGACCGTCACCGATGTGGACGGCACCTCCGTGACGCGCCCGGGGGCCATCGAGATCATCCCCGCCGACGGCAACCCCGATCCGCCACCGCCCGAGCCCGACGCGGGCGCCGATCCACCGCCGCCGGAGCCGGACCCGCCGCCCCGGGCGAACCCCGGCGATGTAGACGTCGTCACCCGCGCGAGCCCCAACTTCGGCGCCCAGGGTGATCAGGTGAATCTGTGGATCGTGGGGTCCTCCTTCACGCCCGGGCTGAGCGTGACCTTCAGCGATCCCAAGCTGGTCCCGGCGGAGTTCGAGGGCCAGCCGATCCCGCCGGAGGTCGTGCGCAACGCCCAGGTGCACCGGGACGCGAACGGTGACGAGGTCGCCAGCGACGGCATCCAATACTTCCTGCGCATCCCCGCCGACACCGAGCTCGGCCGGGTCGACGTGACGGTCACCAACCCGAACGGCACGACCGCCACCGGCCAGCGCCTCTTCAACGTGGTCCGGCCCGGTGAGGCCCCGCCTCCCGAGCCCGGCGACGGGGACATCGACGGGCTCACGGGCGCGTCGCCTCGAGCGGCCCGCGCGGGGCACAACGTGTCACTGTGGGTCTGGGGCGACGGCATCCAGCCGGGCGCTGTCGTCCGCTTCGACTCGCCGTCCGTGCGCCCCTACGCGGAGTCCGAGGTCATCGCCGAGAGCACGAGCCACGAGGGCTTCTCGGGCGTTCGCAACTTCCTGGTCATCGCCCCCGACGCCCTGCCCGGCCCGGTCCCGATCATCGTGACCAACCCCAACGGCACGGAGGCGCGGGCCGCGGCCCTCTTCGAGATCGTGGAGGACGCCGCCGACGGGCGCGGCGCCTTCGTCGACGACGACGGTCCGTGCCCCGACAACACCACCGCGATCGAGGCGGTGTCTCGGGTCTCCCCCGACCGGGTGGAACGAGGGGAGGTCGTGAACCTCACGATCGAGGGCCGCGCCTTCGCCTGTGGCGCGAGCGTCCGCATCAGCGGCGGCGGGCTGAAGGCCGCCTCCGAGCCGCGCCTGGTCCGCCAGGCCGACGACCCGCTGGCCACCGCCCTGCTGTGGGAGATCGAGGTCGAGGCCGACGCGACGCCCGGCGCCCGGGACGTGACGGTCGTCAACCCGAACAACTCCTCGAAGACGCTGCGGGAGGCGTTCGTCATCCTCGGCGACAGCGACACCGCCCGCCAGCAAGGGACCGCCTTCTGCGCGGCCCGCCCTGGGCGCCTCCCAGGCGCGTGGTGGTTCCTGCTGGTCGCCGCGCTCCGCCGGCGCCCCTGAGATTCCTGGGGGTGCAAATCCCAGATCTGCGGTCGTCTTTGGAGAGGCTGTCAGCTTTCAG
>CAYOBQ010000015.1:0-87863 GCA_964402225.1 uncultured Nannocystaceae bacterium | reverse complement strand
AGTGCTGAAAGCCCTCCACACTCCCTCCGTCAGAATCGGGATATGCACCCAACTGTTTTCGCGCGCGTCCCCTTGAGACGTGGCTATCAATCCATCGACGCGGAACGCAGCACCATCTTGCCGACCGGTACCTGCGTCGCTCAGCGTCGATATGCCTCGGGTCTTCCTGCGGCTTCGCGCCTTGGCCTCGACCAGCAGGTCAGCACAGCACCTGGTCGCTGATGCGCCAGGACAGATTGGAGCGGGTCCGCAGTCGGTGGGGCCGCGAGAGGCGCAGCGCCGGGCCGTGCATGGCGGTGCCGCGCGTCGAGGCCATGGGGCTCGGTTGAGGAATGGAGGCGTAGGGTCACGCAAGTCACGGAGGGGAAAGGGCGGCCGGTCCGTCGAGGCTGGTTCCCGTCTCGCGCGCTCGGATTCGTGGGGGGCGGGGTCGGGTAGCGTTGGCGGCCCTGGTCGACACGCGCAGACGCCTCGTCAGTCGATCCTCGAGACGTCGCATTGGTCGATCACGACCGCGGGGCGGCTGTCTTGTGGGAAGCCGAAGCCGGACTTGTTGGGCGCGTAGTAGACGCACCACTCGGTGCCGGCGTTGAGGGCGTTTCGCCACCAGATGTTGATTACGTTGAAGTCGATGGAGCTGCAGCTCCCGAAGACCTCGTCGAGGATGTCGATCTCGTTGTCGTCGAAGCCTCGCTCGCGGAGGGCGTCTTCGTCGCAGGGATAGCCGCTCTCGTGGTGGGCGTCCTCGTTGGGGATCGAGCCCACGCCGTTGCCACCGATGCTCAGCTCGTCTTCGAGCATCCAGACGTCGCAACCTTCGGCCTCGGCGTGCTCGGCCCAGTGGCCCCAGCAGGCGGCGATTTGGTGCAAGACCTGGTCGAGGGCGTCCTCCTCCTCGCCTCCGATGGCCACCGTCTCGACGCAGAAGCCGCCGCCGGTGCAGGTGTCGCGCGCGTCGTCGTCGCACTCGAAGTCATCGACGCACTCGACGCACACGCCGTTGTCCTCGTGGCACAGCCACGTTCCGGTGCAGTCGCAGCTCTCGTCGCAGGGGCCGCCCTTCGCCTGGTAGCAACGGCGATCGTCCTCGCAGACGTCGAGGACGATGCACTCCGCGCCGGGGTTGCACTGGGCGTCTTCCATGCAGGGCTCGCCATCGGGGACCCGGCATTGGCCCAAATCGGGGTTGCACACCAGATTCTCGCGGGCGTTGCATTCGCCGTCGGCCTGGCACGACGAGCCGGCGGCGCCAACGCACGCGGCGCCGTCGCAGACCTGGTTGCGGCGCGGACACTCGTCCACCGTCCCGTTGCAGTTGTCGTCCCGGTCGTTGCAGGTCTCTCGGGCGTCGGGGTTGATCTGCGGATCATTGTCATTGCAGTCCGGGGAGCCCAGGCGGCAGGCGCCCTGCCCCCACCCGTCGCCGTCGGCGTCAACGCACTCGCCGACCCCCATGCGTACGCACGCCCGGTCATCACCCACGCAGTCGTCGTCGATGCCGTTGCCGCAGATCTCGGCGCGGTCGCGGTGCACCCGCGGATCGCTGTCGTCGCAGTCCTCGGCGATGCAGCCGCGGCCCTCGCCGTAGCCATCCTCGTCAATGTCGAGGCAGTTGGCGGCGAGCTGCAGGTCGCGGCCGTCGCAGTCCTGGTCGATACGGTCGTCCGGGATCTCGCGAGCGCCCGGGTTCACGTTGGGATCCCGGTCGTTGCAGTCGTCGCCGAAGCAACCCTCACCCTGGCCGAAGCCGTCGAAATCCCGGTCGACGCAGTCCGCGGGGCATTCGAGGTCGGCGCCGTTGCAGTCCTGGTCGATGCGGTCCCCGCAGATCTCGGCTTGCCAGGGGTTGATCGTGGGGTCGCGGTCGTCGCAATCCTGGCCGGCGCAGCCCGAGCCCACGCCGAAGCCGTCGAGATCCGCGTCGTCGCAGTTCTGTCGGCATCGGACATCGCCGCCGACGCAGTCGTCGTCACGGAAGTTGCCGCAACGCTCCATCTGCCCGGGGTTTACGGCCGGCTCGGTGTCGTCGCAGTCGCCGCCCATCCGCCGCGGATCGCGGTTGCAGGCGGCGTCCTGGTAGCCGTCCCGATCGACATCGGGACACGCGCCTCCGCAGTCGGGGTCCCGGTCCGGGCGACGCCCGTCACAGTCGTTGTCGACCATGTTCTCGCAGACCTCGTCGACCTTCGGCGAGACGAAGGCGTTCTCGTCGTCGCAGTCTCCACCTCCACGCTGAGGGCTGCGGTTGCATCGGGAGTCCTGGGCGCCGTCGCCGTCGCGGTCGGGGCACGCGCTACCGCCTCCACCTCCGCCTCCACCCTGGCCTCCCATGCCGGCCTGGCCGCCGTTGCCGCCCTGGCCGCCGTCGGGCGTCGTCGGGTCGGCGGCCTCGGAGCAGCCGAACGTTCCGGCCGCGATGGCCGCGATGAAGACGAGTAGGCGCATTTCTTCCCCCCGGATCCGTTTGCGACGCAACTTTGTACAGACCGCGCGTTCATCGCAAGTACGCGCGATGCGGACTCACTAGACCTGGACCGTGGTCAGATCGCTGGCGAAGGAGTGGCGGCCGGTGCAGGCCGCGCTGAACTCGTCGCGGGAGACGCCGGGCGCGAGCTCGCGGACGAGGAAACCCTCGGCCGTGATGTCGGCGACGCCGAGGTTGGTGACCACCCGCTGGATGCACCCCACACCCGTCAGCGGCAGCGAACACCGATCCACCAACTTCGCGGCACCGCTCTTCGAGGCCTGGATCATGGTCACCACGACCCGCTTGGCCCCGCACACGAGGTCCATCGCCCCGCCCATGCCCTTCACCATCTTGCCCGGAATCATCCAGTTGGCGATGTCACCGTTGTCGGCGACCTGCATGGCTCCGAGGATGGCGATGTCGATGTGGCCGCCGCGAATCATCGCGAAGCTCTCGGCGCTGTCGAAGAACGACGAGCCAGGGATGGTGGTCACGGTCTGCTTGCCGGCGTTGATGAGATCCGGGTCCTCGTCACCCTCGTAAGGGAACGGTCCGATCCCGAGGAGGCCGTTCTCGCTTTGCAGGAAGACCTCGACGCCAGCGGGCACGTGGTTGGCCACCAGCGTGGGCATCCCGATTCCCAGGTTGACGTAGTCGCCGTCGTTGAGCTCGCGCGCGACGCGCTGGCAGATCTGTTGCCTGTCGAGGGCCATCTCAGCTCACCTCCGTGGCGCGCGGACGCAAGGTCCGCTGCTCAATCCACTTCTCGTAGTGCTCACCCTTGATGATGCGCTGCACATAGATGCCGGGCAGGTGAATCGCGTCGGGATCGATCTCGCCCGCGGGCACGAGCTCCTCGACCTCGGCGATCGTGACGCGCGCCGCCCGCGCGACCAGGGGGTTGAAGTTGCGCGCCGTCTTGCGGAACACGAGGTTGCCGTGGGTGTCGCCCTTCCATGCCTTCACCAACGCGAAGTCGCCGTGGAGGGCCCGCTCGAGCAGGTACCGCGTGCCCTCGAAGTCCCGCTCCTCTCGGCCCTCCGCGCGTTTCGTGCCGACGCCGGTCGGCGTGTAGAAGGCCGGGATCCCCGCGCCGGCCGCGCGCAGCCGCTCCGCCAACGTCCCTTGAGGACACAGCTCGACCTCGAGCTCGCCGGAGAGAAACTGGCGCTCGAACTCCTTGTTCTCGCCCACATACGACCCGATCATCGTCTTGACTTGACGCGATTGCAGCAGCACGCCGAGGCCACAATTGTCGGTGCCGGCGTTGTTGCTCACGAGGGTCAGGTCGCGATGTCCGGCGTCGTGCACGGCCCGGATCAGGTTCTCCGGGTTCCCGCTCAGCCCGAAGCCTCCGACGAGCAGGGTGGCTCCGTCGCCCATGCCGGAGATGGCGGCGGTCGCGGATGGATGGACCTTGTTCACATTCGTCTCCCGGGCCAATTCGTCGCTGGGAAGATACGCTCGGTGGCACCCGCGCGAAAGGGCGGCACGGCTTTACAGCGCGACGACCCGTGGCCATGATGCGCGCGCATGCTCAACGTCTATCTCGCGCCGCGGAAGCGCTCGGGCGCCGCGCCCGAGGAAGCCGCGGTCGCCAGCGCCCTCGCGTTCCTGGAGCGCGAGGGGCTGCTCGCCGCGCGCACGGTGGATGGGGAGCATCCGCCGGGGACGAACGTGGCGATGTGGTTCCACCACGACGCCCACGAAGGGCTGCTCCCGGCGGAGCTGACCTTCGACAGCCTGCGGGTGGATGGCGCGCCGACGCCTCGATTCCTGCCCGAGCGTCAAAAGGCCTGTGGGTTCGACGCCTCGTGCACGGTCTGCGGTGACACCCTCGACGAGAAGTCCTTGGACGAGGCCCTCGTCCGCCTGGGCTACTTCTCCGTCGACCGCTTCAACTGCTTGTGCCCGTCGTGTCGATCGGAGCTCACGCTGCGGCAGATCGACTTCGGGCAATCGACGGCCGTCGCTCGGTGGTGGCTCTACATCGAAGGGGCCGCGACCTCTCGCTTGAACGGTCACTTGATCGACCAACTCGAGCGGCTGCTCGGGCTTCCGCTGGTGGTGGTGCCCGAGGTCCCCGAGGAGCAGATCGAGGACTGGGTGCCGGCGCGTCGCGTGTTGCGCCGCCCCCGGTGATGCGCATCGCTGGCGTCGGCGTCGATGTCGTTGGCATCTCTCGGCTGGCTCGCGTTCGCGGTCGCACGGGACGCCTCATCGAGCACGTGACGGCCCCGGAGGAGCGGATCGGCGGCGTGGACCGTGTCCGGGCGGCGCAGCTCTGGACGGGGAAGGAGGCCGTCGCGAAGTCCATCGGCACGGGCTTCTGGCAGTTGGGCGTCGGCTGGCCGGATGTGCGCATCTCACGTGCCCACGAGGTCACGCTCCACGGCCGCGCCGCCGAGCTCGCCAGCGCCTCGACCTTCGCGCTCACCTTCGACAGGGACGGCGACCGGCTGATCGCGGTGGCGCTCCGGTGGGTGGACTACTCGAATCCCCAGAGCGCGTCGGTGAGCCCCGAAGCGCGCTGAACCCGTCGGGCGAGGGCGCCCTCGAAGGTGCTGCGCGTCGCCACCAGAGTCACCCGGCGGCGGGCTCGGGTGACACCGGTGTAGAGCAGCTCACGGGTCACGATGGGGCTGGGGCGGACCGGGAGCAGGACCATGACGTGCTCGTACTCCGAGCCCTGGCTCTTGTGGATCGTCAGCGCGAAGCAGGTGTCGTGCTGGGGGAGGCGTGAGGGGAGCACATAGCGGACGCCTCGTTGCTCTTCGCCGCCTCGCGTGGGGCCGTCGGGCGCCGGGAAGGCGACGAACCTGCGTCGCCTGCCGGTGGACGTCGTTCGATCGACGACGAGGCCGATGTCACCGTTGTAGAGCCTCAGGTTGTAGTCGTTGCGTAGGACCAGCACGGGGCGGCCGACCCAGAAGGCGTCTCCGGTGTCGATGCCATCCCGCCGCAGTCGCCGGCGGACGGCGGCGTTGATGCCCTCGACCCCGGTGGGGCCGCGGCGGTGCGCGCACAGCGCCCGGAACTCGTCGAAGAGCGCGAGGGCACGCCGGTGGAATGCCGGCTCGCCGCTCGGGCCGGGCCGAGGGCCGAAGAGGTGCTCGTAGGTTGGGGCGTAGCCCTTGGCCAGAGTCTTCAGCACGGCGATCGGCAGCGCGCGTCCGTCCCCCGGATCGAGCTGGGCGGCGTCGGGGGCGTCGGCGGAGAACAGCGGCGCTGCGGCCTTCGTGGCGTCGAAGCTCGGGGACAGGCAGGCGCTCGCGAATCGGCCGATGCTGCTCTCCTTGCCGAAGCGGAAGGTGCGGTCGAGCTGGATTACGCTGTCGGGTAGGCGTCCGGCGGGGGCCGCGCGACCGTTGGGCGGCAGATCGATGCCGTGCTCGCTCAAGCGGGCGCGCAAGGTCTCGCTCGCTTGCAGGTTGTCTGCGCGAACCGGGCCACAGATGTCCGCCAGAACGGTGCCGGCCTCGACGCTGGCGAGCTGATGTCGATCGCCTATGAGGACGAGGCGGGTCCGCTCGCCCAGCGCCTCGACGAGGCGGGCCATCATCGCCAGATCGACCATCGAGGTCTCGTCGACGACGACGACGTCGTATGGGAGAGGCCGTTGGGCGTGGTGCCGGAAGCGCGTCGGGTCGTCGGGGATGCGGCCCAGCAGCCGGTGGAGCGTGCTGGCTTCGGTGTCGAGCAGGAAGTTGCGCAGCGCCTCGAACCCGTCCTCGCCGCCCACCGCCGGTGTGGCGACGTCGCGGAAGCGGCCCCCGAGGTCCTTCAACAACGACTCTCGCATCCGCGCCGCGGCCTTGCCCGTCGGGGCGGCGAGGGCTACCCGCAGCGGACCGAGCTGCGCGGATCCGTGGCGGCGCACCTCGTGCTGGGCGAAGAGCAGGGCCAGCACGTTGCGGACGGTGTGGGTCTTGCCCATGCCGGGGCCGCCGGTGATCACGGTGAGCCGTCGCAGGACCGCCATGGCGCCCGCGACCTGTTGGCGGTCGACGGTGGGCTGGGGGGTGCCGGGGTAGGGGGCGAAGAGCGAGGCGAGGCCAGCCGTGAGGAGCGCGGCGTCTGCGGGCGCCTCGAAGGGGGCGCTGGCGAGGGCCGTGAGGCTCGACGAGAGCTGGGTCTGGTCGTCCCAGAAGCGCGCCGTGTAGAGCCTCCGTCCGTCGAAGACGAAGGGCAGCCGACCGGCCTCACCGCTCAGCGCGTCGGGGCGACCGATCAATGGATCTCGTCGGAGGCGGTCGCGGAGCGGGGCTGGATCCGGCCACTCCAAGGCGGCGACGTCGGCGGCATCATCTTCGCGGCTGCGCGGCCACGGATCGGCGGCCCCCAGGTCGAGGCAGATGTGGCCCCCCCGAGGCGCAATCAGGGCGGCGGCGCAGGCGATCAAGACGTCCGCGTCCCAGGTGCCGATCAGGCGCCCGAGGCGAGTCACCACGTGGGCGTCTACCGAGTCGAGCAGCCCCGCGGCGAGCAGCGGCTCGAAGCGCGCTCGGATCAGGACGCCGCGGGGGTCGTCGGGATCGAGGCGGGGCACGAGGTGGAGGCCGGCCGTCAGCATTCCACCACTCCGCCGGCGAAGAGCTCGTCGAGGCGCGCCACGACGCTCGCCTCGGGTCGCAGGTGGAAGACGCCGGGGCGTAGCCCATCTTCGTCAAAGGCGTGGGCCGGCTCGGTCATGCCGCGCAGGAAGAGGTAGGCGACGCCGCCGAAGTGCTCGGCGTAGCTGTAGTCAGGCACGCGTTGCCGGAGGAAACGGTGGGTGGCGCACGTGTAGAGGTGCGCTTGGAGCAGGTAGTGGTGTCGCTCCATCTCCCAGCGCATGCAGTCCGCCCGGTAGTTTCGCAGCGGGCTCGTCCCCGAACGCGGGGGATCGATGCGGTTGCTCTTGTAGTCCACCACGAACCATCGGCCGTCCTTGCGGAAGACGAGGTCGATGGCGCCGGTGAGGAAGCCCGCGAGGCGCCCGAAGCGCAGCGAGCGCAGCGTCTCGACATAGCCCTCGCTCAGCGCGCCGCCGGGCTGGAAGGCCGCGGCGAGATCCGACCCGGCCACCGCCGCCCCGGCTGGGCCGGAGATCGGCAGATTGAAGCGCAGCTCGTCGAGTCGGTCGGCCTTGGGGAGATCGAGGAGTCGAAAGGCCCCGAGGGGCCCTCCCAGCGGGACGCGCAGGGTCTCGGCGAAGCTCGGTGCGAGCCCGCCGGTGTCCGCCTCGGAGAAGCCGAAGCGGTGTCTCGACGCCTCGATCTGAGCGCCGACGGCCGCTTCGCGCAGCGGATCGTCCTCCGTCGACACGAAGTCGACGTTCTCGAGCACCGCGTGGAGGAAGGTGCCGGCGTCGGGCCCCGCCGCGAACCCGGCGAGGGGCACATCGGGATCGCCCGTGGCGTCGCTGACATCCGGTCCGCCCGGTCCGTCTCGAAGCCTGTCTGCGGTGTCGTCGTGCCCCGGCGCGGGCTCGGGCGCGCCGTCGGCCGATGGGGACTCGTGGGCGCGTGTCAGGCTGGTGTAGCTGTGCACCCGCCACGCTCCGTCGAAGGCCCCGCGGGTGTAGGGCCGCGCGCGAAGCGGGGCGCGCTGGGAGTCTGCGGGGGCGGTCCAGCGCGTGGTCCGCGGCGGCTCACATCGGCTGGCGCCCACGCTGGCGCTGCCTGCCCAGGTCGGCGCGGCGGCGGCGAGGGCGCTGACCTCGGCCCACAGCGAGGCGGGGGCGGCGTCTCCGCCCGGGTGGAGCAGGGCCGCGATCGGGCTCTGGGCGTAGAGGTTCTCGCCGGAGCGGGTCGACGGACCGGCGTAGACGTAGCAGCGATGGCAGGCGCGGGTGAGCGCGACGTAGGCGAGCCGCGTCGCCTCGCGGGCGGCCTCGCCCTCGGCGTCGACGAGCAGCTCCGCGCGGGGCGCCGCCTCGTCGTCGGTCTGGGTCAAGAGCAGCCGGCGGTCGGGGTGCGCCGGATCGGGGACGATCAGCGGGTGGCTGTCCCGCAGGCGCCGACCGTCCGAGAGGTACGGCGCGAAGACGACGGGGAACTGGAGCCCCTTGCTCTTGTGCATCGTGAGCAACTGGACCGCCGCGTCGTCGCGCTCGAGGCGCAGCTCGGCTTCGCCTGCCTCTTCCTGCTCGACCCGGCTTCGCTGGTCCGCCAGCCACGCGTGGGTGGCCTGGGGCGTCAGGCGTTGTGAAGTCTGGGCGGTGTGGACTAGCTCGGCGGTGTGAAGCAGGTTCGTGAGGCGGCGCTCGCCGTCGGGCCAGGCCAGCAGGCGCCGGCGCACGTCGTGCTCGTCGGCGGCACCACGGAAGGCGGCCATGAAGCCGCGGCGCTCGAAGGCTCTGGCCGCGGCGCCGAGGGCGTCCAGCCAGGCATCCCAGCGGGCGACGGTCGTCGGATCGTCGGCCGCGAGCCGAGCGAGATCCCCGGCGCGCCAGCCGAAGAGCGGCGTCGCGGCCGCCCGACGCGCGGGGCCGTCGCGACCGGGCTCGGCGACGGCGGCCAGCCACGCCAGCAGTTGGACGGCTTCGTCACTGGCATAGACGCTCGCCGCCCCGCTGCGCACCGAGGGGACGCCCCGCTCGTTCAGGGCGCCCTGTAGCGCCTCGGCCTGGAAGTGGCTGCGCACCAGGATCGCGATGTCGCCTGGGTGGAGGCCGCGCTGCCCCGCCTCCTCTACGAGGGAGAAGCCGTCGTGCAGCAGTGAGACGACGTCGGTGGCTACCCGCGCGGCGAGCAGCCCACCGAGGGCGCCGGCCGTGAGCAGCTCGTTCGGGTCGCCGCCACGCTTCAGGGCCCCGTCGAAGAAGCGAAGCTGGAGCGCGCCGCGGCGCGGGTCCTCGTCGCTCCAACTCGCTGGCGGCAGGAGGCGATCGAGCTGGTGCTCGGCCTCCACCTGGACGTACTCGATCCCGGGCTCGCCGAAGGCGCCGTCCCGGCGCCAGAGATGGTTCAACCCGGCGACGAGGCGCGCGTCTGCGCGGTAGTTGCGCCTCATCGTGAAGACCTGATCGGCGTCCGCGGCGCGCACCGCCTCGAGGTAGACCTTCACGTTCGCCCCGCGGAACCCGTAGATCGCCTGTTTTGGATCGCCGATGAGGTAGAGGTAGCTCGCGTCCTGTTGCCCGCCGAAGAGGGTCTGGAAGATGGTCCACTGCACCCGGTCGGTGTCTTGGAACTCGTCGATGAGGGCCGCCGAGTAGCGCTGCCGGACCGCGTCGCGGAGCAGGGCGCGGCGCTCCTCGGGGGCGTCAGGGCCGAGGGCGCCGGCCAGCAGGCGCAGGAGATCGTCGAAGGTCTGAGCACGCTGCTGCTCGGCGCGCGCGGTGAGCTCCGCGCGGGCGAACCGGGCGACATCGGCGCGCACCTGACCAGCCAGCTCGGCCCGTGCGGCGTCGTCGTCCGGGATCTTCAGATGCGAGGCGCCCGCGTCGTCGCACAAGACGCCGGCGGAGGCCTCCGGCACGAGCGTCGCGTCGGGGTGGCGGGCGGCCTGGGCGAGCAGCGCGTCGAGGGCCTCGCCGTCGAGCCCGCAGCCACCCTTCTTCGGGCTCGCGTCGAGGAACGCGCGGAGGTCGCTCGTCGCGTCGTAGCGTAGCCGCGCGATGATGTCGGCGCGGATCGATGTCCGCAGCGGGCGGTCGTCCGTCAGCAGCTCCGCGTCCGCGTCGGCGAGGCTCTCGAAGGCGTTTTGTTGCAGGACGCGTTGGCAGAAGCCGTGGATGGTGGAGATCGTCGCCTGGTCGAAGTCCTGGAGCGCCGTTCGGAGTCGCCCGGCGGCCTGCGGATCGTCGTGGGCGGCGGCGAGGCACTCCACCAACCGCCCGCGGACCCGGTCGACGAGCTCATCGGTGGCGGCGCGGGTGAAGGTCACCACCAGGATCTTGTCGATCGGGAGCCCCGCCTCGGCGACGAGCCGCGCCACCAGGGTGCTGATCTGGTAGGTCTTGCCGGTGCCGGCGCTGGCCTCGAGCACGGTGACACCGGGGCGCAGGGGACGCTCTGGATCGAAGACCGGCCTCATGCCGCGCCCCCGAAGACCGGTCGCTTCCGGGGCGCCTTGCGAGCTGTGACGATGGGACGCCACAGGGTGAGGGCCGCGCGGGCGAAGGCGGGGCAGATGGTCTCACCGTCCTCGAGGAAGGCGGGGTTGCGATCGCCGAAGAGCCGGGCGACGCAGGGGTCGTTTGCGTCGCCGCGCCCTTGGTAGGGACGCCAGGCCGAGCGGAGGGCCTTGACCGCGCCCTCGCGGTCCTTCGTCGGGAGGTCCGCGAGGGCATCGGCGATGGCCTGCTCTTCGAGGGAGACGTCGGCCAGCGCCTTCTTCAGCTTGTAGGCGAACAGGAAGCTACCGTTGGGGATCAGCGGCACCGGCTGGTCGCGGGCCTCGTCGCGCAGCGCCAGCAGCGCGCTGAGGTGCTCGGTCGGATCGGCGTCTGTGGCAAAGGTGCGCCAACGGATGTTCTTGGGCCGGCGGTCGTCGTCGGGGTGCAGCACGACGACACAGGCGTCGGCCCGGGGCTCGGCCAACTGGCGGCCGAGCAGCCGCACCCACGGCGCCAAGACCCAACTCCAGGCGCGCGAGGTCGTGTCTTTGCCGAAGCGGCACACGGCGTCGGCCGGGCCTCGCAGGCCGCCGACGTAGCCGACCACGAGGTGCTCGCCGACCTGGTGCTGCACGGTGATGTCCGAGTCCGCGGGGGGCAGCGTGAGCAGCTCGTCGACGAGCAAGCCGACGAGGGCCCTCGGCGCTTCGAGGGCGACCTCCGCCCCCGCGCCGAGGGGGAGGGCGCCCGCGGAACGGAGCCGCGACTCGACCACCTCCGTCGGCTGCCCCGCCAGGCGGCCCTCGAGCAGGGCGCGGTGGAGCTTCCAGAGTGGGAGGCCGCGCTCGATCTCGAAGGGCTCGCGCTCGGGGACGGCGTCTGCCTCCGCCTCGACCTCGTAGAGGTTGAAGCGGCGCTTGAGCAGAGCCCGATGGGGGTTCTTCAGGAACCGCGCCAGGGCCTCGAGATCGGTCACCCTCTCGGAGGCCTCCTCGGGCGCCGGCGGCAGCTCATCCCCGGCGCTGAAGAAGGGGCGCGCCTCGCGGTCGGCGCTCCGGGCGGCGCTGGCGGCGGACGCGAGCTGCGGATCGAAGCTGGTCGGCTCGCCGCTGGCGCCGAAGTTCCGCGGGCTGAAGGCCTGGAGCGGGTGGGTGCGCGTGAGCACCTCGCTGGGCTTCGCCTTCCCGTGGGGGGCGAAGGTGGCGTCGATGGCGTCGCGCAGCTCGCTGATCGGCACCGCCGGGGCACAGCGCTCGTTGGTTCGGGCGTCGTGCCCGGTATAGAGCACGACCAGGTGCCGGCGCGCGGCGAGGACAGCCTCGAGGAGCGCGCCGCGATCGTCGTCGGACCGATCGCGGTCGCCGAGCCTGGGCGTGCGGCTCACCAGGTCGAAGGCGCGCCGCGCGTTCTTTCGGGGGAAGGCGCCCTCGTCCATGCCCAACAGGCAGACGACGCGGTGGGGCAGGCCTCGCATCGGCTCCAAGGAGCTGAAGGTGACGCCCCCCGTCTCCCGGGGCGCGGCGTCGGCGCCGGCGACGTCGAAGCGGCCAGTGAGCGCGGCGTGGAGGGCCGCGACGTCTATCGGGCGCCTCTGCTCGACGGCGCTCGCCGCGCGCGCGAGCTGCTCCAGCTCGTCGTCGACCTTCGCCGTCAGCCACGCCCCCTCCTGGGAGGTGGCGGTGAACGTCGCGAGCACGCCCTCCTCCCCGCGCAGGAACGTGACCCACTCGGCCAGGGGGCGGGGCGTGCGCAGCGCGTCGCGCAGGCCGGCTGTTCGGGTCACGAAGTCGGTGAATCGGCCGAGGAGCGGGAGATCCCCCGGTGCCAGGGCCCCGTAGGGCCGCACCCCGCCCAGCGTGTCGGCCCCCGTGTCGGCGACGCAGGCGCCCAGGAGGAGTCGGTCGAGGCCGAACTGGATGGTGTTGAGCACGTCGCGCGGTTGGCCGGCGTCTTCGCGGTCGGCGGCGTCGGTGCCCCAGCGCATCCCGCTGTCCACCACCCAGCGGCGGACGGTGGAGAGCTGCTCGGGCGCGATCTCGAAGCGCCGCCGCACGGGCTCGGCCGCCAGGACTTCCAGGAGCGTTGGCGCCGTGAGCCGCTCGTTGGCGAGGGCCAGCAACCGCAGGAGCGCGTCGGCCACGGGGTTGCTGCGGCGCAGGCTGAGATCGGCGATGGCGTAGGGGATGGGGGGCGGCGCGTCGTCGTCGCGGTGGCGAGGGCCCTGGTCGAAGACGGCGCTGATGAGGGGCGCGTAGTCCTGGATGGTCGGGCACATCACCACGACGTGGCGTGGCTCCAGCGTGGGGTGGTCCACGAAGAGGCCCAACAGCACGTCGCGCAGCACCTCGACCTGACGAATCGGCCCGTGGCACGCGTGGAGCTGGACCGAGTCATCGTCGGGTGCCAGGGGGGCCTGCCTCGAGAGGCGCGCGTGCAGCACGTCGGATTGCAGCCGCTCCAGGGCCTTGATTCCCACGCCGGTCGCGGGATCGGGGAAGCCATCGCCGCCCATTGATATGAAGACGTCCTGGCGGTCCTCGAAGGCGACGTCCGGGAGCCCCTCGAGGGCGATTTGGAAGTCGCGCATCACGCGGCCGAAGGCCGACAACAGCGGATTGCCGGGCTCGGCGTCGTCGAGTCGGAGGGCCTCTCCCAGCTCGGCTCGCTCGACACCGGCGAGGGCGGTGAAACGGTCCCGGCGGCGGTGCAGATCGGCCCAATACGTGTCGGAGGGGCACAGCAGGTAGAGCTCGATCGGCATCCGCTGGGCGAGCGTCGCGACGAGGTCGAGCCAAGCGGGCTGCATGTTGCTGAGCCCGAAGATCCGCAGCGGCTGCGCGGGATCGAAGGTTCGGGCGTGGCGGATCGCTTCGTGCAGCAGCCGAGCGCGCTGCGCGGCGTGGGCACCACCGACGCGCCTCGTAAGCTCCGCCCAGAGCGGCGGCTGCCACGCGAGGCCCGGCGGCAGCGGATCGAGGCGCTCGCCGGTGGACCAGGCGCGGGCAAGCGCGGGCCGGTAGGTCGCGTAGCGATCGAAGACGTCGGCGACCTGCCGGGCCAGCGAGTAGGCGCGCGCGGTGACGATGTCGCCGGGCTCCAGATACGCGCGCAGCGGATCGTAGATCGGGTCAGCGCCCTCGAGCAGTCCGGGCAGCGCCTCGATGACCGCCCACGCGAGCACCTCCGGCGACCACGGATCCGCGTCTTCGGGCGTTGGCTCGAGCCCCGCCACCGCCCGGGTGAGGTCGTCGAGGGCGCGGGCGGGGAAGGGGAGCTCGAGCTGGGCGCACACCCCCCAGCGCTCGGCGAGGCGATGCTCGAGCCAACGCGCCATCCCGGCGTTGGCCACCACCACCCGCAGCGGGGTCATCGGATCCAGCGGCAGGTGTTGCGGGGCGAGCCAGGCGAGCAGCTCGACGAGGACCTCCAGCCGATTGCTCCGATAGACCGTGAGGCCACTCATCGAGCGCCTAGCCGCCAATCCGCCGTGAAGCCGTGAAGATGAAGCGCACCACCGCAGCCTTCCGTACCCCGTGCCGTGTCGGGGGTCAACGGCCGCACGACGACCTCCGGCCGTGATCTCGCTCCAGCGCCGCAGCTCGGGATACTGTCGCGGGCGTGAGAACCTCGTGCGCCCTGGCGTTGGTCATTTGGGTCCTCGCGTGCAGCCCCGAGGCCGAGCCACCGTCGATCACCACCCCGGTGCCGCGCCCCGGTGGCGTGGTGCGCATCGTCGCGGTCTCCGCCGCCACCCCCTTGGTGACTCGACTGGTGAGGGCCTTCTCCTCACGCAACCCCGGTCCGCCCCTGGTCGTCGAGGCGCCCCTCGGCGCCGCCGGGGCTGCGGCGGCCCTGGCGGACGGCGCGGTGGACGCGGTGGTCGTTCTGCGGGGCGCAGAGGAGCCGCCGCCGGACAACGGGGTGCGCCTCGCGCGGACGCAGCCGTGTGTGGTCGTGGGCCCCGCTGTGCCGCAGCGGCACATCGGCGCGGCGGAGCTGGCGCGGCGCATCTCCGACGCGCAGCCGCGGTGGCGGGATGGGCACCCGCTGCGGCTGTTGCTGAGGCCCGGTGACGATCCGCTGCAACGCGCCGTGGCCGGGCTCCACCCCGACCTCGCGGCGGCCATCGAGGAGGCGGTCGGCGCGCGTCGGTTCCGGGTCGTCTCTCGGGACGCCGAGCTGCGCGAGGCGCTGCGGGCGACGCCAGGGGCGATCGGGGTGACGGACGTGGGTGGGCTGCGGATGCACGCGACGCCGCTGTGGCGGATGAAGCTGACAGAGGGGCGACCTGCGCCGGTGGACCTGTGGCTGGTCACGGGAGACGCGCCGCCGCCGCGTCTGGCGCCGTTCGTGGGCTTCGCGACCGGGGCGCAGGGGCGCGGGCTGGTGGTCGATTTGGGCTACGGAGCCCCGCCGTGAGCGCGACCCGACCGAGACCGCTGGCGCCCCGATTTGCCCGTCGGATGCTCCCGCTCGCCGTGCTGTCCGGGCTGGTGGTCGGGGTCCTCCTGCCGGCGACCTGGCAGCGGCTCTCGATGGCAGAGCGGCGCGGTGAGGCGGCGGTGTGGGCGCGGCAGCTCGCCGACGGGCTCGAGGGGGTGGCTCGGTCCCGGCCCCGGCTGTGGGCCTACGATACGCATCGACTGCGGGAGCTGACGGCGGCGGTGGTGGTGGCGCCGGTCAACGCGGAGGTGCGAATCGACGTCGCTGGGCGCGAAGGCGTGTTCAGGGCGGGGGTGGCGGTCGCCGACGGGGTGTCGGGCTGGGGGGCGGTCCGGTTGGGGGCCGCGCGGGTGGGGCGGGTCCGAGTACGGCTCGACGCGTCGGGGACCCAGGCGACCGCGGCGCGGGTGTGGTCGGTGGCGGCGCTCTCGGGGCTCGTGTTGGGAGCGGCGCTGTTCGTGTTGCCGCTGGCGACAGTCCGCCGAGGAGACGCCCGGGACCAGGAGCTGTGGGACGCGCTGGAGGGGGCCAACGCCCACCTCGAGGCGCGGGTCGCCGAGCGCACGGCGGAGCTGCGGCAGCTCGGCGCGCGGCTCCTTTCGGTGCAGGAGCAGGAGCGTCGACGGATCAGCCGCGACCTGCACGACGAGCTGGGGCAGACGCTGACGGGGCTGCGGCTCCGGCTCGAGGCGTTGGAGGCGGAGGGGGTGGCGTCGCCGCACCTGGAGGCGGCGGTGCGGGCGATCGACGATGGGGTCTCGCAGGTTCGGGGGCTGGCCCACAACCTGCGGCCTCCTGCCCTCGACGCGCTGGGCCTGCCCGACGCCTTGCGCGCCCACGCCGAGCGCTGGGCCGACGGGGCAGGGCTGGAGTTGATGCTCGAGGTGGAGGCGGTGGAGCCGCCGCATGAGGTAGCGGAGGTGCTGTTCCGGGTCGCCCAGGAGGCGCTGACGAACGTGGCGCGGCACGCCGACGCGTCGGCCGTCACCGTGAGGTTGGGGGCGGCGGACGACGGCTGGCGGCTCGAGGTCAGCGACGATGGTCGTGGCCTGTCGGGCGAAGGGCGCCAAGGCGGGCTCGGGTTGGTCGGGGCGCGGGAGCGGGTCGAGCAGGTCGGCGGCTATCTGGATCTCGGCGCGAGCGACGCGGGCGGCGCTTGCCTGCTCGCGTGGGCCCCCGGCGAGGTATAGTCGCGGCGAAGCCGAGGGAAGTCGATGAGCGAGACGCGGATTCGAGTGCTGGTGGTCGAGGACCACACCATCGTTCGGGAGGGGCTGGTGGCCCTGCTCGAGACGGCGGAGGACATCGAGGTCGTCGGCAGCGCGGGCGATGGGCGCCGAGCCGTGGAGCGTTGCGGTGAGCTGCGCCCCGACGTGTTGCTCTGCGACCTCTCCATCCCAGGGCTCGGCGGCCTCGAGGTGATCAAGAAGACGCGAGCCTTCGACCGGCCGCCGAAGGTGGTCGTGCTGAGCATGTACCACGACCACGTCTGGGTGCAGCGGGCGCTTGCGGCCGGGGCGAAGGGCTACCTGGTCAAGGGGAGCGGCGTGCGTGACGTGCTGCGGGCCATCCGCGAGGTGGCCGACGGTGGTGAGTTCCTGTCGGCCTCCGCGGCGCGCGCGTCGGTCGTCGAGGATCTGACGCCCCGCGAGCGCGAGGTCTTGACCTCCCTCGCCGAGGGCCACACCAGCAAGGAGATCGGGGCGATCCTGGGGATCAGCCCGCGCACGGCGGAGCATCACCGCGCGCGGTTGATGTCGAAGTTGGGGATCAACGACGTCGCGGGGCTGACGCGGTACGCCATCCGCCAGGGCCTCGTCGACCAGAACCTGAAGTAGGCGGATGCCGAGTAGAGGAGAGCAGCTCGAGACCTTCGGCCGTGTCGCCGACGGGTTCTTCGTGGGCGCTCATTGGTTGATGGGCCTGACGGGGCCGGTGGGGGTGGCGCTCGAGGTCGGGGCGGCCCTGACTCGGTTGCTGGTGGGGCAGGCGCAGGCGCGATGGGAGGCCGTGCTCGACCAGCCGATCGGCGTGCTACCGAGCGGCTACGACGTCCCGGGGCCCGACGAGGTCATCGATTGGTTCGAGCTCGATCCAGAGCCGCCGGAGCTGAAAGAGCAGTTTGCCGTGGAGATCGCGGCCGTCGATTGGCGCGCGCTGCAAGCTGCCCATGCGGTGCTCTACGAGGTGCTGGTCTTCGAGCGACCGCTTCTGCGTGAGCTCTACGCCGTCGAGATCGCCGCGGCGGACTATCGGGCCATCGTCGTCGGCTACCCGGAGGCGAAGGCCCAGGTCGCGCGCGTGATGGGCGATGCGGCGACGCGGGGGATCCTGCGGGATTGGCACGACCTGTTGCGGGGCGCCGGACCCGAGGCGAGCGATGCGGAGGCGCGGGCGCAGCTCGAGGCCCACTGGGAAGCATTGGCGGAGACGATCATCGATGCCGCGACGTAGTCTCGTGCTCTGTGGGCTGGCGCTGGTGGCGTGCTCGTCGAGCCACCTCGAGCGCGCGCGGAGCCATCAACTCCAGGCGTTGGACGCGGACGCGCGGGGGGACGAGCCGCGGTGGCGTGGTGAGCTCGAGGCCGCCGTCGCTGAGGCGCAGCAGAGCATCGCCGACGAGGAAGAGGGGGAGGCTGCGCCCCAGGCGTGGTTGCTCGTGGCGTCGGCGAGGATGGACCTCGAGCAGGTCGTGGAGGCCGAGGCGGCGCTGCGCGAGGTGCGAAGGACCGGTACGCGGCCCTGGCGAGACTGGCAGCGCAGGGTGCTGGTGGCGGCGCATTGTCGGCTGGCCGTGGCGCGCGGATGGGACTACTGGGCGGCCCTGTGCTTCGACCACCTCGCCGAGGCCTCCAAGGGGGCCGATCCCGCGATGCGGGACTTCGCCGCGATCGGGCTGGCCAACGCCCACGCGCGCACGTCCCCCGGCTACCTGGATCTCGTGGCCTACGACGCGCCGCTTTTCCGGCGGCTCTTTGGGTTGGCCAGAGCGCACCCGCTCGACGCCGATCTCCTGTCGGTCTTCGCCAAGCGCCTGGCGTTCAACTGCACCGACGACGACTTCCTCCGGGAGATCGAGGGCTGGCGAGCGCTCCAGACCGACGTGCTCGAGGCGGCGAAGCACCTCGCGACCCACAGCAGCGCCCGTCGGATGCAGTCGACCTGCGCGGCGTTGAAGCGGGCCACGCGGGGCCGGCTCTGCGCGCGTCAGACATCGGGGGCGAGCTTTCTGCGCACGATCGCCTCGGCGCCCCGCAGATCCCCGATGCACCAGCGAGCGAGCAGGGCCCAGTAGCGTTCCCGCGGGAGGTCGCCGGTGCGCCCCTCTTCGGCCAGCCGGGCTCGCACCCGGGAGGTGACGGCGGCGAGGGCGATGCCCACGCTCACCGACACGTTGAAGGACTCCGTGAGGCCGTACATGGGGATGCGGAAGGTCGCGTCGCAGGCGTCGATGGTGTCCTCGCGGAGCCCGTCACGCTCGTTTCCGAACAGCAGCAAGAGGGGGCGGTCGACGGGGATCTCCCCCAGCGAGAGGGTGGCCCGAGGGCCCGCGCCGAAGACGCGCATCCCGCGGACACGCGCCCAGTCGAGCAGCGCCTGCGTCGAGTCGGTGCGGTGGAGATCGATCCAGCGGTGGGCGGCCATCGAGACCTTGCGGTGCACCCGATCCGGCTCGGTGGTGGGGAAGGGGTTTCGAGGCTCCGCGGCCACCACGTCCTGCACCCCGAGGGCCTCGGCCGTCCGCAGGCAGGCGGAGCCGTTGTGGTCCTTGTAGAGGTCCTCCACGCCGAGGGCGACGCTGGCGAGGCGACGCTGGGCCGCGTGCCGCATTCGCTCGAAACGCGCAGGCTCGAGGTGCGGCGCCAGCGCCTCGGTGACCGCCTCCGGCCGGTAGGTTTGACCGCCCAGGACGATGGGCTCCGTCATGGTCCGAACTCCGCCGAAATACGGTGGTCTGCGTTCACTCCAATAGGCTATAAGCGCGGCGAATAATAGACGTCGGTAGGGGATTTCAGGATGCTCGAGTTCACGGATGGCCGGACCCTCGTTCAGACCTACGACATCCGGCCGAGCGGGGTTGTGTATCGCAACCTCCCAGTCGACGCCTTGTATCAGGCGGCGGTCCAACGAGGGCAGGCGAGGGTGTTGGCCAACGGCGCGCTGCTCCAGCAGACGGCGCCGCACTTCGGCCGCGCGGCGAAGTCCTCCTTCTACGTGCACGACCCGGACGCGCGCTTCGCCGGCAAGGGCCTCGACGAGCTCATCGCCTGGGGCGATCCCGAGGGGGGGGCCTTCGACAACCTGCCCATCGAGCCGGATGTCTACCGCCGGCTTCGAGGCCGGGTGGTCGCCCACCTCTCCGCGAGCGGCGACCTCTACGTCTTCGACGGTCTGTCGGGTCGAACGGATCGCACCCAGATGGCGGTTCGCGTGGTCACCGACCGGGCGGTCGGGGCTCTCTTCGCCAACAACATCTTCCTGAGGCCGGACGCCTCGAGGCTGCGGGACTTCGCCCCGGACTGGACGATCCTGCACGCGCCGGGCGTCTGCGCCGCCCCGGACGACGGGACCAACGGTGAGGCCTTCATCATCACCGATCTGGGGTCGCGCTCCACCATCATCGGCGGGACCCGGTACTGCGGGCAGATCAAGAAGTCGATCTTCGCGGTGCAGAACTTTCGGCTACCGCTGGAGGGCATCCTCACGATGCACGCTGGCGCCAGCGAGGGGAAGGGGGGCCGCTCCTGTATCCACGCGGGCCTCTCCGGCACGGGGAAGACGACGCTCTCGAACACCGGATTCCCGGTCGCCGACGACCAGATCGTCGTCGACATCGAGGCACCGGAGGGTCAGGTCATCTCCAACATGGAGGGTGGCCAGTACGCCAAGACCGAGAACTTGCGTCGCGAGAAGGAGCCGGAGACCTACGACGCCATTCGCTACGGGACCACCGCCGAGAACCTCTGCGTCACCGACGCCGGCGAGCCCGACTACAACGACAGCTCCATCACCGCCAACGGGCGCGTGGGCTACCCGTTGGAGTTCGTCTCGACGGCCAAGGCCAGCGGGATGACCGGGGCCCCGGACAACATCACGTTCCTGACGGCCGACGGCTTCGGCGTGCTCCCCCCCGTCGCGAAGCTCAGCACCGAGGGCGGCATGTTCCATTTCGCCTGCGGCTTCACCTCCAAGATGCCCGGGACCGAGGAGGGCGTGACCGAGCCCAAGCCCACCTTCTCCAGCTTCTTCGGCAAGCCCTTCATGCCCCTCAAACCGGCCTACTACACCGACCTGCTCGCCAAGCTCATCGAGCGCCACGGCACCAGCGTCTGGCTCGTGAACACCGGCTGGCTCGGACCCAACCACCCCGGCCGAGAGCGCGTCGACATCCTGGTCTCCAAGGCCATCATCAACGCGGTGCGCGACGGCCAGGTCGACCTCGGCGACGACAACTTCTGGTTCCACCCCACCTTCAAGATGCACGTCCCCAAGGCGGTCCCCGGCGTCGCCCCCGAGCTGCTCGATCCCCGCAACGCGTGGTCGGACCGCGCCGCCTACGAAGCCGCCGCCAACAAGCTCGCCACCATCTTCCAGAGCGCCCTCCCGAGCCTGGGCGATCTCCCCCCCGCCGTCGCCGCGGCCGCCCCCGCCCCCGCCTGAATAGCTGTCTCAGCCGTTGGGTCGGTCCACCAATAAATAGGCGCCTCGCATCCACGAGCGCAGGCCATCTTCGCCCGCAGCTCGGTCGCCCAATCCTCAACGTACCTCCGGTACGCCTGCGGTTGAGCTCGGTCGCCGCGAACGAATCTGACCCACGCTCGCGGCGCGAGCCTACCTATTTATTGGTGGACAGACCCTCTGCGCTTTGGTCCGAGCGGCGTCGAACGCCGGGGCCTGTAGAGCAGCAGCAGCATGAGCAGCCACGGGGCGGCGCCGCCGGGGCCGGCGTCGCAGGAGCAGTTGAGCGGATCGTCAGGGACCGCTTTGCGGACGCGTGGTCGCTCGGGGCACTCGGCGCCCACGCACGCATCGCGGACCGCGTCGGGGGCGCCGTCGCGGATCCGCGCGTCGGGGCCTGCGTCCGTGACGGGGCCGTCGGTCTCGGTCCTCCCGTCGGGCATGGCCGCGTCCCCGGAGTCTCGCCCCTCGTCGGAGCGCATGTCGGGGGGGACGCCATCGTCGGGATCGAGGCGCATGTCGGGGGAGACGCCGTCGTCGGGATCGAGGCGCATGTCGGGGGAGACGCCGTCGTCGGGATCGACCCCCGCGTCGACGGGGCAGTCCTCGTCGATTATCCCGTCGCAGTCGTCGTCGACCTCATCGCAGCTCTCGTCGTCCTCTGCCGGCTGGCCCGGCACGCAGTCGCTGACGATCTCGCCCTCAGCACACTGCCCGACGCCGACCGACACGCACGCGCCGACGCCGCAGCTCACGCCCTGCGGCTCGTAGGCCTCGTCCACGATCCCGTCGCAGTCGTCGTCCATGCCGTCGCAGGTGTCGTCGGCGGTGGGCGCGCCGGGGACGCAGTCGTCGACGCGCTCGCCCTCGACGCAGCGCTGGCTCCCGATGACCTCGCAGCCTCCGACACCGCACGCTATCTCCCCGGCGAAGTCCTCGTCCGTGGCGCCGTCGCAGTCGTCGTCGGCTCCGTCGCAGGTGGCGTCCGTCTCCGCCGGCGGCTGGGGGTCGCAGTCCTCCGTCTCGACCCCACCCAGGCAGAGTCGTCGCCCCACCGCCGCGCACACCCCCGTCCCGCAGCCGACCTCGGCCTCGACGTAGTCCTCGTCACGCACCTCGTCGCAGTCGTCGTCCACCCCGTCGCAGCTCGCGTCGTCGGCGGCGGGCTCGCCGGGCACGCAGGTGTCGACCTCCACGCCCTCCTCGCAGCGTAGCGCCCCCGCCGCGCGGCATGCCCCCACGCCGCAGCGCTGGATCTGCACGACGTAGCCCTCGTCCGTCGCCCCGTCGCAGTCGTCGTCGCGCCCGTCGCATCCCTCGTCGGGACCCGTCGGCGCCCCGGCCACGCACGTGTCGCTCTCCGCCCCGTTGACGCAGCGCAGCTCGCCGGCCGCCTGGCACACGCCCTCGCCGCACACCGTCGCGACCACCTCGTAGTCCTCGTCCGTCGTCCCGTCGCAGTCGTCGTCCGAGAGGTCGCAGCTCGCGTCCGCCTCCGCTGGCTCACCGGGCTCGCAGTCGTTGCGCTCCGCCCCCGCAACGCACGTGACGTCCCCTTCGCGGAAGCACGCGCCCACGCCGCACACCACGTTGCGCGGTTGGAAGTCCTCGTCGATGAACCCGTCGCAGTCGTCGTCCGCGCCGTCGCAGCTCTGGTCGAGCAGCCCGGGCACCCCGGGCACGCAGGTGTCTCGCGGCTGCCCGATCTCGCAGACCGACTCACCCCGGGCACCACACGCCCCGACGCCGCACTCGGTGCCGCGCACGGGGAACGCCTCGTCGACGCGCCCATCGCAGTCGTCGTCTGCCCGGTCGCACGTCGCGTCGTCGGCCGCGGGCTCCCCGGGCACGCAAGAGTCCAGCGTCTCGCCGGCCTCGCACGTCCGATCTCCGTCGGCCCCGCAGGCGCCCACCCCGCACTCGGTGGGGCCAACCTGGAAGTCTTCGTCCGTCTCGCCGTCGCAGTCGTCGTCCCGGGCGTCGCACGTCGAGTCGGTGAGCGCGGCGGCCCCGATCTCGCACGTGTCGCGCACCTGCCCGTCCTCACAGCGTCGCTGCCCCACGGCCTCGCAGTCGCCCACGCCGCACGCCGTCTGCGCGACCGGGAAGTCCTCGTCCGCGGCGCCGTCGCAGTCCTGGTCGATCACGTCGCAGTCGTCGTCATCGCCCTGGGCCGGCCCCGGCACGCAGTCGTCGCTCTCGACGCCGTCGTCGCAGGCGCTCACCCCGCTCGACACACAGACCCCCGCGCCGCAGTCCACGCCCCGCGACTGGTAGTCCTCGTCGATCGCGTCGTCGCAGTCGTCGTCGATCCCGTCACAGGTCGCGTCCTGCAAGGTGGGGCGCCGCGGCCGGCACGTATCGCGGGGCGCGCCGTCGTCGCAGACGATCGCGCCGGTGTCGCCGCAGCCGCCTTCGCCGCACACCGTCGGTGTCTCGACGTAGTCCTCGTCCTGTTGCCCATCGCAGTCGTCGTCGCGCCCGTCGCAGGTCGCGTCCTCCGCCGCCTGGCCATCGAGGGGGACGCATGTGTCGCGCTCCTCACCGAGCACGCAGACCCGCTCCCCCTGGGCCCGGCAGGCCCCCGCGCCGCAGTCCGTCACCGCGCGCACGTGGTCCTCGTCGTCGAGCCCGTCGCAGTCGTTGTCGACCCCGTCGCAGCTCGCGTCGTCGGCGGCTGGCAGCCCCGGCGTGCAGGTGTCCCCCGCCTCTCCGCCCGCGCAGAACGTCTCCCCGTCGGCGGCGCACGCCCCGACCCCGCAGCTCGTCGCCTGGGGCGCGAAGTCCTCGTCCGTCGCCCCATCGCAGTCGGCGTCCACCCCGTCGCAGACCCGGTCGTCGGGCCCCGCCCCCCCCGCCTCGCAGGTGTCGATCTCGGCGCCCCGACGGCACACGAGGAACCCGTCACGCGCGCACGCGCCGACGCCGCACTCCGTGCCCGAGACGGGGTACGCCTCGTCGGCCAACCCGTCGCAGTCGTCGTCGACGGCGTCGCAGCTCGCGTCGTTGGGGGCCGGATCACCCGGCGTACACGTGTCGCCGGGGACGCCATCGTCGCAGAAGGTGTCGCCCGCCGCCGCACAGGCTCCGATCCCGCAGAACGTGCGCCGCGCTCGGAAGTCCTCGTCCGCCTCGCCATCGCAGTCGGCGTCGACCCCGTCGCAGCCCCGGTCGTCCTCCGCCGCCCGAGCCGCCTCGCACGTGTCCCGGATCTGCCCACGCTCGCAGATCTCGAGCCCCTGCCGCGCGCAGGCCCCGACACCGCAGTCCGTGGCCGGCGCCACGTAGTCCTCGTCGGCCCGCCCGTCGCAGTCATCGTCCACCCCGTCGCAGGTCGCGTCGTCGGGTGCCGGCTGGTCCCGCGGCTCGCAGGAGTCGATGACCTCCCCCACCTCGCAGCGCGTCTCGCCGAGGGCGGCGCAGGCCCCGATGCCGCAGAACGTTCGCCGCGACCGGAAGTCCTCGTCGACCGCCCCGTCGCAGTCGTCGTCCCGCGTATCACAGGACCGATCACCCACCGCCGGCTCCCGTGGCGCGCAGGTGTCGACCACCGCCCCGCCCTCGCAGCGCGTCACGCCCTCCGCGGCACAGGCCCCCGTCCCGCAGCGGCTCTCGGTCGAGACGAAGTCCTCGTCGGCGGCGCCGTCGCAGTCGTCGTCCACCCCATCGCAGGTGTCGTCGTCCACCGCCGCGGCCCCCTCCACGCAGGTGTCGACGAGCTCCGCGCCGACGCACCGCAGCTCGCCCTGGGCGACGCAGGCTCCCGCACCACACGCCGTCGCCGGGGCCTCGTAGCCCTCGTCGGCGGTGCCGTCGCAGTCGTCGTCGATCCCGTCGCAGTCTCCGTCGGCGCCCGCGCCCTCGCCCCCGACGCAGTCGTCGACGACCTCGCCCGCCTCGCAGCGCGTCTCGCCCTGAGCCGCGCACGCGCCGATCCCGCACTCGACAGCCAACGCGACGTAGTCTTCGTCGTTGGTCCCGTCGCAGTCGTCGTCGGAGCCGTCGCACGTGTCGTCGTTCCCCGCTGGCGCCCCCGGCGTACACACGTCCGCCTCCACGCCCCCCACACACTCGGTCTCGCCGTCGGCCACACAGACGCCCTCACCGCAGCTCACGGGCCGGGGGGCGTAGTCCTCGTCGGGGGCGCCGTCGCAGTCGTCGTCCACCCCGTCGCAGGCCGCGTCGTTAGGGCTCGGGAGGAGTGGCTCGCAGTCGTCGCCGAGCTGTCCGTCGACGCAGGTCGTCGCGCCGACCGTCGCGCAGGCGCCTACCCCGCAGGGGGCCCCGTCGGGGGCGAAGTCCTCGTCGGATCGCCCGTCGCAGTCCTGGTCGAGGCCGTCGCACGCCCCGCCCTCGACGCCGGGCTCACCCGGCGTACAATCGCCGATCTGCGCGCCGTCGACGCATTGCCCGACGCCCTGCCGCCGGCAGGCCCCGATGCCACAGTGGATCACGCCGACCGGGAAGTCCTCGTCGGTCTCGCCATCGCAGTCGTCGTCGATGGCGTCGCACGTCGGGTCGTCCGGCTGGGCCGCCCCCTCGATGCAGGTGTCGACGAGCTGCCCCACCACGCACTGGCTCTCGCCGGCGCCAGCGCAGGCGCCCACGCCGCAGGACGTCTGCTCGACGGGGAAGTGCTCGTCGGTGGCGCCGTCGCAGTCGTCGTCGAGGTCGTCGCACTGGTCGTCGGGCCCCTGCGACTCGAAGGGCACGCAGACGTTGACCTCGCCCTCTTCGCACATCGAGAGCTCGCGGTGGCACACGCCGAGCCCGCACTCGACGCGGCCCTCGTCGATCTCGCCGTCGCAGTCATCGTCTTCGAGGTTGCACGCCTCGTCCCCAGCCTCGATCTGCTGCGCGCACTCGAGGCGTCCCGCCACGCACGTCACGGCGCCGTCGCCGCAGACGCCGAGGAGCCCCGTATCACATGGGGCGCCTCCGCCGGGGTTGCCCTCGTCGATGGCCGCGTCGCAGTCCTCGTCCCGGAGGTCGCAGGTCTCCTCGCTGGGCGTGACGGCCCCCTGGCACGCGCCGAATTCACCTCCGACGCAGCTCTCGGCCCCGGCGCGGCACGGCCCGACATCGCGGGTGCGGGGATCGGCGGGGTAGCAGACACGCGCCAGGTTCTCGTCGGCGACGCCATCGCAGTCCTCGTCCACACCGTCGCAGGTCTCGGCCTCGGCGATGCAGTCGGGGCCGCCGGCGGGATCGGTCCCGTCGATGAGGACCTCCTCGCCATCGGTGCGCCCGTCACCGTCGGTGTCGGGATCGTCGGGCCGCGTGCCGAGGACGTCCTCGATCTCGTCGGGCAGGGCGTCGGAGTCGGCGTCTGTGGGCCGGTAGTAGCACAGCAGCGCGCTGGCCGGCTGGTTGAAGAAGGCCGGCGCGTCGTCGAGGAAGGCCAGCACCGGGAGATGGAAGGGGTCGTGGGCCGCTTGGAGGAACTGGTAGGCGTGGCGGCGCTCGTTTCCGGCCGAGTCCTCGAGCACCGTGACCTCGAGGGCCGCGCCGACGGGGCCGCGGTGCATCCGAAGGGCGTCGGCGTCGCCGAACAGGGCGCTGCGCTGTCGCTGGCGGACGAAGATCGTCGCCAACCCGCCGCTCTCGACGCCGTCGAGGCTGCCGCCGACGTTGACGCCCTCAAGTTGCCCGCTGAGGAAGCCCGCCCCCGGAACGCCCCGGGTCTGGAAGAGGATCACGTCGCTGGTCACGTCGGGCGTGGTCGGGACGCCGCCGTGGTGGACGAAGAGCTCGCCCGCCGCGCTGAAGTAGGCCGCCGGCCGGAAGCCCGTCCCGATGCCGGCGGCGTCGACGGACTCCGACTCCCAGACACCGTCCAGGGAAGAGATGCGCAGGACCTCGTTCATCGCGTCGAAGTGGGCGATGGCGATGGCGTTGTCCGGCCCGGTGGCGATCGAGGGGGCGTGGCCGACGTCGGCGCCCACCGGCGCGTCGGCGACGACCGCGCGCCAGACGCCGCCGCCGCGGGTGGCGACGCGCAGCGTGCCGGCCTCGTACCACGCGACTACGGGGTCACCCTTGTAGCGGACCAGGTCGCAGGTGCGTCCGACGCCGTCGCCGGTCGCCAGAACCTCGAGGGCCCAGGTGCCGTCCCCCTGCCGGGTGGCGATCTTGAAGCGCTTGTCGGTGGCCGAGTAGTAGCAGACGAGGGTGTCATCGGCGTCGACGAGGAGGCCGGTGTCGGTGACCTCGTCGACGGCGAGGCGGCTGATCCGCGCCTCGATTCGTTCATCGACGGCGACGCCGTCCGCGCCGATGCGGGTGTAGAGGAGGTCTCCGCTGACGCGGGCGACCCGCGTGAGGTGCATCACGCCGGTGGCGTCGACGCGCAGCTCCAGCCCGTTGGCGAGGTCGTTCCCCGGCAGGCAGGCGCGCTCCAGTTGCTGGGCCCCAGCGGTCCCCAGCGCGAGCGTTATTGCAAAGGCGGCCAGTCGCCGGCGCACGTACGTCCCCCACGTTTGCGTCGACGCCCACGCTACACCAGGCGGGTCAAGCCCGGCCAAACGGAGGCGTGGCCTCGATAATCCGGCAGACATAGCCGACGTCGGTGTCGAGGTCGAGGCGTCGTTGCAGATCGAGCCCGCTGGGGCGCAGCGCGTCCTCCAGTCGCTCCGTGGCCTCGACCTTGAGGACGCTGAGGGCCAGCAGCCCTCCGGGGCGCACCACCCGGGCCATCTCGCGCAGCGCCGGGGCGGGGTCGTCGAAGTGGATCAGGGCGGTCGCGGACAGCGCCGCGGCGAAGGCGTCGTCGCGAAAGGGGAGGCGGTACAGGTCACCTTGTATCCGTGGCCCTCCGGCGCGGGCGAGCATGGCGCGCGAGGCGTCGAGCTGGATGAGCCGCGCCCCGCTGATCCGGGACGCGAGGCCGGTTCCGGCGCCGAGATCGACGGTGGGTGAGGGGAGTGGATCGGGGAGCGCGGCGAGCAGCGCCTCTACCTTGGGGCGTTGCTGGACCGTGAAGACCAGGTCGTAGCGGTCGGCGAAGCGGTCGTAGCTGCGCCGCAGGACGTCGAAGTCCACCGATCAGGGGCCCGCCGCGCGCAGCGCCATGCGTCGGTAGGAGACGGCGCGCGGATCGGTGAGGGCCTCGAGTCGGCGCGCGGCATCGGGGAAGCGACCCGCGTGGTAGAGCAGGACCGCGGCGTTGAGGTCGGCGGGGTAGCCGGCCAGGGTGCGCAGGGCGTCGGCGGCTTCCAGGCGCCTGTCCAGGGTGGCGCCGCTCTGCCACTCGACGCGCCATCGAAGCAGCCACTCGCGCTCTTCGGGGCGGACGAAGTCGTGGAGCGAGAGGCGGCGGTCGAGCAAACCCAGCCAGTGCTGGACGAAGAGGGCCTGCATCAGGGGGAGCAGCTCGGCGCGGAGGTGGCCGTCGACGACGAAGCCGCCGCCCTCGGCGAAGCGCACGAAGGCGCCGCCAGCGGCCACGTAGGCGCGGGTGGTGGGGTGGTCGTCGGTCAGGGAGGTCAGCGGATCGACGCCGCGGCGGGCGCAGTCCGTGAGGTAGGTGTCGAGTCGGTCGGCGAGGAGCAGCCCGCGCCGGCGGCCGAGATCGAGGAGCTCCGCCGTGGTGCGGACCTGGGCGTACTGCCACGCCGCTTCGCCGAGGGCCGCCACGGCCTCGGCGTAGGCGGGGTTCGACTGGGGGAGGTGTCCGGGGGCGGCGCCGGCGGCGACCTCGGCGCGGTTGACGCGCTCGAAGGCAAGGGCGACGGGGCGGATCGCCTCCGGGACGGGGGCCGCCGCGACCGCCTCGAGGTAGCCTTGCCAGTCGGCGGCGGGGATCTCGGGGTGGATCAGCGCCACCGCCACGTCCCGGTGGGTTCGCAGCCAGTAGGCAGCGACGAGGGCCACCCCGAGGACCGTCAGACCGGCGAGGGAGAGGGTGCGGCGCATGGGGATCTACGGCTCGGTGTTGGCGAAGGGTGCGAACTCGCGGCAGGGCTGACCGCGCAGGCGGTGGCAGTCGGGCTGCTCGGTGGGCACCTCGAGATCGGGGACCACCGGCAGCGCTACGCTGGACGGATGGGCCGCCGCGTGTCCGATGGTGTGCAGCGGCGGCGGATCGAGCTCGGTGAGCAAGAACCGCCACTCGGCCATGCTGCCGCCGGGCGTGTCGACGCTGAGGCGCACCCGAGAGCCGGCTCGGAAGATGTGGGTGAAGGGCATCAGCTCGATCCGGACCTCGGTCCACTCGCCGGGCTCGAGGGGCTCGACGGCGTCCTCTGTGTGGGACTTGACGGGGCGCAGCTCGGTGGCGTCCTCCCGGAGCGCGCGGTGGCTCGCGCGCAGCCAGCCCGCCTGCACGTATTGCTCCATCCCGTCGGCGCGGACCTCGGTGAGCATGACCTCCAGATCCGCCTCGGTGGCGGTCGACTGAAGCCAGAGGTCGACGCTGCCGTGGCCGATCATCACGACGTCGGTGTGAAGCGGCGGGCTCACGAACGCCGCGGCCTTCCCCGGCGTGAGGTGCGGCCAGTCCCAGTCGGGCTGCAACCCGTTGACCGAGCCGCTGCCCAGCGTGCCGCGGGCGCCCGCCTCGGGGTCGTGCTCGAAGACGCTCGCCCCACCGTCCTCGGGGGCGGGGACCCTGTCGAGGCCGCCTGCGGGCTGGAGGTACCAGCGGGTCGGGAGGACCTCGGGGAGCGGCCAGGCGTCGAAGCGGGCCGAGAAGCTGCTCTGGGGCGCGCCGGGCTCGACCTCCTCGGGGGCGCCGGACTCGAAGAGGATGTGGATCGGTGGCTCGGCCTCGTAGGTCGCTTTGGCGGCCTCGAAGTCGACGGGATCCAGGCGGGCGGGGGGCAGGTCGAGCCGGGTGCCGAAGACGGTGGACATGAACTCGGGCACGACGGCGCGGATCGTCTCGTCGATGACCGGCGCCTCCCGCGCGACGTAGAGGGACAGGAAGTTGTGCCACTCCGCCAGGACCTGGGGGGCGAAGCCGTCCATGTGCACGCCGTTGGTCGCCGTCATGCGGAAGAGCGGGGCGCCGGTGAACTTGTCGGCCAGCGCAGGGAAGTGCGGCCCCGTCTGCTCGTCCTGCCATTGGCCGACCAGGAAGACGGGGACCTCGATGAGGTCGACGAAGGTGCTGGGATCGATGGGGGCCGCGACCTCGTCGGTGTAGTAGGGGTTCTCCTTCGCCTTGGCGACGGCGTCGAGCTTCTGGCCGTGGAGGCGCTGGTGCACGTCGCAGAGGGGGTCGCCGCCGTCGATCACCTCCTCGATCCAGCGATGGGCGTAGGGGGAGGCCTTCTCGAGGACCCCTTCGATCCAATTGAGCGCGAAGCCGTTGTTGTAGATGCCGCCGGGGACCAAGGTCGAAGACGCGGTGTCGGCGATGACCGACATGGGCGCGATGGCGGCGAGGCTCGGCGGTCGGGTCTGCGCGACGAAGAGCTGGGTGATCCCGGGAAACGACAGGCCCACCATGCCGACCTTGTGGTGCTTGACCCAGGGCTGGCGCGCGACGATCTCGATCACGTCGTAGCCATCCTGGAGCTGCGGCTTGTCGAAGTAGTCGTAGGCGCCGTCGGAGCACCCCGTACCGCGGACGTTGACGCCCACCGTCGCGAAGCCCATCACCCCCGCGATCAGGCCGGAGGGGAAGCTCGGGGCGTCGCAGAGGATCGGGTAGACGTCGCAGAGGAAGTCCGCGGCGCCTCCCAGCGGACGGCCGGGGCGCGAAGGGCTGTAGCCCGAGTAGTTCACGACCGTCGGGTAAGGGCCCTCCTCCGGGGGCCCGGGGAGCGAGACGAAGATGGAGAGCTTCGTGCCATCGCGCGTGGTCAGGTAGCCGAAGCCTGCCTCGAGCGTCTGCTCGTAGAACGAAGGGTCGGGGAGGCTGTCGTCCCAGGACATGACCCGCAGGTCGTGGGCGGCGAGGTCGTGGTCGTCGGCGACGCGCGCGGTATAGCCGGCGCCGGGCTCGAGCTCGCGGAAGACGATGCTACCCAGATCGTCGCTGCTCGCCTCGGCGACGAGCTCTCCTTCGGGGGAGAGGATCTCGAAGGGCGTCCCCGGCACGGAGAGCCAGATAGCGATGTACTCGACGCCGGCGCGGACCTCGAAGGCGTCGAGCACGGCGGCGTCGGGGTCCGCGGCGTCGGGAGGTGCCGCATCGGGGGTCCCCGAGTCGGTCAGCGCCGCGTCCGTCAGCGCGGCGTCGGCCGAGACGCCGAGGTCCATAGGGCCGGCTTCGGCGGGGTCACCGAGCTGCGCTCCCTGACCCCCGCCCGCGTCGTCGCAGGCCGCCAGGAGTCCGAGGAGCAACGAGAGGGCCCATCGTGCTCCGCTTCGAGGTCTCTGCATGGCGGCTACGATACGACAAGCGCGTTGGCGTCTGCACCCCCGCGCGGGTACACGTAGGGGCCGTGACCGACCGAAGCCACCCCGACTTCAACGCCTCAGACGTCGCGCTCCTCGCGAGGCGCGGCATCTCGACGGCCCAGGCTCGCCGAGACGTGGCGGCCTGCGCGCGCCCCCCGTCGCTCGTCGTGGATCGGCCGTGCACCCCGGGCGACGGCGTCCGTCGACTCGACGATCTGGCGCCCTGGCACGCCCACTTCGACACCGCGGTGGGCCGGGTCGGACGCTTCGTGCCAGCCTCGGGGGCGGCCACGCGGATGTTTCGCGATCTCCAGGCGCGGACCCCGGAGGCGCTCTCTCGCTTCGAGGCGGAGCGCCCGCTGGGGGATGTGGACGTCGAGACGGCGCTGTCGCGCTACGCCGGTCGGCCCAAGGCGCTGGTCCCGTTCCATGCGGGGCGCACCGCCCTCGAGTTGCAACTCGAGGAGACGACGGACTACGCCGACTGGCTGCACCTGAGCATCGCCGGGGCCCACCGTGAGGCCTTCGAGGTGGCGCTGCGCGACGCGGCCGTGCCGGTGGGCTTCTCGGAGCAAGCGCCCGCCACCGATGTGGTGGCGGCGGATCCACGGGGGGGGCCCTTTCGGACCGACGAGGGCGCGTTGCTCATCCGCCCCGGCGGGCATGGCGCGCTGATCGGGAACCTGGGAGCGCTGGGCGGGGACATCGTCTTCATCAAGAACATCGACAACGTCCAGCCCCGGGGCCGGCGCGGCCCGACGCGACGCTGGAAGCGTGCCCTCGGGGGCCTCCTCGTGCGCCTCCAGGCCGCGACGTACGGGCACGTGCGGCGGCTACGGGCAGGGGAGGGGTTCGCCGCCGCGCGGGCCTTCGTCCGAGACGAGCTGAGCATCGGAGGGGTGCCCGACGCGGCGCTCCTGGATCGTCTCGATCGGCCGCTGCGCGTGTGCGGAGTGGTGCGAAACACCGGGCAGCCCGGCGGCGGACCGTTTTGGGCCCGCGATCCAGACGGCTTCATGACCCCGCAGATCGTCGAAGCGCAACAGCTCTCGGACCCGCGGCTTCTGGAGCGGGCGACCCACTTCAACCCCGTCGACCTGGTGTGTGGGCTGCGCGACGCCGACGGTCAGCCCCACGACCTCCACCGCTTCGTCGATCCCGACGCCGCGATGGTGAGCGAGAAGTCCCACCAGGGCCGGCCGCTGCTGGCCCTCGAGCGGCCAGGGCTCTGGAACGGCGCGATGTCCGGCTGGAACACGGTCTTCGTCTGTGTGCCCCACGAGACGTTCACGCCGGTGAAGACGGTCTTCGATCTGGGAGCGGTCGGTGACTGATCCCGTGCTGGACCACCGGATCGTCTCGCGGCGGTACTTCTTCCCCCGTATGACACCGCCCCCCGACCCCTTCGTCGTCCGCACGGGCGGCGTCGAGTTGGCGTGTCATCGAGGTACCGCCGGGCACCCCCGGACGCTGCTGCACTTCCACGGCAACGGCGAGGTCGCGGCGGACTGGATCGGCGACTTCTCCCGCGCCGTGAACGCCGCGGGGCTCGATCTGCTGCTCGCCGAGTACCGGGGCTACGGCGGCTCCACCGGCGAGCCGGCGCTGGCGGCGATGCTCGACGACGCCACAGCCATCGCCGACGCCTCGGGTACCGCGCCCCAGGATCTCGTCGTCTACGGCCGATCCGTGGGGTCAATCTACGCGCTTCACGTGGCCGCCTGCCGACCGGTGGCGGCGCTGGTCATCGAGAGCGGCATCGCCGACGTCCACGAGCGCCTGCGTCTGCGAATAGACCCGCGCGAGCTCGACACCGACGAGGCGGGACTGCGCGAAGCCGTCGCCGCCCGCTTCGACCACCGCGCGAAGCTCCGCGCCTACGCCGGGCCGGTCCGGGTCCTCCACGCCCGCGGCGACCACCTCGTCGACGTGAGCCACGCCGAGCGACTCGCCGCCTGGGCCGGCGAACGAGGGACGCTGCACGTCTTCGACCGGGGCGACCACAACACCATCCACGCCTACAACGGACCCGAGATCCTTCGTTTGGTGGGCGAGCTCGCCTGAGCGAAGGCCAGGACGGTGCGGCTCGACGCCTTCAGCACGCCTCGCGGGTCCTTGAGCCTGGCGCTGTAGCGCACGTCCTCGGCCGGGTGGCGGGCTCGTGTCAGCCAACGGGGCAGCGACGCGACCTGATGGCCGGGCCGGCCTGTCGCGGGGGGGGCTTGGGTCTAGAGACGCAGCCTGGACAGGTGATCGCCGAGTCGAGTCGCTTGCCGCTTCGTCAGCGCCCCGCTCACGTTCGGCCAGACCTCCAGCGCTCGATCCCGCGCCTCCTCGGCCCAGCCGACGACCGCCCCTGGATCAACGCCGATCTTGCCGGCGAGGCGCCGGAAGGTGTCGAGGTTGACCTCCGCGAAGGACCGGGTCTTCCCCAACTTCAACGCGAGCTCCTTGCTGGTCCCCGCATAGGCCAGCGTCGCGACCAGGTCGTAGGCGGGGGACAGCGTGGCGTTGCGGCCGTCGGGGTAGATCAGGGACCAGTTCTTGAGGTGTAGATCGGCGTTCCCGGAGATGACCATGAACACCAGACGGCGGACGTACTCTTCCAGGCATGACTCTCCGCACAGCGCGAAGAGGATGCGACCGATCGACTCGTAATTCGCCTTTGAATACTTCGCCTCGGGGAAGACACCGCGAACCTGTGCGAAGTCTTCGATGTGGACGCTCGAACCATCATCAAGTCGGTCAAAGCGACGGATGATGAGCGCGCGCCCTCCGTAGTCGGTCGCAAGATGGGCGGGAAGTCCGCGGATCTCGGAGACGGGTGTCAGTCGATGCTCCGGGACCGAACATCCGATCTGCTCGGCCCAGGAAAGCATCGCGTCCTCGTTCTCTGGGACGCGCGTGTAGCGCGGGTCCGGCAGCTTGGCTATCCAACGCCCGCCTTGGCCCCGGACCGGGATGGTGAGGCCCCGTTCGTCCTGCGTCACCGAGAACTTTAACTGAAGGCCGGCGAGTGAGAACCGCAGCGCTTCATCGGGGGTGACCGGTGGGCGCCCGGGTCGAATTGGCGTCGCGTGGAGCTCGCCGCGGGGCTCGACGGTCACCGCTCCCGGCAAGTCGGCCCCCAGCGCGGCGAGCAGGTGCAGCTCGCGCTCGGGGTTCACATCCACGCTCGCAGCGAGCAATCCCCTGAGCACCCCCTCGGGCAAGAGGTTCGAGAACCAGGCAGGGATCCGGTGCGTGGTCTTCCACGTGCGCTCCGGGTCATCCACGAAGAGCTGTCCGAGGACAGGCCGCTCCGCCAACTCCAAGAACTCACGAGTCAGTCGAAATTCGGTCGCGTCACCGAGATCGGAGCGGTGGGCGAGCGCGCCGACGTGCCTGCCGCCGAGGTAGACGTCGACTGCGCTCAATCCGGGTCGTCCCAGAGCGCGTCGAGTGGTGGGCGGTCGCTCTCGGACCACCGAGTCCGCTGGGCTGAGAATTGCCTCACCAGCGCCTTGAGCCGGCCTCCTCGGTGAGCGATCGCGGCGTCGATGTCACCCCGGACCAACAACTCGTGTTCGGTCTTGTCGACGAAGTGGGAGTCGAGGACTTCGCGGCTCTCGCAGGCGACGAATGGCGCGCGCAGCCCGCCCCGTCGCATCGGGTGAAGCACGCGGCTGCCGAGGTTGCCCTTCGCGTGGTTTGCGATGGCGGTGATCTCCAGGGCCTCGGCCGGGAGCAGATCGCCGGTGACCAGGTTCCGCGGTCTCAGGGAGGCGAGCGTGAGGGCACAGAGCTTCGAGCGCGCCGTTGATGCTCGGAACCTCGTGGTGCTGACCTGGAATGGAACGTCTCGACCCGGCTCGACCTGGGAGAGCAGATCTTGGACGCTTGCGGCCTCGTCGTCGCCGATCGCCCTGAGTGCGCCCCGTAGGCCCACGCTGGCGCCGCTGTGAAGCCCAGCAGTCGCCCCGCGCCACACCCATCGGGTCAGGAGTGTCCGGTTTCGGGGGTGAGGGTCGGGGTGCGCGTGAAAGAACCGAGTGAGCGCGACGAGCGGCAGGCTGTATGGGAGCAGACTGATATGGGGCACCTCGGCGTCGTGGACCATCAACGAGATGGCCTTGCGGCCCGCCGCCAGCACCGCATCGAGCGCCGACCGCGCCTGGGCTGCGTTCCACTTTGCTGGATCCACCTTCGTGATGTCGATGGCCTGGGTCGCCAGCATCATCGAATGTGCTTGCTCTTCGCCGACGCGGCCGAAGCCCAGGCCGCTCAGCTCGGCGGCGACATCGCGCAGCCCAGACGGGGTTCCGCCGTCGAGCGCTCTGAACCGCCCGTCGAAGACCTCGTCAGCCTGCAGACTACGTCCGCTGTCATTCGAGCGCTCGAAGATCTCCCGGACGACCGACTCTTCCGTGGTCTCCACCACGTACGCTGGTATCTGGTATTCGCGGATCCGGGCGCCCAGATCGATCGCTGCGTCCTCTGGTTCGTTCGGATGGCCGCGCAGCCACTTCAGCAGGCGCCGGGCGTCGAGCACCTCGGTCATCGGCATCATCCCGCTCGCAGACGACTCTGCGCTGACGACCTCGAGTGAGTTCAAGTCGAACTGCGCTGCGAAAGGGTCGTCGTCGGTGGCGAGACCGGAGAGCGTCCGCACGAGCGTTGTGATCCGCTGCTGTCCGTCGACGACGTAGAGCGCATCGGTCCGGTTTCGCGCGTCGACGTTGACCGGGCCGAATCGAAGCCGCTCTTCGGGGCCGTCGCGCTTCCAGAGGAGCAGGGTCCCGATCGGATAACCGCGGTAGATGCTGTCGAGGAGCTTGAGAGCGTCCCGCGGCGTCCACTTCAACGGTCGTTGCCAGTCCGGCACTCGGACTCGGCCGTCCAGCACATCGCGCACCAGAGTCTCCACGCTCAGCGCCATGGCCGTTGGGCGCCGATCGAGGCCCTGGGGCGTATCGCCCTTTTGGTGAGGCGCCATGAGCATCGCTTCACTCTATGTCGCACCGCCCGACGTGACCAGCGACCTGGGACACCGCGGCAGAACGTCGACGCTTCGTCAGGCACCGCCCCGAACGACGATCTCTGCGTCGGTCGGGGGGGATCGGCGAGGGATGGCGGATTGGAGCGCGTTCAGGGGTTGGCGGCCCCGGGGGTCGGGGGGCGAAGCGTCCGCCCGGGGCCCGTGCCGTCGGGGCTGCGGCCGAAGCTGCTGCCGGCGGGGGCCTGTCCGTCGGCCCACTCGAGGCTGTCGACGAGTTGGCCCGTGGGGTCGTAGAGCCGCGCCGCGTCGCCGGGGCCCAGGCCGAAGTCGAAGCCGCCGACACCGCGCCGCACGACGAGATGCTGGCCGGGCGCGATCGCACCGCTGAGGGGGTGGCGGTGGGTGTCGGGGCGCTTGTCGGTGAGCATCCAGCCCTCGAGGGAGACGGGGCGTGGGCCGGTGTTCTTGAGCTCGACCCAATCGGGGCCGTCGGGGCTCGTGGCGACCACCTCGTTGACGACCAGGTCGGCGCGGGCGACGGGGTCAGGGCGGCTCTCCCGCTGGAAGCCACGGAACCCGATCGTCAGCTCTGGGCTTGCGCCGGGGGAGAGCGGGTGGAGGCGGTAGTCGCGGCGCCCGGGCTCGAGAAAGACCGGCGTGCCCTCATAGGCGGACTCGACGACGACGCCCTCCGTAGTGCCCTCGACCAACGACGCCTCGATGCGCACGGTGTCGGGGTCAAACTCGGTCTCGACGCCCGCGCCGTTGCCCCAGACCACCGAGCGGAAGAAGCGGGGTCGGATGTCGGCGTCGGCGTTGTGCTCGTTCTGGGTTGACGCCAGGAACCCGAACTCGTCGTTGTCGACGAAGGTGCAGTGGTGGAACTCGGGGACCGAGGCCGCGGTCTTGAACTTGTCGTCGATCTTGGCGCCCATGCGGGCGCCGAAGACGAGGCAGTTGGTGAAGACGGGGCTGCCGCCGGTGAGGCTCAGACCCTTGTCCTCGACATCGTGGACGACGACGTCGGTGGCGATGGGGCTGCTATTCTCAGTGTCGATCCCGTCGTCATCGACATCCGCCACCCAGATTCGCGCGAGCGTGAAGTCGCCGGGTGCGTCCTTGGCGCCGAGGTAGACGCCGTCGTTGTCGTCGGTGCCGCGCAGCTCGGCGAAGACGCTGTCGGTGATGGTGCCGGTGCCATGGATGAGCTCGACGCCGTGGCCCAGCCGTTGAAAGAGGGCACCCCGAACGAGGACCGCGGCGTCGAAGCTGAGCAGCCCCTTGCCGGGGGCGTCGGCGACCACCGTGCGGCTCATCTCGAGGCGCTCGCCCCGGAAGCGGATCTGGTAGGCACAGCAGTGCCGAAGCTCGTCGTTTCGCGTCCAAGAGGCGTTGGCGCCATGTGCCAAGAAGACGTTCGTGTAGACCGCGTCACCGGCCCCGGGGTGGTGGTCGATCTGGCCCCAGCCCTTCGCTGGATCGCGGGCGAAGAAGTAGATCGGCGCGCCCTCCGAACCCCGCGCATGCAGCGCACCTTTGACCTCGAGGCGCGCGCCCTCTCCCAGCGCCACGAGGACATCGGGCTCGATCTCGAGGGTCGCGCCTGCGGGGACCTCGACGGAGTCGTCGATCGACACGATGTCCCCCTGGCGCCAGTGGAGCTCCTCTCCCTGGAGCCGCCCGGAGAGGGCCCGGGACGCGGGCGCCTCGAGTCGGTCGACGGTGTGGAGCGCCCGCAGGGCGTCGGTCTGCACCTCCACGTCCAGCGGGCCGTCGCCGGTGATGGGGAGCGTCACGCTGCCGACGCCGCCGAAGAGCGTGAAGGCGTGGTCACGGCCACCAGCGCGGGCGATGGCGGGCCGTCTGGGCCGGCTCCGGTCGAGCTCACCGTCGGGGCCCAAGGCCTCCACGCGCAGCGTCAGGGTGCTGCCGGAGAGCGCCCTGGGCGGACCGGCGACGCGCAGCGTTCGGACGCACGCGCGCGCTTGGATCTCCGAGAGCCGAAAGGCCTGGATTCGGCCGTGGCCCTGGTCGGCGAGGACCACGAGGTCTTGCTCGACGTCGACGATGAGGGTGTCGGGGGACTTGAAGAAGCCCGGCCGCGGCGAGCCGCTGTACCGGCCGAAGCGGAACACCTCCGCCAGCCCGTCGGGCTCGAGCACGCGGATGTGAGCGCCGTCGGGGTCGGCCTGGTCCACGGTGTAGACGTAGCCGAACTGGTCGATGTCGACGCCGTTGGGCTCTCCACTGAAGCCCCCGACGCGCCGCAGCGGCCCGGGATCGGTGTAGCCGAAGACGACCAGCTCCGCGGCGCCCTCGTCGCAGACGTAGATCCGGTCGCGAACGGCGTCGATGACGAAGTTCTCGGGCTCCTGGAGATGCCCCGCCCCGAAGGCGTAGAGGAACGCGCCATCGCGGTCGAAGACCTGCACGTCGCGGCGCGCGCTGGTGGCGTTCCTCTTCGCGTCGTCGCTCGCGAACAGGCGCCCGAGGGCGTCGGTGCGGAGGGCCTGGAGCCGTACGAACTCGCCGTCCCGCGGTCGGTCCGGATCGGCGGCGGGTCCCCCGACGTAGCCTTCGTGGACGTAGTAGGGGGGCGCGCGTACGGGGCCAGCGGGACGCAGGACCTGAACTCGGGCGTTGCCTTGCTCGGCGACGTAGACGTGGCCCGTCTCGCGGTCGCGGGCGAAGCCGGAGACGCCCCGGAACTCCATCTGGCCGTCGCCACCCGGCCCCGGATCGGCGCCCCAGTCGACGAGGGCCTCGATGGGCTCGCCGGTGGTGTCCGGGTCCTCGGTGCGGGCGTCGAAGACGTGGATCTCCTCGTAGGCTTCGTGCTCGTCGCCGGCCAGGAGCAGACCGTCGGGATCCAGCAGCACGGCGTCGGGCTTGCCAAAGGCCCCCGTCGCCTCGCGAGGCCCGGGCCCACCAGCGATCCAGACGGGCTCGATGATGGGCCAGACGTCGCGGACGCAGGCGGTGGCGGGCGGCGGCGCGAGGGGCCCGCCGTCGAGGGGGGCGGGCGCCGACTCAGGGGAGGTCGCCTCATCGCAGCCGAGGACGCACAGCAGGCACGCGACCCATCTCATCGGCTGGCCCGCCAGCCCTCGACGCCCGCGCTGAGCTCGGCGTGCCGGGCGCGGTAGTTGGCGCCGATCCCGTCGAGGGCCTCGCTCACCAGGGCCCGGGCTCGGGCCGGACGCGCCGCGCTCTCGTCCCGTTCGATGAGCTCCACCATAGCCCCGGCGACGTCTGGATCATCGAGGAAAGGCAACAGCTTACGTCGGGTCTCCTCAAGGGCTGCATCTACTCGTTCGGGGGGCAGGTCGGCCAGGAGCGTGGACAGCGCCTCGACGTAGCGCGCGTAGGGCGCCTCATCGGCAGCGACGAGCTTCTCGAGGTCCCCCTCGACGCAGTAGAGCAGGCCGTGGGGGTCCTCGATAGCGAAGCGACCGCCGTGGTGGCACGCCGAGTAGAGGTCGTCCGGGTCCCAGGCGGAGATCGCGAAGTCGGCGGCGGTGGCCCCATCGAGCACGGTGTCGGTGGCGACGAAGTAGACCTCGTCGACGTAGTCCCCGTTGAGCATCAGCGAGTTGAAGGCCAGGAAGCGAAGCAGTTGGTCGAGATCGATGTGAGCCGACAGATAGGCGACCAACGCCGGTCCGCGCAAGCCCGCGGCGCCTTCGACGATGGCGTCGTACTCGGCGCGGGCCCGGTCGGGGTGACCGTCGCGCGCCCACTTCACGTCCGCGGGCTTGTCCTCCGGGTCGAAGCGCCGCCGGATGACCGAGCGCGCCCCGATCTGGTCCGCCAGCAGCGCGTCGGCGGCCTTCTCGACGACGAGGTAGACGCCGCGGGTCACTCCGTCGAGCCACAGCTCCACGTAGCCGAAGCGCAGGGGGAAGAGGTCGAGCTCCGCCAGCAGCAGGTCGGCGGTGTGCTGGTTGACGTAGGCCTCGTCGCGGCACATCGAGAGCAGCAGGAGCTCGTCGGTCGCCATGCCCGGCACCACCCGGCGCCCCGCCTTCCCCTTCAGGTTCACTGTGTAGCTGCGTCGTTCGCAGGCGAAGGAGGTCTGGCCGCGGAGGTGGGCAGAGGCTTCGATCGGCGCCTCCTCGGGGCCTAGACGGAGGGTCAAGGGGAAGTCCTCCCGGCTCGCGTCGGCGAGGACGCGCTCGTAGTTGGCCCGCTGCTCGGCGTCGAAGAGCAGCTCCACGCGGCGGGTCCGTGGCGGCGGTCCGACGGCGAGGGTCGCGGGGTCGCAGGGCGCGTCGCGGGCCTCCTTTCGGCTCGCCGGCAGCTCGACACGGACGCCGCCCACCTCGACCGGGCCGCCCTCGGGGTCGGCGCAGACGCCGACGCGGTAGTGGGCGCCGGCGCGGAGGGCATCGGCCCGCGCGGCGTCCGGGCCCCAGAGGATGGGGAGCCCCGCGTGGTCGCGGGGCGCGTTGTGCGGCGGGTCGGCGAGGACCACGACGGCCCGGAAGCCCGGCTCCACCTCGCCGCCCAGGGCGCGGAGCATCTCCGCCGCGTCAGCCAGCGCGTCGGGGGCCTTCAGCGCGTCGTCGGCGGACCCCGGGGCCCGGTGGATTCGGTCCGCGAGCCGCCGGCGGTTGCGGGTGAAGCCGGAGAGCTGGCGCAGCTCGGCGCCCCAGCGCAGCGCCGCGATGCGCTCGGTCGGCGGACGCCCGCCGAGGAAGGCGTCAGTGCCCTCGGGGGTCGGCCCGGAGGGGACGAGGAGCAGCAGCTCGCCGGGGGGCATCGAGACAGCCCGCGCCGCCGAGGGGAGCAGGCCGTCCGCGCCCCGGACGCCGAGGCACGCGGGCTGATCGAGGCGCGCCGGCCCACCGCCAGGCCCCTCGAGGCGGAGCGTGAGCACGTGGCCGCCGCCGGGGTAGCGTGCCGTACTGCTCAGCGCGACGAGGTCGGCCTCGCAGGTCTGCGCCGGATCGGGCCGCACGACCGGGGGCCAGGCGGCGTCCACCCCAGCGTCGAGGGGCGGCAGGCCGTCGGGGATCGATTCGGTGTCGTCGGGGCAACCGGCGAGCAGCGCCGCCAGCAGCGCGAGGGCAGCTCGCACGCGTCTCCTCCTTGGGCGCCGTCGCAGTATCCCGCCCCATCCGAGGTGGGTTCAAGCCTCCGCGGCCGAAAGGCGGCTTCGCTGCCCTCGGATCGGCGACGCCTCGGTCCACCACTGTCCGCACAGGCGTCGAGCGCTGACGCCGCCGCGGGTCTGGTCGGGCCAGGCCCTGTCCCTCTCGCTGGAGAATGCACCTGGCTCGCCGGGCCTCTGCCGCGGGGCGGGGGCGAGCTCGGCCTGGGGCTCCGTGCTACCATCTGGGCCCGTTCGAGGTGGGTTCGAGTCCCCGTGAGGTACGCGACAATCCTGGCGACCGTCCTGGGGGTGCTCGGGTGCGCCGACGAAGTCCCGCGCGCACGGCCCCTTGCGTGCGAGGCGGCGGAGGCGCCGGTGGTGCCGACCGAGGCGCGCCCGCTGGCGAGTTCGAAGGCGCCGATCCCGCACTTCGACGTGACGGTCGAGGCCGACGCCCTGGAGGACATGTACGACCGCAAGCTCGAGGATGTCGAGCTGGCCGTGACGGTGGACTACCGGGGGCGGCGCTACCCGGGGGTGACGCTCCAGCTTCATGGTGGCTACGCCCGGCTGGCGCCGAAGAAGTCGTTTCGGCTGACCTTCGACGACGACGACGAGCTGCCCGTGACCTTCTTCGAGGGCTCGTCGGGGAAGTACCGCCGCCTCGTGCTCCTGGCCTCGTGGATCGATCCGACGTGGATGCGTAATCGGCTGACGATGGACATCGGTCGGGACCTGGGTGGGCTGTCGCCGCGGATGGCCTTCGGGACGCTGGCGATCAACGGGGCGTGGCAGGGCCTCTACGTCGTGGCGGAGCGGATCGACAAGCAGTACCTGGGGCGCAACGGGCTGGCGCGGGACGCTGACCTCTACAAGGCCGTGAGCCACTTCGCGAATTGGCAGCACAAGTCGGAGCCGACGGACGGCTACGAGAAGAAGCTGGCGGCGAGTCGCTCCGACGCGGCGCTGGCCGAGCTGCTCGACGCCGCGACCCACACCCCGGCCTCGTACGCGGACTTCGTGCGCTTCGTGGAGCCACGGCTGAAGCTGGGTGACTTCATGGTGTGGCAGGCGGCGAACATCTTCGCCTCGAACGGGGACGCCTTCACGAAGAACTACTACCTCGCGCGGGACCCCGCCGCTTCGTCCTGCGCGCCGGGCTACGCCTTCAGCGTGATCAACTGGGACGCCGACGCCACCTGGGGCAACGATTGGCGCGGTGAACCGAAGGAGATCACGGCGCGCTGGCACGGCCACGATCGGCTCGCGCCGCGCCTCTTCTCCATCCCGACCTATCGCGAGCGGTATGTGGCGCTGCTCCGCGCGGGGCTGGAGACGCACCTCGCACGGGAGCTGATGGAGCGCCGGGTGGACGTGCTGGCCGAGGAGATCCGGGAGGCCGCGGTGCGCGACCTCGCGCGCTGGCGCCGGGATGTGGACTTCGACGTGGAGGTGGCCCGGCTTCGGTCCATCGCGGGGCGGCGAGCCGGGGAGATGCGATCCCTGCTCGCTGAGGTGGAGTAGGTCTTAGTCCTACATTTGACATGGCTGTCGGTCTTTGTCAGCGTGACGCCTACACGTGATCGAATGTGGGGTGACATGATGAAGGCGCTGGCGTTGTTTGGCGGTGCGGGGGTGGTGACGGCGGTCGTGGCGGGGGGCCCGGTGGGCTTCGTGATCGGTAACCTCGCGGTCCTCGCGGGGGCCGGCGCTCTGCTGCTGGGGACCGTCAACCTCGAGCGCGTTCGGTAGCGCCCCTTGCGCGGCTAGCTCCCATTCCGTAACCTCCGGCCGCCAAAAGAGGCCGGATATTTGCAAGACGAGCCGCACGCCAACCCGTTCGAGATCGGGGCCAGCCTCACCGACGCGGGGGTGCTGCCCTACGGGTTGCAGGACATCGAGCGGCTGAGGCTCCTGGTTCAGGGCGACTCGGTCATCGACTGGCGGCGGCTGGCGTTTCGCGACTACGAGGACGTCGACGCCTTCCTCGAGCTCTGCGGGTTCCGCGCGAACCACCCCGGCGACGCCCTGCGCCTGGCCTACATCCACCGCGTCGCCTTCGACTACGTCCAGACCAACCTCGACATCGAGCTTGCGACCTCCGTTCGCAGCCCAGAGGACATCCGCGACCTGCTGCTCGACGCCAGCCGCGCGGGCCCCGCTCAGCGCGACGCCTGCGTGGTGCTGAAGGTGATGCACGTCATCCACCACGTCTCGGGGCGCGAGCTGCTCTACCGCCTGCCGGTGCCGACCAACGAGCTCTTCCACCGCATCGAGACCAAGGTCTTCGACGCCATCGACGGGATGAAGGCGCGCGGCATACGGGTGGCCGAGTTCGCCGGGAGCCGCAAGTCGCCCGAGAGCATCCTCACCAAGCTGCTGTGCCGGCCCGACAGCCTCGCGGCGGAGGTCCACGACCGCCTGCGCTTTCGCGTCGTCACCGAGAGCCTCGACGACCTCTTCGCCGCGATGGTCTACGTCACGCGGCACCTGCTGCCCTTCACCTACGTGGTCCCCGGCGAGTCGCGAAACGACCTCTTCGATCTGCTCGGCACCATCGAGCGCGATCCGCGCCTGCGCCAGATCGGCGGCCTGCTGCAGGACACGACGGGCGCCGCGGACCGACGACGACAGAACGTGTTCAGCCATCGCGGCTTTCGCATGGTGAACTTCGTGGTCGACATGCCGGTCCGGGTGGACGACCTGGTCGGGCTGCTGCCGGGCTTCGCCGCCCAGGACGGCTGCGTGGTCTTCCTGCTCGTCGAGTTCCAGCTCGTCGATCGGGAGACGGACCGCATCAACAGCACCGGCGAGAGTCGGCACGATCTGTACAAGGATCGCCAGCTCGCCCGCGTCGCGCAGCGCCTCCGCGGCGTGGCCTCCCACGAGTCCTGAAGAACCCGTCAGCGGCGCCGTAGCGTGGCGTCGATCTGGACGACTCGACGATCGCCGAAGCGGATCGTCTCTTCGTGGGCTCGATAGCCGCGCTCGGCCACCTTCACCCGCCAGGGCGTGCGCACATCGAGCCGGGTGTCCTCGTAGGGCGTGCGGCCTACCCGTCGGCCGTTGAGGTAGACCTCGCCGGGGGGCGTGCTGTCGATGAAGAGGCTCCCCGGCGTGGGCTCGAGCACGAGCCTCCGCTCGGAGGACAGGCCGGGGCCGATCACCACCGTGGCCTCCGCGCGGCGGTAGCCGTCGCGGGTGGCGATGAGGTGCAGCTTCCGGCTGGAGGGGACCTCGAGGTAGTCGGCGCGCTCGGCCTCATCTACGGCTCGGCCGTTGACTCGAAGCTCGGCGTTCGGTGGGACGGTGAGGACGCGGAGCCGCGCCGACCTGGGCGTCGGTAGCACGAGCGTGGCGTCGAGCTCCTGCATGGGTCCCGTCTCGAGGACTACGGTGCGGATCCAGGGCGCGTAGCCGGGTCGCTCGACCCGGATCTCGTAGGCCCCCGGCGCGAGGTCGCTGAGCACGAGCGGGCTGGGCCCCTCCATCGGCTCACCGTCGAGGTAGACCTGGGCGCCCTCCGGGGGATCGACGCGGAGCACCAGGCCGGCGCCCCCCGGGCTGCCGTCGTCGAGCGCCCGGGCGATGAGCCCCCCGGCGACCCCCAGGCAGAGCAGGAGCAGAGCGCTCGCGAGGGCCCGGTGGGTCCGTTTGGGCCGCGCCGGCGCGGTCGCGGGCAGCCCTCCGCCGGTGGGGGCCGCCGCGAAGCTGTTCCTCGGCTCGCTCGGCGCTGGCGTCGAGTCCGCGCTCCAGTCATCCGGGAGCGCGTCGAGGGGCCCGGTCTGGGCGTCGACCCCCGGCTGGCTGTCGTCGAAGATCGGGTCCCACAGCGCCGTGGGCTCGTCGTCGTCCTCCGTCGCCGCCTCCATCACCTGCCCTTCGGAGGTGAGCACGATCTTCGCGTAGCCCTCGTCTTTCACCTTCTCCGCCGCGATCTCCTTCGCGAACTCGCTGCGCATCCAATCGGCGAGGGGCTTGCTCGACATCGCGAGGCCCTGCGAGTGGAGGAAGCGAGCGAGGGCCTCGGAGAGCTCGCTGGCATCCGAGTAGCGGTCAGCGGGGTCCTTGGCGAGGGCTCGTAGCAGGATCGCGTCGAGCTCTGGAGGCACGTCCGGGTTGCGCTCGGAGGGCGGCGGAACATCGGCGGCGCGGACCAGATCCAGGGTGAGGAAGTCGTTGTCGCCGTGGAAGAGCCGCTTCCGGGTCAACAGCTCGTGGAGCACGGTCCCCAGGGCGAAGATGTCCGACCGGTGGTCGAGCTCTCCCCCGGTGATCTGCTCCGGGGACATGTAGCCGAACTTGCCCTTCAAGACGCCTGCCTGGGTGGCCTGGTAGGTGCGGACCCGGGCCTTGGCGATGCCGAAGTCGATCAGCTTCACGTCGCCGTCCCACGAGACGAGGACGTTCTGCGGGGAGACGTCCCGGTGGACGATGCCGAGGGGCTCCCCGTCGGCGCCGCGCTTGCGGTGGGCGTAGGACAAGCCCTCGGCGACCCGCGCGCCGACGCAGGCGATGAGCGGGACGGGCATCCGCGCCTTGGCGTTTCGAAAGTGGTGGTGCAGCGAGAGCAGGTCGCGCCCGCTGATGTACTCCATGGCGATGTAGTGGTCGTCGGACTCCCGACCCAACTCGAGGATCTGGGCGATGCTGGCGTGGGTGAGCTGGACCGCCATCTTCGCTTCGCTGATGAACATCTCGACGAAGCGCGGGTCCTCGGCGAGGTGCGGCAGGATCTTCTTGATCGCGACGAAGCGCGCGAACCCGAGCTGACCGAAGCTCTTGGCCTTGAAGACCTCGGCCATGCCGCCGACGCTGATGCGCTCGAGCAGAACGTATTTGCCGAAGGGCTGGGGTCGTTGCACCGCCGCGAGCATAACCGCGGGGATCGCCGGTGGCTAAAGTCATCCGAGCGACGCACCGATAATTGAGTCTCGTAGGGGTCGGAGACGCGATGCTTGGCAGTGTCCTGTACGTGGATGACGATCGGGGGGTGCTCAACGCCTTCCGCCGGCGGGTTCGGGTGGCGGGCTACGATGTCGTCGCGTGCGTGAGCGCCGCCGAGGCGCTGGCCATGCTCGACGAGCGCACCTTCGACGTGGTGTGCAGCGACTACCGGATGCCGGAGATGGACGGCATCACGTTCCTGCGGGAGGCGACGCGGCGGGCGCCCCACGCCCAGAAGATGATGATCACCGCCTACCACGACTTCCGAATCGCCACCGAAGCGGTCCAGGTCGGCGTCTTCCGGTTGGTCGGCAAGCCGTGGAACAACGACGTGCTGCTGGCACACCTCGCCGACGGCGTGCGGACGGCGCGGCTGCAACGAGAGAACACGCGGCTGGAGGCGATCGTCCGCCGGCAGGTCTCCGAACTCGGTGCGCTCAACCAGAGCCTCGACCTTCGCCTCGCCCGGCGCACCGACCACGTGATCTCCGCGCTGGTGACGTGCCTCGACTACCGCGACGAAGAGACGATGGCCCACAGCAAGCGCGTCAGCCTCTTCGCCCGCAGGATCGCCGAGACCATGGGCCTCGAGGAGCCCGAGCTCATCAGCGTCGAGTGGGGCGCGATGCTCCACGATGTCGGCAAGATCGGGGTCCCCGACGCGATCCTCCTCAAGGAGGGCGCCCTGACCGAGGCCGAGTGGCACCTCATGCGCCGCCACGTCTCGATCGGCACCTACATGATCGGGCGCATCGACTTCCTCGCCGCGGCGGCGCGGGTGGTGGCCGATCACCACGAGCGCCTCGACGGATCGGGCTATCCCCACGGCCGTCGTGGCGATGACATCTACCTCGGAGCGCGGATCTTCGCGGTGGCCGACACCTTCGACGCGATCACCTCCGACCGTCCGTATCGGCTCCACCGCTCGGACGAGGTGGCCTTCGCCGAGCTCCGTCGGGTCCGCGGCGTGCAACTCGATCCGCGTTGTGTAGACGCCTTCCTCTCGGTGCCGGTGGCCGAGGTGGCTCGAATCCGCGGCGACGCCGCGAGCTGGGCCCACATCCATGCGCCGCCGGTCGAGGCGATGCCGCTCTCCAAGGGGGCGGGCCGCGTCGCGGTGCGGGCCGCCCTCGATCCCGTCGGGGCGCGGCCCTCGTAGTCCCGCCGGGGGCGTGGCACCATTCGCCCCATGCCGATCACCGTCGCCACGGTCCGCGACCTCCAGTCCGCGGAGTATCTCAAGACGCTGGCGCTCGGGGAGCGTGATCCCGAGCGGTCGCTGCCCCTGTGGCGCGCCGCCCTCAGCTTCGATCCAGACAGCTCCACGCTGACCACGCACCTGGCCCATGGTCTGCTCGACGCGCGGGCCCACGGCGACGCGGTGGCGGTGCTCACGCCGGCCCTCGAGCGCTGGCCCCGCCACGTCCATCTCGCCAACTTGCTGGGCGTTACGCTCTTCGAGATGGGCCACGCGCGGGACGCGATCCGCTGCTTCGAGCACTGCCTCTCCCTCGACAGCGAGTATCCCGCGGCCCCCGACAGCGTCGCCAACGCCCGACGCCTCCTCAAGACCTCGCGACCGGCGCCGAAGGCCGTCCGGCGGGGCATCGAGCGGGTGATCGCGGCGGCCAAGAGCAGCCGGCGGCCCACCCTGAGCATGTGCATGATCGTCAAGGACGAGGCGGAGTTCGTCGTCGGCGCGATCGAGTCGGTCTCGGGCCTCGCCGACGAGGTCGTCGTGGTGGACACCGGCTCCACCGACGACACGGTGGCCCTCGCACGGGGCGCTGGCGCGCGGGTGGAGTTCTTCCCCTGGAATGGCAGCTTCGCCGACGCCCGCAACGCCTCCATCGAGCACGCGACGGGGGACTGGATCCTGGTGCTCGACGCCGATGAGCGGGTCCAGAACCGCTCGCGCACAGCGATCCGATCGATCATGGAGGAGGAGGACGATGGGCTACGCATCGTCTGTCCGAAGATCGAGAACTACACCCGCGGCGGTCGCTTCCTCAACGACGGGTTCTCGGGTCGCCTCTTCCGCAATCGGCCCGAGATGCGCTTCGCGGGTCGCGTGCACGAGGAGGTCGGGCGCGGCAACCCGGACGTCAGCACGGACTACCGGCTCGACGTGGTCTTCGACCACTTCGGGGCGGATCCCGAGGTGATGCAGGAGAAGGGCAAGGACGACCGGAACATCGAGCTATTGGAGGCCCGACTCGCGGAGAAGCCCGACGACATCCTCACCTGGTTCTACCTGGGCTCCCAGCACTGGCTCGGGCGTCGTATGGACGACGCCCGGGAGGCCTTCGAGCGCGTCATCGAGCTCTTCGAGCGCAACCCCTCCGCCCACGGAACCACCGTCACCAACCTGCCTGTTCCCTATAGCTACGTCGGCTTCGTCCGCGCGATCGTAGAGGCGAACGCGAAGCTGGCCCTCGAGGTCGCGAACCGAGGGTTGGCGCGGTTCCCCGACAACGCGGACCTCTGGTACCACGCCGCCTACGCTCACATCGGGCTCGGCGACCTCGACTCGGCCCGCAGCTACTCGGCGCGCGCGCGCGACACCAAGGTCACCGGCTACGGCCTCATCTCGATGCAGGATCGGTCGATCCCGGAGTGGCGCGCCGCGAAGCTCGTCGCCGACATCGACTTCGAGCGGGAGGAGGCCCGCGCGGCCTACGGTGGCTACGTCGCGGTCTTCGAGCGTGTCCCCGACATCGAGACTCGCATCGTGATCGCCGCGCGACTCGTGGAGTTGGCCCCGGCTATCGGCGAGATCGACGCCCTGGCGGGTCACACCCTGGCGTACCTGACGCTGAAGCCCGCCGCCTGGGAGGTGGCGATCCAGGTGGCGCAGGCGATCGCGGCGCACCGTGGGCTCCAGGCCGCCTACGACCTGCTGACCCAGATCTACGACCAGATCGAGGCGGTCCGGGAGCACGTCGGCATCCCGCTGGCGGTGGGCAGCATCGCCGAGCAGGCCGGCGAGGACGCCGAGGCCCTGCGCTGGTACGAGGTCGTCGCCGAGCGTGGGCACCGCGATCCGCGCTTCTGGGCCAACCTCGGCAAGCTGCTGCTTCGATTGGGGGCCCACGAGGAGGCCGCCCAGGCCTTGAAGGCCGCCGAAGACCTGCTCGCGGGGACCACCGAGTAGCCGCGATCAGTCGCCCCAGGGCGGCCCGCTACCGACGTTGACGCCGATGAAGGGGAGGTTGCGCAGGCGGCCCTGGTAGTCGAGGCCGTAGCCGATGACGAAGCGGTCCGGGATCTCGAAGCCGATGTAGTCCAGCGGCACCTCGACCCGGGTGCGGGCGGGTTTGTAGAGCAAGCTGCACACCCTCACCGACGCCGGGTGTCGGGTCGCCAGGTTCTCGAGCAGGTAGCGCATCGTCAGCCCGGTGTCGATGATGTCCTCCACGACCAGCACGTGCTTGCCCGCCACCGGCTGGCTGAGGTCCTGCGTCACTCGGACCACGCCGCTGGTCTCCTCGGAGTTGCCGTAGCTCGACAGCCCGAGGAAGTCGATCCCGACGGGCAGATCGATGGCGCGGGCGAGGTCGGCGAGGAAGACGAAGCTCCCCTTGAGGACGCCGACGAGCACCACCTCGCCGTCGTCGGCGAAGTCCGCGGTGATGGTGGCGCCCATCTCGGCGACCCGGGCCGCGATGGCCTCCGCGTCGATGAGGACCTCGATCTGCTTGGGGTCATAGAACATGCGTCAGATCCACGAGTTGTTCATCAGTTCACCGAAGCCGCCGCCGCCGGGCACGATGTATTGTTGCGTGTCGAGGCCCGACTCCTCTGCCCAGCGGGCCCCCGGGAGCGTGTCGAGCACGTCCGGCGGCGACATCCCGCGATCGAGGCGGAGGGCGTAGATGCAGACGCCGGGGACGGCCTCCTTGAGCCGGCGAACGAACTCCGGCGTCACGATCAGGTTCAGCGTGACGAGGCGCCGGGGGGTGCCCAGCTCCCCGCGCACGTAGCTGCCGATGGCGGTGGCCAGGCTGCCGCCGGTCGCGCCCATCGGATCGGGGAACAGGACGAAGCAGTCGTCGACCGTGCCGCCGATCTTGGAGCCTGAGATCGCGGCGCCGGTGACCTTCTGCTCCGCGTCGACGGTGCGCGCCATGATCAGGTGGTCCTGGCGCACGACCAGCGGATCGAGGACCGAGTTGAGGGTGTCGTAGCAGATCTGGCTGGGCAGGATGCCGGCCCGCGCGATATCGACCACCACGGTGTGGGTGCGTCGATCGACGACGCGCCCACGGAAGACACCGCGCTCGGTGCTCGCCTTCATCCGCGTATCGAGGGCTACGTCTTCCCGGGGAAACTCGTTGTTGATCACGGTGCGGATGAGGCTCTGGTAGAGCTGCGTCACGAGCTGGTTGAACTGCGGCTGGCCGGTCTCGGGGCCGCAGAGCCGGGCGAGCTGGGTGGTCAGGAATGGGTCGTCGAGGATGTGGACGTCCTCGCCGTAGCGGTGCTCGATCTCGCTGAGGGCGTAGCTCATGGCTCCTTGCCTACTGAAGTTCTCGGATCGGGAGCGGCGCCTGCTCGGGGACCGGCGCGCGCGGATCGGGGTCGCCGGCGATGGGCAACGGCTGTTGGGCGGGGGCCGCGATCGCGTCGGCCGTGTGGCAGCGGCGACAGCGCGCCTCGTAGCTGTCGTGGGCGCCGACCACCACGCGCTGCTCGCTCGCCGACATGCGCTGCGACCGGTTCGCGGGGTTCCCGCAGACCATGCAGACGGCGAGCTTCTTGGTGATGAACTCGGCGATGGCGAGGAGCTGCGGCATCGGCTCGAAGGGCTGGCCCAGGTAGTCCTGGTCGAGGCCGGCGCAGACCACGCGCAGGCCGCGATCGGCCAACTCGGCGACGACCGCCAAGAGCTCCGCGCCGAAGAACTGTGCCTCGTCGATGCCGATGACCGACGCCTGCGGATCGAGGCGGCGCAGGATGTCCGTCGCGCGCTCCACGGGGATGCACGGGAGGCTCTGCTCGCTGTGGCTCACGACGGCGTGGCTCGCGTAGCGGTCGTCGGTCTGCGGCTTGAAGACCTGCACCTGCTTGCGCGCGTAGACCTCGCGTCGCAGGCGGCTGATCAGCTCCTCGGTCTTCCCCGAGAACATGCTCCCGCAGATGACCTCGACCCAGCCTGTGCCTTCGGGGGTTCGCTGCATCGGCGCGGAGGATAGCTCAAGCCGGGCCGGAGCGGGAGCGGGTTTACCAGTGCGGTTGCTCGGGCTTCAGCTCGTCGCTCAGCCAGCGTCGCAGGAGGCCCTGCATGCGCTCGAACTCCGCGGTGCGCACCCCGCTGAGGTCGTTCTTCTCCGTTGGATCCGTCGAGAGGTCGAAGAGGAGGTACTCGTTGTAGCGGGCGCCGTAGTGGAGCTTCCAAGGCCAGTCGACGACGGCCCAGCGGTTCTGGGGGTGGGTCTTGTCCTGGAGCATCTCGCTGTAGATCGGGCCCCGCGGTGGCGCGGCGTTGCCCGCGTAGGGCAGCAGCGACACGCCGCGCAGATCGGCGGCCACGGGCTGACCGGCGAGCTGGAGCAGGGTCGGGACGACGTCCAACATGGAGACCGGCGTCTCGATGTCCCGCGAAGGCAGCCCCGGGCCGACCAGCACCAGGGGCACGTGGATCTGATCATTGAACAGGTGCTGCCCATGATAGGTGTACTCGTGCTCGCCGAAGCCCTCTCCGTGGTCGGAGTTGAGCATCACGTAGGTCTGGTCCAGGTGACCCGCGCGCTTCAACCAGTCCAGGACCCCCCCGATCTGCTGGTCCGTGAAGCGCACCTCCTCGTCGTAGAGGTCCTGGTCCTCGCGCCCGAAGTCGGCGCCCTGGTGGTCCTGGTAGAAGTGATGCGGATCGAAGTAGTGCAGCCAGAGGAAGTAGGGATCGGTCTTCTCCTCGGCCTCGCGCTTCTCGAGCCACGCGAGGGCGCGCTGGGTGACGAGGTGTCCGCTCACGACATGGGGCAAGCGCTTTCCGTACTTGCGCACGACCGCGAGGTCCCAGTCGTCGAAGCCCTGGTGGAGGCCGTAGCCGGGGAGGAAGAACCGGTGTGAGACCACGGCGGCGGTGGTGTAGCCAGCGTCGCGCAGGCGCTCGGCGAGCGTGACGTTGTCCTCGTGGATGGTCGGCCAGATGTCGGGCGTGCGCTCGACCTCCGAGAAGAAGCGACCGGTGAACATCGACGGCATCGAGACCTTGGTCTGGGCCCCCTGCGAGAGCGCCCAACGAAAGCGCAGGCCTTGCGCCGCCAAGGCGTCGATCACCGGGCTCGTGTCGCGGGCGTGTCCCATGTAGCCGAGGCGGTCCGCCCGCAGGGTGTCGACGGTGATCAACACCAGGTTCGGGGTTGGCTCGAGGGTCTCCAGGACGTCCACTTCGGGCTCCGCCGCGGGGCTGGGGCCGGCATCGGCGGGGGAGATGGCGAGCGCTGGCAGGACCAACGAGTCGCCGCCGAAGCAGTCCTCGTCGACGCCGTTGCCGGGCTGCTCCCGGGCGCCGGGGTGGATGTTCGGATCGGCGTCGTCGCAATCTCCGCCGCCGAGCAAGCCCGCGTAGCCGTCGCGGTCGGCGTCGAAGAAGGGCTGGGAGGCCGAGACGAGCCCCTCGAAGGCGAGCGTGTCGTGGAGCAGCGCTCGCTTCACGCCGGCGCGTGCGTCCATGTTCCAGACCAGATCGATGGCGCCGAGGGTGCTCAAGAGCGCCATCACCATCACCGCGTGGCGCGCCCCCGTGCGCGCCAGCGAGGCGCTGCCCCACCGCTTCAGGCCGAGCGTGAAGACCAGCGTGAGCACCGGGTAGCCCGCGAGGAACGCCACCGACCAGCCGCCGAGCTTCTGTACCAGGGCGTCGTTTCGCACGAGCGTGGTGACGAAGAGCGAGAGGCAAAACGCGATGAGCGCGCCCCCGATGAAGAAGCTGGTGCGTGGCCCCAGCCGCCGATCCAGCGCCGTGAGCTGGGCGCGCAGCGCGGCCCAGGCGTAGAAGGCGACGACCATCGCCACCGGCGTCAGCAGCGCGAGGGCGAGGCCGCCGATGGCGCGGTTGTGGGTGTGGGAGAGGACGAGCCGCGCCGCGACGAACATGATCGCGACGAAGGACGCGACCGCGAGGAGCCCCGCCGTCGCGTCCGCCGCCAGCGAGGTCGAGCGCCCGCCGGTGGCGACCCGCCGGGCGCGCGCCCAGATCGCCGCCAGCGCGGCCAAGGCAGCGGCGATGATGACCCCCCCGACGGTGAAGGGGGACAGGACATAGAGCGCGGCGAGGAGACGCCCCGTCAGGTCGAGGTCATCGGGACCCGCGACGCCGATGTGCACGGCCTCGACGGTGCCTGTGAGCACCGCGGCCATGAAGAGGCCGCCAAAGAGCGCGCGGGGTACCGGCGAACGCATCGGACGAGTATAGACGCGGCGGTGGAATCCACCGAGAACGGGACCACGCAGGTATAATCCGCCGCCCTTGGCCTCACGCATCGCCCATCGCCTGCTCGACGCGGCCGTCTTCGTCGGCCTGCTCTACGTCGGCGCCTTCCTTTGGGTGGCGCTGTCTCGGCTGGGCTACCCCTTTGATCTCGAGTGGATGGAGGGCGGCATGGTGACCCACGCCGCGCGCCTGCTCGAGGGGGAGCCGATCTACGGGCCGCCGAGCGCCGACTTCGTGCCCTTCTTCTACACCCCGGGCTACCCGGCCCTCCTCGCCTGGCTCGCCCCGGTGACGGGCGGGCTCGGGTTCGGCCTCGCGCGGGGCGTGTCGCTGCTTTGCACCATCGGCACCGGCGCGCTGCTCTTCCGTGTCGGGCAGCGTGAGGCGGGCTGGCGCTATGGGCTGCTCGCGGTCGGGATCTACGCCGCGCTCTTCCGCACCAACGGCGCCTTCTACGATCTGGCGCGACCGGATTCGATGCTGTTGCTGCAGGTCTCAGGCGGGGTCTACCTGGCGTATTACCGGGAGACCTGGCGGGGCGCCGCCGTCGCGGGGCTGGTCTTTGCGGCGGCGTACTTCACCAAGCAGACGAGCAGCGTCTTCGTCCCCGCCGTCGCCCTGTTCCTGCTCTGGCGCGACTGGCGGTGCGCCCTGGTCTTCGTGGTGAGCGCCTTCGGGCCGGCGGTGCTGGGCGTGTGGTGGCTCGACGCCGCGACGGACGGGTGGTTTTGGACCTACGTCTTCGAGGGGCATCAGGGACACGTCTTTCACTGGAAGAACATCCTGCTCGAGTACTGGCGTGACGTGCTCTTCCTCGCGCCCTTGCTGCTGCTGCTGCCGCTGCTCTTGTTCAGCTACCGGGTCGCCATCCCGGCGTTGAGTCTTCTGCTCGCGGCGCATTGGAGCTACGCCTTCGTCTTCCGGGCGCAGACCCTCGACTACGTCCCCCACATGTACTACCGCGAGCTCTGGTACGAAGACCCACGCTGGCAGATCCTGGTGGCGCCGGCGTTGATCGCGGTGCTGCTGGGCGTCTATCGGGCCCTCAACCGGGTGGAGGTTCGGGCCCCGGTCTTCTGGCTCTTGATGTTCGTGGCCGGCGTCGGCGCGAGCGCCCTGAACCACAGCACGCAGTGGGCCTACGCGAACTGCTTCATGCCCATCTCGGTCTTCGCCGCGGCGCTGATCCCCCTCGCCACCCGCGATCTTCTGGAGAGCGAGGGCGTGCGCCTGGCGGCGCTGGTCCCCGCCGCGATCCTGGTGCAGCTCGTCGCGTGGGGCTATTCGCCCGCCGACCAGATCCCCGACGAGGTCGACCGCGCCGCCTACGCTGACCTCGATCGGCGATTGGAGGCGGTCGACGGGACCGTCTTCATGCCCGCCCACCCGCTGTTTGGTTATCTGCGTGACGGGACGGTTCACATCCACGCGATGGGGATGGTGGACGTCGCCTATCGGGGCGGCGTGGGCGACCTCCGCCGGCGCCTCGCGCGCAGCGAGTGGGGCGCGGTGGTCATGGACGAGCGGACCCCCATCCATGGGATCGAGGCCGGCTACTACGAGGGCCATCGGCTCCGCTACGCCACCCCCCAGGCGCTCCAGCCGCGGACGGGCCACCGGGTTCGTCCAAAGAGCATCTGGTACGCCCAGGACTCCGGACCACGCGCCCTCGGGCCGGGGTTGAGCGCCAACTTCGAGGAGCGTGTCTTCGTCGGCTGGACCCCTACGGGCGCGGCCTTTGGTACGAAGCCGAGCGGTCGGCGGCTCCGCAACCGCCAGGGCAAGCGCAGCGCCGCGAGCACGCGCAAGGGGACGGGTCGGCTGGGGTCTGTGCCGGTGCGCGTCGAAGCCCGCTGGCTCACCTTCCTGATGGGCGGGGACGCGGGCCGGAAGGCCTCGCTGCGGGTGCTCGCGGATGGCTCTGAGGTCACGCGTCGGGTGGGCGTTCGCGACACCCGCGGGCGTCTACGCAGGGTGGCCCTCGACCTGGGCGCGCTGGAAGGGGAGACAGTGACGATCGAGCTCGTCGACGACGATCCGAGACGCTCGCTCGTCGTCGACGACCTCCGATTCGTACCGTAGCGTAGAGCGGCTACTCCTGGGGCGCCGCGACGCCAGCGACCTCGACGCCGCCCATGCCCAGCACGAGACAGACGCTGACGGAGTTGCAGTCGCCGGGGACGCCCGGGTCGCACGCCGACGGCACGTCGCCCTCGACCTTGGAGTCGAAGCCGCCGATGAACTGCTCGAGGATCGGCAGGGCGTTCTCCGGCGGATCGTCGGGCCCGCCGAGGATGGCGCCGGCCTGGTCGCACAGGGACGGGGCGTCCTCCGCGGCGCAAGCGAGCTGGAGGCCGCGGATGAGCTCGAGGATGGCGTCGCGCGTCAGGTAGCCCCCGAGGATGCCGTCCTCCAGCGACCAGCCCGGCCCGTCGACGGCGAGCTTGCCCGTGATCTCGGTCTGGATGATGTCCAGCGCGATGGGCAGGCCCTCGGCCAAGGGCAGGGACAGCGAGAAGGTGCCGGGCCCAGCCTGGAGGCACTGGTTGGCGATCGACGAGTCATCGAAGGAGATCAGCGCGTCCCCGTCGACGAAGGAGTCGGGGCTGATCCAGAAGCCCCCGTCCTCGCCCAACTCGCCGTTGAGCAGGTTCAGCTTCGACGTGCCGACCGAGTTGCCGGTGGCGCCTGCCGCCCAGTCGACGAGGTGCCCGATCAACAGCAGCGTGATCTCGCCGTTGTCGTCGGGGTTGACGAACTCGTTGAGCCCGGTGCCGCCCGCAAGGGAGACGAGGCCCGCGAGGCCGGAGCCGTTGTTGTTGCCGACGAGATCGCAGCCCGCGTCGTCAGCGGCCATCCGGTTGGCGGGGATGTCCAGGTAGTTCACGCGCGCGGCGGGGCCCCATTCGTTCTGGGCGGCCAAGGGATCGGTGTCGCCGTCACAGACGTGGGACTCGCCCTCACCTTCGCCTTCGCCTTCGCCCTCGCCTCCGCCTCCGCCCTCACCCTCGCCTTCACCCTCGCCTTCGCCCTCGCCCATCGGATCGGGATCGTTGCTCTTGCCGCCGCCGTCGTCGCAGCCGACGGCCAGGATCATCGCCGAGGAGGCGATCAGCACCAGGAATAGGTCACGGATGTTCTTCAACGGCATGGTCTCCTCGTGTCTCTCGTAGGCCAAGGGCGCCCGCCGATTCGGCGGTGACGTCGGTTTCTAGCAGAATCGGAGTGGAGCGCGCAAAGGCGACTGAACAATGTTCAGCTTCCGGGGGCGTCGTCGCGGAGCTTTTCGAGGTGCCGGAAGATCGTCCGTGGATCCACGCCCAGATCCCTCGCGGTCTTGGTGCGGTTCCCGTCGTTGAGCGCCAGGACTTGATCGATGTAGAGGCGCTGGTAGCGCTCCTTCGCTTCGGCCAGGGGCAGCACCCGCCCGACGAGATCGTCGGCGCCGAGGTCGAGATCTTCGGGCGTGAGCAGGTGCCCGTCGGCGAGGACGACCGCCTTCTTGAGCCGGTTCTCCAGCTCCCGAATATTCCCCGGCCAGGCGTGCTTGCGCATCGCGAGCACCGCCTCGTTGGTGAACCCGCGAATCGGTCGCTCGTACTCGGCGGCGTAGCGTTCGAGCAGGTAGCGGCCGATCAGCACGACGTCCTCGTCCCGATCCCGCAGGGGGGGAAGCGCCACGCTGACGACGTTGATCCGGTAGTAGAGATCCTCGCGGAAGCGCCCGGCGCGGATGGCCTCCTCGAGGTTCACGTTGGTGGCGACCACCAGACGGATGTCGATCTTGGTGGGGCGCGGGTCGCCGACTCGGGTGATCACCCGCTCCTGGATCGCCCGCAGCAGCTTGACCTGGAGCTGCGGCGGCATCTCGCCGATCTCGTCGAGGAAGAGCGTGCCGCCGTTCGCGGCCGCGAAGGAGCCGACCTTGTTCTCGATGGCGCCGGTGAAGGCGCCTCGTCGGTGTCCGAAGAGCTCGCTCTCCATGAGGTTCTCGGGGATGGCGCCGCAGTTGACGGCGACGAATGGGCCGTCTGTGCGCTTCGAGCGTCGATGGAGCTCACGGGCGATGAGCTCCTTGCCGGTGCCCGTTTCGCCGAGCACCAGCACCGAGATGTCGGTCGCGGCGACCTTCTCCACCTTGCCGAAGACGTCGCGCATCGGGTCGCAGGTGCCGATGATCGAGCCGAAGCGTCGGGTCTCCGCCGCCTGGCGGAGGCGCTGGTTGTCCTGCTTGAGCGCGTCGCGCTGGATCGCGTTGTCGAGGAGGAGCGCGGCTTGAGAGGCGAAGACGACGAGCTCGGAGAGGGAGCTCGCGTCGAAGAGGCTCACTACGTTGTCGTTGCCGACATAGATCAACCCGAGGAGCGCGCCACCGATGACGAGGGGGACGCACATCACGCTGCACAGCTTGAGCTGCATCACCGACACCGACGAGCTGAAGACCTCGTCGTTGAGCGCGTCGCTCACGATGACCGGCTCACGGCTCGAGACCACGCGCCCGACGATCGTGTCGGAGATCTGGTCGACGGTGGCGGCGATCGTCTCCCGCTCCAGGTTTCGCGCCGTCACGACGTCGAGGCCGTCGCCCGTGACCCGCAGCAGGAAGCCCTTGTCGGCCCCCGTCAGCCCGATGACCTCGTCCATCAGCACCTCGAAGAGGGCGTTGATGTCGCGTTGGCGGGCGAGGTGCTCGCTGAAGGTCGCCAGGCGCTCGTAGGCGCCCAACACGCTGCCCTGGGCGTCTGAGCGCTGGGCCTCCATGGTCGACTGGTCGTCCCACAGGTTGAAGCGGAGCCCTACCTCACCCACGAGGACCTCGTCGCCGTGCTCGAGGACGTGCTTCTTCGCCTTCTTGCCGTTGACCCGCAGGGGGCAGCCGCGCTGCACGACCAGCATGAAGCGCCCGGACTCCAGCCGGATGTGGGCGTGGGTGGGCGCCACCGACGGGTCACCGAGCACGACGTCGTTCTCGGGATCGCGGCCGATCGAGGTGAGCTTGCGCAGGATGAGGTGCGAGCGGCGCTCGGCTTGGAACATCAGGCTCGGCATCCGGTCAGAACTCCCAGACGAGGCCGCCGGGGCCCAGGCCCACGGAGCCGCTCGGATTCACGGTGGTGCGCTTCACGTCGAGCTCCTCCTCGAAGGTCGCGAGCGCGTGTACGACCCCGATCGCCATGACCGCCAGGGCGATACCGCCGCTGACGAGGTGTGCGCTCTGCATCGACTCGGCTCGGGACAGGTCTTCCCGCGCGAAGAGCCCGTTGTCCAGTCGGAGATCCTCCACCGCCGCGAAGAACCCGATCGAGAGGGAGATCGCGAGCACCTCGCTGCCCAGGAAGAGGGCCCCCGCGACGGGCTGGTCGTTCTGGAACTGCCCGACGCCGAAGGGGACCATCGCGACGAGCCGGGAGTTGCGCCGCTTCTCGACGACGATTTGCTGGGCGCCCTCGAGGCGGCGGCGCTCCTCTTCTTCGCGCTGGAGCTTCAGGATGGCCTCACGCTCCCGGGCGAGCTCTTCCTTGAGGGTCTCGCGGACCGTCTCGAAGAGCCGAATCGTCTGCGGGGGCACGAGCGCCGGGTTGAGCTTGGAGTCCGGTCGGAAGCGGATGAGCTGCTCGAAGTAGGCGCGGGCTTCGGGTTCGTGCTCCTGGTAGGCGTGGGCCAACGCCAGCAGCTCGTAGCCCTTGGCGACCTGGTCCGGATCGGCGAGCAAGACGTCGGGCTCGAGCAACGGGGTCAGGGTCGAGACCACGCGCGGATAGTCGCCGTACAGGTAGGCGTTCTTCGCGTCGTTGAACGCGAGGGCCTCCTGACTCGGCTCGCCGGGGGCGGCCAGGGTGACCACGATTGCGAGGAGGGGGATCAGAATCGGACCGTCTTCTCCGTTCGGGCGCCGGCGCTCAGGTGCACGGCGAGCCGTTGGGTCTTAGCTGTCGGATCGCCGACAATCAAGTCGAGTTGGGCTGCGACCTCGTCCTTCTTCAACCCCACGCGGATGTCCTGATTCGTTCGACCCAGGATACGGCCGTCCAATCTCCGCACGGGCGCGTTCAAGTTGGAGGAGATGCGGAGGGTCGCCGGCGTGGGGTAGCAGACGAAGGTGTAGTCCGGCAGCTTGTTTCCGGCCTGCCAGGGCTCGACGCGGATCGTCTTGCTCAGGGCGCGACACGGCGGGTTGCGGATCTCGACGCGGTGCTTCCCGACCGTGAGCTTGACACCGCCGCGGGCCTCGATCTGCGACGCCGTACCCTCGAAGCGACCATCCACCAGCAGCCGGGCCGCCTTGAAGACGCCGAAGGCGACGCGCATCCGGGCGGGATCGTTCGAGACGCCGAGGGGGACCGCCGCGTCCGGCGGGCGCTCGATGACCACCGGCCGGAGTGGTCGGCGGCGTCGAGTGCGCGCGACGCGCCGAGCGTCGGGGACGCGGGCGTCGACCACGGCCGGGGGCGGGGCCACGGCGACCCCGGCGTCGACCACCGGGAGGACCGTCACCGGCGACGGAGGTGGCCGCGTGGGTGTCGGTGGCGGCGGCTCAGGGAACACGCTCGGCGTCACCGGCAGAGACTGCATCAGCGCGATGACCCCCACGAGCACGACCGCGGCGGCGGCCACGCGCACGAAGACCACGCGACGGCGCCCACGTTCGATCCGGGCGAGCAGCGCGCGAGCCTCGGGGTGCGTCTCGTCGAGGCCAAGGACGCGATCCAGGAAGTCGAGGGCGCGCGCGGTGGCGCGTGCCTCGTGGGCCTTGATAGCGGCGGCGAGGTAGGTCGGGACCAGGCGCCGTGCGAGGTCGTCTTGGTACACCTCGGGGTCGCGCGTGAAGTCGGCCAGCTCCTGCCGGACGTCGTGGATGCCCGCGTCGGACAGCAGATCTCGCAGGGCGCGCGCCACCTCCCCCGCGGTCTGGGGTCGAGCGGCGCCGTCCTTGGCGAGGCTCCGCTCGATGAGCCGCGCCAGGGGGCGCCCGGCGGCGGGGCGGAGCGCCAGGACGGGGTCGAATTGGCACTCGAGGATGCGTCGGAAGAGCGCCGCGGGGTTGGGGCCGGTGAACGGGAGCGAGCCGCAGACGAGCCAGTAGAGGACCGTGCCCACGCTGAACACGTCGGCGAGCGTCGTGAGGTCCTCACCCTCCACGACCTCCGGCGCCATGTGCGCCGGGGACCCGAGCATCATCCCGGTCTTGGTGAGCGTCTCCATGTCGATCATCTGCGCGATGCCGAAGTCCATCAGGACGGGGGAGCCATCGGAGCGCAGCATGATGTTCTCGGGCTTCACGTCGCGATGGACGATGCCCGCACGGTGGGCGTGGTCGAGGGCCTCGAGGACCGGCACCATCAGCAGCGCGGCGGCCTCGCCGTGGCGGATCGGGTGCGCCTCCACGAAGGCGCGCAGGGTGGGCCCGTCGATGAACTCCGTGACGATGTAGGCCTGCTTGCTCTCGGGGGTCGCGTAGTCGTAGACCTCGACGATGTGGGGGTGGGCCAGGCGCGCGACGGCACGCGCCTCGCGGGTGAATCGCTCGCGCGAGTCGGCGCGGTCGGCCAAGTGTGGGTGAAGCACCTTCAGCGCCACGGTGCGGTCGAGGGCGGGGTCGGTGGCGCGATAGACCACCGCCATTCCGCCACGCCCTACTTCATTCTGAAGGTGGTAGCGGCCGAGGCGGTCCTGCAACATCGTTGTTCATTCTACGTGTGCGCGCGCGTGAGTCGTAAGGTGAAGCATTCTGCACCGCGGTCGACGGAGCCGCGGATCCGCCTCGTCGGCCCCGCCGGGCGCGGTCTCGCGCGCGATGGCGGCGTCGAGCGATACCATCGATGGCTGGCGTCGGCGTGGGCCGATCGTCTGGCCGACGACGGCGTGCCCTTCGCCCTCAAAGCGCGCCTCGGCGGGGAGGTCGTCCGTACGGGGGACGGGGTCAGCGCCGCCTGGGTGGAGGCGACGGGCCGCAGCCGCGTGCGGTGGGCGCGCCACGTCAGACGTGAGCGGGCGGCGGTTCGCGCCGCTCGGAGCGTGGTCGCGATCTCGCCGATGGTCGCCGCGGAGATCGCGCGGCACTACGGTCGCAGCGGCGGCGTGCACGTGGTGCTCAACCCCGTGATGTCGAGGCCCGCGACCCCGGAGCGCCGCGCCGCCGGTGGGGTGCTCTTCGTCGGCCACGGCTTTCGGCGCAAGGGGCTCGATCACTGGCTGGCGGCCATCGAGCGCCTGGGACTTGCGGGGCACGTCGTCGGCGCCGATCGGCGCCTCGCGCGCTGGCGAAGACACGCGCCCGCGGGCGTCCACTTCCATGGCGCCGTCGACGCGGCGCCATGGATCGCTGGGGCCGCGGTGCTGGTCCACCCCGCGCGCTACGAGCCCTACGGCAACGTGGTGGCGGAGGCCGTCGCCGCGGGCACGCCGGTGGTCGCCAGCGACGCGTGCGGCGCCGCGTGTCTACTCCACCCCGCCCACGTGTGGTCGCCGACGGAGGGGATCGAGGCGTTGGTCGCCAGGATTCGCGGGGCCCTCGATGCGCCGCGGCCGGTCTCCCGCCGCCCCCCGGGTCGCGACGAACACCTCGCCGCGCTCTCCGCCGCGGTCTTCGACTCGTGAAGCGCGCCCTCGTCATCAACACCGCGTCTCTGGGTGACGTCGTCTTCTCGCTGCCGCTCATCGAGAACCTCGGGCGGGCGGGCTACGCGGTCGATCTCGTGGCCGTGCCGCGCTTCGGGGAGTTGGCGCGCGGGGTCCCGGGGCTCGATCAGGTCCACGTCTACGACAAGCGGGGAGGGGACCGGGGCCTGGGTCCCCTGTGGCGCCTGGGCCGTCGGTTGCGCGGGCGCTACGAGCTGGTGCTCGGCGCCCACCCCTCGCTGCGGTCGAGCGCGCTTGCCCGACTGGTGGGCGGGCGCACCGTCGGCTGGGGCTTCGGCTACGCGACGCGGGTCCGGCGCGGGCCCCGCTTCGTGGAGGACGCGCTCGCCCTCGCGACGGCGCTCGGGGTCGAGATCCCCGTGACCCGTGCCGAGGTGCGCGCCACCGCGCCGGGGCCGCCGATCCCACCGGGGGCCGTGGCCGTCGTCCCGGGGGCGCGCTGGGCGACGAAGCGGTGGCCGATCGAGAGGTGGCGGGCCTTGACGGAGGGGCTCGGGCGGCCCGTCGTGGCCCTCGGATCGTCGGCGGAGCGGGTCGAGCTCGGTCAGACGGTCGACGGCTTCGGCCTCTCGCTGCCCGCGACCGCCGAGGTGCTGCGGCGTTGCGAGGTCGCCATCGGCGGGGACAGCGGCCTGCTGCACCTCGCCCGCGCGGTGGGCACACCCGTGGTGATGCTCTTCGGCCCCACCGGCGCCGGCCGGCATCCGCCCGACTCCGAGCGCCTCAATATCGCCCTGGAGTCGCTGCCCTGCCGGCCCTGCTCGGACCACGGTCCGGCCCGCTGCCCCCTCGGTCATCATCGCTGCATGCGCGATCTAGCCGTCGAGACGGTCGCCGTGGGTTTACAACGGCTGGCCCCCGGGCAAGAATGATCCGCGATGTCCGACGACGGTAAGAAGACCATCCTGGTGATCGAGGACGAGCAGCACGTGCGGCAGCTCGTCAGTCGATTGCTCGAGAAGAACGGCTACGCCGTCGAGACCGCGTTCGACGGCCTCGATGGCCTACGCAAGCTCGAAGAGCTCGAGCCCGACCTCATCATCGCCGACGTGATGATGCCAAACCTGGATGGACTCACGTTCACCAAGGCGCTCAAGGCTCGGCGGGAGACGCGGTCCATCCCGCTCATCTTCCTGACGGCGAAGAGCGATCCGCTGTCGATGATCGAGGGCATCAACGTGGGCGCGAAGTACTACATCACCAAGCCATTCCAGATTGAGGATGTGCTCTCGAAGGTGCACAAGGTCCTCAACGACAGCGGCGTCCGGCTCGGCTAGCGCGACCCCTCAGGGCCTCAGGAAGACCAACTCGACGCGGCGGTTCTGAGCCCGTCCGTCGCGCTTGGAGTTGTCGGCGATCGGCTCGTGGTCGCCCTTGCCGATGCTCGTGATGCGGCCGGCGGGGACGCCGTGGCTGCCGAGGAAGGCCGCCACGGAGTTCGCGCGATCGTCGGAGAGCTCGAGGTTGCGTGCGGCGCGACCACGGTTGTCGGTGTGCCCCTCCACGACGAGGCGGAACTCACCGTACTCCTTGGCGAGCTCGGAGGCCTGAGCCATGGCCGGCGCCTTGTCCTCTTGGATGTCGGCCTTCCCCGAGGGAAACAGGCCTCGCAGGGTGATGACCAGGCCGCGGGTGGAGAGCCGAGCTTCGGCCCCCGGGATTCTCGAGCTCACCTCGAGCAGCGCCTTGAGCCGGTTGTCGATGGCCCGGCGGCGTTGGGCCGCCTCGAATGGTGCGCGCGCGGTCGTGATGGCGACCTCGGCGTCGGTGATCGCCGTCGCGGCCGTGCCCTCGGCTTCCTTGTAGTTGCCGCCCTCGAAGGCGTCGAGCGCCATCTTGAGGCCAGCCTGGGCCTTGTTGAAGGGGCCCGGCGCGTGGGTCGCCGCTTCGAGGCCCTCGGCCTCCTTCAGTTTGAGCGCGGCCTCGTCGACCTTGGCCTTCGCGGCGGCGGTCCGGCGGTCCGCCCGGGCCTTCTGCTCCGCCGCCGCCAGGCGCACCTGCATCGCGAGGATGCGCTCCTGGCGAGCGATCGAGTCCTGCGCGGCGGAGATGCGCGCCTCCGCGCGAGTGACCTGCTCAGCGGCGATCCGCAGGCGGTTGGTCGCGGCCTTCAGCGAGTGCTCGTGATCGGTGTGTTGGCTCTTGGCCACGGCGGTGCGCCAGGAGATGCTCGCGAGGCGGGTGTAGTGCTGCGCGTCCTCCGGTTCGTTGTCCTGGTAGGCGAGGAGCGCGCGCTTGTACTGCTTCTCGGCCTCTTTGTAGAGCTTCGGGAAGCGCTGTTGGATGGTCTCGGCGTGCTCCCCGGCGCGAGCCGTCTCGAGCTGCACGAGCTCCGCCGGCTTCGGGCCGGGCCCGCACGCGGCGAGGGCGAGCGCAGAGGCGGCGAGGACACAGCAACGCATCATTGTGGGCCCCCCCCCGCTTGCTTCGCCTTGCCCTCGAGGACCGCGAGCTTCTGCTCGAGGGCCTGGGCCTGGTTGCGCAGCTTTGCGCCCTCGTTCTCCTTCGAGTCGGCGGCCTCGTGGGCGGCGCGCGCCTGGGCCTCGGAGCGCGCGCGCCGCAGCAGCGCGTCGACGAGGCGGGCCTGGACGCGGACCCGGTCGAGGGTCTGGACGACGGCCTCTTCTTCCTCGTCGCGAAGGTAGGCGCGGGCCTCGCCGATCCACTCGCGCAGCGTGCCGAGCTCGAGGGTCACGTGGCCCTTCGCGTCGGCCTTCGCCAAGCCCTCCGCCGCGGCCGAGTACTCATCGATGCGTCGCTGGTAGTCCTGGGCCGCAGCAGGCGTCGCCAGCCCAAGGAGAAGCGCGACGCTCCATCGGAGCCGATGTGTCATTTCTCGGAGCTCTCCTTGTGATGCTGCTTGAGCGCGAAGCCCACGACCTCTACCGCGCAGCTTCGGCTGTAGCCGAAGTCGCGCTCGAGCGCCTCCAGCGTGGAGGTGGCGCGTGCCTTGGCGTCGTCGTCGAGCCCGCGTCCGCCGTCGACCAGGTAGGTCAGCAGATCGCGCTCGATGCGCTCGGCCACGCTCTTCTTCTCCTCGTAGAAGGCGTCGTTGAGCTTGCCGACATAGTCCGCGAAGATGGTGTCGTACACGAGGGCGCCCTCGGTGTTCTCCATCCGCCAGGCCGCGATGCGGTGCATGATGCCCTCGCGGAAGTCCTTCTTCGACTTCTGCCCCAACCCGAGGCGGGCCTCGACGTCTCCCATCAGCTTCTCGTCGGGATCCTCGTAGCGCCCGGTCATCGTGTTGTGTCGCTTCTCGCGGCGGACGACGTGGGTGACGTGGTCGATGTAGCGGGCGAGGAGGTCTGACGTCGCCGCCCGATCGACGAGCCCCATCGCCTCGTGCAGCTCGTCCTCGACGACGGAGAGGTACCAGGCCTCCATGACCTCCGTGAAGTGCGGCGGCTTGTAGTAGTCACCGTCGGGCTTCAGCCGCAGGAACTCGTACGTGGAGGTCTGCTCGCAGAGGGCGCGGAGCTCCTGGAACAGCGGGATCGGTGACAGGCACTTGAAGCCGGGGCGTCGCGCCGCGCCGAGGAGCGCCGCCTTCAGCTCCCGCGGGCTCGCCCCGAAGCGCCCCTCGTAGCGGTCGGTCGCGCGCCGCTCCTCGTGCAAGTCGGGGATGAGCGCACGCAGCGTGTTCTCGGCGTCGCGCGAGAGGCCCGCGGGCAGCCGCCCCTTCGCGTAGAGCTCCGCCTTCTGCCCAGGGTTCAACGCGCTGAGCACCTTGCGCACGGAGCTGGGGTAGCGATCGGCCTCGGGACGCACGAGGCGGGTCAGCACCGCCCACATCGCGGCCACCTCGTCGGTGTGGGGCGCGACGTCCTTGCGGACCGCCGGCCCGCTCGTCTGGTCGGCGTAGATGCGTCGCTCGAGCTCGTGGTCGATGAGGTAGGGCACCTGGACCAACTCGATGCGCGCCTTGAAGCTCGCGAAGTCCGGGAGATCCTTGAACGCGTCGAGGTGCCCCGCGTTGCAGCTCCCGAGAAACACCGCGTCGAGGTAGAGGTTCATCGTGTCGAGCCGGACAGTGCCGTTCTCGCAGGTCGACAGCAGGTACTTGAAGGCCTCGAGCGGTCGCTTCAGGAGGTCGTTGAACTCGATGACCCCGCGGTTCGCGTCGACCAGGTCGCCCATGGGCTCGAAGAGCGCGAGGTTGTGCAGCGCCGGGGGGAGCGAGCCGAGGCTGCGGTCGGACGTGACCTGACGGACGCCGGCGTCCACGCGCATCTGGGGGTCGACCGTCACCGCGGCCTGGCGGTACCTGCGAGAGACGTAGAAGCGCTCCACCTGCACGTGCTTGAGCACCTCGCGCAGATCGCCTTTGTAGGCGCGCATCAAGGCGTCGCGGATCTCCCGTGCCTTGGGGCTGAGCTCGCCTTGGGCGAGGAGGTCGGGGATCGGCGCGTCCTCCCCGAGCAGGTCCCGAAGCAGCTCGAGGCGCGCGGGCCGTGGGAGGAGGAGGAGCGGATGGTCGCGCGTCTCGGAGCGCATGCGCGCGTCGACCTCGCCTTCGGCCAGATGGGCGTACGTCTCGAGGTCATCGAGGTCCCGGGCGCTGCCGAAGCCGATGCTCCCCTTCTCGAGCTTGGCGGGTGGGAACACCCAGTTGAACGTGTAGAGCGCGCCCTCGGGCTGTCGGCTGTAGTGCTCCTGAGCCCGCATCAGGCACGAGATGAAGCTGCTCTTGGCGCTCCCGTTCGGGCCGTGGAGGAGGATGAGCCGGCTCACCCGACCCTCGTGAACGAAGCCGCTCAGGAGACCAAAGACGGCCTCTTGCGCGCGCTCGTGCCCCACCAGCATGTCCTCGCCGTCGTCGAAGGGCGCGTCGAAGAGGTTGTAGCGGGTGAAGCGCCCGTAGGGGCGCTCGACGGTGGTGGTGCCGTAGTGCACGAAGACGTCGCGCAGGTACCTCGCGGCATCACGGGCCTGGGCCGCCGGGTCTTCGGCGACGACATCCAGGTACTCCTGAAAAGACAGCAGCGTCTTCTCCTCGACAAACCGCGCCTGGGTGCGCTCGTAGGTTCGTTCGAGGAACTTCTCGGACTTGCTTGGACGGGCCAACGGAGGACTCCTAGGAGAGCGAACCCGTCGCCACCCCCAACGTTGCGCCGGAGCGTCGAGGGCAGACGTGCCAGGGTGCGCGGGCTGAGTCCTGCCGATGGCCGGTCCCAGATCGCGTGCGCTGGGGCGAACGTCGGGGTTACTTGACGTGGACCTCCCACGCCAGCTTCTCGTCACGGATGAGCTTGCAGGTGCTGTCGTTGCAGACGCTGAAGTCCGCGGTGCAATTCATCTTGAGGTGGCCCGCGCTCGCCGGAGTGAAGGCGACGTTGAAGCGCAGCATCTTCTCGCTGACCTCGGCGTCCTCCTTGCCGAGCCGCTCCTTCGCCGGCTTCACGCCTGCGGTGGGCGAGAGCTGGAGGCGGCTCGGGAACTCCAGGTTGATCTTGTAGCCCTCGGCGGGCGTGACCTCGACCACGCTCGTCGTCGACGCGCCTGCCTTCGCCTCGCCGGCCACGATGCGCACGACGTAGCTCTGTGCGGTGGCGGGCTCGGCCTTGGTCGGGGCCTCCTTGGTCGCCGGCGTGGGGGGCTTGGTGGTGGGTGGCTCGGCGGCGGCCTCCCGTTGGCACGCGGTGAGCGCGAAGGCGAGGGACGCTGTAGCGAGGAAGAGACGGGCCATTTCGGACCCCTTCTTGGGACGCGGAGATTGCCTGCGGGGATAGCATTCGGGTCCGTTCATTGCAACCGAGGGCGCGGCGGGCCTACCCTTCGGACGTGCGTCGACCCCGGTGGTTGGGACCCTATCGGCTGCTCTACCGGATCTCCTCCGGGGGCATGGCCGAGATCTATCGCGCGGTGGGCGTCACCGCGGACGGCGCGGAACAGCCGGTGGCGATCAAGCGCCTGCTGCCAGCGTTTACGGCCGATGACCAGTTCGTCGTGATGCTCGTCGACGAGGCCCGCATCACCGCCATGCTCGAGCATCCCAACATCGCGCGCGTCTACGAGTTCGGGGTGGTGGATGACGAGTACTTCCTGGCGATGGAGTTCATCGACGGCGTCGACCTGCGCTCCGCCGTGCTCAGGTCCCGTGAGCGCGACACCGCGTTGCCCCCCGACATCGCCGCCTACACCGTCGAGTTGGCCCTCCGCGGCCTCCATCACGCCCACGAGCAGCGCGGGGAGGACGGCGCGCCCCTCGACATCATCCACCGCGACTTCAGCCCGTCGAACATCCTCTTGAGCTACGGCGGAGAGGTGAAGCTCATCGACTTCGGCATCGCGAAGGCCAAGATGAGCCGCGCCATCACGCGCCATGGCGTCATCAAGGGCAAGCTGAAGTACATGAGCCCGGAGCAGACGCACGGCAAGCGGCTCGACCGGCGCTCCGACGTCTTCGCCGCGGGGGCTGTGCTCTACTCGGCCGTCACCTCCCATCCGCCCTTCCATGCCCCGGACGACGCGTCGCTGATGCTCGCGGTCCGCGAGCAGCAACCCGATCCGGCCAGCCACTCGGCGGATGGCCTCGACGCCGACTTCGACGCCATCGTGGAGCGAGCGCTGAAGAAGCGGCCGGAGGAACGGTTCCCCGACGCCCGCGTCTTCGCCGACGCCCTGGCGGCCTGGCGCGAGCGGAGGTACCCCGACTTCACGGTGGGTCGCGCGGCGCGCTTCCTCCGGCGCATCTTCTGTCGTGAGATACGCGAGTCCGAGGAGCTCTTCGGCGAGTACGATCTGACCCACATCGACCGCGACGCCGACACCGATGACCGCCACTACACCCGGCTGGTGGACGTCGGTCACTTCACCGGCTCGCGCGAGGTCGTCGACCCCCTCGCCGAGGTCGACGCCTGGCTGGAGGGGCGCCGCTGTCGACCAGACGAAGGCGCCTCCGCCGAGGGCGCCGAGGCGGAGGACTTCTGGTCCCCCGACTCGCTCCCCGGATGGATTCATGAGCCCGGCGGCGACTGAAGAGGCGTGAACGCGCCCTTGGGGTATGCTGGCCAGCGTGATCCGCCAGATTGGAAGCATCGTCGGCGACGGCCCCTCGGTCGTCTTCATTGGAGGTCTCCACGGCAACGAGCCCGCCGGCGTCTACGCGCTGCAGAGGTTCTTCGCCCACTACGACTCCGGTGAGTTTGGGCCCGTCCGGGGCAAGGTCTGCGGGGTGGTGGGCAACCTCCGCGGGCTCGTGCGCGGACGCCGCTACCTGCGCACGGATCTGAACCGCCACTGGACCGAGCACGAGGTGGCGCAGCTCCGGGGGCAGGACCCCGAGGCGCTGTCCGACGAGGACCACGAGCGCCTCGACCTGCTGCACTACATCGAGTCGCTGCCGGTCCCCACGACGTTCGTGGATCTGCACACGACCTCAGGGGACTCGGCGCCGTTCTCGGTGGTCCCCGACAAGCCCGCGGACCGCGTCTTGGCGGCGCAGCTCGAGGTCCCGGCGGTGCTCGGTCTCTCCGAGGAGCTGGTCGGCAACCTCGTGAGCTACGTCGGTCGGCACGGCCACGTGGGCATCGGGATCGAAGGCGGGGCCCACCTCGATCCCGAGTCGGTGGGTCACCACGAGGCGATCATCATGCTCACGCTCGCGGCCATGGGGTGCATCGAGAAGGAGCGCGCCGAAGCCCATCGCCACCGCCTCATCGCCGCCACCGTCGGACATCCGATCGCCGCGCGCGTCGTCTTCCGCCACGGCATCACCGAGGCCGACTGCTTCGTGATGGAGCCCGGCCTGAGCAACTTCCAGCCGGTGGCCCGCGGTCAGGTCGTCGCCCGGGACGTCAACGGGCCGATCCTCGTCCCGATGGACGGGCTGATGATGCTGCCGAAGTACCAGGGCCAGGGCGACGACGGGTACTTCATCGCCCACCACGCGGCGTTGTAGCGTCTCTCAGAAGCGGATGGGGGTGTCGGTGAAGGTGGCCTCCCAGCCCGCGGCCTCCGAGAAGTAGCGGACCGCCTTGATGCGGCGCCCTTCGGACATGCGGAACCAGTGCTCGAGGCCGGTGGGGACGCTGATGTACTCGGCTGTCTCCACGGCGAGCTCGACCTGGGAGCCGTCGGGCAGCACCACGCCGAAGACGCCGTCGCCGTCGATGATGTAGCGAATCTCGTCGTCGTCGTGGGTGTGACAGCGCGCGTAGGTGGCGACGAGGTCGTCGAGGTTGGGGATGCCCGGGTGGAGCACGACGAGGTCTCGGGCGCTGCAACCGCCGGCCTCTCGGAGGGGCGCGAAGTAGTGGTCGAGGTGGGTGAGGACCCGCTCCTTCTCGTCGTCCGTCAGGCTGGGCTGGCTCAGCAGCTCGAGGATCTCCGCATCGTCCCCGAGGGGCCAACTCGAGAGGGTGATCCCGACCTCCGCGACGGCCGCGGCGACCTCGTCGAATGAAGTGATGCGGGTCCCGTCTTCGAGGGTGAGCGTGGCCATGGTCAGGCGTCCTGTAGGAAGTCTTCGAGGAGCTTGGCGGACATCTTTATCAAGTCGCGCTCCGTCACGATACCGGCGAGGGACCCCTCCTGGAGGACCAGCAGGCACCCGATCCGGCTGTCGCGCATCAGGTGGATGGCCTCTACGGTGGCGGTCTCGGGCGTGACGGTGACCAGATCGGTGGCCATCACCTCGGCGACGGTGGGCAGGTCGCCGTGGCGCTCCATGCCCCGCGCGATCAAGCGCACCAACGCCCGCCGCGAAACCAACCCGACGAGCTCTCCCTCCTCGGTCTCGACGGGCAGATATCGGATCTGACGCCAATCCATGACGCTGGCCGCGAGGGTGATGATGTCGTGGGGCCGGACCGTGAAGACGTCGGTCTGCATGACCTGCCCGATGGTGAGGAAGCTGGAGCGCCAGTCCTCGCTGCCCTCCTCGGGGAGATCGACGCCGGGCCAGGTGTGGACCGGGCGGTCCTGGAGATCGGGATCGCGCATCGAGTGCACGAGCTGGCGGAAGCGCTGGTCCGGCGTCCCGCGCTCGCCCATCTCGGCCAGGGACCGATTGACCCACTCCGATCCGGTGAGACCGCAGTCGACCCGGGCGCGCAGCGTCCCGAGGTAGCGGTTGATGTCGTCCTCGTCGATGTCGTTGCTCCGCAAGCCCTCGCAGGCCAGAGGGATGAGCTCCCCGAGGATGAGCTCGCGGGCCCCCGTCTGCTTGCCGTCCAGCCAGTGGAAGCGCGCCTCGAGGCCGTGGCGGGCGGCGGCGAGGAAGTTGGAGCGCGCGTCGACGAAGTCCATCCGGTTCTCGACGGGGTCCTGGTCCCCGAGGGCCGCCATCAGGCCGAAGAAGAACGCGGCGTTGGCGACCTCGTCGACCACCGTCGGGCCGGAGGGCAGCACGCGGTTCTCGATGCGGAGGTGGGGGACCCCGTCCATGATCCCGTAGCACGGCCGATTCCACCGGTAGACGGTGCTGTTGTGCATCCGCAGCGCGCTCAGCTTCGGCGTCCCGCCGGCGGCCATGACCTGGACCGGATCATCGTCGAGCTCACCCGCGACCACGACCGGGAAGCGGGCGATGTCCTCGCGGAAGATCTCCAGGATGCTGTCCTCGATCCAGTTGTCTCCGAAGTGGACGCGGGGGCGCCCGCCACGGTTCTGCTGGGCCGTCGAGCGGGTGTCGACGGAGCGCTCGAAGACCGCGATGCGGGTCTCTGCCCAGAGCCGCTTGCGCAACAGGACCGGGGAGTTCACGGCGGCGGCGAGCACCGGCGCGGTGACCGCCTGGGCGAGGTTGTAGAGGCGCGCGAACTCCTCGGGGGCGGTCTGGAAGTGCACCTGGAAGCTGGCGTTGCACGACTCGAGCATCACCGTGTCGTAGGTCGCCTCGAGCTGGTCGGCGCCCTTGATGAGGACATGAAAATTGCCGCCTCGCAGCCGGCTCATCACCCGATTCAGCTCGAAATACCGAGGGTTCGGCGTCATGTTCTCGAGTGTCAGATTCGCTCCATAGAGCGTCGGCAGGCACCCGGTGAGCACATACTCCGTGTCGACCTGTGCCGCCGCCTGGCGTACGACGCCGAGCACCTCGTGGAGCTCCGCCTCCATCTGGCGCAGACAGTCACCGCCGAAGACCAACGGCGAGAGGTTGCACTCGAGGTTGTACTGCGCGAGCTCGGTGGTGACCCGGGGGTCGTCGATGCGCTCGAGGATCTGCGGCGCCATCATCGCCGGCTCGCAGCGGGGGCCGATCAGGAACATCTCCTGCTCGGCGCCGATGCGCCGCGTCCCCGTCTCGAAGCGTCCCAGATCGAGGAGCCGCTCGAGGGCGATCACGTCGTCGAGGAGCGCCTTGGTGAAGGCGCGCCGCTCTGCTTCGTCGATGCTCGATACGTTGTGGTCGCCCATCCGTACTCCTCACCGAACGGCCAAGTGGGTCCTTCAGATCCTAACTCACCCCCTGGGGAGTCGGAAGCCGATCCAGCGGGCGTCCTGGCGACAGGGGGCTTCGGGGGTCGGGCCCTCCGCGCCGTCGATCAGCACGAAGACCCGCCCCTCGTGGATCACCAGGCCCTCAGACGAGCTCGGCAGCTCGCGCAGGAACGACGGCGTGATCGACGCGCCCGCCGCGAGCGCCGATGCGCGGAAGCGGAAGAGCCGGAAGTCTGCCTCGCTGTCCGCTGGCGGCCCGGCGATGCCGTAGATCCACTCGCCGTCGGCGAGCAACTCGCGGATCCCGTCGCCCCCCAGATCGAGGGTCGCCGACGCGTCGAAGGCCAACGCGGCGTCCGCCGCGCGTCTCAGGAGCAGCGCCGTGTCGGCCACCAGGGGCGCGCGCAGCCCCACCCAGGTGATCTCGCCGAGCCGCACCGCCCCCTCGAGGTTGAAGGCCGCGCCCTCACAGGACGCCTCCGTCTCGCCGCGGTGGATCGCGGCGCAGATGGGCTCTGCGCCCTCGAAGTCGAAGAGGCCGCAGCCGATCGGGGGGGTCTGGTGCAAGACGTCGCCGATCAGCCCGTCGCCGAACGCCACCGCGATCACGCCCCGGCGCTCGGGCTGAAGCTCGCAGCGCTTGTTGCGGCTGTGGGAGCCGAAGACCTCGATCCGTCCCGAGGCCCCGAGGGTGATGGCCTCGATGTCCTCGAGGTCGGAGCCGTTCGGAAACGGGAGATCGATGCGCTCGGCCCCCTCGAGTCGGTCACCGTTGATGGGGACGGCGAAGAGCTGGTCGCCCACCTCGTTGTCTCCGACGAGCACCATCGGCCGGCCGTCGAGGGTGACGAGTCGGGCCGCCGAGGCCTCGCAGAGCGGGGGCCCTCCGAGGCTGTCGTCGGGGAGGAGCAACGGCTCGTGGGCCTTGAACGTCTCCGGGGCGGGGCCGCCGAAGTAGTAGAACGTGACGCCCCCACCGAGCAGGATGGAGGCCACGATTGCGTACCGCATGGGGAGAGCCTACTCGTATGATTCGGTCCGTCCTACTGGCGCTGCTCCTCGTCGGCTGCGACGCCGACGGCTCGGGCGACCGAGACGCAGAAGCTCCGAGCTACCGCTTCCCGCCGCTGCCCGACGTCCAGTCCTGCCGCTTCGACGGCCAGGCCCCCGGCGCGCTCCCGCGGGTGGTGGGCCGCCCCGCCTTCGAGGACCATCGGTTCGAGCGCCCGGTGCAGGCCTTCGCCCTGCCCGACGGCCGGATGGCGGTCGTGGAGCGGGGCGGCCGCGTCCTGGCGGTCGGCGACGCCGTCGAGACCCTCGCCGACGTGCGCGGGGCGGTCTTCGGTGGCGACGACGCCCCCGGCCTGACGAGCGCGGCGGTGCACCCCGCGAGCGGTCGCCTCTTCGCCCTCTACGCCACCGGCCCCGAGACCGGCGCGGTCGCCGAGCTCGTCGCCGGGGGGCCGCCGCGGGTGCTCGCGGAGGTCCCGATGGATGGCGGCGGCCACCTGTTGCTGGGTCCCGACGAGGCGCTCTACGCGACCACCGGCGACCTCGAGGGCGTCGCCCCTGACCGCCCGCGAGGCTTCGCCGGGGTGGTCCTGCGGGTGACCCTCGAGGGGGCGACCTCGGTGTGGGCGCGGGGCCTGCGCGATCCGTGGCGCTGTGCCTTCGGGCCGGCGGACGCGCTGTGGTGCGGCGACGCCGGCGTGGAGGGGCTCGACGAGATCAACGTGGTCCAGGAGGGCGCCCACCACGGATGGCCCACGATGCTCGGCCGCGCCTGCCGCACCGAGCCCTGCGACCCGGCGCGCTTCAGCGGTCCGCTGCATCGGTTCATCCGCGAGCCCCCCGCCTGCGGTGTCGTCGGCGGCGTCCACTACACCGGGCGCCGGTTCCCGGCCCTGGCCAATACCTACCTCTTCGCCGACCGCTGCGAGGGACGCGTCCGGGCGCTGCGCACCACGCGGGTGGGCGTCTCCGAGGTGGCCACGGTCGGCCGCCTCGACGCGCCGGTGGCGCACCTCGCTACCGACGCCGCCGGTGAGCTCTACGCGGTCCACGAGGCCGAAGGTCGGGTGACGCGCCTGGAGGTGCCCGACCCCGAGCCCGGCTTCCCCACGCGGCTGTCGGAGTCGGGCTGCTTCAGCGACCTGCCCTCGCTCACGCCGGCGCCGGGCGTGGTGCCCTACGACGTGAACGCGGCGCTGTGGACCGACGGCGCGATCAAGGACCGTCACCTGGCGATCCCCCCGGGCACCGAGATCGAGCGCGCCGTCGACGGGGCGTGGCGCTTCCCGACGGGCTCGGTCCTGCTCAAGTCCTTCTCGGGGCCCGCCCGACCCATCGAGACGCGGGTCATGGTGCGTCGCGAGCTCGACTGGGCCTTCCACACCTACCGTTGGAACGACGAGGGCACCGACGCCGTGCTCCTGACGGAGCGGGTGACGGTCGATGTGGAGTTGCCGGGGGTCGAGGGGATCTCCTACCTGTTCCCGGACCGTGCCGGATGCGGCGTCTGCCACGGGGCCGTGGGGCGCGTCCTCGGCCCGGGGGACGGTCAGCTCCGACGGCACGACCAACTCGAAGCGATGGCCGAGATCGGGCTCTTCGCACCTGGGGCGTCGGCCCCTGCCTTGGCCGATCCCGGGGACTCGCGGGCCCCCATCGAGGCCCGCGCTCGGGCCTATCTGCACGCGAACTGCGCCCATTGTCACCGGGTGGGGGGCTGGCAGCCGCCGGGCCTCGGGCTCGACCTTCGGGCGGAGATACCGCTGGCCGAGGCTGGGCTCTGCGGGGTGCCCCTGCGCTACGCGAGCCCGTGGGCGGCGGGCGTCTGGCGCCTCGCGCCGGGGTCACCGGAGGACTCGAACCTGCTCCATCGGATGCGCCTGCGCGGGAGCGGGCAGATGCCGCCCATCGCGACGGCGCGGCGCGACGAGGTCGGGGAGGCGGTGGTCGAGGCGTGGATCCGAGCCCTCGAGGGTTGCCCCGAAGAGCAATGAGCCGCTCGGTGGTGTAGACTTCCACCGGGGCGGAAGTGGGGGTCTCATGCGCGCTTCGTGGTTCGTGCTGCTGATGTTCGTCTGGCCGGGGGTCGTCTTCGCCCAGGATCGTGACCAGGATGGCGTCGACGACGCGGTCGACAACTGTCCCGACGAGTACAACGACAGCCAGGAAGACGACGACGAGGACGGCACCGGGGAGGCCTGCGACAACTGCCCCTACCTCGCCAACGCCGATCAGGCCGATGGCGACGGCGACGGCGCCGGCGATCTCTGCGACGACTGCCCCGACAACCCCGACAAGGCGTGGGAGGGCTTCTGTGGCTGCGACGTCCCCGACGACGACGACGACGGCGACTGGATCCCCAACTGTATCGACGGCTGCCCCGACGATCCGGCCAAGAGCGAGCCGGGGGTGTGCGGCTGCGGGGTCGGCGACGGGGACGACGATGGTGATGGCTTCGGCAACTGCGACGAGGAGTGCCCCGACGACCCCGACAAGCAGGACGAGGGGGCGTGTGGTTGCGGTGTGCCCGACGTGGATCGCGACGGGGACGGGGCCGCGGACTGCGTCGACCGTTGCCCTGACGACCCGGAGAAGGCGGCGCCGGGCGCCTGCGGGTGCTCCAACGAGGACACCGACGGGGACGGCGACGGCACCGCGGACTGCAACGACGCGTGCCCCGACGACGCCGAGAAGGTGATCCCCGGCGTCTGCGGGTGCGGTGTCTCCGACGACGACGAGGACGGCGACGGGACGCCGGGCTGTCGCGACGATTGCCCCGACGACGCCGAGAAGGTGCGCCCGGGCGTGTGCGGGTGCGGGGTGGCCGACACCGACAGCGACGAGGACGCCACGCCGGATTGCAACGATGGGTGCGTCGAAGATCCCGAGAAGACGGAGCCGGGCGTGTGTGGCTGCGGCGCTTTGGACGGCGATCGCGACGAGGACGGCGCCCACGACTGCGTCGATCGCTGCGCGGATGATCCCGGCAAGACGGAGCCGGGCGTGTGTGGCTGCGGCACGGCGGACGGCGACCGCGACGGGGACGGGACCCACGATTGCGAGGACGCCTGCCCCGACGACGGGAGCAAGACCGCCGCGGGTCTCTGCGGCTGCGGGGTGGCCGACACCGACGGGGACGGCGACGGGACGGCCGACTGCGACGACGAGTGCCCGGAGGACGCGAACAAGACCGCCCCGCTCGCGTGCGGCTGCGGGGAGCTTGAGACCGACGGGGACGGGGATGGCGCGCCGAACTGCGTCGATGGATGTCTGGAGGATCCGGGGAAGAGCGCCCCGGGCGTGTGCGGCTGTGGCGTGCCCGACGACGATCCCGACGGTGATGGAGCGCCGGACTGCGTCGATGAGTGTCCGGCGGATCCCGGCAAGACCGCCCCCGGCGAGTGCGACTGCGGGACGCCCGACGACGACGCGGACGGCGACGGCGCCGTGGACTGCCTCGACGCGTGCCCAGACGATCCCGACAAGCCCGCGGCGGGGGCCTGCGGTTGCGGGGTGCCCGACACCGATCGCGACTCCGACGGCACGGCGGACTGCATCGACGAGTGCCCCGACGATGGCGGCAAGGTCGAGCCGGGCGTGTGCGGGTGCGCGACGCCCGACGCCGACGGGGATCAGGACGGGACGGAGGACTGCGTCGACGGGTGCCCCGACGACGCCGACAAGGTCGAGGGCGGCGTGTGCGGCTGCGGTACGGCGGACGATGACTCGGACGCCGACGGCACGGCGGACTGCCACGACGGTTGCCCCGAGGACGCCGACAAGGTCGAGCCGGGGGCGTGTGGCTGCGGCGAGGCGGAGACCGATGGCGACATCGACGGGACCGCGGATTGCGTCGACGGCTGCCCGGAGGATGGGGACAAGGTCGAGCCGGGGGTGTGCGGTTGCGGGACGCCCGACGACGACGGAGACGAGGACGGGACGGCGGACTGCGAAGACGATTGCCCGGAGGACGCGGGCAAGGTCGAGGCGGGCGTGTGTGGCTGCGGGGTCGCCGACGACGACGGGGACCACGACGAGGTCCCCGATTGCGTGGATGGGTGCCCCGACGACGGGGAGAAGGACGCGCCGGGGGCCTGCGGTTGTGGGAGCGCGGACACCGACGGGGACGATGACGGCACCGCGGACTGCGCCGACGGCTGCCCCGACGACGGGGAGAAGGTCGAGGCGGGGGTCTGCGGCTGCGGCGAGGCGGACGAGGACACCGACCGGGACGGGATGGCGGACTGCACCGATGAGTGCCCCGACGACCCGTTCAAGACGGTGCCCGGGGGCTGCGGCTGTGGCGAGCCGGACCGGGACGCCGACGACGACGGCACCCCGGACTGCAACGACGGCTGCCCGGCGGATCCCGACAAGGTCGAGATCGGCGACTGCGGCTGCGGGCGCGTGGAGGGGGACGCCGATGAGGACGGCACGGCGGACTGCCACGATGGCTGCCCCGAGGATCCCGAGAAGGTGCGCCCCGGCGGCTGTGGCTGCGGGGTGCCCGACGGGGATCTCGACGAGGACGGGCTGCTCGACTGCGAGGACGTGTGCCCGGCGGTGGCCGATCCGCTCCAAGAGGACACCGACGAGGACGGGATGGGTGACGCCTGCGACGATCCGGAGGCCGAGCCGGATCTGACGGTGCGCTCGGAGGGGATTCGATTCAGCGACGCGTCACCACGGCCGGACCAGCCGGTGCAGGTCGAGGTCGAGGTCTTCAATATCGGGGGGGCGGGGGCCGCGGCGAGCGATCTGAAGCTCTTCGTCGGGGGACGGGAGATCGGGGCTGCGAGGGTGCCGCAGCTCGCGGCGTTCTCGAGCGCGGTCGTGCGGTTCGAGGCGAGCTTCGCGCCGCCGGCGGGCTTCCGCATCGTCCAGGCGGTGGTCGACACCACCGATCTCGTGGTCGAGCGCAACGAACGGAACAACTGGGCGACGCGGATCCTCCGGGTTGGGCTCGCCGTGCCGGACGGGGCGCGCATCGTGGTGCACGCTCAGACCAACGTGGCGTGTCGTGACATCCGGCCCCACGTGTCGGGGCGCGCGTACTACGAGATCGACGTCGAGGGCGGAGATCCGGTGACCTTCCCGGTGCAGGGGGGGGCGGTGACGGTGCGGATCCCGGAGCTGGATCTGGTCGTGAGCACCGCCCACAGCGATGTGGGGGGGCGCTTCGTCCAGGGGACGGCCCATGTGCCGGTGGGCGAGTACGATCCGGTGCACGTCGAGATCAGTGACAGCGGCGTCGCCGGCGAGGTGTCGGTGGTGCTCATCGTCCAGGACTCGTGCTGCAACGAGGGGGAGGGCTGCGCCGAGCCGGAGGTGTGCGACTGGCGCATCCGGCAGTGCGTCCCCGATTGTCGCCTGGCGGGGAACGAGTGCCCGGAGGGCCAGCACTGCGACGACCGCGGGCTGTGTGTGGTCGATGGCGGTGGCGGCGGCGGCGGTGGTCCCCACGAGGACGTCTACATCTTCTCCGAGCACATCCGCTTCTCGTCGCGGAACCCCGACCCCGGGGCGCAGGTGGGGGTCACGGCGCGGGTTCACTACCGTGGTGGGGAGGAGCGGCTGGACATCCCCGTGCGGTTCTTCGCGCACCACCTCGAGGGGGGCTCGCTGGTGCGCGACGCGATCGGCGAGGGCCAGGTCAGCTTCCCCGACGGCGGCCGAAGCAGCCCCGCCGCGACGACGATTCGATGGCGGCCCGAGCATCGAGGGCCGCACATCGTTCAGGTCGCGCTCTCGCCGGACTTCGCCCAGCCGCCGCACAACGACCGGGCGACGCGGCTGATCAACGTGGGTGGGCTGGTCCCGGAGGACGCGCGAATCGAGTTCGGGCCGAGCCCCTACGACCGGCTCTGTCCCCAGGGGGCGCGGCTCCACATCTGGTTGCCCGACGCCCTCGACGTGGGGGATGTCGACTTCGACGGCTTCGGGGTCTTCGTGGTCTGGCCCCACGAGCGCGAGGACAACGACGGCGATGGCACGCTCTTCCTGCGGGCGATCGGCGAGACGGCGGTCTTCGGGGACGAGAACGACGTCGCGGTGGACGTGGACGCCGACGCCTTCGCGGATCTGCTGCCGGAGGTGGAGGAGGCGGACCTCGAGGTCGCCGGCTTCCTGGTGACGCAGGAGGCCTTCCTCGGGCGGATGGCGCTGCCGATCCTCGAAGAGGACAGCGATGAGGACGGGGTGGGGGACGCCTGTGATATCTGCCCCGGCGAGCCGGATCCGCCGCGGGTCGAGGGTGACAACTTCGTGCGTTGTGGCGGTGGCGCTGGTGGTGAAGGCGGCGGGGGAGGTGAAGGCGGAGAGGGCGGAGAGGGCGGCGGCGGCGGAGACGGCGGCGGAGGAGGAGGCGGCGTCGTAGAAGGCGGAGCCGGTGGCGAAGGTGGTGAGGGCGGCGATGGCGGGGAAGGTGGCGAAGGCGGCGGTGGCGAAGGCGGCGAGGGCGGGGAAGGCGGCGCCGGTGGTGAGGGCGGCGGCGGCGGGAACGTGATCTCGAGAGGAGACGCGGGGGGCCAAGGCGGGGCCGGCGGGAACGTGATCTCCCGCGGGGATGGGGGCCCGGTCGACGGCGGTGATGGCGGCGACGACCCCCCTCCGCCCGACTGCAGTTGCTCGTCGGGTGAGGACGCGCCGAGCCCGTCTGCGCTGCTGCTCGTGTGTGGTCTGGTCGTGCTCCGCCGCCGGAGGCGCCGCGAGTAGACCTCGACGCACCTTGGCGAGTGGGAGATAATCCGCCGGTAACTCGACTTGGAGTCACTATGAGCGGATCCAGGGGGCCCGGGCGTGTCGGTATCATCTTCTCGGGGGGCCCGGCGCCCGCGGCGAACGCTGTCATCTCCGCGGCCGCGGTGTCGTTTCTGGAGGACGGGCGAGAGGTCGTCGGGTTCTTCCACGGCTACTCGAACCTCGTCAACTACCACCCCGTCAGCCACCGGCTCCTGCCGGACCAGCACTACCGGATCTTCGAGTCGGCGGACGTTCGGGGCTTGCGCAACGAGCGAGGCATCTGCATTGGGACGGCGCGAACGAACCCGGGGAAGGGGATCGTGTGCCCGGCGGATCTCGACGACCCGGAGAAGACTCGGCGGCTGCGAAACGTCTACAGCGCGTTGGTCGATCTGGAGATCGACGCGCTGATCTCCATCGGCGGCGACGACACCCTCAAGACCGCGAACTTCCTGCACGAGTACCAGAAGCGGCTCCCCGAGGGGGCTCGGCGGGTCGCTGTCGTGCATCTGCCCAAGACCATCGACAACGACTATCGAGGGATCGACTTCACCTTCGGCTTCTTCACGGCCGTGGACTTCATGGCCAAGGAGCTGCTCAACCTGCGCGCGGACTCGCGGGCGACGAGCTCCTGGTTCATCGTCGAGACCATGGGGCGCAAGGCGGGGTGGCTCCCCTATGGCGTCGCCATCGCGGGCGAGGCGAACCTCGTGCTCGCGGCCGAGGATTTGCACGGCGACTTGCTACGTGACGGGCACCTCGACGTGGCCGCGCTGACCGATCGCATCGTGGACCTGATCGTCACGCGCGAAGAGCGCGATCGAAAGCACTACGGCACCGTCGTGCTCGCGGAGGGGCTCGCCGAGGCGCTGCCCGAGTCGTACATCTCCGGGGTCAATCGGGATGAGCACGGGCACCTGTCGCTGGGCAAGGTGAACCTGGCCGAGCTGATGGCGGGCAAGGTCGCGGCCCGGTACTGCGACCGGACCGGACGCAAGAAGAAGACGCGCAGCGTGCAGCTCGGCTACGAGTCGCGCTGTTCGCAGCCCCACGCCTTCGACGTGATGCTCGGCAGCCAGCTCGGCATCGGCGCCTACAGCGCGCTGGTGGAGGAGGGGCTCGACGGCCACATGGTCAGCGTCGCCGGACAGTTGGCGTTGACGTACGTGCCGTTCTCCGAATTGGTGAACCCCGAGACGATGGTGACGGAGGTGCGCTTCATCGAGCCGGGGAGCGACTTTCATCGGCTCGCGCGGTTCCTCGAGACCCGCGCCGAGGGCGTCCCGCGTTGGAGCCCCGGCGCCCGCGTGGAGTGCGACGGCTCAGAGTGACCGCGAAACCGTCAAGGGCCTGTCCAACAATAAATAGGTAGACTCGCGCCGCGAGCGTGGGTCAGATTCGTTCGCGGCGACCGAGCTCAACCGCAGGCGTACCGGAGGTACGTTGAGGATTGGGCGACCGAGCTGCGGGCGAAGATGGCCTGCGCTCGTGGATGCGAGGCGCCTATTTATTGTTGGACAGGCCCCAAGGCCCGCCGCGGTCAACCGATGAGCGTGCCGAGATGGAGTTCGAAGCCCGGGAGGACCGGGGTGCGCAGCACGTCGTCGACCTCTTCGCACCGAAGCAGCCGCTCACCGTGATAGCGCTCGACGAAGCCGCCCTGCTCCACGCACCAGTACTCGGCGACGCCCGCGTCCCCATAGACCGCGCGCTTGGTGACTCGATCGTAGACCCGGTCGGAGGAGACGACCTCGACGCAGAGCAGTGGAATCGTGGTCCAGGGACCGACGACATCCAGGTCGACGGGGCCAGGCATCACGAAGACGTCCGTCTGCAGGATGCGCCGTGGGGCGAAGCGGATGTCCGAGGGCGCGATGCCCACATAGAAGCGGGACGGGTCGTCGAGGGCCCGAACCCAGTCGCGGAGCGCGTCGCGGAGCAGCCCGATGAGGTGTTGGTGACGAATGGTGGGCGACGGCGACAACACGACCTCCCCATCGATCAGCTCGATCCCCTGAGTCGACTCCGGGAGCGCGAGGAAGTCCTCCTCGCTGACGAGCGCGGGGCGGCGAGCGTGCATCGGCGCCATCATAGCGCATCCTAGGACGGTGCGGCAGAGTCGCGACGCGGCGCGCTGCACGCGCCCGCCAACCGATTTCGGCGTTGCGAAGCCTACCGATATCTTCGGATATCGCTACGGCTTCGCGCCTTGAACTCGGCCGGCGGGCACGCACATCGCTTGGTCGCTTGGTCTGCCGCAGCGTCCTAGCGCGCGGCGAGGGAGTCGCCGACCACGGGGATCTGCAGGGTGTCGCCGATGGCGATGCGGTCGAGGTCGCGCCCCTCGTTGTAGGTGGCGAGGAACCACATCGGCAAGCGACCGTTGGCGCGGGCGATGCCCCACAGCGTCTCCCCGGTGCGCACTCGATGGGAGCGCATCTCCACCAGGCCACCCCGTCGCGCGAGGTAGCGCTCTGCTCGGCGCTTTGCGGCGCCGCCGCGGCGGTGGGCGAAACGTTCGAACTCGGCGTCCGTGAGCGCCACCTCGAGGGTCTGCCCGGGCCTCAGGCCCGCGTGCAGATCGATCTCGTTGAGCGTCTCCAGGTCTTCGATCGTGACGCTCGCCCAGCGCGCCAGGTCGTAGAGGCTCTCACCGTGTCGAACACGGATCTCGATCAGCGCGGGCACCTCGGGCAAGTCGGCCTCGTAGTGCAGCGCGTCGAGCTCGGCCTCGTCGTGGCCGTCGAACTCGGGCAGGGGCGCGGACATGGCGAGGCGGACGCCGGCCGTGAGCACGAAGGCGATCATGGGCAACTCTCGAATGGTCATGGGGACCTCCTTGGTCGTCGCGTCCATTTGCGACGATTCAAGGAGAGTTCAAGGAGCATGCCACCCGTTTCGTGGCATAACTGGGGCGATAGTCCCGAATGCATCTACAAAACGTAGATTCATGATGCTTCCTGGCGAGACGATCGAGATCAGCGGCGCTCGAGGTCAGCCGCGTTCTCTGATCAGGCTCGCGATGCGCGCTGGAGCGATCTGGCGCGCGAGCAGGTCCACGAAGGCGCGGTCCTGGCCGAGGGAGCCCAGCGTCGCCAGGGCTTCGAGGTGCTCGGCGGCTCTCCCCGCCGGGGAGATCACCAGGAAGATCAACCTCACGGGCTCGCCGTCGGGCGTGTCCACCGCGAGCCCCTTGGGGACGACGCCGAGGACGCAGATGCTGTGGTCGATGCCGTCCCAGTACGCGTGGGGGATGGCCATCCCTGCACCCACCGCCACCGGCATGGTCCGGCGTCGCTCGAGGATGTCTTCACGGACGGCGTCGGCATCGAGGCCGGGGCAGAGGCGAGTCGCTGTCTCGATGAGCTGCTCGAGGGCGAGGTCGAAGGTCGGCTCCTCGTCGGCGACGACCTGCACGTGGGCAACCAACCCCGCGAGGCCCGTCTGGCGTCGCAGTACGACAGCGTACTCGCCGTGGAGTGGTCCGGGCTGGAGGGGATCGAGCACGAGCTCGGCCGCCCCGTCCTCGATCCAGAACAGCGGCCGCAGGTCCTCGCCGAACCGCCTCGCGTCGCCGTCGCCGATCTCGACGACATCGAAGGACATCGCGTCGGTCCGCAGCGCGTGGGCGACGTCGTCGACCGTCAGGCTACCACCCCAGACCGCCCGGCCCGCGGCTCCGATCACACCGGCTTCCTCCCAGCCGACCTCCGGGTCGCGCGCCGCCCATCGGTAGCTCGCCTCCTGACGCAGCGTGGTGCGCCAATGGGTAATCGCCCACACGTTCTCGAGCATCGTCGGGTGCAGCGCGAGCAAGGAGCCCGCGTCGGCGAAGCGCGGATCCGTGGGATCGACCTCGCGGGCGTCCTCCGGGACCTCGATGGCGCGGACCCCCGCCCGGCGCAGCGCGCGTCCGAGGGCCGTGACGAGGGGCGTCTCACCCAACAGCACCCAGGCGCGCTTGTCCGGTCGCTCCAGGCGCAGGAGGCGCGCGACGAAGGGCGCCGTCAGCCCCTGCACCGTCACGGTCACCGTGATGACGGCGTAGGTGATCGTCTCGAGCCACACGGCCGCCGCGTGCCCCGCCTCCTGCAGGCGCGCGGCGAAGAGCGAGGCCATCGCCGCGGCGACGATGCCGCGCGGCGCGATCCACGACAAGAAGAGCTTCTCCCGCGTCTTGAGCCCCTGGTTCCACGCCGCGATCCAGATGACCGACGGGCGCAGCACGACGATCACCACCGCCAGCAGCACCAGGAGGCGCGGGTCCGCGAACCGTTGCAGCTCGAGCTTCGCTGCGAGCAAGACGAAGACCAGGGCGATCCCGAACTCCGTGAGCTGGAGCTTGAAGCCCTTCACCGCCCGGAGCTGCCGGGGCTTGCGGGCGCCGACGACGAGGCCGGCGACCACCACCGCGAGGATCCCGGCCTCGTGGAGCACGGCGTCGGCCAGCCCGTAGGTCAGCAGGGCGGCCGCCAGAACGAAGAGGTTGGTCTGCTCGTCGGGGATCGCGCCGCGCTTCAATGCCGCGGCGATCGTCAGGCCGGCGAGGGCGCCGATTCCGGCCCCGACCATCAGCCTCAAGGCGAAGCGCCCGATGGGCAGCGCGTAGCCAGCGGTGTCGTCCGGCGTGAGCCACTCGTAGCACAGGACCGCGACGAAGACCCCGATCACGTCGACGAGCACCCCCTCCCAATAGAGGATGTGGTGGACGCGCTCGGTCACGTTCAGGCGTCGCAGCAGCGGTGAGATCACCGTCGGACCGGTCACGATGACCAGGCTGCTCGCGAGCAGCGCCATCCCCGGCGTCAGGTCAAAGAGCGCCATCGCGACGGCGGCGGTGCCCAGCCAGGTGATGAGCGGGCCGATCGTCAGCAAGCGTTTGATCACCGACGGCGCCCGCCGGTATCCCTCGCGGTCGAGCGTCAGCCCCCCCTCGAAGAGGATGATCGCCACCGCCAGCGAGACCACCGTGCCGAGCATGGGGCCAAGGGCCGAGGGATCGATGACGCCGAGCCCCTCCGGTCCCAGCGCCACTCCGCCGAAGAGCAGCAGCACGATGTAGGGGATCCGCAGTCGCTGGGCGAGCAGCACGAGGGAGACCCCCGCCGCGGCGGCGAAACACAACGTCAACGTAGCTTGGTGCAGTCGACCGACCCCGGGGCGCCTCTGAGAGCGGAGAGTAACACCCTGCTACGGGCGCGCCAGCCCTCGCTTCGATGGGGCCCGCGCGAAGGCCACCAGTCGGGCGATGTCGGGCCACGTGACGAAGTCCTGCTCCAGGGCCGCCAGGCGGTCCGCCTGGGTCCCCTCCGTCGCAAACAGCCGCGCGAAGGCCGCCTGGAGTACCCGAATCCGGCCGTTGTCGAACCCGCCCCGGCGCAGGCCCACCAGGTTCAGGCCCGCGATGCGCGCCGTGTCGCCGGTGCACAGCGCGAAGGGGACCACGTCGCGGCGCACCGGCGTGCCGGCGCCCACGAAGGCGTGGCGGCCGATGCGCGCGAACTGGTGGAGGCCCGCGGCGGCGCCCATCAGCACGTCGTCGCCGACCATCGCGTGTCCCCCGACGCTGACGTGGTTGGTGAGCACGACCCGATCGCCGATGTGGGAGTCGTGGCCCACGTGGCTGCCGACCATGAACAGCCCGTCGTCCCCGATCTGCGTCACCATCCCGCCGCCCCGGGTCCCGCCGTGCATCGTCGCGTACTCCCGGACCACGTTGCGGGCCCCCACCCGGAGACGCGACGCCTCGCCGGCGTACTTTCGGTCCTGCGGCGGCCCACCGAGACACGCGAAGGGGTGGATGACGGTCTGTGTGCCGACGCTCGTCTCGCCGCTGATCACCACGTGGCTCAGGAGCCGCACCCCGTCGCCCAGCCGCACGCGCGGCCCGACGTGGCAAAAAGGGCCCACCTCGACGTCCGCGCCGAGCTGGGCCCCGTCGGAGACGACGGCGGTGGCGTGAACCATAGGGCTAGCGGTCGATCGCGACGCTGATCCCGTAGTGGTCGGAGTAGGCGGTGTCGATGGTCATGCCCTCCGCCTCGACCTGAATCGGCTCGGTCAAGATGCGGGTCCCCACGGCCCTCGCGTCACCGAAGCCGCGGAGCAGAACGTGGTCGATGAGCTCCGACTCCGAGTTGTCGGCGTTGTCGCCAGCGACCAGCGCGTTGTCTGAGCAGAAGGTGCACTGGGCGTCGGCCTGCGCGGTGTAGGTGGGGTCGTAGCCGTCGGTCAGGGCGGCGTAGTTCTCCGGGAGCTCAGCGCGCCCGCCTGCGACCGCCGGTCCACAGTTGAAGTCGCCGGTCATCACGATCTGGCCATCCCCCGCCTTCATCGCCGCCCACTCGCGCATCTCGTCGATCTGCGTCCGCTGCTCCGTGGCCCAGGTGCCCTCCGCCCCGGGGAAGGGGATTGAGCCGAGGTTCGCCGTCAGGTGGGTGCAGAAGAAGTGGATCTCGCCCTGGGACGTGTCGGGGATGCGGGCGTAGAGCACGGCGCGTCGGTTGAGGTGGGACTCAAAGACCAGCGAATCTCGCTCGGCGATCGGGTAGCGCGACAGGATGCCGGTGCCGAAGGAGCCCTCGTAGGCGAAGCAAGAGCCGGCCGCGGCGTCGGGGCCGCAGGCGTCGAGGATGTCGTCCAGCGACTCCCCGACGTGCCCCGCGACGCAGGTGATGCAATCGGGGGCGAGGGCGTTGAACTCATCGCCACACTCGGTGGTGACGCAGCCCGCGAGCTGGTCGGGCCCCTCGTCGGCACAGTGCATCCGCGCGCAGGCCTCGAGGGGATCGGCGTCCTCGGCGGCGCAGGCCGTCGCGCACTCCCCCGGGTCGGGGTCGATTCGGTGCGTGTGCTCGAGGGAACTGGCCCCATCGGCGAGGCCCTGGAAGTCCTCGGCGGTCCAGAACTCCTGGACGCACAGCACATCGAGGCCCGCCTCTGCCAGCGCCGCCACCCCCTCGATCACCACCGGCGAGCGCGCGGTGGCGTAGTCTACGAAGCCTCGCGCGAGTCCGCCGTTGTAGGTGGCGACCCGCAGCGCGTTCTCGCTGATCCCGGCGTCCACCGTCTCGGCCTCGCCGCCGCTGTCGCAGCCGAGCATCAACAACACCGCGACGCTTGCGAACCTGTTCCCGCGCATCCTCGTCTCCCGTTTCGAGATCGTCCCAGCGGGCATCCTGCGTGGGCAGAGTGGTGAAATGCAAAGGGTGCAAACCCCAGATCTGCGGTCGTCTTTGGAGAGGCTGTCAGCTTTCAGCACTCAGCCGTCAGCTTGCTCCAGCGATGATTGGCGTCTGAACCGCTCTCGGAGCGCGCAGCCGCTCAGGGCGGGGATTTGAGGGGCATCGGCGGGCAGCGCTGAACGGGTGTTCATTCGCGCCGAGACTCGGCTGCGCATGGGGGCGGGCGCATTCGCGGTCGAAGATGGCGCAAAGGCGGATGCCGGCGGGCGTCCCTACGCACAAGGTGCGAAGTCGACGGAGTGAATCTCGCGCAGAGGCGCAGAGGCGCAGAGGGGGCGACAATCGACGAGCCGACGGGGACCAACGCCATCTCGGGGGACGTGGTGGACGCGGCGTACAAGATCCACACAACGCTGGGTCCCGGCCTGTTCGAGTCGGTCTACGAAACGGTGCTCGCCCATGA
>CAYOBQ010000014.1:0-89730 GCA_964402225.1 uncultured Nannocystaceae bacterium | reverse complement strand
GGCGCAACCTGTTGATATTGCAAATGCAAAAAAGAGGTTGGTGGAGGCGCCGGGAATCGAACCCGGGTCCGAAAATGGTCCACGTTGGCGTCTACATGCTTAGCCCGTGAGAGTTTTTACCCCGGCGAGCGCCCACGGGCGGGCGCTCGTTCAGGGGAGCCTGACTGAAGTCTCGTGGCCGGGAGCGCCAGGCGGCTCCCTTTCACCAGCCCACTGGTGTTGCGCCCGATTCGATCCCATGGGCGAGGACCGGTCAGACGACTCTCAGGACTGCTTACGCAGCGAGAGCGAGTTCCATATCGTCATTGGCAATTGTGTGCCTCCAGCCTTTTTAACGCGCGGACAGGAACGCGCGACATGCGACCACCGCTTCAACATCCTCGTCGAAGCCGATCGCCCCCACAATTTCACAGAACCGCTGACTCGTAGGATATGCACCTACGCTGGGGGCGCAAGGGCGCCTGGGGGGATTGTAGCGGGAAACTGGGTGGGGGTCAGCGGTGCTCGCGCATTTCTCGGCGGGCGTCTTTCTCTCGGGCAGCGTGGCGCTTGTCGTGGTGCTTTCTTCCCTTGCCGAGGCCGAAGAGCAACTTGACGTAGCCGTTTCTGAAGTAGAGCTCTAGCGGGACGGCGGTGAAGCCCTGCTCTCGGAGGCGCTGGGCTACCTTGTCGATCTCGTGCCGGTGGAGCAGGAGCTTCCTGGGACGTCGCGGCTCGTGGTTCTCGAGGTTGCCGTGGGAGTACTCGGGGATGGTGACGCCGACGAGGAAGGCCTGCTGGCCGGTGATGCGGATGTAACCCTCGTTGAGGGTGACGTGGCCGTCTCGGAGGCTCTTGACCTCGGTGCCCACGAGCTGGAGACCAGCCTCGAAGGTGTCGCCGATGTCGTAGTCGTAGCGAGCCTTGCGGTTGCTGGCGATGATCTTCTTGTCGCTCAATTCGATCCCTGAAAAGTGGCCTCTCCGACCAGGTCGTAAGCCGAGTTCTGTCTCTCGCGCCGGTCACCCGAACGCGAGGGATGGTCATTCATCTAGCGGTCGTGTCGCCACGACCTCGAGCAACCTGACCCGAGACTACCGGGCGGGCACCCGGGCTCCGTCGGTGCGGAGCGTCCCGATTTGGCTTGCTCCAGGTGGGGTTTACCGTGACGGGGACTGTCACCAGCCCCCCGGTGCGCTCTTACCGCACCCTTTCACCCTTACCGCGGCGAACCGCGGCGGTCTGCTCTCTGTGGCACTTTCCTTCGGGTCACCCCGACTGGCCGTTAACCAGCACCACGCCCTCTGGAGCTCGGACTTTCCTCCCGCGCTCTCGCGCCGGCGACCATCTGACCTACTCGGAGAGGCCGAGAATCACGCTTCTGGGGACGACGCTTCAGGGACCTCGCCCGTGAGCGCCGACCGGTAGACCAGCAGCCGTTGGCAATGCTGGCAGGACTCTAGCGTTTCGAGCCGCTGGCACTTGTTGAGCACCTGCGGCGGAACCTGCATGTTGCAACCGGCGCACTTCCCGGTGTCGGCGCTGGCGACAGCCTGGCCGTCGCGCCCTCGAGAGATTCGGTCGTATCGACCGACGAGCGGACGCTTGAGCAGCTCGCGGATCTGGGCGCGCCGGGCGTTGAACTCGCCGGCGTGGGCTTCGAGCTCGGAGATGCCGCCCCGCTGGGACTCGACGGCGGCGCCCATGGCCTCCTCGACCTCCTGGCGCTGCGTGGTCTTCGCGTCGAAGTCGGCCTGAGCCTGCTCTAGCTCGACCTCGAGCTTGCCCATCTCCTCGGTGTTCTGCTGTATCGCGCGACGGGCGATGTCGAGCTCCTTGTTGACCGCCGTCAACTCGCGCTGCGACGTGATCCCGTTGAGGCGCCCGCGGGAGCGACGCATGTCGTCGCGCTTGTCCTCGAGCTCCTTCGCCTTCTCGCGACAGAACTCGCGGGCCTCCTCGATGCGCTCGGACTGCTGCCCGAGCATACCGTCGAAGACCGCCAACTCCTCGTCGTTGCGCGCACGGAGCGCGTCGAGACCCTTCTTGCTCTCGCGCAGGTCTCGGAGCTTGTCGTCGAGATCCTGCAGCTCGGCCAACATCGCCAGCGTTTCTCTCACCCGGTCACCGTCTCCTTCCATGCGGTGGGCCCACCAGGATTTGAACCTGGGACCAACCGGTTATGAGCCGGCTGCTCTAACCGCTGAGCTATAGGCCCGCTCTCTCGAACCCTCTCACGTGTCGACGAACGAACGTAGCCGCTTGCTGCGCGACGGGTGCCGCAACTTGCGCAGCGCCTTCGCCTCGATCTGCCGAATCCGCTCGCGCGTGACGTCGAAGTCCTGGCCCACCTCTTCGAGGGTGTGGTCGGACTTCTCGCCGATGCCGAAGCGCATGCGCAGCACCTTCTCCTCACGAGGCGTCAACGTGGACAGCACCTTGCGCGTCTGCTCTTGCAGACTCAGGCTGACGACCGCCTCGCTCGGACTCACCGCGGACTTGTCCTCGATGAAGTCGCCGAGGTGCGAGTCCTCCTCCTCGCCGATGGGCGTCTCCAGCGAGATCGGCTCCTTGGCGATCTTGAGAACCTTGCGCACCTTGTCGAGGGGCAAGTCCATCTTCTCGGCGATCTCCTCGGGCGTGGGCTCGCGCCCCATCTCCTGCACGAGGTACCGGCTGGTACGGATCAACTTGTTGATGGTCTCGATCATGTGGACCGGGATTCGGATCGTACGCGCCTGGTCGGCGATCGCGCGGGTGATCGCCTGACGGATCCACCACGTGGCGTAGGTGCTGAACTTGTAGCCACGCTTGTACTCGAACTTGTCGACCGCCTTCATCAACCCGATGTTCCCCTCCTGGATCAGGTCGAGGAACTGCAGCCCGCGGTTGGTGTACTTCTTGGCGATGCTCACGACGAGCCGCAGGTTGGCCTCGACCAGCTCGGTCTTGGCCTTCTCCGCGGCGCGCTCGCCGGCCTGGATGTCGGCGTAGAGCGCCCGCAACTCCTCGAGCGGACACCCCGCCTCCATGGCCACCCGGCCGAGCTTGCGCTGGGCGTGGGCGAGGGTGCGGTCCTGGTTGAGCAACCACACCGGATCGGGCGTTCGATACCCCGCCACGATGCGATCGATCTCGTCGTAGTCGTCCGCCTTCCGCAGCGTGCGCATGTCACGCCGGAACGCCGCGATGTCCTTGATGCGCGCGCGACGACGCACGCTCTCGATCATCTCCTCGGCGTTGAGCATGCGGTTGTGCAGCAGCTTGACGCGCCCCGACATGCGGTCGATGACGCGCTTGAGGAAGGCCATCTGGAGCTGGCGCTCCTTGATGCCCTTGCGGGCGTTGCGCGCCCGGGTCTCGAGCTGCTTGCGATACGACGCCTTCATCGGCTGCACGCCGGCCAGACGCTCGAGGAACTTGCGTCGCTCACGGTCGAGCTTGCGGATCTCACCGGCGAGGCGCACCACGCGTTGGCCCGGCGCCTCCTTGACGACCTCGTCCTCTCCGGGCTCGGCGACGAGCCCCTTGAGCCGCAGACAGCCCTTCTCGTAGCGCTTGATGAGCTGCAACGCGACGTTCATCGCGACCGGGCTGTCGAGCACCGCATCGCGGACCCGGATCTGGCCCGACTCGATGCGTTTGGCGATCTCGACCTCACCCTCGCGGGTGAGCAACGAGACCGAGCCCATCTTGCGCAAGTAGACGCGGACGGGATCGTTGGTGCGCCCGAAGGCCGCCTCATCGTCCTCGCCGTCCTTTTTAGTGCGGCGCTTGTGCGCCGCAGCGTCCTCGCGGTCGATCACTCGAATCGACGCGAGCTTGAGCATCGTCAACAACTCGTCGAGCTGCTCGGGCAGATACCCGGGCGGAAGGGCGCGATTGACCTCGTCGTTGGTCAGAAATCCCTTACTCTGTCCGCGCGCGATGAGCTCGCGGATCCGCCGTTGCTCCTGGGACACCGTCATCTAGCGTGCTCCCTCGGGGTCTTGCTGGTTGAGGGTGAGAATCGCCATGGCTTGCCTGTAGATCGCGTCGCCTCGCGCGCGATCTCCTCCTCGATACGCCACCCGTGCCTGGGCCATGAGCCGGTCACGCTCCCGTTTGAGGGCCTCCCGACGAAGCTTGGACAGAGCGCTCTCGAAAGTTCGGTCGACCTCGGAATCGACGACTTTGGTGCGCCTCGCCTGGATGTCACGGATGAACGTGACGACCTGCGAATCATCCAGTTGCTTCAGAATTCGGTCCTCGTTCGGCGTGCGTCCGGCGCAGACCTCCCGACAAAGGTCACGAAGGAAAGCAGCCAGACTTGTGTGGGTCAAGCAATTGTCGTCCACGACCTCGTAGAACCGCTTCACCAAGCGTGGGTATTGTACAATGAATTCAACGACATCCCGCTCAAAGCCAGGAACCGAGTCCAGGGAGAGAGAAGGGGTTGAGGGGCGGCCCGTGGCGGCGCCCACGAAGGCCTCCGGCGGCGGCGGCCCCGGATCGTCGTAGGTTGGCGTCGGACTGGGACGACCTCGCTGGACGGCGGGCTGGAGCCGGCCGCTCACCGCCGCCGCGACCATCTCCGCGTCCACATCGAGCGCGCGGCAGACGTGCCGCGTGTAGAGCCCGCTGGTGACCGGGTCGGTGAGCTTGGACAACGCAGGCGCCAACTGGTGCAGCGCCGCGGCGCGCCCCGGTGGGTCCGCCGGGTGCGAGGCGCCGACCCGCTCGATGTAGAGATCGAGCAACGGTGACGCCTGGTCTACGAGCTTCAGGAACGTCTCGACGCCCATCGCGCGCACGAAGCTGTCGGGGTCTTCGCCCTTGGGCAACATCACGGCGCGCGGCTGCAAGCCCGCCTCCAGGAACGGGACCAGGCTCGCAAACGCCGCCTTGGCGCCGGCGGCGTCGCCGTCCATGACGCACACGACCTGGTCACCGATGCGCTTGACCAACCGCACCTGCTTGGGCGTGAGGGCCGTCCCCATGGCCGCCGCCGTGCCCTCGAGGCCCGCCTGCCACAGCATCACCACGTCGACCTGACCCTCGACGAGGACCAGGCGACCAGCCCGGCGTGCGGCGTGGCGCGCGGTGAACGCGCCGTAGAGTTGCTCCCCTTTGGTGAAGACGGGCGTCTCCGGGGAGTTCACGTACTTGGCCGCCTTGGCGTGGGCGTCGAGGATGCGCCCACTGAAGCCGGTGACCTCGCCTCGAACGTCGACGACGGGGAACATGAGTCGCTCTCGAAACCGCAGATAGCCGCCGTCCAGGGGCCGCCCCGGCTCCCAACCCTCGTCCGGGCGTAGCAGGATCCCGAGGGCGTGCAGGTCGTCCCGATCGATCCCGCTGGCCTCCAAGAACCGGGCGAAGGACCGTTTGTCGCCGCTGGCCCACCCGATCCGGAAGGCCTCCGCGGCGCGCCGCGTCAACCCGCGCCCATCGAGGTAGCTGCGAGCCCGGGCCCCGCCGGGGCCAAACAGGCTCTCGGTGTAGAAGGCCGCCACCTTGTCCTGGGCCGCGAGCAGGCGCTCCGCTTCGCTCTTTCTGCGCTCTCGCGCGGCGCGCTGCTCAGGGCTCTCACGCCGCGCCTCGGGGACCTCGACGCCGCAGGCCGCCGCCAGAGCGCGGACCGCCTCCGGGAACTGCATGCCCTCGTGCTCCATCATCCAGCCGAAGGCGTTGCCGTGCACCTGGCAGCCGAAGCAATGGTAGCTGCGGCGGACCGGGGTGACGACGAAGGAGGGCGTCTTCTCTTCGTGGAACGGGCACAGGCCCTTGTAGACGGTGCCCGCCTTGCGCAGGTCGACGGACGCCCCCACGAGCCGCACGATGTCGGTGCGCTCGAGGACTTCTTGGATGATCTCGTCGGGGATCAACGCCGACGCACCGTCCTAGGACGGCGCGTCGGTGATGTAGTACTCCTGGCGATCGATCCGGTGGCCCTTGAAGAACTTCCGGAACTTGTCCATGAGCTGCTTGCTCGTGCGATGCACCGGGAGCTGGATGAAGGGCCGTAGTTCGCGACGCTCGATCCCCGCATAGAAGACCTCGCGCTCGCCCTTCGGCGTCATTCCGCGCCACACGGCGCGGAAGAACGCACGCGTGTAGTCCTCTTCCTCGGGGGGCAGCAACGACACGAACTCGCGGATCCACCCGATATCGCGGTCGCGAAAGCGCGCCCGCAACCCATCCTTGGTGCGCTCGTAGCCCTCTTCCTGGGAGAGGATCTCGTTGAGCGCGTCACGGGACGCAGGGTGCGTGAACCCGACCTCGACCTCGAAGTCCATGTGGACCTTCTCGACGTGGATCCCCTTGAGGTCCTGGATGCGCGACGTCGAGTTGCCCAGCCAATGGACCACGCGGAAGAAGGTGGTCCACACCTCCTCGAGCTCGAGGACCGGCGGGTAGTCGGTGTCCTCGTCCTCGCACAGGAAGTGGAAGCCGAGGGAGGGCCCGATGTGGAATCGGCAACCATTGGTGTTGTTCCACCGGAAGCCGTAGAGCGTGCCCGCGGGCCGGGCGTGTTGCCCGACGGCGTCAACGACCTCCTGCTCGTCGAAGATGTCGAGGTCGTCGGTGAAAGTGTAGAAGTGGCGATCGACGTCCCGCAGCTCGATGACGCCGAGCTTCTCGCTCTCGTCTTCGACCGTGAAGAGGATCGAGTTCTCGTCCCAGGGCGCGGCGATATCGTCGCCGATGTAGTAGAGGCCCCCGTCGGCCTCGGTGTACTCCAACGACTCCTCGGCGAGAAACGAGCGGATGCGGACCGCCCAATCATCGAAGGTCGAGGTCTTGGGATCGACGACGAAGAACTCCACGGACCCCTCCTAGACGCAAAGGGGCGTGACGTTAGCGGCGAGTCTCGAAGGCGTCAAGGAGCCGATTCGCCAGAGCGCTATTCGACGACCAGATAGTCGTTCTGCAGGAGGTAGAGCAGGTCCTGGTAGGTCTCCAGATCGCTGGCGTCGCTGTAGTCGAGGACGAGCCCGACCTCGGCGTGGTTGAGGACGATCTGCAGGGTATCGAGGGCCTCCGCGGAGAGCGCTGACAGCCGCGGCGTGAGCGGCAGGTTGAGCACCAGGCGGCGATCGCGGCCCGGCAGGTGTCCTTCGTACCGCTTGAGCTCGTCGTACTGGCGCAGACCCTCGACGAGGAGCGAGCGGCTGTCCCCTTCGATCTCGTTCTCGAAGCTGGGCGCCGGATCGAGCGTGTCCATCCGGAACGTCCCCGACGGCCACGTGAGCAGTCGGAAGAAGCTCTTCTGCGGAGGCACCTCCACGCCCTGTTCACCGGGCCGCTTCGGCGCGGCGAGGGTCGCGTAGTAGATCGACCCCTTGCGGAAGAAGACCCGCCCCTCCCGCCCGTGATCGTCGCTCACGACCAGCACACCCGTCCGCCCGCTGCCCACGAAGAGCTCGATCAGGTCGGCGAGGGTGATCTCGTCTTCGGGGAACCGCCCCGACATGCCCTCGGCGCGGTCGATCGTCGGGCGTGACACCACCTGCGCCGGCGGCTGGCCAGGGACGCGCTGCGCCGGCATCCCGACGGTGGCCTTGTCCGGCGCCGGCACGTCGACCTGGTGCGCCCCCGTATCACGCGGCGCGTGACTGACCGGCCCGTGGTCGAGCGTGACCAACTCCATGATCGAGGTGCCCACCAGGACCTTGTCGCCGATCTGCAGCCGCGCGACCGTGACCCGCTCTCCGTTCACAAAGGTGCCGTTGGTGCTTTTGAGGTCCTGGAGCACGATCTGCCCATGGTAGGTGGCGATCTTGGCGTGCCGCCGCGAGACCATGTCCTCATCGAGGACCATGTCGAACTCGCTGCCGCGGCCGACGATGATCTCCCGGTTCGGTCGCAGCGGGAACTCGCCCCCCTTGTACCGTCCGGCGATGAATCTGAGGGCGTACGTCGTCGCCACCGATGACCTCGTAGGGGCTCCTTCCAGGGGATGATCCGCGTAGCATGCCGTGGGCCCGCGGACAAGTTCCTGAACCGCATACGCTTCCCAGGACTCCGACCCGTGTTGTAGGTTCGCGCGCGGACGGAGGAGGGTCGAGATGCATGTGAGTCTGCGGATCATCCCGGCCGTGCTGCTGCTCCTGCCGATGGGCGCGACGGCGGCCAAGGCGGACAAAGCCCGGCGAAAGAAGATCGCCATGGTGGTCTCACTGGAGGACCAACGCGGCGTGGGGGGCCACCGCCTCGAGGCGTTCGCCGAAGACCGCGATCCCGAGGTTCGCGCCCTCGCGGTGCGCGCTCTGGGGCGGGTCGGAGACGTGAGTGGACGGCCAGCGATCTCGAAGGCCTTGACGGATGGTGAGGCTTCGGTCCGGCGCGCCGCGGTGCTGGCGCTGGGGATGCTGCCCTCGAGCGCCCAGGCGCTCGTCGAGCGCTACCCCGCGGAGCAGGACCCGGAGACGCGGCGCCTCATCGTCGCCGCGGTCGGGCGGGTGGGCGACGGGCGACATGTGCCGTTCTTGGTGGAGCGGGCCGGCGAGACGGCCGACGCGAAGCTGCGCGGCGCGGCCCTGACGGGGCTGGGGCTGCTCGCGCGTCGCCGCGACGGGGACCTGCCGGACGTCACCTCCGCCCAGCTCGAGGGCTGGTTGAAGAGCGAGGACTCGGACGTGCGCTACGCGGCGGCCTACGCGCTGATGCGCGCGAAGAAGCTCGTCGACGAGGGCGCGCTCCGGGCGGCGACGCTGTGCGCTGGTGACGGCGCGCCGACCGTTCGCGCCCTCTGCGTCCGCGCCCTGGCGAACCACGGCGCGAAGGCCGCCGAGGCCCTCGTGCCGGCCGCGAAGGACGACGATTGGCGGGTTCGCGTCCAGGCGGCGCGCGCCCTCGGCAAGATCGGCGCCGACGAGCCCCTCGCGCTGATGCTGACCACGGCCGCCGTCGAGCTCGCAGCGGGCCGGCTCGCGACGGACGGCGCAGCGATACACCCGCTCCTGGCGGCCCTCGACTCGGCGTTGACCCGGCCCACGACGCCGGCGCTCTCCGCCGCGGGGAAGGCCGTGTACCGGGCGGCGAAGCCCGGCGGGAAGATCAGCGACGCGGAGAACGGTGCCAAGGCGTTGGGCGCCTCCCACATCCGGTGCCGGGCCGCGGCGTTGTGGGAACGAAGGACCGGTCGCCCCAACAAGGTCCGCCGCTGTGGAGCCGCGGACTACCCGAAGGCGTACCGGGAGCCGCTCACCGTCACGGTCCTCGCCACGCTCCCCGTCGCGAAGCGGGGCAAGGCGCTGGCGCGCTTCTTCCCGAAGGCGACCCCGCAGGGTCGCGTAGCCGTCCTGGGGGCGCTCGAAGGAGTGGAAGGCGCGGTCGCCGGCGAGTTGGTCATGGCCGCGATCGCCGAGGGGGACGCCCTCGTCGTCAGCGAGGGGGCGACCGCCGCGGCGAAGCTGAAGCTGGTCGAGGCTGCGGGCCCGCTGATGCTCGCCTACCGCCGCTTCATGGCCGCCAAGGAGTACGAGGTCGTGCAGGCCATCTTCGAGGCGTTGGGTGACCTGAAGTCCAAGGCCGCGGTGGACGTCCTCGAGGAGCACACCTTCCATCCGAACCCTGGCGTGGCTCAATCGGCGGGGCGCGCCCTCAAGAAGATCCAGGGCCACGAGGCCCGCCGCCCACGCGGGCTGCCCTCTGCGGCGGCGGCGGCGGAGACCGAGCCGAGCGTCGCGCTGGCAGATCCGTCGGAGTTCCGCGAGGCGACGCTGCACACCACCAAGGGCGCCGTCACCATCGAGCTCTACACGGGCGCCGCCATGAACACCGTGAAGAACTTCGTCCGGCTGGCTCAGAAGGGCTTCTACGACAACCTGACGTTCCACCGCGTCGTCTCGGACTTCGTTGTCCAGGGCGGCGACCCGCGGGGTGATGGGATGGGCGGGCCCGGCTACGCCATCCGCTGCGAGATCAACGACCGCCCGTACCGCACGGGCGCGGTGGGCATGGCCCTCGCGGGCAAGGACACCGGCGGCAGCCAGTTCTTCATCACGCACAGCCCCCAGCCCCACCTCGATGGCGGCTACACCGTCTTCGGCCGGGTCGCCAAGGGTCAAGACGTGGTCGACGCCCTCACCGTCGGTGACCGAATCCTGCGGATCGACCTCGGCACGGGGGAGTGACCGTCACGGTCTCTCCCGGCCGGTGGTATGATGTCGCCAAAGGAGCCAACCGCATGAACCCCGCAGATCCCGACATCCTGGCCCTGGCGCTCCCGAGCATCGGCGGTCCCGAGCTCTTGCTCATCTTGCTCATCGTGCTGGTCGTGTTCGGTCACAACCGCATCCCGCAGCTCGGCGACGCGCTCGGGAAGGGTATCCGCAACTTCCGAAAGTCCTTCGCGAAGGACGAGACCGAGACCCAGCCCGTACAGCGCGAGGTGCGCGAGCTTCCACCGGAGCCCAAACCGAACGTCGAGCAGAAGCTGCAACAGGTTGAAGAGACGAAGAGCGAGACGGCCTGAGCTACTCCAATCCTCGCCTCCAGGCGAGGGCCGCTTCCGCGCGTTCGCGGACGACTGGATGCGCGCTCGAATCCCGGGTCATGCTCTCGATACGCCCCAGATCGAGGAGCGCCACCAGCCCCGCAGCGATCAGCACCGGCGTGTAGGGATTGAGGACCAGGGCGAGCTGCACCTCTGATCGCTGGCTCCAACGCGGATGGTAGAAGACCTCCGTCAGGACCGCGTCGCTCGCGGGGCGGCGGCTCGCGACGCGCAGCACATCGCGTTCGATGAGGCGTGGATTGTCGAGCAGGTTCCGAATCACGACGGGATCGGGGTCGAGGAGCAGGCGATCGATGAGGTCGCGATCCGGGCGCCGAGCCCACGAGCGCCGCTCGCCGAGGGTGATCTCCCGATCGGTCTTCAGCGGCGGCCCGGGCAGCTCGTCGGCCTCGACCACGCGCCCGGGATAGCCTCCGACGAAGAGCGAGTCGAGGGCGTCTGCGTGTCGCGCGGCGAGCTGCAGTCCGAGCCGGGCCTGCGGACGACGTTCCACCAACCGCACCAGGGCGAGGTAGGCGACGCGCCCGCTGGGCCGACGGCGGCTCATGGCTCCGAGGGCCTCCAACACGAGGGCGGCGGACTGCTCCGGGCTACACTCGGTCAGCGCTTGTGCCCACAACGCCTCCTGCATCCCGGGCTCGGGCACGCTCCCCAGGCGCTGGAGAAACCTGCTCGGGAGGAACCGCCGATCCAGCGCTGTCACTTCGGTGGGCGCTCCTGCTCCGAGTACTTCACCGCCACCGCGGCGTGGGCCTCGCCCAGGTCGACATCGCGGAAGACGACCGTGAACGGCTGAGATTGCTCGGGATCGACGTGCGAGTTTCCCGGGGCGCGGCGGTAGTGCTGGTGCTTGGGGTCACGGGCGACGGCCTCGGCCTGCTCTGGGCTGAGGGCCTCACAACACGAGAGTCGCCGGGTCTTCAGCGGCATGGCGCCGGGGGCGCGCGAGAGCGTGGCCTCGAGCTCGATTCGCGCATGCCGACGGTTGCTGCCGTTGACGAGCGTCCCTTGGAGGACCGCCGCCCGCGAGTTGCGCCCGACCTTGACCATCGAGACCTTCAGATCGCGGACCTCGAGGTTGCCCCGCATGGGCTCGGCCTCGACCATGTCCGGGATCCGTGGCCTGGGCGGCGCCTTGCGTTCCGCGAGGCCGAAGGCGACCCGCAGCGAGAGCTCCGGCTCCTCCCAGACGGGGCGCCAGTCGTTCGCCGCGGAGACGAAGGCGAGGAGCCCGCCCACCGCGAGCAGGACGAGGAGCAGGCCGAGCCGGAACAGGCTCGGGGGCCGCACCGGCCGGATATCACCGGGCTCGGGGACGTCCTCTTGGGCGCGGACGAGCACCGTCGAGGCCTCCCGCATCGCCGCCTTGGATGGACGGGGCATCGAGGGCGTGCTCGACAGTGGGGCGAACGCCGCCTGCGCCGGCTCCTCGACCGGCACCTCGGCGGCCGCCGGTCGGTCTTCGCCGATATTGTCGAGATCGACCACGATCGACGGCTCGGCGGGGGCGGGCGTCGGCGTTGGCGCGGCGATCTCGACGGAGGGCTCGGCGGCTAGCGGCGCGCGGTCCGAGGGATCGAGGCGGAACCCGACCTGGGATTGAGGCGCCTCGCGGCTCACGACGACATCGTCGTCGATGTCCACCACCTTGGGCGGCACCGTACCCGGGGGCGCCGGTGTCGCGGTGGGTGGCTCGGGCGGGGGGGGGCCGAACTCGGGGGGCGCCGTCCCGAGGCCGACCGGCGGCGTGGCCGCGCGGGGTGGCGGCTCCGCGGGCGGCGGCACGGTGCTCACCCCCAGCGCGCGCCCGATGCGACCGAGCGGAACCGGCTGGATGATGCGCGGCGGGGGCTGGAAGACCTGCGGGGGCTTGTCGAGCGAGCCGTCCATCGACATCTCGAAGTCGTCGAAGTCGGCCTCGTCCCCCGGCCCCGCGCCGCGGATCCACATCACGTGTCCGCACGCCGCGCACTTGGCCCTCAGGCCATCGGGGGGGAGTTGGTCGACCGGGAACTCATATCCGGCACTGCAGCGTTCACACTTGACGAGCATTGCCTTGGATCGCGCCTCCGAACGACGGAGGGATGATCGCACCGAGAGCGCCAGACAGCAAGCATGGGGCGTCGACTTGACACCGTGCGTCACGCCCGCGAAGGTCCGCCGGTGCGGCTCATCAAGCGATACGCGAACCGGAAGCTCTACGACACGACGGGCAGCAGCTACATCAAGCTCGACGAGATCGCTCAGATGATCAAATCGGGTGAAGAGATCCGGATCATCGACAACAAGACGAAGGAAGACCTCACCGCGGTGACGATGGCGCAGATCCTCGTCGAAGAGGAGAAGCGTGAGCGGCGCGGCGATGGCGGCGCGTCCCTGGCCGGATTGCGGGAGTTGATCCAGCACAACACGGCGTTGCTCTCTCGGCGCATCACGCAGCCCGTGACCAACATCCGAACCAGCGTCGAGGAGTCGGTCAACAAGCTGATCCGCACCGGCGAGGAGCGCGCCGCGGAGACGCGCGACCAGCTCCAGGATCTGCTCGGCGGCCTCGATCCACTCGGAAGGCTACAGGCTGAGGTGACGGAGCTTCGGGCGCGTGTCGAGGTGCTCGAGGCGCGTCTCGCCGAGGCGGACGCGCCTAGAAGTCCAGACCCAGATTGAAGTTGTAGGACTGGAGCCCCTTCGTCAGCGCGATCTCCGGGGTGAAGTTCACGGCGCCGATCACCAGACGGGTGCCGACCACGAAGCGGTGGAGCACGAGCTCCTCCTTCTCGAAGACGAAGCTCCGCTCGGGATCGCCGCCCTGCCGGCAGATGCCGTCCGCGTCGGGTTCGCTGCTCGGGCCACAGCCGGGCGTGGAGTCGAGCACGCCGCTGCGGGCAAAGATGAAGGCGGGGCTGTAGGCCATGTAGGGCGCGATGTTGGCCACTCCGCCGACGCCGAAGCCACGGCTCAACACGAGATCCAGCCCCAGCGTCGTGAGATCGAGCTGGGACGAGCCGACGACGCGGACCGCCGTGAAGCGAGCGGCGAAGTCGACCGGGAACGCGTCGACGCCCTCGTTAGGCGCCCACTTGATGCTGCCGCCGAGGCCGAAGAGTTCGCTCTGGGCCAGCCAGCTCATGCTCGCGCCGACCTCGAGGCTGTAGGGCAGGCCCTTGCGCGCGTCGAGGTGCAGCGTGGTGAGTACGGGCGGCGGCGCCTCGTCCTCGATCGTGCGCGCCCAGTACTCCTCGGCGTCGTTGATGTTCGTCAGTCCGACGTGGAAGCCGAAGTTGAAGCCGTTGACGCCGAGGGTCTCCGCGGGGGCCAGGAGTCGCGGCGCAAAGGCCATCCCGTACTCCCGGACCACGTCCGAGAATGCCTGCTGGTCCGGGGCCGGCGCGTTTCCGCAGGGACGATCCGTCGCCCCGTCGCCATCGACATCGACGGGCTCCCGAACGCAGAGGCGGTCGAGGTGTGGATCGTTGTCCAGCGCGAGCGCCGGCGTAGCCCAGAGGCCGACGGCACAGAGTGTGAGTAGCAGCTTGTGGGGCGTCGCCATCCAGCTCGCCAAACGGGTGGATTACGGATTGTGGACGATAGGTCGAGGGTCGTTGGGTGTCAACGTCGGGGCTGAAATGGGGAAATCCGCCGATTCCTCGACGGGTTTCCGGTGGAGCTGGGGGGGTCTCGAACCCCCGGCCGCTGGATTGCGATTCTCGCGCCAACGGCGCCCTGGCGATGCCCTGGTTACTCGAGCAACTCGCCCACATCAGAGCCCTGAGTGCCCGAAGTGCGGCGAGGTGGTCCTCCGACGCCCCGCCGCCTGAGCGATCAGCAGGCGGAGGCCATCGAGGAAGTCGTCGACCCACTGGCTGGTCTCGGTGATCCGCCACCACCCCTACAGCCCTTCGGGGATCCTCACTGCACCAGCTCCAGCACCTTCTTCCCCTTGAGCCGCTGGACCCACCGCACCGCCGCCTCTCCCCGTGAGCGGGTCGTCAGGTTGGCGGTCCCGTCCGGCCTGACGGTGATGTCCGTCTTCACGCAGCGGCCACGGATGTAGTCCCGGCTGTACTGCATCTCGCCCCTCACGTACCGGAAACCCTCCAGGAAATCGGCCACCGTGAGTTGATCACCCTCGAGGTGGTGCATGTCCGAGACGCCCCGAGGTCGGGCATCGGCGAAGGAGAGGACGGCCAGGCAGAACATGAACCCGAGTCCACCCCACTCGTGGTCCTCGGACCGGAAGGGGGCCTCACCCTCGTCGTAGTCCTCGATCTCGCCAAGGGCCAGCTCGATCTGGACGACGACTCCACCTTCGGTTTCCTCGACCTTGGTGCCGACGATGTCGAAGTTCACCAAGGTGCCGGTGCTGATCAGCTTGTACCCGGCGACACGCTCGTCAGGCCCTGACATGGGCGGCTCCTTCACCGTCGAGCGGGGTCTCGAGCCCCCGACCTCTAGAGTGCGATTCTAGCGCAGATGGCGCCGCTGCTGGGTTTGCCGGCGCTCTTTCGTTGTCGAAACGCTTGGCGGGTGGTGCAAGCCCGCGAAACGGAAGACGAAATCGTTGACAACGGTGCGAGAGGACAGCCTCCGGCTTGACCCCTGGTGGCCCGCCCGACAAACTCACCATATGGTGATTGGATGCCCCTGCGATGCCCTGGCTACCCGAGCTACTCGCCCACCTCAGAGCGCTCGTCGCTGCCGGCCGGGTTCGCTTCACCTACAAGGCGTTGCGGGAGTTGGCGGCGTTGGATCTGGGGCTCGACGACATGGTGCTGTACGTGAGGGTGATCGTCCGGGACGGCTGCCCGGTCATCTCCTTCCACGAGGACGAGGTTGATCAATGAGTAGCGAGCAAGAAGGCCACGGCGCCCCACTCCCCGACGACGCCTGCCCGACCTGCGGCACGATGATGTTCGAGGCCAGGGCCAGCATGCCGTTGCCGATCAACGGCGAGGAGGTCTCCGTCCCCGGCGTCGAACACCTCGAGTGCCCGAAGTGCGGCGAGGTGGTCCTCCGCCGTGAGCAGGCCCGCTCACTTCGCCAAGCTGCACTGGCCCGATATCGAGCCGCACACAGCCTGCTGTCCAGCGACGAGATCCGGGCGATTCGAGATCGTCACCGCCTCACGCAGGCCGAGATGGCCGAGCTGCTCCGCCTCGGGGGGAACACCCTGTCCCGCTGGGAGTCCGGCCGGAACGTACAGTCAGCGGCGATGGACGTACTGCTCCGGCTCCTCCGTGACGTGCCCGGCACGCTGGACTACCTCCGACGCCCCGCCGCCTGAGCGAGCAGTGGGCGGTCATCACCACCGACGCCCGCTGCCACTTGTCCCGGTACGAAGGCGGGTCCGGGATCGGCTGCTCCGGCGCCTCAGCCCGCTCGGCCACGAAGGTGCTGTCGTTCCCGTCCTTGATCCGGAACTTGCCCCGCATCTTGCCGTCGCTGCCCACCCTGGCGCTCCCGCTCCCCGACATCTCGTCGTACTCCCAGAGCCCCGCCAGGTCGTGCCTCAGTCCGTAGTGGATAGCCAACGGGTACAGGTCTCACCATCGGCCAGGAGCAACTCCAGCTCGACCCGGCTTCGACGCTATCCAGAATTGACCCACCTCTGCTTGTGAAAACTGGACCACCGCCCACGAGGCTGGCTTGACGGCGACGGACCTGGTTGAGATGAGCAGGAGTGCCGATGGTGCGCAGGTGTTGCGTTGCACGCCCCACGACCGACTTGTTGCACGAAGGCGCGTCACGACGTCGCTTCCTTGGCCTCTGGGTCGGAGCAAGTGCCCAGGACCTTACCCCTCGCCGTCGACACCGGCTCTTGGCGTTTCGTGGGCGTGACCGCCGCTGACGGCGACGGGCAGGGACGCGGTTTCTGGGTGGGTCAGTTTTGGCGAGCGCAAATGGGCCATTTCTTCCAAGCATCGAAGCCTGCTGCTGGCGTGAGCGCTGCTCAGCAACGCTCACGCCACCGCCAATAATCGTTGCATGTACCAGTGACGGGGGAGGGGTAGGTACGCACGGCAAGCTGGCTCGAACGGCTGGGAGGACGGCCCACGATGTGCGGGATCAGCTTGGGCATGAGGACATCAGGGTCACCGTGCAGAGCTACATCTCGGAGAACCAGGAAGCCGGGGAGCGGGCGAGGATGGCCCAACGGGTGCTGAGCCATCCTCGCAGGGGTCAAGCGGTCACCGCCGACGACGGCACCGCTCCCTGAGCTGCCAGAAGAACAGGGCGGCACGGAACGAGCCCTCGAACCTGGTTCCCCGCAGGCGCCGCTCAATGCGGCGCACCGCCCTCCCCGCTTCGCCGCCATCGATGCCCATCCTTTGGGCCACCCGGTAGACCTTCTTGGCCTGCCGGAGCCTGCGGCGTCCGCCGAGCAGGGCGAGGGCGTTGTCCCTCCGCTCGCCGGGGGATGCGCCGGGCACCTCCTTCGACAACATGATGCCGACGAGGATCGCCGTCTTCTCGCATGAGGCGGATGCCCCCTTCTCGAACGTGCTCATCACGCTCTCCTTGTTGTGATCGAGCCGCCAATCGGGCTCATCAGCTCGTTTAGAGAACAGGCAGGATCACGCAGGTCGAAGGGCGCTTTTCGTTGTCGAATCATTGTCAGGCGGGGTCGTCGGGCTGTGGAGCGGAGCCCGAAAACGACGAAACCCCCTGATTGCTCAGGGGGTTTCGTGGTGGAGCTGGGGGGTCTCGAACCCCCGACCTCTAGAGTGCGATTCTAGCGCTCTCCCAACTGAGCTACAGCCCCGTGGGCCCACGGCCGTGGGGCCGAGAGTGCGCGGAGGGTAGGGACGGACCGGGCGCCCGTCAACCGTTTTCACCGGGCGCGGGGGCTCGGCGTTGCCCTTCGAGGCTCATGCTGCTACCTTCCCGCGCCCTTCGTCCCCCCCCCGCACGCTCTGGAGATGCACCGCGATGGCCGACCTGCGCAACTTGAAGCGCCGCATCGGGCAGCGCGTCCTGGTCGGCTTCGACGGGACGCGCGTCCCGCAGGAACTCGTTCGGCTCGACGAGGAGTGGGGCCTGGGCGGCTTCATCCTGTTCAAGCGCAACTTGCAATCCCTCGACCAGATCATCGACATGAACGAGGAGCTGTGGTCCCTCGGTCAGGGCACGCCGCCCTTCGTCGGGGTCGATCAGGAGGGGGGCGCGGTTCACCGGTTGCCGGAGCCGTTCACGGTCTTCCCGGACGCGGCGCGCGCGGGCATCGTGAACTCGGTGTCGGTCGCCTACGAGGCCGGCGCCGTCGTGGGCCGCGAGCTGAAGGCTGCCGGCTTCAACCTGAACTTCGCGCCGGTCCTCGATGTGGACACCAACCCCGACAATCCGGTGATCGGGCGTCGGGCGCTCTCGGGTGATCCGGCGCGCATCACGAGGCTGGGTCGGGCGATCATTCGCGGACTGCACGACAACTCGATCATCGCCTGTGGCAAGCACTTCCCCGGACACGGGGACACCTCGACCGACAGCCACGTGGAGTTGCCCGTCTGCGACCTCGATCTCGACCGCCTCCGAGAGATCGAGCTGGCGCCCTATCGGGAGCTGTGCCAGAAGGCGCCGCACCTCGACATGGTGATGTCGGCCCACGTTCTCTTCCCGAAGATCGACGACAAGCCGGCGACGCTCAGCCGCACTCTGCTGCAGGATCTCCTCCGATTGGAGATCGGCTTCAAGGGGCTGATCTGCAGCGACGACCTCGAGATGAAGGCGATCACCGACTCGGTGGGCATCGTCGAGGCGACCAAGCAAGGACTCGCCGCCGGCCTCGACGTGTTCATGTGCTGCCACAGCCTGGACCGGCAGGTTCAGGTGCTCGAGACGCTGTTGAAGGAGGCCGAGGGCGGCCGCTACCCCAAGCACCTTTGGGAGCGCGCCTATAGCCGCGTCCGCGACGTCAAGCGCCGCCACTTCCGCGTGGTGCGCACCCTCGACCGAGACCACGCCCACGAGCTGGTCGGCAACCGCGAGCACCAGCGCATCGCCCGCCGCCTCAAGGACGGCAAGTAGCCGCCTACAACAGCGCCTCGATCGCCGCCTGGATGTTGTCCGCGATGACGTCGGTGTTCGAGGTCGTGATGCCGACCTTCACCTTCTGTACCAGGCCGTCCCGACCCAGGATCACCATCGTGGGGATGCTCTCGACCCGGTAGGTGTGCTGGATCGAGCCCGTGTCATCGAAGACGACCGGGAAGTCGAAGCGGTGGTTCTTCACGAAGAGCTCGATCCGACGCTGGAGGTTCTTCCCGCGGTCGGTGTTGATCGACGCGATGACCACGTCGTCGCTTCTCGCGTAGCGCTCGTGGACCGTCTGCAAGGCGGGCAGGCTCTTGATACACGGCGTGCACCAGGTGGCCCAGAAGTCGAGGACCACAACCTTCCCCGCGGTGTCGTCGAGGTCGAAGGTCTCGCCGGCCAGGGTGTTGGCGATGAAGCTCGGCGCCGGCGCGCCTTCGCGCGGACCTCCAGAGCCGCTGAACTGGCTCCAGGCGAGGAAACCCAGAATCGCGACGATCCCCACGAGGGTGACCGCGCGGCCGGCGGGGCCGCGGTCGGAGGACTGCTGTCGGTAGGCTTGCGTCACCGAGCGACTGTGCGGGTTCGCTGCGTCCGGTTCAAGTGTGCGATAAGGCCCCATGCTGATGCTGCTGTCGCTGTTCCTGGCCGCACCACCGACGGCGGCCGACGCGGGCGCCGCGCCGACGCGACCGGCGGCCCGCGGAGACAAAAGGCTGGTGGGCCAGTTCGCGGAGATCCTCCGCGACCCGGTCGTCAAAGACGCGAAGGTCGGCATCCTGGTCGGCCGCGCCGACGAAGGACCGTGGCTCTACAGCCTGGGGGCCAACACCCGCCTGCACCCGGCCTCGAACACCAAGCTGGTCACGACCGCGGCGGCCCTCGTCGAGTTGGGGCCCACCTTCCGCTACCGCACGGATCTCGCCGCGACCGAGTACGCGGACGGCGTCGCGAAGACGCTCTATCTGGTCGGTCGTGGCGATCCGCGGTTCGTCACGGAGTCCCTGTGGGCGCTGGTCGAGGACGCGCGGGCGGCTGGGCTCCGCAAGGTGAAGGGCGATCTGGTCGTCGACGACACGTGGTGGACCTCCGAGCGGATGGCTCCGGGTTTCGACGACAAGAAGGACGACGACGCCGCCTACCGCGCGGCGACCGGCGCGATGAGCCTGAACTTCAACAGCGTGTCGGTGAACCTGCTGCCGGGAGCGGCGGTCGGGGCTCGCCCCCGGGTCCTGGTGCGCCCGGACAGCGGCTTCCTGAAGGTCGTCAACAAGGCGACCACGGTCGCCCGCGGACGTGAGCGGCTCGCGGCGACGGCGCGCAAGAAGGGGGACCGCACGCGGCTCCAGGTGAGCGGGCGGATCCCCCTCAAACACCGGGGCGTGCGCATCCGACGTCGCATCGACAACCCGCCCCTCTACGCCGGGCTCGCGGCGAAGTGGATGCTGGAGCGCGCGGGGATATCGGTCGCTGGCGAGGTGAAGACCGGTGCTGCGCCCCGCAAGCGGCGCCGACTCGCACGCCACGTCTCCCCGGCGATGGGCTCGCTCGTCGCCGACGTGAACAAGCTCTCGAACAACTTCATGGCCGAGCATCTGGTGCGGACGCTGGGGCGCGTGAAGGGCAAGGCGGGGAACTGGAAGAGCGGCACCGCGGTCGTCCGCCGCTTCCTCGACGAGACCGTCGGACTCGAGGGTCCCTACCGCTACGTCAATGGTTCCGGGCTCTTTGGCGACACACGCTTCTCGCCGATGCAGCTCGTGCGGCTGCTGCGCTACATGCACAACCGCTCGCCGTCGTTGCCCGAGTACGCCGCCTCGCTGGCCATCGCGGGACACGACGGGACGCTCCGTTCTCGGAATCGCCACCTGGGCGCCGGCGCGCTCCGAGCCAAGACCGGGACGCTCAACGGGGTGGTCTGCGTCTCCGGCTACGTCACCTTCGCCGACGGGACACCAGGGGTGTTCAGCATCCTGATGAACGACGTGAAGGGCCGCGCGTGGAAGGTGTGGAAGGTCCAGGACGCCTTGCTGAAGGCGCTGGCTGACTACCGCCCGCCCAAGTCGAAGTAGACGCTACTCCAGGGCCGGCGCCGCCTTTGACGCGGGCTCCTCGGCCTCGAGCCTCTCATCCGCCGCCGCCGCCGGCTTCGCCGGGCGCTTGCGTTTCTTCGCCTTGCGGCGCAAGGCCGTCATTCGATCGAGGCGCTTGGCCGCCATGCCCGCCAGCCGCCCACCGGAGCGCGCCACGAGGCGATAGAGTTGGGTCGCGCGCGGCAGATCCCCGAGCTCCTCGTAGCTCTGCGCCGTCTCGAACAGCGCCGCGGTGAACTCACTGTGGCCTTGGTTGCCACGCAAGAAGTCCTCGTAGCTCCGCACGGCGGCGCGGTGATCCCCCGCGCGCCGGGCCGCGCGCGCTGTACGCAACGAGGCCGGCGGTGCCTGGCGCTGCTCTGCCGCGCCGCGGTCATCATCGACACGTGGCGGCGCTGGCGCGACCACCGCGCGGTTCGGCGCCGCCGCCGAGCTACGCCCCGACGCGCCCCCGAGGACATCGAGGGAGGCCTCGTCGTCGGCGTCACCCAAGCCGCTGGTGGAGCCGGCGGCGTTGTCGGCGGCGGACGGCGCCGGAGGCGGTGGCGCGAACTGCACGCCCTCGGCTTGCTTCTCTTCGACGACCTGCCGGAGCGCCGGCGTCGCCTGGGGCTCGTCGACGGGCTCCGGCTCGGGCGCCGGCATCTGAGCCTGTGCCTTCGCCCGGGCGCTCTCCCGCGCCCATTCGTCACGCTTCGCCCCCTCCGTCTTGGCCCCGCCGCCCTTGCCCGCGCGGCCGTCGTAGCCGAACGGATCGGCGAGCCGAGCCTTCTTCCGGCTCCGCCGTCGCCGCTTCGCTTTCGGCTTCGGCTTCGCCTTCGGCTGTCGCCTGGTCGCGACGGGGGCTCGCGCCTTGTCATCGAGCGTGGGCTTCGAGGCCTCCAGCAGCCCGTCGTCTTCGCCGGCGCGGACCGTAGCCGTCTGAGCCTCCGCGCCGGGTCCCCTGGCCGGCCTCGCGCGTTGCTCGGGGGGGGGCGCAGGATCCGCCGCCGGGCGGAGATCTTTGGGGGCCACCGCCGTCGCAGGGGCGGGAGACTCAGGGGGAGCCGCCTTGGTCGGCGCCTGCCCCACCTCCGGCGCGGAGTCCTCGAGCCCACGGGTCATGGTGAAGACACCGACGACCGCCAGCATCAAGACCGCGACCCCGCTGAGCGCCGGTGTGAGCCCGCCGAAGAACGACCAGAAGCTCACCTTGGCCGGCTTGTCGGCGGCTTGCCTCGCGGCCCGAAGCACGTTGTAGCGAACCTCGGCGTCCAGCTCGATCTCGGGCAGAGATGCCGCCGCGGCCCGGACCCGCTCCCATTGCCGCAGGCGCGCCTCGAGCTCTGGATGGTCGGCTATCTCCTGTCGCGCCGCCTCGACCTCCGCGGTGGGGAGCTCGTCGTAGAGCAGCTCGAGCAGCCTCGTCTCGAGGCGTTGTGTCTCCTTCGGCGTCACGCCCTGCTCCGCGCCGGTACGGGGTTCTTCGCCCCAGGGACGTCGCCAGCATAGTCGGCGAGGGCGAGTCGGAGGTGCTCGAGCGCGTAGCGCATTCGGCTCTTGATGGTGTTCTCCGAGACGCCGACGACCTGGGCGATCTCCTTGAACGGCAGCCGCTTGAACTCGCGCATCACGAACACCTCGCGCTGCTCCTCACTCAGACCGTCGATGGCCGCCCCGATCCGCCCCGCGATCTCCGTCGCGTCCGTGCGGTCGAACCCGTCGTCACTTCGACCGGGCAAGCGTTCCATCAGCGTCCGACCCTCCGGTTCCTTTCCTCGCGGCTGGTCGAGACTCGCGTGGCGGCGGTGCTTACGCTTCCGCAACGCGTCGATGCTGAGGTTCCTCGCGATGGTGTAGAGCCAGGTGGTGAACTTCGCCTTGCGGCTGTAGCTGTTGGCCCGCTTGACCACCCGCAGGAAGGTCTCCTGCGTGAGGTCATTGGCCTGCTCACGGTCGCCCACCATTCGATAGACGAAGTTCAGCACCCCTCGTTCGTGGCGTCCGAGCAGACTCTCGAACGCCCGCGCGTCACCGTCGCGAAACGCCTCCATCAGGTCCTCGTCGGCGTCGCCACGGGCACGGGCCCGCTTGCGAAGCACCATCAGGACCAGTCCGACCATCCTTACCTATCTCCAAAACGCGCGACGGCGCTCGAGGGTCTACTCGAAGCTACGTTCTCAACCCCTGAGTTCGTTGAGCAACTCCTGCGGATCTACGATCCCGCGGCGGGCGAGGTGCGTCACGAGCGTGACGAGGACCCGCGCCGCCTCGTTCGGATTCGCCTGCGCCGCCTGGGTCAGCGCCCCCAGCGGATCCCCCGCGGGGACCGGGGTGGAGGTCGCCAGCGGCGCCCCACCGTAGCGCCCCGCGACCTCCGCGATCACCGTGTCGTCCTCGACGTCGGCGTCCTCGCCGTCAACCGCGTAGCGATCCAGCATCCCCCGAAGGCTCGAGCGATTCGGATCGTCGACCATCCCCGGCGGCTCGGTAGACGGCGGCGGCGGAAGCGAGGCCGATCCCGGCGCCGGCGTGATCGGCGCCATCATGGTCTCCATGATCGCCTCGGGCACCACCTGCCGGTGGGGCATCGTGGGCGGCTCTTCCGGCGGCGGGGCCAGGTCGCGGCGTCCCCGCAACCCGGGCGGAAGCGGTGGCAACGGCTTCTTCGCCGCGGGCCCACCGGCGGTTCGTCCCGGCAGCGGCGCCTCCCGGGGCATCTCGCGCGTCGCGGTCGACTGGTCGACGGGATCTTCCGATCGCGGTCGGCGAGTGCGGCGGACGTAGCCGAAGGCCTCGCCGCCAGCGACCGGCACGGGACGTACGGCGCCGAGATCGCTGGTCGACATCAGCGAGCTGTTGTCCGACGTCTCGAGGGCGTCGAAGAGGTCGGAGCCGAGCTGGTCGGGGGGGTTGGCGCTGTGACCGATCCCCGCGCCGCCGAGACCGGGCGGGAAATCACCGATCTGCGGCCCGACCGCGGGCGGCGCCGCGAGATCGAGCCCGCCCCCGGCCGATGGCGCGGGGTCCCCCAGGGTCGGCGCGCTGGCGAGTTCCGGCGCGCTGAAGTCGGGGGCAGACGCGGCGCCGCCGATGGTGAACGCCCCGCTGGCCTCGTCCTCGTCGCTGTAGGCGCTCAGGTCGGTCACGCCGAAGTCGAACATCGCACCGCCCCCCGCGGAGCTGGCCGGCGGCGGCGTCGGGGACACCCCGAGCCCCGCGCTGTGGACCGGAGACGGTGGCAGCTCGATGGAGCCGCTGGCTTGGGCGGCGAGCACCGGGATCACGACGCCGCCGTAGTTCCGCTGAATCGCCGCATGGATCGAGCGCGCCGATGCGATCAGCGGCCGAATCCGGAGCCGCGCGTGCCGGGTGATGCGCTTGATCGCCTTGACGTCGGAGGGGTTCGCCATCGCGATGTGCAGATGCTCACCGGTCTTGGAGCGCTCCACCTCCACGGGCAGCAGATGGTGTTCGACACAGAGCTCGCGGGGTACGAGTTGGAGCGCGCGCGGATCGGGTTGCACCTCGTCGAGGGCGACGCACGGCAGGTTCAGCGCCTTGCTCAGCGTCTGGAGCATCGCCGCCTCGTCGATGAGCCCCTTGGCGACGATCACCTCACCGAGATCGACGTCCTGCGACGAGACCTGGGCGAGCACCCGCTCGAGCTCGTCGCGCGCGAGCAAGCCGGCTCGCACCATGATCTCGCCGAACCGCAGCTTGTCGTTCACCCTGGGCGCCCCTGCGTCTGAAGGTCGCGAGATGGTACCGGGCGCGGGATCAGGGGTCGAGGGACTCGATGGGGATCCCGCGGGGCGCCTCGAGCTCGAACGCCGCGTCGGGGAGCGCCGGGTTGAGTCGATGGTCGCGCATCCGAACATCGACGCGGAGCGCCTTCGCTGGCGCCTCGAAGCGCATCCGCGTCGGCACGGGCCCTTCGTACTCGGCGAAGCGGGCGACATAGCGGAGCGTGTCCCCCCGCCAGGCGCGGATCGCCATCACCTTCCTCGTGCGCGGCTCGAAGTGCACTCGCTGCCGCGTCTCGGCCCCGCTGAGGTCGAGCTGGTACCAGCCCTGCTCCGCGTCCCAGGAGACCGCGGCCTCCTGGTGGGCCGTGACCGGCACGTCGCCGCGCAGGAGCGCTACGAGCTCCGCGGGTTCGAGCTCGATCGGCACCAGCCGACCCAGGTTCTCGGGCGAAGCCCGGCCGGTGTAGAAGCGGCGCTCCTCCAAGGCGTAGATCGCGAGCCGTTCGCCGTCGCTGACGAGGGTCTGGAGGGGCTGGTCGAAGGGCGACAGCGAGTCGATACGCAGATGCGTTGGTCGGCGCAGCGCCACCAGTTGCCTCAGCTTTACCCGGTCGCCGTCGCTCCACACCTCGAGCGAGAGCTGAGCCGTCAAGCTCCGGACCGCCGCCGAACGCTGCGCGATCGCCTCCAAGAGCGGCGCGGGATCCGCGCGGAAGTCGTCCGGACGCGCGTGGCGACCGGGGCACCCCGCGAGGAGCGCGGCGACGAGCGACAACGCGGCTCGGCTCATCGTCGGACGCGCGCGCGGCGCCGCGCCTCGAAGCGTTGGCGCTCGGCGCCCTCTCGGGTCTTCGACACGGCCGCCTCGTAGTGCGCGCGGGCCTCGCCCCGGCGGCCCCTCGCCCACAGCACCTCCGCCAGATGGAAGTGAATCTCGCCGGAATCCGGCGAGAGGGTGACCGCCCGGCGCAGCTCCGCCTCCGCCTCCTCGAGCTGGCCCCGCTTGAACAAGACCCAGCCCAGGGAGTCGACGATCCCCCCGTCGTCCGGGCGGCGGTCGAGGGCCCGCCGGATGAACGCCTCGGCACGCGCCAAGCGCCTGCCTTGGAGCGTCCAGGTGTAGCCGATGAAGTTCAGGGCGCCGGGGTGGTCCTCCTGGACCGAGAGCACGCCGAACATCGCCCGCACGGCGACGTCCTCGTCGCCCATCGCGTAGACCACCATCGCATGCTGGTAGCGGACGCTGGCGTCGTCGGGCCAGCGCTCGATGGCGACAGCGAGCCGCGCCCTCGCCTCCTCCAGCGCGCCGGTCGCGCGGCATGCTTCGGCGAGCTCGACGGTGACGTCCTTGCGCTCCGGGCTCACGTCGAAGGCCGCTCGGAGGTGCCGCAGGGCGCCGGGCAGGTCGCCCGATGCGGCTCGAATCCGGCCCGAGAGACGCTGACCATCGACCCACTGCGGCGCGCTCTCGGGGAGCGCCTCCAACAGCAGCGCCGACGCGTCGAGCCGGCCGACGCGGGCGTGGATACGAGCCAGCAGGAGGCGCGCGTCGTGCCGCGACGCGTCGCGTTCGAGGAGCTGCTCGAGGGCCCCCGCCGCCCCCACCGGGTCGTCGCGCCCGAGGAGGCCCGTCGCGACCTTCCATTCCGCCGCCTCTGCGCCGAAGAGACGGCTGGCGGCGGAGCGCGCCACGTCGGGATCGCCCCCCTCCAACGCCAGCTCGTAGACCTGGCGGTCGAGGGCGCGTCGACCGGGATCCAGGCGGGCGGCGCGGTCGAGGGCGCGCGCCGCCGCCGCGGGTCGGCGCAGGCGGCGGCGCACGGTGCCCAGCCGGGCCCAATACTCGGCGGCCCCCGGCTCGCTCGCCACCGCGCGCTCCAGGTTCCGCGCGGCGGCCTCGAGGTCCCGTCGGGCGGCGGCGACGGAGGCGAGCCCCGCCCACCCCCGCGCGTCGGTGGGCCGCCTCAACACGAGCTGACGGTAGAGCCGGTGGGCGGGGTCCAGCCGACGGGCCGCGAGGTAGGCATGACCCAGCGTGGTGACGGTCTGGGGGTCGTCGCCGTCCAGGGCGAGGGCGCGCTCGGCCCGGGTGATCGCCTCTGGCCACTGTTGCAAACGAAACCGAACGCGGGCGCCGCCGAGCCAGATGCGCGCCGACGATGGGTCCAGGGACGCTGCGCGGTCGTAGAGCTCGGCGGCCTCGGCGAGACGACCCGCCTGGACCAGGGCTTCGGCGCGCGTGCCCGCCCGGGCGGCGTCCGCGCTCAGACCGGGCGCCTCGGGGGGGCCTTGAGCGGCGCCGCACCCGGTGAGCACGACGGTGACGACGACGAGGACGCTGCGCATCTGCGTCGAGCGTAGCACGTGTCCCAGACCCGCCTGGCGCTTGGCGAATTTGGGCCGAGGGCGGCCTCGCTGCTACCTTGGATTTCAGGTTGGCCGCGAAGTGGCCGATTTCATGGGTGAAAGAGGTTCCTGCCAGGCGAAGAGACGAAAGGGAAGACGATGGATCGCTCAGATGCACCCGCCATTCGCGTGGGGGACGATGTGCTGACCGCCTGGTTCGAGGACAGCGTCACCGGCGCCGCCGAGAATCAAGGGATTGACCTCGATCCTCATATGCGCGCCTACCTCGTCAACTTGCTCACCAGCTTCGCGGCCCGCGGCGCCCTTCGAACGGACGAAGACCAGGACTTGCTCGACCAGCCGGTGGGCCTCGAGGTCGTGCGGGCGATGCAGGTCGATCCCGCTCGTCGCTTTCGAAAGCTGCGCCACATCGGCGACTACACGCTCTACCTGACGGGCTTCTTCGGTGAGACCGTCGACCGCGGGATGCTCGACCGCACCTACTACGTGGGCGTCGGGTGCGGAGCCTACCGAGGGGCGGCCGGCGCGCTGGGGGTGCGCGGGCCGGACAACCCGTTCCGCGGGCTCTTCGTGGGGCTCGCCCAACGCTTCGTCGAGTTGATGCACCTGCTCAACGAGGTCAGCGAACGCGTCTTTGGGCGCGACGCGGACGTGGTCCGGGTCTACGACCGCTACCTCGCCACGGGCAGCGAGAAGCTGGCCGCCCGCCTGGCCCGGATGGGGATCCTGGTCGGCCCGACCAAGGTCGTGTGCTGACGGGTGGACGCCGTCCGTGACTTGCAGCGGCGCCTCGAGGGGCTCTACGCGATCGATCTCCTGGTAGACGCCGCGGACTTCGTCGTCGATCCGGTCCAACGCGAGGCGCTGGCGGGGGCGCTGGGCGGCGCACCGTCCAACGACCGCGAGGCCCTGTGGGTCATGGAGGAGTCCGAGCAGCTCTCCGTCGCGCTGTGCCTCGCAGACGAGCTGTTGCGCGGGGCCGATGCCAGCGACGACGCAGCCCTCGATCGCTACTGCGCGCTGCTCGAAGGCGTCAGCCACCTCACCTACCTGCTGGACCGGGCGCGGACCCGGAGGCCGACGACGCTGCTGGAGATGGAGCTTCAGGCCGAGGTCGACAAGTTCGTGACCACCTTCTTTGCGCGGCTGGAGTCACAGGTCGCGCTGTCGATGCCGGCGCTGTTGCAGCGCCTCTTCGTCGACTGCCACCTGCCGTCGCGCGAGTGTCCACACGAGACGGCGCGCTACCGAGCGGCCAACCGCTTCGCCCATCGCTACTGCGGCTACCTGAACGACCGCTACCTGGAGCGCGGCCGGATCGAGCCCATGATCGCCGAGATCCGCCGCTTCTGGCGCATGGGGCTGGCCGCCAAGCTACGCCACATCAGCGGCGCTCATCGCGGGACCAGATCGGCGGCGTAGGGGAGCACGAGCGGCGGGTGGTCGCCGGCCATTCGAAGCGCGGTCTCGAGATCCACGGCGTACTCGGCGAAGGTGGGGGCGATGGCCGTCCGCCGCTGACTCGAGACCAACAGGACCCGGTGGCTGTCGGGCAGGGAGTGGATCACGCCGAGGCGGTAGATCGCCTCGTTGATGACCTCCACCGGGCCCACGCCGTCGTGAAGCTCGACCGCCATCACCACGCAGCCGCCGTCGGCAAGGACACGCCCGGCGGGGGGCAAGAGCTTGCATGCCTGATAGAGGTTCATGCTCACCGGGACGCGGTCGGACACGATCACGGTGCGCGCCGGCGCCGGCGCTTGCACCTCGTGGAGGGGCCGGGCGAGCTCGACGGCGGCGCGGTGAGCGACGACGGGATCCCCCGCGGTGGCCCCGACCAGGCCACCGTTGGGGTGGCGTACGACGCACAGGGCGAGGGAAGGGCCGGCGAGGGCTGCGGCGGCCTCCATGTCGGCGCGACACGGGTTCCCCTCGACGACGCCAAGGCGGGCGCCGGGCGCCGCCTTCAGGCGGTGGTTGTGCCAGATGCCCGCCTCGCCGGCCACGCCGGGGAAGAGCATCTTGGCCCCGCCGGCGTACCCCGCGAAGTAGTGCGGTCGCACCTCCGAAACCAGGACCCGTAGATCGGCCTCGAGCACGGCGGGCGGGTAGCAGACGACGGTGCCACGGGCCGTCGTGCCCACGTGGCGCAGCGCCTCCGATCGCGCGTTGTGGATCCACGCCCCGGGGGGTCCGGCGGCCGGTGGGTGCTTGCCGGTCGCGACGCCCACGCTGTAGACGATGCCGGCGGCGTCCAGGGCGCGCAGGACGGTGGGTAGCGTCTGACGAGCGACGTCCTTGCGCGTCTCGTCGGGCACCAGGACGACCGCCGTGCGGATCCGGCTCGCGTGAGCCGCGATGGCCGGGAGGAGCGCGTCGGTGACGGCCTCAGCCCATGCTCGGGCCGGGGGCGGGGCCGGCGCTTCGAGGACCCGCGTACCCGCGGGTAGCGTCACCGAGCGAGGCGCTCGGCCCCACCCGAGCTCGACGTGCACTTGTCTCAAGCTTGCGCCCCGCATGAATCCGAGAATAAATTAAGCAGATCATGCGCCTCTGCGTCTCGCTGCCACTGTGCCTATCGCTGCTCGCCTGCTCCGAGGCGGACGCGCCCGAGGCACCGGGTGCCCCCTCCGAGGGGCGCTATGGCCTCGTCGTGTTGTCCCACGCCTACGGCGAGCGGGGCGTCTCCGTGAGCGGTCAGTTCATGGCCTACGAAGGCTTCACGCGAGAAGCCGCGCTGCACGCGCTGCTCCCCGTGGAGGACGCCTGGCGTCTGCGCGGGATGCCCGAGCCGGGCGGCTGCCTCTCCCTCGCCACCAGCGCCCCTGACACCGCCGGGGCCATCGACCTGTTGGGCGCGGGGCCTCTGCGAGTGCGTCCACCCGGGCCGCTCGACCACACCGCCATCGAGTTGGCGCCGCGGCCATTCCCCACCGTCCTCTTCGCGCTCTCCGGGGTCGTATACGACGCTGGCGCGCCGCAGCAGCTTCCGTTCCTGGCCGGCGGCACCTATCGGGTGCACGCCGCCGGCGGAGAGGTGGGAGAGGTCTTCGCAGAGGTGAGCGCCCCCGAAGGGGTACGCATCACCAGCCATCGTGGAGGCGCCCAGACCGGCCTCGAAGTGCGCTGGAGCGGAGCCTCCACCGCCTTCGTCACGCTCTCGCGCGACGCGGGGACTCGCACGCTCGGGGTCGTGTGTGGCGGAGAGAGTGGCAGGGCCTTCGTGCCCCCCAGCGCCCTCGCGCGCTTGGGCGCAGACACCCTCCAGCTCGAAGTCGCGCGCGCCGAGCGCAGCTCGACGGCGATTGCTGGACTCGACGACGCGGACGTGGTCTTCGTGTCGCGGGACACTGTCGATCTACGGCTCGGATCTCATTGAGGGAACGCGAGAGACACGGATGAAGCTGAGCTCCGCCGGACGCACGCACGTGGGCATGAAGCGCACCCACAACGAGGACAGCCTGCGGCTGTTCCGCGAGGAGAACCTGTTCATCGTCGCGGACGGCATGGGCGGCCACGCTTCGGGCGAGGTGGCGAGCCAGATGTCCGTCGAGACGCTGGCCGAGTTCTTCCGCTCCACCGCCGAGGACGACGAGGTCACCTGGCCCTACAAGCTGGAGAAGAACCGCAAGTACGAGGAGAACCGGGTCGTCACGGGCGTCAAGCTCAGCAACCGGCGGATCTTCGAGTCGGCGGCGCGGGACGCGAAGCTCAAGGGGATGGGCACCACGATCGTGGTCACCTTCTTCGTCAACGACGTCTGCTACATCGGCCACGTCGGCGACAGCCGGGTCTACCGCTACCGCGATGGCGCCCTCTTCCAGATCACCGAAGACCACTCGCTGCTCAACGACTACATCAAGATGCGCCAGCTCACGCCGGAGGAGATCGAGGCGTTCCCCCACAAGAACGTGATCGTGCGCGCCTTGGGCATGAAGGAGACGGTGCAGGTCGACATCGCCAGCGAGCAGCCCCAGAAGGGCGACGTCTATCTGCTCTGCTCCGACGGCCTCTCGGGGATGATCACCGACGACGATATGGCCGCGATCCTGGCCGACGAGATCGATGATCTCGACAAGTCCTGCGAGGCCCTCATCGACGCCGCCAACCAGAACGGCGGCACCGACAACATCACGGTCATCCTGGTTCGCTTCGAGCCGTCCTGACGACGACCATGTCGCGCAGCGTGCCCGCGGCGCGCGCCTCCGACCACACCACGCAGCGCCTCAGGTCCGCGCCGGCTCCGATCGTCGCGCCGGCGCCCACGAACACGCCCGGGCCCAGCCGGGCGCCGGCCCCGATCCGGGCCCCCGCGAGCACCGCTGAGCGAGGGTCGATGCGCGCGTCACAGGCGACCCGCGCGCTGGGATCGACCCCCGGTACGCCCCGCACGGGGAGGCGTCCGGCGAGGATCGCTTCGTGGGCCGAGAGGTACCGGTCGACCGTGCCGACATCGATCCAGAAGCTACCAGGCGGGACGAAGGCGGCGTTGATCGGGAGGCGCTCCTCGAGGACCCGGCGGTAGGCGGTCCGAAGCACGTCGCACGGCCCCGTCCGCGGCAGCCGCTCGATCAACTCGGGCTCGACGATCTGCACCCCCGTGTAGGCGCCCATCCGCACGACGGCCCGACCCGCGTCGGGGCCCTCTACCTCGGCGATGCGATGCACGCGGTCGTCGTCGCCGACCCCGATGCGGGCGAACGGGGAGTCCGCGTGGACCTCCCGAAGGACCAAGGTGGCGACGGCGCCGGACGCCTCGTGCGCGTCGATCACCGGTCCCAGGTCGAAGTCGTAGAGCGCGTCGCCGTTGCAGACCACCATCGGCTCCGGATCGCCGGCCGAGGCGATCCCCCGCAGCCCCCCGCCGGTGCCCTGAAGCTCGGTCTCGAAGACGTACTGAAGGGTCTCCGGGCGGTGCTCCAGCGCGTGGGGCAGCGCCTCTCGGAGGTGCCAGGCGTTGACCCCGATCCGGTCGACCCCGGCACGGGCGAGCGCGTCGAGTCCGTACTCGACCAGGGGTCGGCCGGCGATCGGAACCAGCGGCTTTGGCAGGTGGTGCGTGAGCGGGCGCAGCCTCGTGCCGAGCCCCGCGGCCAGCACGGCCCCTCGGTACCTCGCGTGGCCGTTGGGGGATGTCTGCACCCGTGACATGCATCGGAGGTTAGCACCCCCGCCCCACGAGGAGGTCAATGATCTTGATAGGATAGACGAGATTTGGCGACACGGCGGGTGGGCTGCTTATGATCGGGGCGTGGGAGGCAGACTGCAACGAGCGCTCATCATCGCCACGGCGTCCGCGCTGTGCGCCCTCGGGTGCGACGGCGATGGAGGCGCATCGTCGAACGACGCGCCACCGCAGATCGGCGACGCCGCGCCCGTCGCCGACGTGGGCCCCGTGGCGGTGCCGATTCACCTGCGCATCACGAGCGGCCTGCCGACGGGCTACCCCCGGGTGCGGCTGCGCCTGCTGATCGAGGGGCAGGACGTCGAGCATCGACGCGTGGTGACGATCCCCCCCTACGAAGGCTGGCCGCTGGAGCTCGTGGCGGATCCCGTGCCGCCGGGCCGCTACCGCCTCGTCGTCTTTCAGGATCGGGACGCAGACGAGAGCTTCGACGCGTGTCCCTATCCGCCCGATCCCGGTCACGTGGCGGACGCCGACACGTTTGACAACGTCTACGGGGTCTACGAGGGCCCTGTCGGGGTCGACGTCGTGACGGTGCGCGTCGAGCGCCACATCTGCGGGCCGGGCGAGCCCGCGACCGGCCTGCGTGGCCGCGTACTTCCACCCACGGATGTAGATCTCGCGGGCGTCCCGGTGCACCTGATGCTGACCCCTCACACCCAGGGTGGTGGCGCCGAGTCCGACCTACGCGACGCCCAGAACCTCCCGCTGCTGCCAGGCGGCCTCTCGGGGCCGGTGGACTTCGAGCTTGGTGAGCTCGTGCCGGGAGTCTACACCCTCCTGCTCTACGCCGACGGGGACCGGAACGGGGCGCCGACGCTCTGCGGGCCGGGGGTTGGGGGCGGCGACGGCTATCTCGCGACGGTCTCCGAGTTCGAGATCGTGGCGGGAGAGCGTCGCCCACTTGACGCCCCCCTGCAGCTCACCCGGCCCGAGGGTTGCCCCGAGGTGCTCACGGGCCTGCGCGGTGAGCTGCGGCTGGATGTGGCGTTGGTCGCCGCCCTCGCCGAGGACCCGACGCTCGCCGACAGCCTCGGCCTGCTGGGTGGCGCGCTGCGGCTGGGGCTCTTCGACGCCGACGGCATGGCCGTAGAGTCCATCGAGCTGTCCGGCGGCCTGGGCGCGAAGCCGCACGCCTTCACGGCGACCGGGCTGCCCCCCGGCGAGTGGCGGCTGGCGGTCTGGTTGGACCGAGACGAGGACGGCCAACTCGGTCCGTGCGGCGGCCTGCCTGCCGGACTCGACACGGTCTACGTGCAGCGCGACGTCGAGGTCCGCGAAGGGCAGATCGTCGATCTCGAGGAGATCGTGCTCGCCGAGGGGGAATGCGAACCGGGGATCGTCTCCGGCGTGCGCGGTACCGTCAGCGTCCCGGTCGAGGCGGATTCGGTGGGCAGCGGACGGCCGGTGCGCCTCGAGCTATACCCGGTGGCGGACGGCGCGGAGAGGCGGAGCTTGCTGCTGTTCGAGAACCACCGCGCCTTGCCCACGGCGGAGGTCCACTTCGTCGCCATCGACGTACCGCCAGGCTTGTATCAAGGGCGGATCTACCTCGACACCGACCGCGATGGAGACTTCACGAGCTGCCTCGACGCGCCGTTCGCCGACCGCGCGACCACGGAGGCCTTCGAGGTGGAGGTGGGTCCCGACAGCATCGTCGACCTCGGCCCACAAGCGCCCACGCTGCTGGGGTGCGAGGTGCCAACGACCACCGTGGAGATCGCCGTACGCGGGGAGGGGGTCGACGTCGCCAGCGCGGCGTGGCCGCTGCGGGTTTCGGTCGAGGAGGCGGGTGGGTGGACCGAGGACCGACCGCTGCAACGCCTGCTCGATCCGGCCCTGGCGCCCCAGGTGATCTCGTTGGCCCCGGGCGCCTACCGCCTCGTGGCCTACCTCGACGCGGGCGACGACGAGCGGTACACGCCGTGCGGCGACGCCGCTGGCGTCCCCGACGTCTTCGCCGCCGTGGTCGCGGTCGTGCTGGACGAGGCCTCCCGAGAGGTGCGTCCCGAGTTCAGCCTCGAGCGTCTCTGCGACTAGTCGTCACGTGTCTGGGTCGAAAATGACCCGCGTGGGGTGCGAACTGACCCGCGCAAGCACAACACGTCGGAAATAGACGTCTTTTTAGCAATGTGGCCATTCAATCAGCGCCCGCTCTCCGCCCGAGCGGTTCGGCCCAAGGTCACCGTTGACCCGGTGGCGCACCACAACATGGGCCTCCAGGGCTGGCACGGTTGCTGCTCTACCAAGTCCCCGGGAACAGCAGGAAGAGCACACACCAAAGGGGTCGAAGAGGATGAGCAACCTCGCCAGAGCGATGAAGCCGAAGCGCAAGCCGACGGGTGACCGCAACAAGATCGTCGAGCAGTACGCCTATCTGATCAACAAGGTCGCCTACAAGATGATCGCCCGACTACCGGCGAACGTCGAGCTCGACGACCTCAAGAGCGCAGGCGTTATCGGCCTCATCGATGCGGCCGAGAAGTACGACCCCGACCGGAGCTCCAACTTCAAGTCCTACGCCGAGATTCGCATCCGTGGCGCGATGGTCGACGAGCTGCGCTCCCTGGACTGGGTCCCGCGCAGCGTCCGCCAGAAGTGCGCCACGATCGACAAGGTCACGCGGGCCCTGACCGGGCGCCTCGGACGTCCCGCGACCGACGAGGAGATCGCCAGCGGCCTCGACTTGTCGGTGGAGGACTTCCACCGCCTGGCGGAGAAGGCCCGCGCGCTCTCGGTGGTCTCCTACGAGGACCTCGGCACCGCCGGCGACGACCGCCGCGCCTTCCTCGACTGCGTCGCCGACCCTGGCGCCGTCAGCCCCGAGGACTGCAGCCAGCGCGCCAGCCGCCGGTCGCTGATGCTCAAGAGCATCCAGCAGCTCACCGAGCGTCAACGGGTCGTGCTCAGCCTGTACTACTTCGAGGATCTCAACCTGAAGGAGATCGGCGCCATCCTCGGCGTGACCGAGTCGCGCATCTCCCAAATCCACTCCAAGGCCGTCGTCCAGCTCCGCCCGATCCTCGAGGCGGTGCTGGCAGAGGACCGCGCCGCGGCGTAGCCGCACCAACAATCCCCTTCAATTCCAACCACTTAGGGCACCTTGACACCCAACGCTCACGTCCCTATACTGCGCCGGCTTTTTCTAGCCTCCGCTGGCTCGGAATGACCACCGTCGAGCTCCTCTTCCTCATCGCCTACTTCGTGACGCTCGCGGGTCTGAGCTTCTACGGAGCGCACCGCTATCACATGGCGGCGCTCTACTATCGGCACAAGCGCGATCGTCCCGAGCCGCCCACCGCGCCCCTCGACGAGTCGACGGCGCCCCACGTCACCATCCAGCTCCCGGTCTTCAACGAGCGCTACGTCGTCGAGCGGCTCATCGACCACGTCTGCCGCATCCGGTATCCACGTGAGCGCTTCGAAGTTCAGGTCCTCGACGACTCAACGGACGACACCGTCGACATCGCCCGCGCGGCGGTCGAGGCGTGGCGCGCCCGCGGCATCGACATCGTCCACATCCACCGCACGGACCGCACCGGCTTCAAGGCGGGGGCGCTCCAAGCCGGCATGCAGGTCTCCAAGGGTGAGTTCATCGCCGTCTTCGACGCCGACTTCACGCCCACCGAGGAGTTCCTGGAGCGCACGGTCCCCTACTTCGCCGACGACGGCGTGGGGATGGTCCAGGCCCGCTGGGACCACATCAACCGCGACTACTCTCTGCTCACGCAGTGCCAGAGCATCCTGCTCGACGGGCACTTCATGATCGAGCACACGGCGCGCAACCGCTCGGGACGCTTCTTCAACTTCAACGGCACCGCGGGCATCTGGCGCCGCACCTGCATCGACGACGCAGGCGGCTGGCAGCACGACACGCTCACCGAGGACCTCGACCTGTCCTACCGGGCGCAGCTCGAGGGGTGGCGCTTCGTCTTCCTCAACGATCTCCTCTCGCCGGCGGAGATTCCGGTCGAGATGAACGCGTTCAAGACCCAGCAGCACCGCTGGGCGAAGGGCTCGATCCAGGTCGCGCTCAAGCTCCTGCCGCGCATCCTCCGCAGCAAGCTGCCCTTCAAGGTGAAGTTCGAGGCGTTCGTCCACCTCACCAACAACCTCGCCTACGTGATGATGATCGTGCTCTCCCTGATGATGCCGTTCTCGCTTCATCTGCGGATCAACAAGAGCTTCGAGGAGAGCCTCTTCGTCGACTTGCCGTTCTTCCTCGGGGCCACGGTCTCGGTGTGCTGCTTCTACCTGGTGAGCCAACGCGAGGTCGGGGGCACCTGGAAGCAACGCATCCGCTACCTCCCCTTCGTGCTCGCCCTCGGCATCGGCCTCGCCGTCAACAACGCCAAGGCGACGCTCGAGGCCCTCTTCGGCCACGAGTCACCGTTCATTCGCACCCCCAAGCTCGCCGTCGAAGACAAGGGCAAGAAGGTCCGCGGCACCGGTCGGTACCGCGGTGGACGCGACGTCCTGGCGTACTTCGAGCTATTCCTCGGCATGTACTACACGGCCACCGTCGTCTATTGCATCGTCCAGCAAGTCTGGATGGCGCTGCCGTTCATGCTCCTCTTCCAGTTCGGCTTCCTCTACACCGGCCTGATGAGCCTCTTCCAATGGCAGCTCCGCCGGAAAGAGGCGGCGGCCGCCACCTGATCCTCGTCGTCGCCGGGCTGCTGGTCGGGCTGATTCCGCTCTGCTTCGGTCTGGTCCCCGGCGATGAAGCGACCCGCCTCGACCGTCTGCTGGTGGGCTACGGACTGGCCGCGCTGCCCTATCTGGTCGTCGTCTCCAGTTGGCGCCGCTTCCCCGGCGATCGCCGCGGCCTGTGGACGCTGCTCGCCGCGGCGATCGGCGTGCGCCTCCTCCTGCTCGCGTTGCCACCCCTGCTCTCCGAGGACGTGTGGCGCTACGTCTGGGACGGCGCGATGCACTGGGCGGGCGTCCACCCCTTTCGCCATGCACCGCTGGACGCCGCCCTCGATCCCGTCGCCCTCCGCGAAGGACTCGAGCAGGTCCGCGCCCGCATCGGTCACGCGCATCTGCCCACGATCTACCCCCCCGCAGCGCAGCTCGTCTTCGCGGGCGCGACCGCCATCTCTCCTCAACCCTGGACGCTGCGCCTCGCCATGATCGCCGCCGATGGGGTGGCCATCGCGGCGCTCTGGCGATGGGCCGAGCAGACGGCTCGACCGCCCCAGCTCGCCGCCCTCTACGCCTTCCTCCCCCTCGCCGTCCTGGAGTCCTCCGTCGGCGGCCATGTCGACGCGGTGGGCATCGCCGCCACGCTCCTCGCCGGCGCCTGGCTCGCAAACGCCCGCCCGCTGCGCGCCGGCGTCGCCCTCGCCGTCGGGGTCGGGGCAAAGCTCCTCCCGATCATCGCCCTCCCGACGCTGTTTCGGGCCGTCCCCCGCGCTGCCCTCGCCTGCGCGGTCACCGCCGGCGCGCTGTTCGTGCCCTACACCGTCGGCGCCGACATCGTGATGGGCGGCCTGGCGCCCTACGCCCATCGTTGGCGCGCCAACGAGGGCGCCTTCGCCGTGGTGGCCGCGCCCTATGAGGCGGCGTGGCCCGACTCTGACGTGCCCCTCAAGGGCCCCTCCCCCCACACCGTGCGCTTCGTCCGCGCCATGGTCGGCCAGGCGCCCGAGACCCCGAAGGACCGGATCACCGGGCCGGAGCTCTCCTTCGCAGCCGCCAAGGCGACGGTCCTGATGCTCCTCGCCCTCTTCTGGGGTTGGCTCGTCCTTCGGTCGCGCGACCTCGAGAGCTTCCTCGGCCCGGCGATCGCCGCGCTGATGCTGCTCTCACCCGTAGTCCACCCGTGGTACCTCGTCTGGGTCGCGCCCTTCTGCGCGCTGGCGATCGGCGCGGGCCGGCGTTGGGGCTACGCGTTGCTCGCCTGGCCGCTGCTCGCCTGGATCGCCTATCTCCCGCGCCCGGAGTACCTGCGCGACGGCGTGTGGCAGGTCGCGGCCTGGGCGCCGTGGGCGGAATACGGGCCCATGTGGTTGGGTCTGGCGCTGTGTGCCGCATGCGGGTTAGCCTCCCACCTCCGATGTGGTGGCCCCGGCTCTGGTACCTGCTGACCTTCGTCGGCGGCGCGGTCTTGCTCGCGGGTGCCCTCACGCTCCCCGGCTTCCGTGACGCCGATCTCGCCGCGGCCCGCGCCGCCTCCGTCACCCTCGAAGCCGAGCTCCTCCGCGCTCGAATCTCTGCCCGGGTCGCCGACCAGGGTCGGGTCGCGCAGGCCCTCGCCGTTCACCCGAAGCTGACAGCCGCCCTCGACACCCTCACCGACGAGCTCCCCCCCCACGTCCGCGAAGCGCAGCTCTCCGGCGCGATGAAGGCGCTCGCGGAGGGCAACGTGGGGCTCGGCATCGTCCTGGTCGGCGCCGATCAGGAGGTGCTCTCCGCCACCGTATCCGACCCCGGCTTCACCGCCGCCGCCGCCGCCCACGCCGCCGCACGCCGGGCTGTCCGTGGCCAGTTCGCCACCGCGCGCATCGCCGGTCGCTTCGTCTTCGCGGCGACCGTGCCCGGCACGGATGGCTCGCGCGGTGCCCTCCTGGTCACCGCCCCCGCACCCCACATCATCGCCGCCCAGAGCCACGCGGACCGCGACGGCCTCACCCGGCTCGTCGTCCGCAGCCCCGCCGGCGTGTTCTCAGAGCTCGAGAAGGACGACCGGACGCGGCTGCTCGAGGCGGGCGAGCCAGAGGCCGAGCCTCCTGGCGAGGTCGCGTTGAGCGACGGTCGCTATGCCGCTCGCGTCTTCTCCGCTCCGCACGACGTCGAGCTCGTGTTGGCGTGGCGCACCGCCGCGCCCACGACCCTCGGAGTCATCGGCGGCATCGGGGCGGTCTGGTCCCGGGGCACGGCGACGGACCAACTCGGCCTCGTCCTCGCCGCCGCGGGCGCCCTCTGGCTCGTCGGCGCCCTGCTCGGGCTGGCAATCCTCCGCGCCGGCGTCGGCGCGCTGGTCAGACAGATCGACGACCTCGCCTCCGGCTCGTCCCTGGACCCCGTCGACGCGGGGAGGCTGCCCGCCTGGCTGCGCGCCGCGGCCGGGCCCCTCAACGAGGCCGCCACAGGCGCTCAACGCATCGCCCTCACCCGCGCCGAGCCCGCACCAGCGGTCGAGGTCACGAGGAGCGAGGTCGAGCCGAGCCCGGGCCCCGAGACGCCACCGCCCACCGTGGCCACGCAGCCCAAGGCGCCGCCCCACGTGCCGCCCCCCGAGCGCGACGAGACGTCACCGCTCCCTCCAGGCCTCGCCGCGGCCCCAGCGCTGATGACCGTGCCCCGCGACTCCGGCGCCCCGTCGGTGATCGCTCCGATCGGCGACGACGCCTCGCCCTCCTTCCTCGACGTCTCGCTCCCCGCCCTCGACGAGGAGGACGAGCCGGAGCCCGAGGACTACACCGACAGCGACATCCGTCTGCCCGGATCCGGCAAGCCCGAGCCCCAGCCGCCCTCCGGCGGTAGTCTGCTCGCAGCGCTGCGGGACCAGGGCGCCCTCGAGCCGGAGCGGCGCCGGCCTCCCCCTGGCAAGAAGTCGGGGGACGACACCGTGGTGCGCGGCGTCACGCTGGAGCAGCTCGCCGCGGCCCGAGGGAACGACAACACCGCCGTGGGACCTCCGCCGGAGCGGCCCGGTGAGACCCTCGATCGCTACTTCCGAGAGGTCTTCGACGAGCTGGTCGCGACCAAGGCCGGCTGCGGCGAGTCCATCGAGACCCTCGACTTCAAACGCTTCCGGGCCAAGCTGGATCGCACGCGCAAGACGCTGATCGACCGCTTCAAGTGCCACGACGTGCGCTTCCGCGTGCACGTGAAGGACGGCAAGGCCGCCCTCAAGGCCGCGCCGGTCCTCCATCCCGAAGATCCGTAGCAACGGACTACACTTTTTCATTGGAAAAAACGTCATCTGACGCAATTTACCCCACGTAAACTCGGGCCTCGATGTCATTTGCCTTAGAATCGAACCGTGCGCCGGTCTCTCATCCAGGACCTCGTCGCCTGGCGGTCCCACCCAGCGCGTAAGCCGCTGGTGCTGCGGGGCGCGCGGCAGACGGGAAAGACCCACCTCCTCAGTGAGTTTGGGCGGTCTCATTTCCGCGCAGTTCATCGCATCGACTTCCAGGAGGATCCCGCAGCCTGCACCCTGTTCGCAGGCGCGCTGACTCCGCGGCGGCTGGTCTCGGCCATCGAGCTCTACCTGGACACCGACATCGACCTGGGAACGGACCTGCTCTTCCTCGATGAGCTCCAGGACTGCCCACGCGCTCTCACCAGCCTGAAGTTCTTCTGCGAGCAGCTCCCGGAGCTCGCGGTGTGCAGCGCTGGGTCACTGCTCGGCGTGGTCCACGCGGAGTCGTCCTTTCCGGTGGGCAAGGTCCACTTCCTCGACCTGCACCCGCTGTCCTTCCTCGAGTTCGGTGCGGCCGTCGGCGAGGGTCGCCGAGTGGAGTACCTCCAGAGCCTCACCACCGAGGACCGCATCCCGGACGCCGTCCACGCCACGCTCATGGAGCTGGTCCGGTGCTACTTCGTGGTCGGGGGAATGCCCGAGGCGGTCAATGCCTACGCGGCGCTTCGCGACCATCCGCGACGCGGGTTCGAGGCGGCGCGGACGGCTCAGCGCGACCTCGTCGATGCCTATGTGCGCGACTTTGCGAAGTACGCGGACGCGGTCAGGACCGACCGGATCCTCGCGGTCTTCGAAGGCCTCCCGGCGCAGCTCGCCAAGGCCAACAAGAAGTTCATCCCCACCCAGGTGCGCCCGGGGACGCGGCACGCCACCTTTCAGAGCGCCGTCGATTGGCTCGTGGCCGCCGGGTTGGTCCACCGGGTGCCCATCGCCAACTCGGGCGAGCTGCCCTTCAGCGCGTTCACCGTGCCAAACCGCTTCAAGCTCTACCCCCTCGACGTGGGGCTCCTAGGACGGTGCGGCAGACCAAGCGACCAAGTGATGTGCGTGCCCGCCGGCCGAGTTCAAGGCGCGAAGCCGTAGCGATATCCGAAGATATCGGTAGGCTTCGCAACGCCGAAATCGGTTGGCGGGCGCGTGCAGCGCGCCGCGTCGCGACTCTGCCGCGCCGTCCTAGGCGCCCTCGCCGGGCTCTCCGCAGCCGCGCTCTACTCCGAGCCGGAGCCGTTCGCCACCTTCCGCGGCGCCTTCTGCGAGAGCTTCGTAGCCCAGGAGCTCATCGCGGCGGGGCGTGGGCGACTGCACGCCTGGGTGAGCAACACCGCCGAGGTCGAGTTCATGGTCGAGCACGCCGGTCAGGTCCTCCCGATCGAGGTCAAAGCCGGGCGCTCAGGGCGCCTCAAGAGCCTCAACGTCTTCGCCCAGAGATACGCGCCGCCCTACCGCACACGCATCAGCGCCCGGAACCTCGACGTCAACCACGCCGCGGGAATGCACAGCTACCCGCTCTATCTGGCGAGTCGCTTCCCGATCGATCGGTAGGTCAGGACGCCAAAGGCGTGCACGAGCCGCTCGGGGTGGTCGCGCATCAGCCCCGAAGATCTGTAGTCGCCCACAACAGGAACTCCACGTTGCCCCGGGCGCCTTCGATCGGTGAGCGCACCACCTCCCGAACGGTGAGCCCGAGCGCCGACACATCACCGCTCACCAGATCGCAGGCCTCCTCCCACCGTTTGGGGTCCCGGACGACGCCGCCTTCGCCGACGGCCTCGGCGGGGAGCTCGAACTGCGGCTTGACGAGCAAGACCAGGGAGGCCCCGGGGCGCAGACGGTCGAGGGATGGTGGCAGGATGCGGCCGAGGGCGTTGAAGGAGATGTCGGCCACCAGGAGGTCGATTCGCTCGGGGATGTGCTCCGGGTCGAGGTCCCGGGCGTGGGTGCGCTCGAGGTTGACCACCCGGTCGTCCTGCCGGAGCTTGAAGTCGAGCTGCCCGTAGCCCACGTCGACCGCATAGATCCGCGCCGCTCCACGCTGGAGCAGGCAGTCCGTGAAGCCCCCCGTGCTCGCGCCGAGGTCGAGGCAGATCCAGCCCGCCGGATCGATCGCGAAGTGGTCCAGGGCGTGGGCGAGCTTGATCCCGCCGCGGCTGACGTAGGGGTGCGAGCGGCGCCCCTTGACCCGAAGCGCCACCCCCGGCGACACACGCTGTCCCGCCTTGTCGATCCGGTGCTCACCGGCGACGACGGCCCCCGCCATCACCAGCGCCCGGGCTTTCGCGAGATCCGGGGCCAGCCCGCGCTCGACGAGGAGCGCGTCGACCCGGACGCCCTTCATTGAGGACCCGCCAGCGTCTTCTGCAGCTCCTCGACACGGCGCTCGGCCCCCTCGAGCATCGAGTTGCCTTCGCGGGCGAGGGTCACGCCGCGCTCGTAGAGCCGGAGCGACTCGTCGAGGGGGAGCTGGCCCGCCTCGAGGCGACCCACGAGCTTCTCGAGCTCGTCGACGAGGTTCTCGAAGGTCGGTGCGGGCGCGTCACTCATCGTGGATCTCCTCGGTGGCGTCGACGGTGGCGCGTAGAACGCCGCGGTGCAAGAGCACCTCGATGGCGTCGCCCACCGTCACCTCGTCGTGACCGCGAACGACGCGGCCAAGATGTCGAGTGATGCTGTAGCCACGCTCCAGGCTCGCGAGGGGCGACAAGGCGTGGAGGCGCGCGGCGGCTTCGCCCAGGCGGCGCCGGGGCGACTGAAGTTGACGGGCGGCGGCGGCGTGGAGGCGCGCGCTGAGCTGGTCGTGGGCGTGGCGCGCCCGGCCGAGGCGGGCCTGGGGATGCTGGGCGGCCAGCCGCGCCCGCAGCTCGTGGCTCCGCGTCCGCTGCGCGGTGATCTGCCGCTGCGCGGCGGCCTGGAGGCGCGCCACGGCGCGCTGTACGCGGAGCTGACGGTCGGAGAAGGCGAGACCGACCGTGAGCCCCCGCTCCAGGTAGCTCAAGCGCTCCCGTGCCCGCTCGATCTGGCGCCTGGCGCCGCGATCGAGGCGCTCGAAGCGCGCCGAGAGGACCTGCAGGAGATCATCGCGGACCGGCACGGCGGCCTCGGCGGCCTCCGATGGGGTCGCCGCCCGCCAGTCGGCCACGAGGTCAGCGATGGTGGTGTCGGTCTCGTGGCCCACGGCGCTGATGACCGGGACCGGGCACGCGGCGATGGCGCGCGCCACGGCCTCTTCGTTGAAGGCCCACAGATCCTCGGCGCTCCCGCCACCGCGACCCACGATCACCACGTCCACGGCGGGGTGTCTGGCGACGGCGGCGATCCCCCGCGCGACGTCGGCGGCGGATCCGGGGCCTTGGACCTTCGCCGGGTAGAGCACGATGGGGATCTGCGGCGAGCGCCGATGCACGATGGCCTCGATGTCCCGCCGGGCCGCCCCCGTGCCGCTGGTGACGACGCCCACCGCCCGCGGCAGGAAGGGGCGCGGGCGCTTGCGGGCCGCGTCGAGCAGCCCCTCGGCGCCGAGCTGGTCGCGCAGCGCCTCGAAGGCCGCCTGCATCGCCCCCTTCCCCGCCGGCTCCAGGCGGTAGATGACGAGCTGATAGCTGCCGCGGGGGGGATAGACGGAGATGCGGCCCGCCGCGAGGACCTGCTCGCCGATCCGAGGCCGGTAGCGTATCTCCTCGGCGTCTTGACGCCAGATCACGCAGTCGATCCGCGCGTCGTCGTCCTTCAGCGTGAGGTAGACATGGCCGGAGCGGTTCTGCTTGACGGAGCTGAGCTCGCCTTCGATCCAGAGCCGCCGGAACTGCCCCTCCAGCAAGCGCTTGATGTCGTCGGTCAGCTCACCGACGGTCAGCGGCTTCGGGGGAGAGTCGGCGGGCACCCCGCCGATCTATCACTTCTTGGCGGGTCTCAGGAACATCGCGAGGATGAGGGTGCCCTTGTCGTGCTTCAGCCCCGCCTGGAAGAAGACGCGGCCGGGGGGCGCGGTGAGGTCGACGTTGAACTTGATCTTGGGGATCGCGAGGTTGAGCTTGAGGTTCTTCCCCTGCCGGCCCTTGTCGGTGAAGACCGCCGTGCGCTTCCCCGGAAGCTTCACGCTCGCCTTGGGCGCGAGCTTCAGCGTGTGGTTCGAGAGCCGGCGGAAGTTGTTGTAGCCGCCGAACGCCTTGGTGAGCGATCCGGCGATTCGCTTCAACTTCGGATCGATCTTCGCCTTGCCCTTCGTCGCGTGGATCACCGACACCTTCAGCACCTTGGCGTCATCTGCATGCGCCGGCACCGCGAAGCCCAGCAGCAGCGCCGCTGCAAGTAGGAACGTCGACTTCATCAGATCGGATCCTCCCCCTTCATCGAGGAATCCGCGGGTTCCTCCTCGTCGTCGAGCAGCCAAATCACGGTGGGCTCCCCCACGGGCTGGCTGATCAGCACGGTCTGGTTCCCCGCGTTGTGCACGGCGTCCACTTGTACCGGTCCGGGCGTCAATTGATAGTCCTCGGCGCTCCCGCGCACCACCAGAAACGCCACCACCGCCGCGGCGACCGCGCTCGCGACGACCGGCGTCCAGTGGGCGCGCCACCACGCGGCGAAGCGCGCGCCGAGGCCCTCGGAGGTCGCCGGGACCGGCGCGGGCTCACGGGCGGCGGGGGCGCCGAGGGCCTCGTCGCCCACCCGCGCCAGCACCCCATCGAGGAACCCTGAGAAGTCCGCCGCGGCGACCGCGTTCTCGGTGTCGGCGCGCAACAGCGCCCGCGTCTGCTCGAGGCAGGCAAACTCCGCCGACAGCTCGGCGTCCTCCCCGAGGCGCTGCGCGAAGGCGGCCGCCTGCTCCGACGGCAGATCGCCGTCAAAGTAGCGCCACAAGAGCTCCTGGTCGTGCTCGCTCACGATCCTCGCCTCACTCCAGCGCCCGCCCGCTCGGCCAGCGGGTTCCCCGCCTCCTCGAGATAGGGCTTCAGCGCCTTCTGCAGGTTCTTCCGCGCGTGGTGGAGCCGGCTCATCACCGTCCCGAGGTGGCACTCCAGCGCGGTGGCGATCTCCTCGTAGCTCAGCCCCTCGACCTCACGCAGCAAGATCACCGCTCGATGGTTCTCGCTGAGGCTGTCGATGGCGTCTCGGATCGCGCCGCCCAACTCCTGCTGGTCGAAGGCCGCCCCCGGGTGCATCGGCTTCGTGTTCCCCGTGAGCGGCACCACCCCCTCCGCCTCGTCACGGCGGCGAAAGGTCTCGTCGTACTCCACGGGCTTCATCTTCCCGTGTTTCCGGCAGTGGTCGATGCATACGTTCACGACGATCCGATACAGCCAGGTGTAGAAAGAACTGTCCCCTTTGAAGCCGTGGATGTTCCGAAAGACCTTCACGAACGCCTCTTGCGCGGCGTCCATCGCGTCGTCCGGGTTGCGCAACATGCCGACCGCGATCCCGTATGCGCGCTTCTGATAGCGCTCGACGAGCTCGCGGAAAGCCTGCTGCTCACCTCGTTGGCATCGAGAGACCAGCTCGTTATCCGTCGGCAAACTGCCGTTCCTCCACCAAGACGCCGGACGCGCCCGTTCATTCAGGAGCGCGGGCATTTATTGCAAATATGGGCGCCGTCGGCCACCGCACAGAGACGGAGGCCCTCGGTGGGCCATTCGTCGTAGATCTACGGGGGAACGCTTTGCCCCCCCGATCGTGTTAACCGTGTGGACCCGATGAGCGAACTCAACCAGCCCGCCGCCTTCGACCGCATCCGCCGCGTGCTCAACGCGACGCGCCGGCGGCTGCGCATCGCCACGTCCCTGCGCGGCGCCGGGTGGCTCACGGTGGCGGCCGGCGCGGCGCTGCTGCTCGCGGTGGGGGTCGGAGCCGTCGGCGCGGGGACCTGGTGGCGCCTGCCGGGTTGGGTCCTCGTCGGGCTCGCCGCCCTCGCGGCGGTGTTCGTGGCCTGGGCGCGTCCCCTCTGGCGCAGCCGCGGCGACGACGCCGTCGCCGCCCACCTCGAAGGAGGCGTGCCCGAGCTCCGCGACGGGCTGCTGGCCTGCGTGCAGTTCGAGCGCCAATGGCCCCACGACACGCCGGGCTCCCCGACCCTGGTCGCCGCCCTCGCCGACGCCGTGGCCCAGCACCTCGAGTCCGCCGAGCTGTCACCCGTGACCCCGCTGCGGCCGGAGCGGCGCATGTGGCGCGCGCTGGGCGGCGTGGTCCTGGCCTGGGCGGTGCTCGGCGTCTTCGCCCCGGCGGGCGTGCAGCGCGGCTGGGCGGTGCTCTCCCCCAGCGCAAACAGCGGCGGTGCGCGGCGGACCGGCCCCCTGGTCGGCGATCTCGTCGTCGAGCTGCGACACCCCGCCTACACGGGACGCCCCGACCGGATCATCCCCAACTCCGCGGGGGACATCGAGGCCCCGGCGGGCACCCGCGTCTCGTTGCGCGCGACCACCCTGAAGCCGGCGCGCCTCGCCTGGATTCGCTTCGACGGGGGCGAGCAGGCCCTCGCCCTCCGCGAGGGCCGAGAGGTCTCCGGCGAGTTCGTCCTCGAGCGCGCGGGGACGTGGCGCTTCGGGGTCGAGGACACGCGGGGCGATGCCCTCATCGAGGATCTCGATCGCCACCTTCGCGTCGAGGCCGACCGGCCGCCCACCGTCACCCTGAGCCTCCCCGCCGAAGACCTCGAGCTGGAGGATCTGCGCGCCGTCGCGGTGGCCTTCGAGGCCCGCGACGACTTCGGCTTGAGCAAGGCCAACGTGGTGGTGGCCCTCGCCGCCGATCCCGACCACCCCGAGCGCGTCGAGCAGCCGGGAGCCAGCGGGCTGCGCTTCAGCGGCGCCGACGAGATCGATCTGCGGGTCATCCAAGCCGCCCCGGGGGACCGCATCGCCCTCTACGTCGAGGCCTACGACAACAACAGCGTCGCGGGCTCCCAGGTGGGCGTCTCGGCGGCGCGCTACATCACGGTGCACTCACCCACAGCGAAGCACTACGCGCTCTCGGAGCGGCTGCACGAGGCGATCGAGCTGCTGCTCACGGCCCTGGCCGATCGCCTCGAGGCGGTGTGGCGCGGCGCCGAGCCGCCGCCGCTCCCGGACCGCATCTCCGCGCTGGGCGAGGTGACCCAGAAGGCCGCGAGCGCCTTTGCGGGCATCGTCGAAGACATGACGGACGACCCGCTGACGCCCGAGGAGGTCCGGCTCGGGCTCGCGGGGCGCCTCGGCGCGCTGGAGAAGGCGATGGCCGCCGAGGAGCGCTACGCCGACGGCCACGACGGGGCGCTTCGGGGCGGCGTCGAGTCGGCGGTCGACACCGCCGCCCGAAACAACAACCTCGTGGTCGATGAGATCGAGCAGTCGATCATCCTCATCGAGGCGATGGTCGCGCGCCTCGCCCTGGAGGATATGGCGGCGCTGACCGACGAGCTTCAGGCGGCCCGCGAGCGGCTCAAGGACCTCGTGCAGCAGCTCAAGGCCAACCCGGAAAGCGAAGCGCTCAAGGCCCGGGTGATGCGCGATCTGCATCGACTGCGCGACCGCATGCGCGAGATCCGGGAGCGGATGGCGGCGCTGCGAAAGAAGCTGCCACAGGAGTTCCTCAACATCGACGGGCTGAAGAAGGACGAGCTGGCGAAGGGGCTGAAGCAGACGGAGGACCAGCTCGATCAGATCGAGAAGATGCTCGAGGAGGGCAAGATCGACGAGGCGCTGGCGATGATGGACGAGATGGAGCGGATGCTCTCCGAGCTGTCCGATTCGCTGAACAACGACATGCAGGACCTCCACGGCGAGTCGAACCCGGCCCTCGCCAAGGCGATCAGCGAGTTGATGGACCAGGCGCGGGATCTCAAGCGGCGCCAGGAGGCGCTGGGCCAGAAGACGGAGCAGGAGCAGGAGAAGACGAAGGACCAGCTCGAGCGGTGCTTCGAGGAGCCCACCATCGCCGGGCTGTTGAAGCGCGCCCGGGAGGATGGGGCGACGCTCCGGGGGCACGTCGAGCGGATCGAGCCGCGTGCGCTGCACTCGGTCCAGCGCGACGATCTGCTCCACTTGCAACAGCGGAGCGACGAGCTCAACAGCGCCTTGGAGCGGCGCCGGCTGTCCGAGGCGATCGAGGTGGCCGATCGCGCGCGTGACCACCTCGGCGACCTGAACGGACCCGGGTACCGCCGGCCACGTGAGGCCGCGAGCCTGGAGGCCGTCGAGCGGGGCGCCGAGACCGTGGAGCGCGTGGTGGGGACCCTCGCCGAGCTGACGCAGCGGGTGCGCGAGTGCCTCGAACAGGCCGCCGACCAACAGCAGATGCAGCAGCTCGCCCAGGACCAGAATGACTTGAAGGAGGCCGCCGAGCAGCTACGCCAGCGGGTCGAGAGAAAGGCCCAGGAGGTGCCGGGGCTCTCGGTGGACAAGCCGATGGAGCGCATCGAGAAGGCGGGGCAGTCGATGCAGCAGGCGGCCGGCGAGCTGCGGCGGGGGAACGCCGGGCGATCGCGCCCGGGACAACAACGGGCCGTCTCAGAGCTCGACGGGATGCTGCAGGAGCTGAAGAAGGCCAACCAGCCCAAGCCGGCGCAGCGCGGACAACAGAAGCAGAAGAGGATGGACCAGAAGAAGGTGGAGATCCCCACCGAGTACGAGGCGCCAGCGGAGTTCCGCAAGGAGCTGCTCGACGCCATGAAGCACCGGCCCACCGAGGGTTTCGGAGAGCAGGTGAAGCGCTACTACGAGTCGTTGGTCGAATGAAGAGGCTGCTCGCGTGCGCGTTGCTCGTCGCGGTGCCCGCCGCCGCCGAGTCCTTCGTGGCCGACGCCCACGAGGTGCATCGGCTGACGGCGGATTGGCAGACCTTCGAGGCCCGCGGGCGGCTGGCACCGTTGCTCGCCGCGAACCCAAACGACACGGATCTGCGCTACGCCCATGGGCGGCTGCTCTACTTCGAGGGGCGCTACCCGGAGGCCCACGACGTGCTCTACGGGCTCGTAGAGCAGCTCCAGGACGAGGCGCCTGGGCACATGCGGCTGTTGCTCGCCGAGGTGCGCGCCACCCGGGACGCGCTGAAGGACTTCGACGAGGTGGCCACCGAGGACGGGCGCTTCCTGGTGCGCTTCAAGGGCCGCGACCGGCTGCTCGTGCCCTACGTCCTCGACGTGCTGAAGCGCGCCGATGTGGCCTTCGCCGCTGACTTCGCCTACCGGCCCAAGGGGCGGGTGCTGGTCGAGATCTACCCGGAGATCCGCTACCTCGCGGCGGTCAGCCCGCTCAGCGAGGAGGACATCGAGACGAGCGGCACCATCGCGCTGTGCAAGTACAACCGGCTGATGTTCACCTCCCCGCGGGCGCTGGTCCGGGGCTACGGGTGGCGCGACACGGTGGCCCACGAGTTCGTGCACTACTACGTGACCAAGCTCAGCTCAAATACGGTGCCGATCTGGCTGCACGAGGGCATCGCCAAGTTCGAGGAGACGCGCTGGCGAGCGGAGCCGGGGTTGGGGCTCGACCCGCCCCAGGAGGACCTGCTCGCGCGGTCCCTGAAGGCCGACCAGCTCATCACCTTCCAGCAGATGCACCCCTCGATGGCGAAGCTGCCGAGCCAGCAGGCGGCGGGGCTGGCCTTCGCGCAGGTCCACACGGTGATCGCCTGGTTGCACGAGCGAAAGGGCTACGCCGCGCTGAACGCCTTGCTGGGCAACCTGCGGGGCGGGGCGGAGATGGACGACGCGCTGCGCGAGGCCTACGGCTACGACCTCGGTGGGCTCTGGGTCCGGTGGAAGCGGGCGCTGGTCCAGCGGGGGCTGCGGACCTTCCCGGGGCTCGTGCAGACGTCGTTGCAGTTCAAGCGGCCGGGGGACGGCGAGGAAGAGGCCGAGGCGGACTATGGCACCATCGAGGAGAAGCGGGTGAAGGACCTCACGCACCTCGGTGAGCTGCTGCGCGCCCGCGAGCGGCACGGGGCGGCGCTGGTCGAGTATCAAAAGGCGATGCGCCTCGGCGGCGACGGCAACCCCGTGATCCAGAACGGCGCCGCGGCGTCGCTCCTGGCCCTCGAGCGCCCCGCGGAGATCCCCGACACGCTCTCCCGCGTTCGCGGCTACTACCCGGGCTTCCTCAGCACTCACCTCAACCTGGGCGAGGCCTACGTCGCGCTCGGGCGTGACGCGGACGCCATCGCCGCCTTCGAGGAGGCGGTGGGCATCAACCCCTTCCACCCCCGGCCCCACGCGGCGCTCCTCAAGCTCTACGAGAAGGCCGGTCGGACCGAGAACATGACCCGCGCGAAGCGCGCCTTGGAGATCCTCAGATGAGCGAGAAGCAGGACCTGGAGGCGGTCCAGGCAGCGGCGACGGCGCGCGACGCCATCCTCGAGCAGGTGGGGCGTCGAATCGTCGGCCAGAAGCGGGTGGTCGACCTGCTGCTCACGGCGCTGTTCGCCCGCGGCCATTGCCTGTTCGTGGGTGTCCCCGGGTTGGCCAAGACGCTGCTCGTCAAGACCATCGCCGACGCCATGACCCTGGACTTCAGCCGGATTCAGTTCACCCCCGACCTGATGCCCAGCGACATCACGGGGACCGACATCCTCGAAGAAGATCCGGCGACGGGGAAGCGCGCCTACTCCTTCATGCGCGGTCCGGTCTTCGCCAACCTCCTGCTCGCCGACGAGATCAACCGCACGCCGCCCAAGACGCAGGCTGCGCTGCTCCAGGCGATGCAAGAGGGGCGCGTCACCGCGAGCGGGCGCAACTACGACCTCGATCCGCCCTTTCTGGTGATGGCGACGCAGAACCCCATCGAGCAGGAGGGCACCTACCCGCTGCCCGAGGCCCAGCTCGACCGCTTCATGTTCCAGATCACCGTTGACTACCCGTCGGCGACGGAGGAGCTCGAGATCGTGCGGCGCACGACGGGTGACGAAGAGGCCCAGGTGGACGCGATCCTCGATCCGGCGCGCATCTTGGAGCTGCAGCGCCTGGTGCGGCGCGTCCCGACGGCGGACCACGTCATGGCCTACGCCGTCCGCCTCGCCCGCGGCACGCGGCCATCGGACGAGACGGCCCCGGACTTCGTGAAGGAGTTCGTCGGCTGGGGCGCGGGGCCGCGAGCCTCGCAATACCTGGTGCTCGCCTCGAAGGCCCGGGCGCTGTTGGACGGGCGGCTGACGCCCAGCCGCGAAGACGTACGCTCCGTCGCCGAGCCCGTCCTGGCCCACCGCGTCGTCACCAACTTCCACGCCGAGGCCGAGCGCGTGACCCCTCGTGGGGTGGTCCACCGGCTGCTCGAAACCATCCCCGCCGAAGCCTGATGGGACGGACGGTCGTCGACAGCGAGCTGCTCGCCCGGCTCGCGCACCTCAACGTGCACCCGCGCCAGGTCGTCGAGGGGACGCTCACCGGGCAGCACCGCAGCCCGCACCAGGGCGCCAGCGTCGAGTTCGCGCAGCACCGGGAGTACGCCCCCGGCGACGAGATCAAGCACATCGACTGGAACGCCTACGCTCGCAGCGACCGCTACCAGATCAAGCAGTTCGAGGACGAGACGAACCTCCGGGCCTACCTGCTCCTCGACACCTCCGGCTCGATGGACTACGCCCGCGCCGGGCTGCTGACGAAGCTCGACTACGCGGCGCGGCTCACCGCGGCGCTGGCCTGGGTCTTGTTGCGCCAGGGGGACGCCGTCGGCCTGCTCACCTTTGGAGAGCGCCTCGGCACCTACGTCCCCCCGCGCTCCCGACCGGACCACTTCTGGAACCTCGCCCACGTCCTGGAAGAGGCGCCGGTGGGCGGACCCACCGACGTCGTGGGCGCGATGGAGCACATCGCGGAGGTCTCCGGCCGCCGCGCGGTGGTCTTTCTGATCTCGGACTGCCTCGACTTCAGCGGGCGCATCGCCGCCATCGCCCGCCAGCTTCGACGCCGGCGCCACCGGGTCGTCGTCTTCCACGTCACCGATCCCGACGAGCTGGAGTTCCCCTTCGACGAGGTGACGCTCTTCGAGTCCCTCGAAGACGACCGCCGCGAGCTCGCCGATCCCCGCGGCATGCGACGCGCCTACCTCGACGAGATGCAGGCCTTCTGCGAGGGGCTGCGCCGCGATCTGCTGGAGGGGGGCGTCGGCTACCAGCGCGTCGATACGCGCACGCCCCTCGAGACCACGGTCTTCGACTTCTTTCGGCAGGGGCGATGATGAGCCCAGCGGCGAGTGAGCGGCGAACATGAGCTTCTATGGACCCGCGCTGCTCATCGGGCTCCTCGCGGCGGCGGTCCCGCCCATCCTGCACTTGCTGCACCGCCGCAAGATCAGGGTCGTCCGCTTCCCCGCCCTCGAGTTCATCCTCCGCGCCAACCGGAAGACGGCGCGGCGTTTTCGGATGAAGCAGCTCCTCTTGATGGCGGTGCGCAGTCTGCTGCTGGCGTTGCTCGCCTTCGCCATCGCGCGCCCCTACATCCGGCACACCGAAGACGCCGCCGGGGGGGGCCTCGGCGGTGACGGCACGACGGTCTTCGTCCTCGACGCGAGCTGGCCAATGGGCTACGCGGCGGGGGAGGAGAGCCTGCTCGACCAGGCGCGCTTCCAGGCCGGCCACATCCTCGACCAGGTCCGCGGCCAGGCCGCCGTGGTGGTCGCCGGCGAGCGCGTCGATGTCCCCATCGGCGAGGTCACCGGCGATCTCGCCTCGGTCCGACGCGCGCTCTCCGAGGCGAAGCTCAGCCCGCGGACGGGGCGTCTCGCCGAGGCCGTGGCCCGCGCCTACGAGCTGCTCGTCGATGTCCCCGGCACGCGCCGGGTCGTGGTCCTCACCACCCCCGCGGGCGCCGCCAGCGAGCTCCCGCAGCCCCCCCCCGCCTCCGCTCGAGACAGCGGTATCGCCCTGGTCCCGGTAGACGTCGCCGAGGGGCGACCGCTGCCCAACCGTGCGGTGCTGGACCTGTCACTGCGCCCCTCGCCGGAGCTCGGCGCCGGGAGCTGGCGTGTCGACGCGCGGATCGGCAACTTCGCCGACGAGCCCGTCTCGAAGTTGCCACTCCACCTCGAGATCGACGGTGAGATACGGGTCCGCGGCTTCCTCGACATCGCCGCCGGCGGCCAGGCCACCAAGACCTTCCACGTCCGCACCCAGGGCGCCGAGGCCACGCCGGCGGCGGTGCTCATCGACGGCGACGCCCTGGCCACCGACGACCGCCGCGACTTCTGGCTCCAGCCGGCGCCCCGCCTTCGGGTGCTGGCGATCAACGGCGATCCCCGCCCGGTGCCCCAAGAGGACGAGCTCTTCTACTTCGAGCGCGCGCTCTCCCCGACGACCACCGCGGGGGCCCGAATCCTGCTCACGGTGGTGGGCGCCGACACCTTCGACGGCGCCATGCTCGAGGCGCATGACGTCGTGGTCACCGCCAACATCCCGGAGCTAGACGTCGCCCAGGCCCGCGCCATCGAGACCTTCGTCCGCGGGGGAGGCGGCCTGCTCATCACCGTCGGTGAGAACGTCGCCGACCGCGCGCGGCGCGCCCTCCTCAACGAGCGACTCTCCGCCGTGCTCCCCCGCACCCTGCGCGACGTCCGCGCCGCCGGTGACGCCGCCGCCAGCGTGGAGGGGGGCGATCGGCGGACCACCGCGCCGTCGGTCTTCGCCCGCGGGCACGCGATCCTCGGGGCCTTCCCGGATCCGGCGAAGAGCACGCTCGCCCAGGCTCGAATCCGCCGCTACATGCTGCTCGATCCCGCCCCCGACGCGGGCGGCGAGGTGGTCATCGCCACCGAGGACGGCGCGCCGCTGCTCGTCACCAAGACCGTCGAGCGCGGACGGGTCGCCCTCTTCACGACCACCATCGACCGCGACTGGGGCGATCTCCCCATCCGCCCGGACTTCCTCCCGCTGCTCCAGCAGACGCTGCGGTACCTCACCCGCGTCGCCGAGGTCGACACGGCGCCGGTCCTCGTCGGTCAACCCGCCCCGGTCCCGGTCGAGGACCCGCGCGTCCGCCGCGTCCGGGTCCGCACCCCGGGGGGCGAGCTCCACGTCGTCGAGCGCCCGCGGGAGGAGGGGGCCGAGTGGGCCTTCGACCAGACCGCCCGTCCGGGCCACTACAGCGTGACGCCCGATCCGCCGCTCCCCGGCCTCGTGGCCCTCCCGGGCTTCGCCGTCGCCGTCGACACCGCCGCCTCCGATCTGAGAGGGCCCGAGGTCAAAGGCGACCTCGCCGCGGGACAAGCCGCGGAGCTCAAGGTCGTGCGCCGCACCGAGCTGTGGCACGCCGCGCTCTTCGGCCTGTTCGCCCTGCTCCTCGCCGAGGCGGTGCTTCTCTTCCGCCGAAAGGACGAGATCGCCATCGAGGATCTCGCGTAGCGGCTATGGCCTCCCCGCGCCATGGAGGTGTGGCGCCGCGACCCACCGGCGCACCGCGGCGCGCCGCCCAGCGCATGGCACGGCCGCTGCAATCTCCCCCGCCACACCACAGAACGAGGGAGATCCCATGCACTCGATGTTTCGATGGGCGGCCTGCGCCCACCTGACGGCGAGCCTCGCGCTCGCCCAGACCGTCGACACCACCGCCGACGCGGTCACCGCCGGCCCCGACGGCGTCTGCGACGTCCCCGGCGTGGGCTGCACGCTGCGCGAGGCGCTGCTCGAGGCCGGCGCGGTGGGCACCCCGACCGTGGTGGACGTCCCCGCCGGCACCTATGTGATCGATCCCGCCCTCGGCTCGCTGCGGGCCGACGGCCTCGTCGAGATCCGCGGGGCCGGCCCGCTGTCGACGACCATCGACGCCGCCGGCGCCCTCGCGGGCCCGACCTTCGAGATCCTGGGTGGCATCTCGATGCGGGGGCTGGGCATCGTCGGCGCCGACATCGCCGGCAACGGCGGCGCCCTCGACATCAGCGGCAGCCTGGTGCTCGAGGACGCCCGCCTCGCGGACAATCGGGCGCTGGTCGGAGGCGCGGCCATCAACCGAGGCACCCTGCTGATGCGCGGCGTCGAGGCGGAGAACAACCGCGCGCAGAGCGGCGGGGCCGTGTTCAACGGCGTCGGCCGCAATGGGGCCCCGGGCATGCTGCTCATCGAGGGGAGCCGGCTACACCACAACACCGCGTCGCAGGACGGAGGCGCGGTCATGAACACGGCCATCGCGGGCATCCAGACGAGCGATCTGATGGACAACTCGGCGACGTCCCGCGGCGGCGCCATCGCCAGCGCGACCGAGGGCGCCGTGCTCCGCCTCGACGCATCCCGGCTCTACGACAACACGGCCTACGACGGCGGCGGCCTCGCGGTCTACGACGGCAGCGCAACCGTCAACCTCGTGGAGTTCCGGAGCAACCACGCCTTTGACTCCGGCGGGGGCGCCTTCAACTTCGGCCAGATCACCATCACGCGGTCGACCTTCCGGGGCAACAGCGTGGGGGCCAACTCCGGCATCGAGGACCCCAACTACAACAAGGGCGGGGCGTTTGCGAACGTCGACGGCGTCGCCAACCTGGAGCGGGTCTCGATCGTGTCGAACTCCGCGGACCAGGGCGGCGGGATCTACGCGGGGCGCTTCGACTGGGAGCAGCCCGGGCGAGTCCGCATCGTCAACAGCACGCTGGCCAACAACTACGGGCGCGCGGAGGGCGGCGCGATCGTCGTCTTCCGTGGCGAGGTCGAGATCGAACACTCGACGGTCGCCTTCAACCGCGCCGACTACGACGGCGCGAGCTTCCTCGTCAGCAACGACAGCCCCCCGCTCTCCCTGCACAGCAGCATCGTCGACGGCGACGTCGGGCCCGGGACCTCGGGGGATTGCTGGAGCAACCGCTACGTCTCCCTCGGCCACAACCTGGTCCAGTCCGCGGACTGCCTCGGGCCAGCGCCTGCGCCCACCGACATCGTCGGCCCCACCTCCCTCTTCCCGCTGATGGATCTCGCCTCCCCCGGCCGCTCGACGGTCCCTCTGCGCAGCACCAGCTCAGCCATCAACAACGGGGATGATCCCTCCTGCAACGCCATCGCCAGCAGCGACCAGATCTTCTTCCCGCGGTTCCGCGACTGCGACATCGGGGCCCGCGAGTACTTCGAGCTGGTGGCCGCGCCCAACGTCGGGCCGCAGTTCGACCCCTGGGGCGACGAGGGCGACAACCACGACGACGGCCAGGACGACCTCGACCCCAAGAAGCGGCACGCCAAGCCACACCGGTGACATTGACGTCGACCTCGGCTCCTCATCCGGCCGCTCCCTGCCGCTACCGCACGCCGGGGGGGGCGGCGGCTCGAAGACCACATGGCCCGCGTGCTCCGTGAGGCGCCGCGTGAACGTCCGCGGCTCTCCTCCGGCGCTGACCTCGGTCCAGACGATGGGCACGCGGTCTCCGACCCGCGCGACGCTCGGCCGACGCTCGTCGTTGTCACCTTCATTCGCGACGAAGACGGCCCCGTGGAGGTCGCCGGCTCCGCTGACGCAAACCCAGCCCTTCGCGATAGAGCTGCACCCCGACGCGATGGCGCTGCCGAAGCGCGCCCGTCGCCGACCTCAGGAGACCACCCCCCACAGGATCAGGATCACGAACACGAAGTCGTAGAGGGCGTGGGCGACGATCGCGACGACGGTGTTGGTCCGCCTGCGGAGGAGGCCGAAGCCTGTGCCGAGGAGGAAGACGAGCAGGACGCCATCGGCGGTGTACTGCCAGGCGTGGAGGGAGGCGAACAGCGCGTTTGAGAGCAGCAGGCCCAGGCGGGGTTGGAGCAGACCGCGCACCGCAAGCGCGGCGGGGATCAGGGCCAGGCCGAGCAGCGCGCCGACGCGGATCTGGGGCCATCCGGGCCAGCGCAGGCCGAGGCGGTCGATGACCTCGGGCCAGTCGCGATGGACGCCGTAGCCCGCGGCGACGAAGGCGGCGGGGATGATCCAGGCGAGCGGTAGCAGCATCGCGGCCGGAGACAGCGCCTGGTCCACACCGTCGTTGTTCACGAGCCAGTCCAGGAGCACCGCGTGTCCGCCGGTTCCCACCAGCGGCGCGAGGCTCATGAGCGTGAGCGCCACCGTGAGCATGAGCACCTGGAGCAGGCGACGGCGCACTGGGCCCACGGTCGCCGCCCGCCGAGTCTGGCGAGCCAGCCCACGAGGAGGAGCGGGGCGACCTCGATGCCGGCGAACGCGACCGTGGAGAGCGGCCCCGGCGCGAGGGCGCCCGCGAGGAACAGGCCGGCGGCGCCGAACAGACCCGCCCCGAGGATGGCGCGCTCCCCACGCAGTGACCGGATTGGGAGGGGATGCTCGTCGGTGTCGGTCGCCATCGCGGGACTCTATCCTGATTGAGGCCCGAGGCCCCGCGGCTCGAGACGTTTGACCAGCTCTGTGCGCAGATCCGGGACGCCGTAGCGGTCGGAGTAGCCGACGATCTGGTAGCCGCGTCTCAGATAGAAGGGGCGGCTGTCGGGCCAGCGGGAGCGGGCGGCGACGCGTACGCGGTCGCAGCCGAGGGCGTGGGCGTGGGACTCGAGCCAGAGCACCATCGCCGAGCCGATGCCGCGGCCCCAGGACGCGGGGCGCACGGCGAGCCGGGCGTAGTGGAAGGCGCCCTCTTCGAGGTGGAAGCGCACGGCGGCCACCGCCCGGCCCTCGAGCTCGCCGAGGGCGCCGCCGCGGGCGAGGGCGTCGCCGATCTGCGCTTGCGTCTCGCGCAGCGCGCTGGAGGCGTGGGGATACCGCTCGGTGGAGGCGAAGGCGGCGCGCACGAGGGCGTAGACGACGGGGGCGTCGTCGGCGGTCGCCACGCGAATCTGAAGGCCCTCCACGGCGGCTGAGGGTACACCATCGACGGTGATAGCCTCTGCCCCTGCGGCTCACCGATTTGCTCATCCTCGCGCGTCCCGTCTCGTCCGCCCGGGGTGCGACGCCCGGCTCGGCGGCCATGCTCTGCGCGAAGAGGCGCCCCGGCGAGTCCGCGGCCCGGTCGGATGGCTCACTCCGGACCCTCGGGGAGGGGCGACCGGGGCCCGCGCGCGGGATGATCGAGTTCCAAGGGCGGGCGCTTCGTGGGAGTCTCCGGCACATGGCGATGCGACCCGTAGACCTCGGCAGACCCGCTTTTCTTGCCCTCTGCCTCATGGCGGGCTGCGGCGGTTGTGAGGACGAGCAGGCGCTCGTGATCCCGCCCGGCGCGCCGGCCCTCGACTACCGCGACCCCGCGCTGTGGGTCGCCCGCGGCGACCGCGGCGACGATCCGTGCGACCGGAGCTGGCCCGGCTACCCCGACGGCCAGGGCGACGCCGCCGCGGACACCTTCTACGTGCATCCGACGACCTTCGGCTTGGAGAGCCTGGACCTCGTCGGCAACGGCGACCCCGCGAACGCGCGCCAGCGCGCGAAGGTGGACGAGACCGTGGCCGACCAGGCGCCGGCCTTCGCGTCTGCCAGCCGCATCTGGGCCCCGCGCTACCGGCAGGCCAGCCTCCGCGCCTTCGCCGCCGACCCCGCCGACGAGCGGGCGAGAGGCGCCCTCGACGCCGCCTACCGCGACGTGCTCGCGGCGTTCGACCACTACCTCGCCGCGCACAACGCAGGGCGGCCGATCATCCTCGCCGGCCACAGCCAGGGCTCGACCTGGCTGGTGCGCTTGTTGCGCGACCGCTTCGAAGGCGAGCCCCTCGCCGACCGGCTGGTGGTCGCCTATCTGGTGGGCGAGTTCATCGGCCCCGACACCTTCGAGGGGCTGCCGATCTGCGCCCACGAGACGGCCACCGGCTGCGTCGTGAGCTGGGCCACCGTCGCCAGCGACGGCACCCCGCGGTCCGCCTGCGGCTCGGCGTCGCTGTCGCCCGAGTGCACCAGCGCCCCCATCAACACCCGGCAGACGGCCAGTTGCACGAACCCGTTGACCTGGACCGACCAGCCCGCCGCGCCCACCAATAACGCCGCCGCCGCCCTCGGTAGCGGCCCCTTCCTGGACGAGTTCGTCCCCGGGTGGCTGTCCGCGTGGTGCGAGGGCGGCGTGCTGCGCGTCGACGACCGGGTTTCGGTCGCTGGCGTCGGCACCCTGCGCGAGAACATCGGCGACGACCTCGACAGCGGCGACTACCACCCGATCGACATCGAGCTCTTCTTCGGCAACATCCGCGCGAACGTCTCGGCCCGCGTCGCAGCGCGCTGAGCCGACGCCAGGCTCTCTGACGGTTCGCAGACATCGAGGTCGGAGCGGACCTGCTCTTCCTCGCGCGAGCCCGTCGGCGAGCCGCTTCCCGATGGGCGGCTAGCTTCTCATCCGAAGGGCTGCCCGGCGAGGGAGGCGAGGGCCCGCTCGAGGCGCGCGTGGTGACCGCCGGCGGCCACCCGTCGCAGGCGACGCACGAGCCGCCGCCGACTCGGACCGCTGCGCTCGATGCCGGCGCGCGTGACGCGGTGCCCGAGATACACACACGGGACGCGGCAATCGCGGGGCGCCGCGGCGGGATCCTTCAACCGGAGGCGGCGCTCGCGCCACAGCCACTCGGCCGCCGCGTCGCGGACGTCCTCGAGCCGGGCGGGATCGTCGGCGAAGATCGCGACGTCGTCCATGTAGCGTTGGGTGTACGGGACGCGCAGCTCGCGCTCGAGGTAGTGGTCGAAGGCCCGCAGGTAGTGGTTGCCCCACCACTGGCTCAGCAGGTTGCCGATGGGCACGCCGCAGCCGGGGCGGGGCAGGTCGTCGGGCAGCGCCAGGACGCGCCGGAGCCCGGGATCGGCGTAGAGGCCCTCGCCGGAGTCGGCCACCCGGCGCAGCAGCGCCAACACCCGCGGATCCTTGATCGAGCGCCGCATCACCTCGCCCAGGAGGCCGCGATCGATGGACGGGAAGTAGGCGCGCATGTCGAGCAGCAGGACCTGGCGGTGGCGGCGCATGGCGCCCAGGAAGGCGAGGAGCGCGCGGTGGGTCCCGCGCCCTTCGAGGCAGGCGTAGCAGCGATCCGTCAGCCGACGGTCGAGGACCGGGGCGAGCAGCCGGTGGGCGGCGTGATGCACCACGCGATCGCCCACCGGCGCGGCGACGACCAGCCGCGCCTTGGGCTCGCGCACGAGGCGCATGCGCGGGGTGCCGGGGCGCCACGCCCCGCTGAGCAATCCGCGCCGGATGCGGAAGAGGTGGCGATCGAACTCGACCTCGAACCCGGCCACCGACGGCCGACGACGCTTGCCGCGGCGCATCTCGCGCCACGCCGCCCACAGGTTCTCGAAGGACGCCAGCTCGTCGAAGATGTCGCCCACGCGTCGCATCAGCGGGGGTCCGCGGGCTGGGAGGATGAAGGCGGCCCGCCCGGACGCTCGGCCCGAGGGCCTACGAGAACGGGCGGGCCTGATGTGGTGCCGCCTGCACGGAGGCTCGCGCCTGCGTGTTCGCGGGGGCCGAGCGATGCGAAAACCGATGTCGTCGTTCCGGTCGTCCGGGTCGTCGTCGTTCCAGTCGTCAGCCTCGAGCTTCGTGGCGTCGTGGTTCCAGCTCCCACCCCGCATCGTCCCTTGGACGGTCTCTCTCTCGGCAGCACCGCCCTCAGCCTACCGCGGACGGGCAGCGGAGCAAAACGCCAAGGCCGCGGCCCACGAGATCAGCCTGCTCGGCGAGGCCGAGGCGGACCTCGAGGGCGAGCATGCCCAGCTCGGAGGCGAGGGCCAGGCCCGCGCGCAGCCGCTGCAGGCGCTCGTCGGCGTCGGCGAGGTGCTCGGCGGGGGCCACCGAGACGGCGGCGACGGCCACGTCCTCGAGCAGCGCCACGGCGGTGCGTCCGAGGCGGTCGCGCAGGGCGGGGAAGCCGCGCTCGCCTTCGAGCTCCTGGAGCAGGACGCCGGTGAGGGCCATCGCCTCGCGGTAGAGGTCGCCGACGCTCACGACCTCGCGCCGAAGGCCTCGAACCGGGCCTTGCGGGCGCGCCGCTCGCTGTTGCGCACCAGCGCCGAGAGATCGCCGAGGACCCTGCCCTCGACCTGGGCCGCCAGGGCGAGCCGCGCCTCGTCCTCGGCGGGGCCGTCGAGCAAGAGATCGGCGACCGCCAGCGCCGCCGAGGCCCGCGCCCGGGAGTAGAGCTGCGCCTTCTCCTCGGGCCGCCAGGCGTGACACCCCTCGGCGACCAGACTCAACGCCTCGCGCAGCCTCGACGCCGCGGGGTGATCGGCGCCCAAGGCCCGCGAGACCGCCCGCCAGGCGGGCTCGGCGGACTTCCAGGCCTTCAGATCGCGCATCGAGAAGCGCTTCCCGGCCTTCTCACCCGCCTCGATGCCCGGCGCCAAGGCCTTCGCCGCGGCCGCCTCGATGTTGTCGCGCTTGCGCGCCAGGGCCCGGCGCTGCCCCTCCGTGAGCGGTAGATCGGCGTCGTCGAAGACCCACCGGCGCCCGACCTTCTCGGCCTTCAGCTCGCCCTTCTTGATGAGGTAGGCCACCTGCCGCGGCGACTTGCCCATCGCGACGGCGGCCGCATTGAGCGACAATCGAGCCATCTGTCATCCCCTTGGTCGACAATCTGTCGACACTTTCTACGCCGGGACGACGATCCTGCGCAACTTCGACTTTTGTCGCCCAACTCCACCATTCCTCTCTTGGCGACAGCTTGGTCGACACCGGGGGCTGTGCCCCCGGACCCCCCTGGCCTAGACGGCCGCTCGCGGGGGCCGAGCGATGCGAAAACCGATGTCGTCGTCCCGGTCGCCCGGGTCGCCGACGCTCCAGACGACAGCCCCGAGCCTCGTGGCGCCGTGGCTCCAGCCCCCACCCCGCAAGGGGAAACGGCCCCGGTCTTGCATGTCGATGCACCACTCCCAGACGTTGCCCGCCAGGTCGAGGTGGCCGTGGGGTCCGGCGCCGTGGGGGTACAGCCCCACCGGGGTCGGCGCGCCCACGTGCTGACCGAAGTTCGCGTGGCGCTCCGGGTTGGCCTCCTCGTCGCCCCAGGGGTAGGGCCCCGCCGGATGCTTCGCCGCCATCTCCCAATGAGCCACCTTCGACAGGTCGAGGGGCTGGCCCGTCAGCTCGCTCAACCAGCGGCAATACGCCCGCGCCTCGTACCACGACACCTCGGTCACGGGCCGCGTCGGGTGCTCGAGCTGCCCCGCCCACCCTCCCGGCTCGGCGACCTCCTTCTCCGACCGCCAGCGCCACCCGTCGTCACTCCAGTGCGCCCGCTCGGCGTAGCCGTCGTGGTCGACGAAGCTCTGGTACTCGCGCACCGTGACGGGGAAGCGCCCCAGATGCCCCGCCCCGGGCACCTCGAGGAGTCGATCGACGACGGGCTCCCGCAGCCGCGGATCACCGGCGAGCCCCAGCGCCTCCGCCGCCGCCAGCCGGTCGTCAAACGGCACGGCGTCTGCGCCCTCCCGCTCGAAGATTCGCTCGGCCACGCCCAGCGACTCGGCGTAGGCGTCGTCTACCTCGGGGGGCGGCACGTACTTGTAGACGCGCAGGTGGTCGAGCAGCCGCCCGACGACCCCGACCACATAGGCGTGCCCCGCCAGACCATCGCCCTCCCGCTCGCGCAGCCCCAGCGCCCACTCCACCAGCGTGTCGACCCGCCGCTGGCCGCCCTCGTCGAGCAGACACCCCGGGAACAGCTCGACGACCTCGCGCCAGTACGGGTTCGTCAGGCGGCACTCGAGCACGGCCTGCCACTCCACCGGCTCGAGGGCCGCCAACGCCCGCGCCGCGAAATATTCCTGGAACGTCAGGTGCCAGAAGCGCACCTCGCCCCGACTGCGCTGCGCGAGCAGCCCGCTCCACAGGGGCTCGCCGCGCAGCCACAGCTTCGCCTGTTCGTCGCAGCCCCGGGGGTCGCCGCGCAGGTCGCGGAACCACCGCTCGATGGGGGCCCGCACGGCCTGGGCGGCGTCGGCGAGCCCCGACGAGGCGCGCTTGGCCTCGCCCGGCGCGGGGCCCATCATCCGCAGCGCGAGATCACCGAAGGCGTTGATGGCGAAGCGGTCGTTGAAGCCCGCCGCTTCGCGCCGCTGCTCGCGGGCCCGCAACAGCCAGCGCGTCACCGCCGCGTAGAGCCGCGACTTGCCCTGGGGCAGCTCCCCCTCCTGCCAATGCACGACGCAGAGGCAGGTGAGCATGACGGGGTTCGCCGCCATGCGCCGGATGCGCGGCCGGTCGAGGATGGCGCCCTCGAGCTCGGCGCGCTGCCGCTCCGCCTCCCGCCCCTCGGCCGTGCCGGGGACGACCCCGAAGAGCGCGTGCACCCAGCGGCGCAGGAAGGCGCGGATATCATCGCGCCCGAAGCCGCCGATGGTCACCGACTCGAAGTCCATCTCCCCCAGCGCCTCGGTGTCGAAGGGCCGGCTCGTGACCAGCACCCGGCAGCCGGGGAAGGCCTTCAGGCTCGCGCGCAGCACCGCGAAGACGCGCTCGCGCAGGTCGCGGTCGGCGGCGTCCTTCCCGTGCACCTCGTCGAGGCCGTCGAAGAGCAGCACCGCGCCGCCGCCCTCGAGCAAGCCCCGCCAGTCCTCGTCTCCGTAGGGCCGGACCTCGCCCTCGCCGCTCTCCTCGAGCATCGACAGCAGCCAGCGCTCGTCGTCGTCCTGCGGCGGCTTCGGCTTCTCGCGCATGCGGAGCACGAGGTCGCGCAGCTCGATCCACACCGGGATCCGCGGCGTCTCCCGGGTCAGGCCGAGGTGGTGGGCCGCCCAGCCCTCGCCGTTCGGGCCCGGCACGCCGAGCATGTCGCGCGCGAGCAGGCTCGCCACCAGTTGCACGAAGGTGGTCTTCCCCGTCCCCGGGGCGCCGACCACGAGCAGTCGGTACTCGGCCCCGAAGACCTGGGCGAGCCCCTGGGCGCCACGGCCGAGCAGGCGATCTCCCCCGGTGGTGTGCAGCGGCGTGTAGAGCGTCTCGATCGGGTGCCGGCCCGCGCTCTGGACGGCCCCGGTTGCCGAGGAGATGCCGCGCACCTTGATGTGGCCCGTGGCGTCGGCGACGCCCTCCAGATAGGCGCCCAGGTTCGGCGTGACTCTCGGCGGCACCGTCCGCTCACGCTGCACGAGCTCCGAGAGCTTGAGGAGCCTGTCGGTGCCCACCAGCGCCGCCCGCCACGCCCCGAGGAAGGCGTCCCACGCCTCCGCCAGCTCGGCCTCGCTCCAGCCGTCGGACCGCAGCGTTTTGCGCAGCGCGGCGAGGACGAGGACGTTGTCGACCTGGGTGGCGTCGCCCACGCCCAGCGGCGCGATCAGGCGGGCCAGCTCGCCCTCGGTGAACAGCTCGACCACCGTGTTGCGCTCGCCTCTGTCGAGGCCCGGCAGCGCCTCGACGAAGGCGTCCACCCCCGCCCCGATGCAGCGCGCCACCTCCTCCTCGATGCCGCCCTTCCACCTCGCGGCGGCCCGCTTCCAGGCGCCGGAGGCCGCGCCGCCCAGCGCCTTGGTCAGCAACGTCTTGGCGACGAGCGCTCCAACTGTCTCGATCATCATCAGCCCTCCCTCGGGCGGCGAGCATACGCCGCCCCGGCCACCGCCGTCCCCGTTTCTGAAGCAGCCGAGGCGCCGGGCAAGTGACCTCCGGGGGGAGTCAGCCGCGCCACTCGCGGTCAACCCCCCGGGCCCGGGTGCCAAGGCTGATGACACACCTGGAGAGGCGAGCCCATGAAGACTGCTACTCTCACGCTGGCGGCGCTCTGCATGCTCGCTGGCACCGCCCATGCCTCGCTCCTCGGCGACTACCTCGCCAACCAGAGGAGAGCCGAAGAGGGCCTGGACAAGCTCATCGGGAAGAAGGGCGCGGCGGCACGGGAGTGCAAGAGACGGTGCGCCGACGATGGGAAGAAGACGCGCACGTCGGCTCGAAAGCGGCGGAAGGCCTGCGGCACGGCCTGCCCCACGAAGGTCGAGAAGGGCTGCAAGGCCGCGCGCCGCAAGGTGGTGGAGGAGGTCGGCCGTTGCGCCCGGAAGATGGACCAGCCGCGGTGCCGGGAGCGGATGAAGAAGGCCGCCGAGGGACTCCGAAGGGCGTTTCGATAGCGCCTACGCGTCAGACCGCGACGGGGGCGCGGATCGCGGGCTCGTAGCGATAGTCGCGCAGCTTCATCTGCGCGTACGTGAAGTCCTCCAGGCGCGTGACCTCGGGATCGAGCCAGAGCGTGGGCAGCGGGTGGGGCTCGCGGGCGAGCTGCGTGCGCACCTGCTCGACGTGGTTCAAGTAGATGTGGGCGTCGCCGAGGGTGTGGACGAAGTCGCCGACGCCGAGGCCCGTGACCTGGGCGACCATGTGCGTGAGCAGGGCGTAGCTGGCGATGTTGAAGGGGACGCCCAGGAAGAGGTCGGCGCTGCGCTGGTAGAGCTGGCAGCTCAGGCGACCCTCGGCGACGTAGAACTGGAAGAGCAGGTGGCAGGGGGGCAGGCGCATCCGGGAGAGCTCGCCCACGTTCCAGGCGCTGACGATGAGGCGACGGGAGCTGGGGTTGTCGCGGATCTGGTCGACGACCTCGGCGATCTGGTCGACGGTCTGGCCGTCGGCGCCGCGCCAGGAGCGCCACTGCGCGCCGTAGACGGGCCCGAGGTCGCCGTTCTCGTCGGCCCAGGCGTCCCAGATGCCGACGCGGTTCTCGGCGAGGTAGGCGATGTTGGTGTCGCCGGCCAGGAACCACAGCAGCTCGTGGGCCATGCTCTTCCACATCAGCTTCTTGGTGGTCACGGCGGGGAAGCCGGCGCGCAGGTCGTAGCGGACCTGGCGACCGAAGAGGCTGAGCGTGCCGGTGCCCGTCCGGTCCTCCTTCCGGGTGCCGGTCTCGAGGACCTCTTCGAGGAGCTGGAGGTACGGCTTCATGAGTTGGTGAACTCCGCGTCTCGCTTCTCGACGAAGGCGGCGAGGCCCTCGCGGGCGTCGTCGGTGGCGAAGAGCTTCGCCTGTAGCTCGCGCTCGAGCGCCAGGCCGTACTCCAGGGGGAGCTGGGCGCCGCTTTGCACGGCCCGCTTGATGTGGCCGGCGGCGAGGGCCGCGCGCCCGGGCGTGCAGAACGTCTGGGCGTAGGCCACGACCTGCTCGACGAAGGCGTCCCGGCGAAGCGCCGGGACCGTGCGCTGGCGCCCCTTGATCTCGCGCTGCTCCGACTCGCCGATGACCTGGGTGACGAGGCCGAGGGCCAGGGCCCGGTCCGCCTCGACCGTCTCACCGGCGAGCATGAGCTCCATCGCCTTGGCCGCCCCCACCAGCCGGGCGAGGCGCTGCGTGCCGCCGGTGCCGGGGAGCACGCCGAGGTTGATCTCGGGCAGCCCGATGCGCCCGCCCGCGCGGCGCGCCACGCGCAGGTCGCAGGCCATCGCGATCTCGAAGCCCCCGCCGACGCAGTGACCGTTCATCGCCGCCAGCACCAGCTTCGGCGTCTGCTCCAGCCGCGAGAGCGTCTCGTTGGCGTGCAGGCAGAAGTAGTACTTCGAGGTCGCGTCGGCGGCCTCGAGCATCTTGATGTTGGCCCCCGCGCAGAAGTGCTCGCCCGCGCCGGTGAGGACGATCGCCTGCACCGCGGGGTCGAAGCGCGCGCGCAGGATGCAGCCGTCGAGATCGCGGAACATCCGGTAGGTGTAGCCGTTGAGCCCCTCGTCGCTCAGCGTCAGCAGCGCCACCGCGCCCCGCGTCTCGTAGCGCACGCGCTCGACGTCTGCGTCGCCGAAGAGATCGGCGCGGATCGGTTCACTCATAACGCCTCCTTGCTTGCGGACCGCCGCATCCATATCATCCCGCCGCTTCGGTTCGGGAGGATCCATGACAGTCGAGACGGTCGCGGTGCTGGGCGCGGGCACGATGGGTCACGGGATAGCGGGCCAGGCGGCGCGCTGCGGCTACACGGTCCGCCTCTTCGATCTCGAACAGCCGCTGGTCGATCGCGGGCTGTCGGGCATCTCGAAGGTCTACGCCAAGGGCGTCGCCAAGGGGAAGATGACCACCGACGAGGTGGCGACGGCCAACGGGCGCCTGTCGGGCGGCTGTGATCTGGCCGCGGCCGTCGCGGGGGCCGATCTCGTCGTCGAGGCCGCCCCCGAGCGCATGGAGCTCAAGCGCCGGATCTTCACCGATCTGGAGCGACTGGCGCCTGGGCACGCGGTCCTCGGGACCAACACCAGCAGCCTCTCGATCACCGAGATCGCCTCGGCCATCGACACCCCCGAGCGCGTCGTGGGGATGCACTTCTTCAACCCCGTCGCCGTGATGCCCCTGCTCGAGCTGGTCCGCGGCGAGTACACCAGCGACGACACGGTGACGACGGCCCGCGCGGTGGGCGAGCGGCTGCTCAAGACCTGCATCGTGGTCACCGACTCGCCGGGCTTCGCGACGAGCCGCCTGGGCATCGCCCTGGGGAACGAGGCGATGCGCATGTTCGAGGAGGGGGTCGCCTCGGCGGAGGACATCGACCGCGCGATGGTCCTCGGCTACCGCCACCCCATCGGCCCGCTGGCCCTCACCGATCTGGTGGGGCTCGACGTTCGGCTGGCGATCAGCGAGCACCTCCACCGCGAGCTGGGCGCAGACACCTACCGACCGCCGAAGATCCTCCGCCGCATGGTGCGCGCGGGGAAGCTCGGCAAGAAGACGGGCCAGGGCTTCTACACCTACTGATGTTTCGCGGACACCGCATCGCCGTCGTCATCCCGGCCCACGACGAGGCCCGGCTGCTCCCCGTCACCCTCGCGGGGCTGCCCGGCTACGTCGACGACGTGGTCGTAGTCGACGACGCCAGCCGAGACGACACCTTCGCCATCGCCGAACGGTGCGCGCGCACGACGCCGGGGCTCCACGTGCTGCGTCATGAGCGCAACCGGGGCGTGGGCGGCGCCATCGTCACCGGCTACCGGCACGCCCTCGCCCTCGCCGCGGATCTGGTGGTGGTGATGGGCGCCGACGCCCAGATGGATCCCTTCGAGATGCCGGGCCTCCTCGAGCCCCTCACGGACGGGGTCGCCGACTACGTCAAGGGCGAGCGGATGAGCCACCCGGAGGTCGTCCGTCGCATGCCGCTGCTGCGCTTCGCGGGCAACCACGCGCTGACGCAGCTCACGCGCATCTCCTCCGGCTACGGCCACCTTCGCGACGCGCAATGCGGCTACACCGCCGTGCGCTCGGAGGTCCTGGCCCGCCTCGCGCTCGCCGACCTCTATCCTCGCTACGGCTTCCCCAACGACCTCCTGGCGAAGCTCGCCGAGATCGACGCGGTGGTCGTCGACCGCCCCGTGACGCCCATCTACGGCGACGAGCGCTCCGGGATCCGAATCCACCGCGTGGTCTTCCCGATCCTCTGGCTCCTGCTCCGCTCGGGGCTGCGTCGCAAGGCCCGTCAGCGCCGCTGGCGCGCCTCCCCCGCGCTCCCGGCGTGACCCGGGCGCTCCTCCTCACCACCTCCTTCCCCCGCCATCCAGCCGATCCCGCCGGCCGCTTCGTCGCCGCCCAGGCCGAGGCCCTGTCGAGGCAAGGCGTCGGCGTGCGCGTCCTCGCCCCCCACGCCGACTGGGCCCCGCCCGGGGTGCCGGTCATCGCCTACGGCGCCGCGCGAGCCGGCGACGGCTGGCCCGAAGCCTTCGAGGCGTCCCCGGCCCGCGCGGGGTGGGCGGCGGTGCATCTGACGCGTCGCCTCCGGGCGGCGATCCGGCGCGTCGCGCGTCCCGGCGAGGTCCGCGTCGCCCATTGGCTGCTGCCCAGCGCTCTGCTGGCCGTCACAGACAGAGGCGCCGCCGTCGTCGGCTGGGCCCACGGGGGCGACATCGCGCTGCTCGAGCGGCTCCCCGCCGGCCGCCGCCTCGCGCGCCGCCTCGACGCCCGCGCCCGGGCGCTGGTCTTCGTCTCCCGAGATCTACGCCGGCGCTTCGAGGCCCTGCTCGCCCGGCCCGCCCGCGCCCCTCTCCGGGTCGCGCCCATGGGCGTCTGTCCACCGCGGCCCGACGCCGAAGCACGCGAGGGCTTCCTCGCCCTCGCCGCCGGGCGCCGGATCATCGCCACCGTCGGCCGCCAGGTGCCCATCAAGGGCCTCGACGTCCTGGCCGCCGCCCTGCGCGGACGCGACGACCTCGCCTGGCTGGCCGCGGGCGCGGGCCCCGCGTTGCCCGACGCCGCCATCGCCACCGGCGTCCTCGCCCCACCCCAGCGCGACGCTCTCCTGGCCGTCGCCGATGTCTTCGTCCAACCCAGCCGCCCCCTCGGCGGGCGCACGGAGGGGGCGCCCGTCGCCGTGATGGAGGCCCTCACGAGCGGGGTCCCCGTCGTCGCCTCCCGCACCGGCGGCCTCGCGGAGTTGGGTGACCTCCTTCGGCTGGTGGCGCCCGAGGAGCCCGCGGCCTTGGCTCGCGCCATCGATGGCGCCCTGGAGGACCCAAGGCGGCCCGACGATCGCTTCCTCTGGGATGTCTGGGCGCGCGAGCACGCCCGGCTGATCAGGAGCGCTCGGTGAGCACCACCATGAAGCCGCCGAGGCGGCGCACGCCCTTGGTGTCGCGGGCGACCGTCTCGACGAGGCGCATCGCGTGGCCCAGGACCGGCACGCGGTGGACCTGGGCGAAGGGCGTGACGACGCGAATGCCGTGGACCTTGAGCACCCGCATCTCCGACGGGAGGTAGCCGCGGACATCGCCGAGGCTGTCGTAGCGGGTGAAGACCTGATGGTCGTTGGTGGTCTCGCTGACGGCGTTGGGCTTCTTGAGGCGTTTGATCGCGTAGCGCAGGGAGTGGCGGTTGTAGAACTCGAGCGCCGCACGGCCGCCGGGGCGCAGGACGCGGGAGACCTCGGACATCGCGCGGCGGATGTCCTCGACGTGGGCCAGCACCTTGAAGGAGTAGATGGTGTCGAAGCTGTTGTCGGGGAAGGGCAGATCCGTGGCGGAGCCTTCGACGACGGAGAGGCCGCGGCGGCGGGCGTGGTCCAGCATGCCGCGGCTGATGTCGACGCCCACGGCCTGGCGCGCGAAGGGGGCGATCTCCTTGAGGATCAGCCCCGTGCCGCAGCCGATCTCGAGGACGTCGCGGCCGAGGGAGAGCGGGCGGACCACCCCCACCTGCAATCGGTCGAGCATCGCGTGGTAGCCGTGGTGGCGCTCGCGCTCGTACCAGTTGGAGAAATCGTCGTAGTAGCTGCGGTTGTCTTTCACGGCCGCGGATACTGCGTCGTGTCGGGGATGGGAATCAAGGGCCGTGTCCCGCGCGTCGTAGACCATATCCAGTCGGTTGTGCGTAAAATGGGTGAGGATGAAGACCTGTCCGACCTGTGGTTTCTCCGGCGAGCAGACCCACTGCCCCAATGACGGTGAGCGGCTGCTGACGGAGTCGGAGCTGGCCGAGATCGCGCCGGCCGAGCCCACCAAAGCGCCCGCCGTCGACGCCACCGACAAGACGATGGCCCCGCCCTCGGACGCCACGCAGCGCAAGCACGCCGAGGCCGCCCAGAGGAACCAAGCCGGCGATCCCGACGCCGAGATGCGGGGCGCCGACTACGGAAACTGGGCCGAGCCGGAGGTCAAGAAGAAGAAGAAGGACCCGATGGTCGGCCGGACCATCGGCGGGCGCTACGAGGTCAAGGGCCTGTTGGGCAAGGGCGGCATGGGCGCCGTCTACAAGGCGTACCAGCCGGCGGTCCAGCGCACGATCGCGCTGAAGGTGCTGCTCAAGGAGTTCGCCGAGAACGAGACGGTGATCAAGCGCTTCCATCAGGAGGCCGTCGCCGCCAGCCGCCTGAAGCACCCCAACACGGTCTCGGTCTACGACTTCGGGCAGACCGAGGACAACGTCCTCTACATCGCGATGGAGTACCTGCGGGGTGAGAGCCTCGCCCAGGCCCTCGCCCGCGAGAAGATGCTGTCGCCGAAGCGGGCCGTCCACGTCATGCGCCAAGTCTGCAAGTCGCTGAGCGAGGCGCACAAGGCGGGGATCATCCACCGCGACCTGAAGCCCGACAACATCTTCCTCGCCGACGTCGAGGGTGAACGGGACTTCGCCAAGGTCCTCGACTTCGGCGTCGCCAAGCTCAAGGAGATGGAGGGGCAGGACGGCACGCTCACGCAGGCGGGGATGATCTTCGGCACGCCCAAGTACATGTCGCCGGAGCAGGCGCGCTCGTCGGCCGTCGACCACCGATCCGACGTCTACGCCCTGGGCGTGATCCTCTACGAGATGCTGCTGGGCCGCCCGCCCTTCACGGGCGACAACCCGTTGAGCATCCTGATCGCCCACGTCAACGAGCAGGTGAAGCCCTTCGCCGAGGTCCGCCCGGACCTGGACCTGCCCGCACCGCTCGAGGCGGTGGTCTTCAAGTCTCTGTCCAAGGACATCGAGCTGCGCCACGTGGACGTGGACGAGCTCCTCGCAGAGCTCGAGGCCGTCGACGAGCTGCTGGGGGGGGCGAGCTACGACAGTCTCCGAGGCCGCCTGCCCGCGAGCATCCCAGGCGCGGGCGGCGCCCCCTCGCTGGTGGGCCCCGCGATCGTCCCCGCCGGCACCGACGGCACGGCCCCCGGCGCCATCGGCGTGGGCGGCGACACGGTGGTGCTCGACGCCGACGGGCAGCCCGTCGTGCGCGGCGACACCCACGAGGTGCTGGGCATCGGACAGGTCGAGATCACCGGCGACGACCTCGGGCCCGTCCGCGAGCGCTCGGGCCCGCCCATCGCGCTCTTCGCGGTGCTGGCCGTGCCCCTGCTCGCCGGCGCCGCGTGGCTGGTCATGGGCGGATCCGAGGACCCGAAGCCCGACGCGGCCCCCGTCGCCACGACCCAGACGCCGGACGCCGCACCGGTCGCCAACAAGGCGCCGGACGCGGCTCCCGTCGCCAAGCGCACGCCAGACGCGACGGTGGTGGCGGCCGCCCCGACGGCGTCGGCCGACGCGGCGGCGGAGCCCACGCGCCCGCGGGTGAAGAAGAAGGTGAAGACCTTCGTCGTCGACAGCAGCCCCGCCAAGGCCCGGGTGGTCGACGCTCGCTCCGGCCGCGTGCTCGGCGTGACGCCGGAAGAGATCGACATCAGCGGGACGCGCACCGTGATCGTGCGCAAGGCGAACTACTTCGACAAGAAGCTCACCCTGCGCATGGGCGACAACAACCGAAAGACCCGCGTAGTGAAGCTGAAGCCGCGGCCCGTCGCGGCCAAGGAGCGCCCGAAGGCCACCCCGATTCGCACCCGGCCCAGCCTGCCGACCCGACCGACACGTCCCAAGGAGGACGACCCGACGGACTCCCCCCTCGATCTCGAGTGATCACCTGCGCTGGCAGCGCTCGGAGCCCGCCTTGTAGGCGCAGCGGAAGCCTACCTTGGGCGACGCCGTGACGTGGAAGCGGCGCCGGGAGTGGCGCAGGTTGCAGGCCTTGGTGTCCTGGAAGTCGGCGCCGCGCACCACGTGGGCGTTCTCGAGCCCGGTCTCGCGAACGAACCCAGCTTCCACTCGGTGCGGCACTGCCGACTCCTCGGCGCTGAGCTGCCGCGCCTGACACCAGGGGATCGGGCGCCCCCGATCCGTCCCCTGCTCGTTCTGACGCAGACACGAGACCTGCACATCGGGCACGTCGATGCACTCGTTGGCGCAGCCGCGGTAGTCGTCGAAGCAGCCCTGGAGGCAGAGGGTGCCATTGGTTGGCGTCACGGTCTCGTCGTACTCCGCCTCCGTCATGCAATCGCAGAGCTCGGTGCAGACCGCCACGTCCATGCTCGTGCAGTAGCGGTCCGTCGCCTCGCACTCACCGTCCGTCGCGTCGTCCTCCAGGCGACCGTTTCCCTCCACGACCGCATCGCAGTACGCCCGCCGCCAGTGGTTTCGCTTGGAGTCGGGCGTCGTCCCGCCGTTGGGTCCGAAGCTGTTGCGGCATCGCCCGAGGCAGGTCTCGAGCAGGTCACGACAGCCCTCCGGATCAGCGCCACGATTGTCGAGGCAGTTCGGGTCCTCAACGTAGCGATTGGGCACGCCCCCGGCCGAGAGGATGGAGGGCGTCAGCGGCCTCTTCTTCATCTCGAAGAGGTCGTAGATCGAGTCGCCCTGCTGGTCCCGGGCGCAATACGCCAAGAAGTCGAACTCGTCAGCGACCCACTCGGCGACGCTGGCGGCCATGTCGAAGACGTTGTCCTGCGTCACGTCAGCGTGGGCACTCGAGCGGGAGGTGACAGGCTGGATCTCCCGATCGGTGCAGGGCCCGAAGACCACAGCGCCCACGTGGTCGGTGCAGTCGCGGGTCACGATGTCCGTCAGGACAGATTCATCGATGATCCGCTCGTTGTCGGTGCGTCCGACAGCCGCGTACTCCCACTGGGCCTCGGTCGGCAGCCCTCCGCCGTGGAAGGCGCAGTAATCCATGGCCTGCCGCCACGTCACGCCCACCACCGGGTAGCTGCCGTAGGTGTCGAAGTTGGTGTAGTACTTCTGGATGTGGCCCTTGGCGTTGCCGGCGCTATTGCCCGCGTTGGTGCTCAGCGGCTTGCCGCACTCACCGCGCGCGACGCAGTGGCGATACTGGTCGATCGTCACCTCGTGCTCATCGATGCAGAAGTCGGCGAGCGTCACCCGGTTGCGGATCGCCTCCGACTGAACCTCGATGGTGCACGAGACCTTCACGGTGTCGCCCTCGACCGTCGCCTCGTCGCATGGATCGAGGTTCGACGAGCCCATCGTGAAGGTCCCACCGGGGAGGTAGACGGCGCGCGTCTCCGCGGGTGGATCGACCCCCCGAGAGCAGCCGCAGATGCCTAGAATGAGAAGCGTATTCAGCGAGTTGCGCATGAGCAGGCTCCTAGAAGCTGAAGCCGAGGGAGAGACCGCGCGGGCTGACCCCGATCCTCGGGATCCCGGCGGTCTGGGGCAGCTTCACCGGATCTCCGTAGCGAGGGTTTCGGTGCTCGTCGTCGATGACGTCGCGCACCTTGTCCCAGATGATGAAGGAGGTCCCCAACGCGAGGAGGCCACCGCCGACGCCGTAGCCGACCTTCTCGTAGAGCGCGAGCTCTTTGAACTGGTCGGTGTCATTGAACTTGCCGCCGTCGATCACGTCGTTGAAGAGGTACGCCGTGACGCCGCCGCCGATGGCGAGGATGCCGAAGATGTTCATCGTCCAGCCGATGGGCGTGCGCCAGGAGTTGAGGTGCTCGGTTCGGGTGACGTAGGCGTCGACCGTCGTCACCTGCCCCTTCTTCACCGTCACGTGCCGCGCGAAGCGGTTGTAGCCGTCGCGCTCGACGACGATCTGGTGGGCCCCGGCGTTGTAGGGCAGCGGCTCCTGGAACGGCGTCAGCCCGACGTTCTTCCCATCGACGTAGACCCGCGCGTCGATGACCGAGGAGTCGACGTAGATCCACCCGCTGTTCTTGAAGCGCTCGAGCCGCACATTGAGGCGGAAGGGCTCCTTCTTCTGGACCTCGATCTCCTGCGTCACGGGCTCGTACCCGCCGCGCTCGATCCAGATCGTGTGCTTGCCGGGGCGCACGTCGGTGCGAAACGGCGTCTGCCCCTGCACGCCGCGGGCCTTGTCGTCCACGAAGACGCGGGCCCCGGGAGGATCGCTGGTGATGATGAGCTGCTGATCGGTCTCGATCCGGGCGTCGCAGGACTTGCGCGTATTGGTCGCGCGATCGCGCTTCGCCCCGACAGGCGCCTTCTCGAGGTAGCGCTCCATGTAGTTGACGCACTCTTGCCACGCCTCGAGCTGCTGGTAGCTCACCCCGATGCTGTAGAGCAGGTTCACGTCCCGGTTGATGTCGAAGGCCATCTGGAATCTCTCGATGGCCTCCTTGTAGCGCCCGGACTTGTAGAACTTGTTGCCCTCGCGCTTGAGCGCGTCGGCGCGGTTCTTGTCGGCGGCGGAGAGCTGAGCCTTCGCCTCGGGGGTGAGCACCACCTTGGGCGCCGCGGGTTGCGCAGCGGCGGGCGGCGGGCTCAAGCGGACGGGGGTGGGCGTAGCAGGAGCGGGCTGGTCCTCGCCGGTCTGGGCCCACGCGGACCCGATGATGCTGACGACGACCACCGCACGAAGGACGCGGGCCATGGCGCTCGAGGCTCCGATGCGCGGGAATTGGAGGGGAACATAGCCCGAGCGGTGTGTCTGCGCCAACAGCCGGCCTGTCAAAAGCGCGGACCTGCCGTTAGGATGCGCGCCTCTTGAATCTCGGACAAGGAGCGCGCGATGGGCGCCTTCTCGGGCGGGCTCACCTTCCGCCAGTACTACGTCACCGAGCCGATGCCCGAGGGCTGGAAGGATCGCTACACCGCGTCGGTCCAGCGCTACGCCTTCAAGGAGATCGATCTCGCCTCCGACGAGGAGCGCGCCCTCGGCTGGTGCAGCCCGCTGTTCGCCCTCGACTGCGAGCTCGACCACACGATGTGGCTCTACACCGACAACATCGTGCTCGCGCTGCGCATCGACACGCTGACGGTGCCGGGCCCGCTGCTGCGCATCCACACCGAGGCCGAGTCGCGCCGCGTCATGGCCGAGGGCAAGCGGGTCAAGCTCTCGCGATACGAGCGCGCCGAGATCAAGGAGCGCGTGAAGCTCGCCATGCGCAAGAAGCAGCTCCCGTCGCTGAAGACGATCGACATGGTCTGGAACTGGATGCCCGAGGGCGGCGGCCCCTCCGTGGTCCGCTTCTTCTCGACCAACGAGAAGGTGAACCAGGAGTTCTGCGAGCTCTTCGAGGCCACCTTCGAGCGCGTCCTGGTCCCCGACAGCATCTTCACCGCCACCCGCGACGCGATGGCCATGCCCGAGCTCGCCGAGTCCCTTCTGGAGCTCGACCACGAGGCCTTCGTGGATCCAGACGTCGCCGTCGCGGCGATGACGGAGGTCTGATCGATGGACTTGCTCGACAAGATCCACCGGGCCGAGCGCTTTGGCCCCGAGTTCCTCACCTGGCTCTGGTACCGCACCGAGAACGACGACGGCGTCTTCTCCCTGGGCCCCGAGTTCGGTGACTTCGAGGTCTACTTCGAGGAGCGGCTGGTGGTCGGCTCCGTGGACGTCAACGCCCAGGAGAACTTCTTCAAGGGCGGCCAGCCGAGCATGAGCCTCGAGGCCCGCACCGCGTTGCGCCTGGGCAAGCTCGCCAACGAGGCCAAGCTGCGCATCATCCGCGGCGCCCAGGAGTGGGAGTTCGTCCTCAAGGCGCGGCCCTTCGGCGTCTCCGGCGTCAAGATCCCCGCCGTCCTCTCCAAGGAGTCCGACGAGAAGTTCGCCGAGCGCATGCTGCTCCTGGAGCAGCTCGACGCGATGGTGAAGGGCCTGCTGCGGGCCTTCCTCACGCTGCGCGCCGGGGCCGAGTGGAGCACCGGCGAGCTGCCGGCGGTCCGCAAGTGGATCGGCGGCAACGCGTGATGTACGCGGTCGTGATGGCCGGCGGGTCCGGCACTCGCTTCTGGCCGCTCTCGCGCCGCGCGCGGCCCAAGCAGCTCCTCGCGATCGGCACCGACGAGCCGCTGATCGTGGAGACGGCGGCGCGCCTCGACATCCCCGATGACCGCCTCTACGTCGTCGCCGGGCGCCACCACGAGGCGCCCATCCGCGAGCTGCTGCCCAAGGCCCGGCTGCTCATCGAGCCTTGCGCGCGCAACACCGCGCCCTGCGTCGGCCTCGCGGCGATCCACCTACGCGCGCGCGACCCCAAGGCGGTGCTGGCGGTGCTGCCCGCCGACCACCACATCGCCGACGTCGAGGCGTATCGCCGGGTGCTGCGCGCCGCCACCGAGCGCGCGCGCGCCGGCGAGATCGTCACCCTCGGCATCCGCCCGACGCGCCCGGAGACGGGCTACGGCTACATCCACTACGACGCCGAGAAGAGCGTCCCCACGCGGGCCGGCGTCAGCGTCTGCTCGGTGCGCCGCTTCGTCGAGAAGCCCCCGCGCGAGGTAGCCGAGCGCTACCTCGCCGCCGGCGACTTCCTCTGGAATAGCGGGATGTTCTTCTTCACGGCCGAGCGCATCCTGGCCGACATCCGCCGCTACCTGCCGGCGATGGCCGACGCCCTGGACCGCATCGCCGCCGCCATCGACACCGACGAGTACGAGGGCGCCCTGGCCGACGAGTTCGCCGCCATCGAGTCGGTGAGCATCGACTACGGCGTCATGGAGCGCGCCGAGAACGTCCGGGTCGTCCCCGCGGACATCGGGTGGAACGACGTCGGCCACTGGGCCGCGCTGCCCGACTTCGCCACCGCCGACGAGGCGGGCAACTTCACCGCCGGCGACGTGGTCTGCGTCGACGCCGGCGACAACATCGTGCACACCGACGGGCCCACCGTGGCCCTCGTCGGCGCGCGCGACCTGGTCGTGGTCGCCACCGAGGACGCCGTGCTCGTGTGCCCCCGGGACCGTGCCCAGGACGTGCGCCGCGTGGTCGACGTCCTCAAAGCCGACGGGCGGGAGGCGCTGCTTTGAACCCGGGAGTCTTCCGCCAATACGACGTGCGCGGTCGCGCCGACGCCGATCTCACGGACGCCTTCGTCACCGATCTCGGCCGCGCCTATGGCACTCGCATTCGGCGCGCCGGCGGTCGACGCGTCGCCCTCGGGCGCGACTGCCGCCAGAGCGGCCCCCGGATCATCGCCGCCTTCGAGGCCGGCGTCCGCCGAAGCGGCGTCGACGTCCTCAGCCTCGGCGTAGTGCCGACGCCGCTGCTCTACTTCGCGCTCCACCACTTCGACGTCGACGGCGGCGTGGTGATCACCGGCAGCCACAACCCGCCGGCCTGGAACGGCTTCAAGATGTGCCAGGGCCAGGCCTCGATCTACGGCGACGACCTCCTGGCGCTGCGCGCCGCCATCGAGGCCCGCGACTTCGACGAAGGGGCCGGCGCCTCCGAGTCCGCGGACGTCTACGCGCCCTACCGGGCCTACGTCACCGACTCCGTGGGCTGCGAGCGGCCGCTCAAGGTCGTCGTCGACGCCGGCAACGGCACCGGTGGGCTCGTCGCCGGCGACATCTACCGCGCCCTGGGTCACGAGGTCATCGAGCTCTTCTGCGAGCCCGACGGTGCCTTCCCCAACCACCACCCCGACCCCACCGTCGAGGCCAACCTCGCGCACCTGAAGGAGGCGGTGGCCGCACACGGCGCCGACGTCGGGATCGCCTTCGACGGCGACGCCGACCGCATCGGCGCCGTCGATCATCTCGGGCGCGTGGCCTGGGGGGACCAGCTCCTCCTCTTCTTCGCCCGCGACGTCCTGCGCGCCCACCCCGGCGCGACGATCGTCAGCGAGGTGAAGTGCTCGCGCGTGCTCTTCGACGGGGTCGCCGCCGCCGGCGGCGCAGCCGAGATGTGGAAGGTCGGCCACTCGCTGATCAAGGCGCGCATGAAGCAGACGGGGGCGCTGCTCGCCGGCGAGATGAGCGGACACATCTTCTTCGCCGACCGCTTCTTCGGCTTCGACGACGCCGTCTACGTCGGCGCCCGCCTGCTAGAGCTTTTGGCGAACGGCTCGGACCGGCTCGCGGAGATGCTCGACGCCTTGCCCGAGACCGTGACCACCCCGGAGCTCCGGGTCGCCTGTCCCGACGCCGACAAGTTCACGGTCGTCGACCGCGCCGTGGCCTGGTTCGGGGACCGCTACCCCACCAACGACCTCGACGGCGTGCGCATCGACTTCCCCCAGGGGTGGGGCCTCGTGCGTCCGAGCAACACCCAGCCGGTCCTGGTGATGCGCTTCGAGGCCGACACCGCCGAGCACCTCGCCGACTACCGCGGCGAGGTCGAGGCGTGGCTTCGTGCCCACGCCCCCGAAGTCGATCTCGAAGCCGATACGCATCATTGATACGGTGTCGTCCGTGCGCATCCTCATCGCCATCGCCGTCACCCTCCTAGGCGCGTGTAGCTCCGCCCCCGAGCTGAAGGACGACGACTTCCAGCGGCACCTCTCCAAGCCGATCCCCCTCAACCGCGTCCACACCGACTCGGTCACCTTCGACGGCGACGACACCTCCGACTGGAAGATCTTCAACGTGGGCGAGCCCGGCCTCCTCACGGTGACGGTCGTCTTCAACACACCCGACGGCACCTGCGAGGCCTACCTGCGCGACAAGTACGGCGCCCACGTCGCGCGCGAGGTCCAGTCGAACAACCCCTACATCGAGCTCACCCGCCGGGTGGAGCCGGGGCGCTTCTTCATCTGGATCCACGCCCCCGACGAGTCGTGCTCCACCACCTACTCCCTCGAAGCCAAGCTCGATCCCGACTGATGGGCCTGCGCTTCATCGCCGCGGGCACCACCGACGTGGGCCGCGCCCGCGAGGTCAACGAGGACGCCTTCCGCCTGTGCCCGGAGGACAACCTCTGGATCCTCGCCGACGGCATGGGCGGTCACGCCTCGGGTCAGGTCGCCAGCCACATGGCGGTCGACAAGATCGCCCACTTCATGACCCGTTGGCGCCGCGAGCCCGACTTCGAGTGGCCCTTCGAGATCATGGACAGCCGCTCGACCGACGAGAACGCCCTGGCCAACGCGGTGCGGGTCGCCAACGTGCGGATCTTCAACGCGGCGATGGTCGACGACGCCTGCGAGGGCATGGGCACGACGGTGGTGGCGATGGTCTACGGCGAGGCCGGCTTCGTCATCGCCCACGTCGGTGATAGCCGCTGCTACCGCCTGCGCGACGGGGCCCTCGAGCAGCTCACGCAGGACCACTCCCTGGTCAACCACCTGATGCGCTTCTTCCACCTCAGCGAGGCCGAGGCGAAACAACGCGCGGGCTCCAACGTGATCGTGCGCGCGGTCGGGCTCGAGGACGACGTCGACGCCGATCTCAACGTCGACCAGCCACGCCCAGGCGACCTCTACATGTCCTGCTCAGACGGGCTCAGCGACCTCGTCGACGACTGGATCGTCCAGCAAATCCTGGCCGGCAACGAGGATCCCCAGGAGGCCGCCGACGCCCTGGTGCGCGCCGCGAATCAGGCCGGCGGGACGGACAACATCACGGTGGTCATCGTCAAGGCCCTGGCGGACTGATGAGCCCTCGCACGCCGCCCTCGATGTCGCCTGAGACCAGTCGCAACGCGGCCACCAGCCGTCGGCGGTAGGCGTCCGGCACCCCCGCCGCGGCGCGCTCCGCACCAAAGGGATCCCCCGCCGCCGACCGCGCGACGGCACAGAGCCAGGCGTGGCGACCGGCCCACTCCGCGCCCATCTCGGGGACCCTGGTCTCCAACAACAGGACCGCGGCCTCGCTCTCTCCCGTTCGCAGCCGGCAGACGGCCGCGGCGAGGACCGGTCCGGGATCGTCGGGCGTAGCCCACGCCGCGGCCTCGAAGGACTCCGCCGCCGAGCGCCACAGCTCGCGGGCGGCCTCGTCGAAGCCGTCGGCGAGGTGCGGGTTCAATCGAACTCGAGGCCGCGGAACCCCTTGCTCAGCTTGCGCCGCGCGCGGGCGTCTTTCGGATCCGCCGCGGGCTCCGGCGCGGGAGCTGGCTCAGGTGGAGTCTCGTCGGGCGCGGCGGCGGGCGGGCGGGGCGCGGTGGCCGGTCGCCCCGCGGAGAGCACCCGCGGCCCATCGGCGTCGACGATGACCCGTTGCCCGTCCACGCTGAACAGATCCAGCTCCGGCAACTCCAGGTTGCGCTTGAGCCAGGTCACCAGGCGTGGAAAGTCGAGCTGCGCGAGATCCGGCGTCGCCGCCTGCGCCGGCGTCCCGGTGGGCAGGCCCCGCTCGATGACGTACTCGCGGATCAAGTCGCGCAAGAGCCCCACCAGCTCCTCGCGGCTCCACGCGCCCGTCGCCTGCGACAGCTCCCCGTGCAACTTCTCCCAGTCCATCGTCATCCGTCCCAATCACAGCGGTCGGTGCGGCATTCGAGCAGCACCGCGTCGGTGAGGTCGGCGCCGTCGAGGCTGGCGTCCGACAGGTCGCAGCGCACCAGCACCGCGCCGCGCAGGTCCGCGCGGTACAGGTTCGCGTGGCGCAGATCGCACTCGAGCAAGAACGTCCCCGCCAGGCGAGCCCGCATCAGCGGGCTGCCACCGAGCCGAGGGTGGTGGAAGCGACAGCCCAGAAGCACCGCCTTCTCCAGCCGAAGGTATCCAGTATCGCCGCCGCAGATCTCCACGCCCCGCCAGCGCGCCCCACCGAAGTCGGCGCCGCCGAAGCGGCCTTCGACCAGCGTGACGTCGCGCCAACGAGAGGCGGTCGCCTGCGCCCGGCTGAGATCGCACCCCTCCAGCCGACCGCCGGTGAAACGCGCCCCGCGCAGATCCGCCGCGGCCAGATCGCAGCCCACCGCCTCGCTGTGGTCGAAGGTCGCCTCCGAGAGGTTCGCGCGTCCCAGGCCGAGCTGACGGAGGGTGACCCCCGCGAAGCGGGTCCCGCGCAGGTCGATCCCGCGCAGGTCGAGCCGCTCGATGTGGTGCCCGCTGATGGCACCGCCCCTCGCGGCGAGAAGCTCGTCTGCGGTCTGCACGCGCGTACCCTATCGCGCGCGGGGACGCGGAGATATAGTCGCCCGCCAACGCGAGACCCCGAGGAGGAGCGCCCCAACATGGCTCGCCAGGCCCGGCTGGTCTATCACACACCGGAAGGCGAGCAGGATCTCACGCTCGACCGCAACGAGGAGACCAGCGTCGGTCGACACCCGAAGTGTTCGATCACCATCTCGTTGCCGTCCGTGTCGAGGCGGCACGCGAGGATCTACTTCGAGGCCGGCGGCTTCTACGTGCAGGACCTCGACAGCTCGAACGGGACCTACATCAACGGCCAGCGCGTCCACAAGGGCTCACTGACGGACGGCGACGAGCTGCGCTGCGGCGACTTCAAGATCAACTACGTCGAGCTCAGCGAGGGCACGATCGAGGCGCCCATCCCCGAGGGCTCCGCCGCGCCCCGGGTCGTCGGCACGCTGCGCCCGCGCAGCGACGCGCCCAAGGTCCCCTCGGACAAGCCGCGCCCCATCGGTCGCATCTCGAAGCGGCCCGCCGGCCCCTCCAAGCGCCCGCCGCCACGCCCCGTCGGTCGCATCGAGCCCGCCCAGACACCCGAGCCCGAGCCGCCGCGCACCATGCCGCCGCCCAAGCGCCAGCGGCCTGCGCAACCGGCCGACGACGAGCTGCGCCGGGAGCTCGAGCACTGGAAGGAGCTGGCCCTCGAGCGCGCCGTCGATGTGCCCGCCGGGCCCGATCCGGCGCTGGTCGCGGAGCGAGACAAGCTGCGCCAGCAGCTCGCGGACGTGGAGGCCGATCTCGACGACAAGGGGCGGCGCATCGCCGAGCTGGAGAACACCAAGCGGCGCAACAAGGAGCAGATCGCGACGCTCACGCAGCGGTCCCTCGATCTCCAGGACGAGGCGGGGGCCCAGAAGGAGAAGCTCGTCGCGGCTCGCAAGGCGTCCATCGACGCCGAAGCCCAGCTCGTCACGCTGCGCGACCAGCTCTCGGGGCTCGAGGGGGCGCATCAGGCCTCCGGGACGCGTGAGGCCGAGTTCGTCGAGGAGACCAACCGGCTCAAGCGCGAGGTGCGCCAGAAGGAGAAGGCCCTCAAGGAGCTCGCGGACTCCCAGAGCGTCGCCCGCTATGACCTCGACGCCGCGCGGCAGGAGATCGACAACCTCCGGCTGGCCCTGGGGGAAGACGACGACAACCGGAAGTCGCTGAACACGCAGGTCGACGCGCTGCGCCAGGTCCTCGCCGAGAAGGAGGGCATCATCGACCGGCTCCAGGGCGAGGTGCAGGCGGCGCGCGCAGAGGCCCGCCCGGATGCGGGCGACGCTGGAGAGTCGACGCCAGGGCGGCGGGTGATGGAGCAGCTCAACGAGCTGCGCCGGGCGAATCGAGACCTCCGCTCCGCCCTCGACGAAGCGCGGGCGGCGGGGGGAGGCGACGGGGCCCGGCTCCGCGAGCTCGAGGAGGCGCTGGCGGCGGCCGAGGAGGCGCGGGTGGCTGCGGAGGCCGAGGCGGCTCGGCCCTCGAGCGCGGCCGGCGGCGTAGACGACGTGCGCTACGCCGTGCTTCGACAAGCCTCCGTCGAGGCCTACGAGACGCTCAACGATCTGGCCAGCGATCTGCGGATGAACGTGGAGCTCTCGGGGGGCTACCTCGCGGAGCTCCAGCCCCTGGTGGCGCTCATCGACTCGGTGGGCATCGACGAGCTGCGCTCCAAGGCACAGGACGTCGACGCGGCCTTCACCATCGAGTCCGCACAGGAGACGATGGGCATCGCGCAGACCGCGTCCGACGACTTCAAGAAGGCGATGCGTCGGCTGCGCGAGCTGTTGACCGAACACGGCTACGGGGGCTGAGGCGATGGAGACGGCCGACAGCCGCGAAGAGCTGCGCAACCTGGTCAAGGCGCGCTACCCGCTGATCTATGTCAACAGCAGCGAGGAGGAGCGGGTCGAGCACGCGATCCTGGACATCCGTGACGAGCTGCACCAACGACCGCGCAAGCTCCTGTTCTGGTCGATCACCGAGGGCTTCGTCGGCGACGAGGAGTTCACGGACCTGCGGGATCCGATCAAGGCCCTCGACTTCGTGCTGCGCTACGAAGACGCCGCTATCTTCGCGCTGAGGGACTTCCACCCCTACCTCAAGGACCCGGTCGTCGTCCGTCGGCTGCGCGACTGCTATCGGGCCTTCAAGGAGTCGGATCGGCCCAAGACCGTAATCCTTCTGTCGCCTTCGCTGAGGGTGCCAGGGGAGGTCGAGAAGGAGGTCGCCGTCGTCGACTTCGCGCTCCCCAACCGGGCCGAGCTGCGGGACATCGTGTGCGAGTTCGCGGAGAGCTATCAGCTTCGCCACGACGAAGAGGCCATCGAGCGGTTCACCGAAGCGGCGCTCGGGCTGACCTACGACGAGGCGACCTACGTGTTGGCGAAGTCCCTCGTCAGCCACCGCGACTTCGACATGGGGACCATCCTGTCGGAGAAGAAGGCGATCATCCGCAAGTCGGGGTTGCTGGAGTTCTACGAGTCGCAGGAGCGGTTCGGAGACGTCGGAGGTCTGACGGCGCTCAAGGACTGGCTGCGCAAGCGCCAGGGCGCCTTCACCCAGAAGGCGCGCGACTTCGGGCTGCCGGTGCCCAAGGGCATCCTGCTCATCGGGGTCCCCGGCTGCGGGAAGTCGCTGACGGCCAAGGCGGTCGGCGCGCTCTGGCAGATGCCACTGTTGCGGCTGGACGTGGGGAAGGTCTTCAGCGGCCTGGTCGGCTCCAGCGAGGAGAACATCCGCAAGGTCATCGCCACCGCCGAGGCGGTCGCGCCGGCGGTGCTCTGGCTCGACGAGCTCGAGAAGGGGTTCAGCGGCGTCCAGTCCTCCGGGCAGAGCGACGCGGGGACCACAGCTCGGGTCTTCGGGAGCTTCATCACCTGGCTGCAAGAGAAGCAGAGCGCGGTCTTCGTCATCGCCACCGCCAACGATGTCTCGATGCTGCCGCCGGAGCTTCTGCGCAAGGGCCGCTTCGACGAGATCTTCTTCGTCGACATGCCCAGCGAGGCGGAGCGCGACGAGATCTTCAGGATCCACCTCAACAAGAAGGACCGTGACCCGGCGGGCTTCCAGACCGACGAGCTGGCGCGGGGCACACGGGGCTTCAGCGGAGCGGAGATCGAGCAGTCGGTTGTCAGCGCGCTCTACGACGCGTTCTTCGACGGGAAGTCACTCGACACGCAGGGCATCCTGAGCTCGGCCGGCGAAGTCATCCCGTTGAGCCTGACGATGAAAGAGCGTATCGACGACCTGCGGGACTGGGCGTCTGCGCGGGCGCGCAGCGCCAGCGGCTTGCCGATCGGCCTCGCAAACGAGGAGGATACCGGGGCCCCGGACGCGGCGCAGCGTGCCGTCCCTGCGGGTTTTCGCAACCTTGAGCTCGGCGAGGAGTAGATGTCGCACTTCACCAAGGTCGAGACCAAGATCAAGGACCTGGTCTGCCTCAAGAAGGCGCTGAAGGATCTCGGCTACGAGTTCACCGAAGCCGAGCAGGGCGTCAGTGTGCGCGGCTACCTGGATCAGACGACGAGGGCGGAGATGTCCATCCGGGCGAGCAAGACCTACGATATCGGGGTCTCCCGCACCGAGACTGGCTACGAGTTCGTCGCCGATTGGTGGGGGGTCGAGACGACCCGCGGGGTGACGCAGGAGGCCTTCGTGAAGACCGTCACGCAGCGCTACGCCTACCACAAGGTGCTCAGCGAGGTAGCGAAGCAGGGCTATACCATCGAGACTGACGAAGTGAAGACCGACCAGACCATCTCCATCACGGTCCGCAAATGGGGTTGAACGCATGAGCGGGGTTCGACACGAGCTGGACATCGAGATCTCGCCCGACGGTGAGGTGAGCCTGAAGGTGCGTGGTGTGGCGGGGGCGGACTGCGTCGAGCTGACGCGCGCCCTCGAGGAGGAGTTGGGGCTCGTTGTTGAGCGGGCGAAGACGTCGGAGTACTACCAGGACGCCGTGAGCAGCGAGGCGGCGGTGAAGATCGGGGAGGAGTGATGTCGCTCTGGCAGAAGATCCTGAACTTCTTTAGCGGCCTGTTCGGCGGCGGGGCCCCTCGACTCGAAGCGGAGCCGCCCGAGCCCGAGCCCGAGCCCGAGCCCGAGCCCGAGCCCGAGCCGGAACCCGAGCCCGAGCCCGAGCCCGAGCCGGAACCCGAGCCCGAGCCCGAGCCCGAACCCGAGCCCGAGCCCGAACCCGAGCCCGAGCCCGAGCCCGAGCCCGAGCCCGAGCCCGAGCCCGAACCCGCAGAGCCTGCCGCCGACGCTGACGAAGAACCGCAGCGACGCAACAAGAAGAAGAAGAGCCGCAAGGCGGCACGCCGCAAGCGGAAGCAGAAGCGCCGCGAGGCCGCGACGGTCGGGAGCCAGGCACCACCGGGCGTCGAGCCCGAGGTCGAGGACGAGCCCCCGGAGTTCGAGGACCGACCCGAGAGCGAGACCATCGAGAGCCCCGCCGTCAGTGACGACGAGGTGGCCGCCCTCGAGGAGGCCAAGCGCCTGATCCAGGAGGCCGAGGCGCCGCATAGCGACGACGCGATGGACGTCCAGGCCACCGTGGCGATGCCCGCGCTGGCGATTCAAGAGGCCGCTCGGAAGCAATTGGAAGAGCACGCAGCCGCGAGCGCCGAGCCCGAGCCCGAGCCCGAGCCCGAGCCCGAGCCCGAGCCCGAGCCCGAGCCCGAGCCAGAGCCCGAGCCAGAGCCAGAGCCAGAGCCAGAGCCCGCGCCACTGGTCGAGGAGACCGAGCCCGCGCCCCCCGCGGCGCTCGAGGACACGGCTGCGCCGCCGGTGGAGCCCGAGCCGCCCGCGAAGAGCAAGCCCGCCAACCCCCTCTCCGGCGGCGGCGGGTTCCTCCCCAAGTCGATCACCGGCGGGGGCGAGAAGAAGGGTGGCATGTGGGGCGACGTCGACGCCGGCTGGTCGAGCATCGGCGGCGGCAAGAGCCCGCTAGCCGGCCTGGGCGGCGGCAAGAAGAACCCGCTGGCGGGCCTCGGCTCAGCCCTTTCGAAGAAGAAGGACGAAGAGAAAGAGGACGAGTGAGGTCTCGGTGAGCGATCTCCCTCCGCTCACGCCTCAGACCCGGCGCATCCACGACCTCGCGGAACGTCTCGGTCAGACCCCCCTTCAGATCACCGCTCGGGCCGATCTCGCCTTCACCGACCCCGATCGCTACCCCGAGCCACCCGATCCGCTACACCTCGATCCCGATCCCGCCAGCATGTTGCGCCTGAAGACCACGAGCGAGCCGGTGCCGCTCGAGCGCCCGGACGCGACTGAGGACCAGATCAAGGGCATCACGCCGCAGTTCTTCCTGCGCAACACGCACCGAGCAGAGCGCTACGCCGATCCCGACTGGTTGGAGTACGAGCGCCTGGTCTACGATGAACGTGAGTGGCGGGACCTGGGGGCCCGCCAGCGGGCGATCGCGCAACGACCGCCCACACCGGAGCTGTCCAGCCAGCGTTTCGCGATCGAGGTAGCGGAGCGGGGACGCCTTATGGTAGAGACCCGCTGGCACGAGCACTTCGGCCGTCCAGATCCGAGCGAACCGCTCGACGACTGAGCCAAGAAGACTCGGTCATCCCAAGCCCCGAGGCCCGAAATCCCGGACTCGAATCACAGGTCAATTCACGCGACGCCAAGGTTGGCGACGCACACCCACGTCGGCTCGAGCAGCGGCACCCGACGACGCCCCACGGTTTCGTGGCAGGCGCCGGAGACCGTCCTCGCCGACGAAAGAAGAGGACGCAATGAGCAAGCGAATGCTAGTCAACGCGGCACAGGCCGGTGAGGTCCGTGTCGCAATCGTCGAAGACGGGACCCTTGAGGACCTGAACGTCGCCTTCGCGGGCAACGAGCTGATCAAGGGCAACATCTACAAGGCGCGGGTCGTCAGCGTCGAGTCGGGGCTGCAGGCCGCCTTCATCGACTACGGCGCCGAACGCAACGGCTTCATCACCTTCAACGACATCGACAAGCGCTACTGGACGAAGAAGCGCAAGGAAGGCTCCGGCCGACCGGGCATCCAGGACGCCATCTCCGTCGGTGACGAGCTGCTGGTGCAGGCGACCAAGGAGGAGATCGGCAACAAGGGGGCCGCGCTCACCACCGAGATCACGCTGCCGGGCCGTTACCTCGTGCTGATGCCGTACTCCGGCAGCGGAGGCGTGTCCCGCAAGATCCAAGACGAGAAGACGCGCAAGGAGCTCAAGGCGCTGGTCGACCGGCTCAACCCGCCCGACGACATGGGCATCATCGTCCGCACGAACGGGCGCGGCCGGACGCGGGCCGAGTTGCAGAAGGACTACCAGGCCCTCGCGCGGGTCTGGGGCCACATCCAGGCCGGCTACTCCGGGGCGTCACAGCCGAAGCTCGTCTACCGCGAGCCCGACGTGGTCATCCGCTCGGTGCGCGACTACCACACCGACGACGTCGAGGAGATCGTCACCGACGACGCCGATGTCTACGCCAAGCTGGTCGACTTCTTCGAGCGCCACGACGCCGACACCGACCACCTGCGCCACTACACCGGCAAGATGCCGCTGTTCAGCAACTACGGGCTCGAGCGCCAGCTCGAGAACATCTCGAGCCCGAAGGTCCCGCTCCCGAGCGGCGGCAGCATCGTGATCAATCCCACCGAGGCGCTGACCGCCATCGACGTCAACTCCGGGAAGTCGAAGGGCCAGAAGACCCAGGAGGAGATGGCGTTCGCGACCAACTGCGAGGCGGCCGTCGAGGTGGGACGTCAGCTCCGCCTGCGGGATCTCGGGGGCCTCATCGTCGTCGACTTCATCGACATGCAGGACATGAAGCACCGGCGCAACATCGAGAGCCAGCTCAAGAAGGCGATGAAGCGCGACAAGGCGCGGGTCGAGATCGGCCGCGTCTCCCGCTTCGGCCTGCTCGAGCTCTCGCGCCAGCGCATCAAGGCGCGGCTCTTGTCGAGCACCCACCACACCTGCCCCATGTGCGACGGATCCGGCTTCGTGATGAGCACCGAGGTCGCCGGCATGATGATGGAGCGGCGCCTGCAGGAGCTCGCCGTCAGCGCCCCGAAGCGGGCCCACATCCGCGGGCGCCTGCCCGTCGACATCGCGCTGTTCTTGCTCAACCAGAAGCGGAACGCCATCGCCGAGCTCGAGGAGCGCTTCGAGGTCCGAATCGAGATCATCCCCGACGCCACCGCCGTGCGCACGCGGGACGCCCTCGAGGTGGTGACGGCCGCCTCGGAGCGGGCCAAGAAGGAAGACGGCGAACGCGACGGGCGCCGCGGTCGTGACCGCGGGCGTGATCGGAAGCGCGGCGGGCGCGACCGCGATCGGAAGCGCGGCGACCGCGGGCGAGACCGCCAGCGTGGAGCCGGCGACCGTGCCGCCAAGGCGCCGGAGGACGACTCGGCGCCGTTCGAGCCGCCGCGGATCGTGGGTCGAATCTCCCCCGAGGAGCTCGCCACGGCGGATCTCGGCCCCGAGGAGCTGCCCAGCGGCGACGAGTCCGTGGAGGCCGCCGCGGCCGAGCCCGAGCAGGCCACGACCAGCCCGGCGCAGACCGCGACGCCCGAGGGCGAAGAAGGCGAGGGCCGCCGTCGCCGCCGACGGCGCCGGGGTCGCGGTCGAGGCCGCGGACGCGAACGCGAAGAGACCGCCGGGGCCGACGAGGCCGCCGCGACGAGCGTCGAACAGGCCCCCGAGGCGGAGGCCGCGCCCCTGTCGGACGAGGAACGAGCCCGCAAGCGCGAGGCCGCCCGGGAGCGCAACCGTGCGCGCCGCCAACAACGCGCCGCCGGGAGCGGTGACGGCGCGGCTCAGGGTGGCGGCGCGGCTCAGGGTGGCGGCGCCTCTCGGCGGGCCGCCGACCGGATCAAGGCCCGGCTGTCCGGGGCGCCCACCGAGGTCGAGGAGAAGAAGGAGACCGCGCCCAGCGAGGCGGAGGCGCCGAAGCCGCGTCGCAGTCGCAAGAAGGGCGCCACGCAGCGCGCCGCGGACCGCCTGAAAGCGAAGCTCGGCGTCGCGGGCGCGAAGGCGCCGACCGAGGAGGTCGCCGAGGCGCCCACCGTCACGCCGGAGCCGGAGGTCGCGAAGCCCGCGAAGGCGAAGACACCGCGGCGCGCGCGCAGCAGCAAGGCCGCCTCGAAGCGCGCCGCCGAGCTGCTCAGGGCGAAGCTCGCCGAGGGCGCCGCTGGCGAGGAAGAGGCCATCGCGGCCAAGGACGAAGCGCCGAAGCCCAAGACGCCGCGTCGTAGCCGCAGCAGCAAGAGCGCCGCGAAGCGCGCCGCCGAGCTGCTCAAGGCGAAGCTCGCCGAGCCGGTCGAGGCCGAGGCGCCCGAGGTCGAGGTCGCCGAAGAGGCGCCCAAGCCCAAGACGCCACGTCGCAGCCGGAGCAGCAAGAGCGCCGCGAAGCGGGCCGTGGAGCGGCTCAAGGCGAAGCACGCGGGGGAGCCGGCCCCGGAGGAGAAGCCCAAGCGGACGCGCAAGAAGGCCGCGCCCGAGGCCGAGACCACCGAGGAGAAGCCCAAGCGCACCCGCCGCACCCGCAAGAAGCCCGAGCCCGAAGCCGAGACCGTCGAGGAACCGGAGAGCACGCGGCTGCACGCCAGGCGCGCCCGGAAGTCGGAGGCGGGGGTCGG
>CAYOBQ010000013.1:0-90386 GCA_964402225.1 uncultured Nannocystaceae bacterium | reverse complement strand
CTGAAAGCTGACAGCCTCTCCAAAGACGACCGCAGATCTGGGATTTGCACCCAATTGATTTCACCGCGCCCGCCCCCGTCCCCGACGCCGCTCCTGCCCGACGAGGAACCGCCGCGCGTCGCGCGTGGTCCGGGTCTCTGTCGGCGCGAGCTCGAGGAAGAGCCGATACGCGCCCGCGGCGAGGAGCGGCTCGCCGACCTGCTCCTGTGCCCGAGCGAGGGCGAGGTAGGCCAGCGGATCTCCGTCGTCCTGAGCCAACGCAGCGTGCAGCTTCGACACCGCCTCCCGAGCCCGCCCCTCCAAAAGCGACGCCTCCCCAGCCTCCCGCAGTGACCGCGCGAGCACCGCATCAGGCGGCCGGCTCGGCGCGTCGGGGAGGTACAGGCCGCCCTTTCGCAGCTCCCCCCGCAGGCGCCCCGCGTCGAGCACGTCCGGCAACACGTCGGCGCGCCGGAGACAGCGCCACAGCCTCACCTGCGCATAGCCATTCAGCGGCGCCTGGGCGACGACCTCGTAGTACTCGCGTATCGCGAACTCGAAGCGCTCCGCGGCGAGGTAGGCGTCCCCCCGAACGAGGTGAATCCGCAGCGAATGCGCGCCACGTTCCCGAGCCTTCACGGCCCAGCGCAGCGCCTCTTGGAGGCGTCCCCGCGCCCCATACCCCTGGGCCAACCGCACCGTGGCTTCGGCATCCTCCCGCCCCGCGAGCCGCGTCGCGTGGGCCTCGAAGCCAGCTTGGCCGCCGAGCAAGGACAGCATGAACAGCGGGATCACGGACCCACCATACCGCGGTTGTTGGGCCCCGGGGTGGCGTGCTACCCAGCGGCATGCGTCTCGTCATCTGCGCCATCTTCCTCGCCGGGTGTGGCTACGGCTTCGTGCGCGACGACGGAGGGCCGGTGGCCTCGCTCCGTCTGGGCACGGTGGAGGACCTCTCCGCGGAGGGCGACCTCGGGTTGCTGGCCACCAGGACGCTCCGCCGCCAGCTCGTGCGGCGACTCGGCGACGGCCCCACGCTCGTCGGCGAGCTACACACGACCGAGGAGCACATCGCCGCCAGCGACGGCGCCGGCCTGATGTACGAGGTGGGCGTCCGCCTCGCCCTGCGCCTCGTCGACGCCCGCGGCGCGGCGCTGTGGACCAGCGGCCCGGTCACCCGTCACGCCGTCTACCTGCGCGGCGGCTCCCCCCACGCCAGCCGCGAGGCGAGGCGTCATGCCCTCGCGCAAGCCACTCAGGCCGCCGCCGACGAGGCCGCCGCTCGACTGCTCAACACCCCGAGGGCCACATGATCGCGCGCACCCTGAAGGGCGGTGACGCCCCCCTCTACCTGCTCCACGGCGACGAGCCGCTGCTCACCCGCGAGGCGATGGCGTGGCTCCGCCAGCATGTGCTCCAGGGGATCGCCGAGGACTTCAACCTCGACCGCTTTGACGCCCGAGAGCGCCCCGATCTCCATCGGCTGGTCCAGGCCGCGCGCACCCTGCCGATGATGGGGCCCCGCCGCCTCGTCTGGGTTCGTGACGCCGAGCCCCTCTTCGACCTGAAGGCCGACGCCCTCGAGCCGCTGCTCGACTACATCAAGGCGCCCGATCCCTCGACGACCCTCGTCATCCAGGCCAACAAGAAGGTCAAGAAGAACGGGGTCCTCTACAAGCGCATCGCCAAAAACGGCGTCGCGGCCGAGTTCACCGCCCCCCGGGAGCGCCAGCTTCCGGGCTGGCTCCAGACCCGGGCCAAGGAAGCCTCCCGGGTCCTCCGCCCGGACGCCGCGGCCCTGCTCGTCGAGGCGCTGGGGCGCGACCTCGGCGCCCTCGACGCCGCCCTTGAGCGGGTGATGCTCTTCGTCGACGGCGACGCCCCCATCGAGCTCGAGCACGTCGAGCAGACCGTCGCCCACACCCGCACCCGCACCGTCTGGGAGCTCGTCGACGCGATCGCCGACCGAAACACGCCCAAGGCGCTGGCCCGCGCCCACCTGCTCGTCGGGCAGGGAGAGCACGCGCTGCGGCTGCTCGCCCTGGTCATCCGCCAGTTCCGACAGCTCTTGCTCGGCCACGCCGCGCGTGCTGGCGGCGCCACCCTCGACGAGGCCGCCTCCGCCGCCGGCGTCCCCCAGTTCCGCGCCCAGGCCTTCGCCCGCCAACTCGAGAACTACAACCTGCCGGAGCTGGTCGCCGCGCTCCGCCGCCTGTCTCACGCAGATCGGGCGCTGAAGGGCAGCAAGCTACCGGACGCGCTGGTCCTGGAGAGCTGCCTGCTCGACCTCTGCGCAGGCCAGAGCCGACGGGTGTAGTATCCTCGCGCCGATGATGTCGTGGGACTCGCGGCGGCCGTCGAGTTCTGGGAGCGCTCGATTGAACTCTTCGTCGATGGCGCGTGCGAGCAGGTCCAGCTCCGCTTCGCGCCCCTCGACGACGAACGCGAGACACTTGTGCACCTCTGCCTCGCCGGAGCCGCGGAGGGAGGCTCACCGGCGCTGAGACTCTCGCTGGCGAGCCTCGGAAGACGGCTGGTCGCCCGGCTCCAAGAAGGGGCGCAGGATTCGTTCTCGCTGCGCCGCCATGCAGAGCAGCGGTACCTGATCTCGACCGCGACCGGGCGAGCCGTTCGTACTCCACTGGGGAACGCGTTCACCCGCCCCCAACAGCGACAGCTCCTCGAGCGCCTCGGTGACCTCGGCGTCGTGCATCTCACGTCGGTCTACGCCCAGACGATCCGCCCGGCGGCCCTTGCCCGTGCGCTAGATCCAGAAGACCCCATCCACGTATTCGCCGTCGCCCTGCTCGGAGACTCCCGAGCACAGGCGCTCTCGCTCACCGGACGCCGACGGGCAACCCCGGTCGTCGCCCGGGGCACCCGACTGCTCGTACACGAGATGCGCAACGCGCTTTCGCCGCTCGACATGACGCTCGACGGCCTCGAACGAGACCTCGAGTTGAACCGTAGTGTCGGCCCGAGGCTCGCTCAGATGCGCCGTGCGATGCGTTCGGCGTTCGGCACCGTCGGGCGCTTCGCCACGATCGCCGCCGCGACCGAGGAGGTAGACACGTTTGCCGTGGTGCCCGCGATCGAGGAGGCCGCCGCACTCGTTCGCAACGGCTCGGGACCCTCGATAGCGGTCGAACTCGAGGCGAGATTGCCAGACCTCGTATGGCCTCGCGCTGGTCCGAGAGGCCATTGAGTCTGGATTCGACGGGGTCGCGGCTTGTGACGAGAGCGAGCTTGGCGGCGCCCGTTTCACCCTGAGCATCCCGGTGCATGATGATTGAACGAGCCACGGTGCTCGTGGTCGAGGACCATGAGATCGAGCGGGCGGAGATCTGTGATCTCCTGACCGACGAAGGCTACGCTGCGAGCGGCGTCGCCACCAAGAGCGACGCCCTCGCTGCCTTGGACCAGGGCCATTGGACGGTCGTCTTGCTCGACCGGAAACTCCAAGGCGCGCATGGCCCCGATGCGGGCACGGCGCTCGCTGCCGAAGCCAAGCTCCGCTGTCCGGGGGCCGCCATCTTCATTCTCACCGGTTTCGTCGAGCCGGAGGCGGTGGAGCACGCGTTCGCCCTGGGGGTCGACGACTTCATCGAGAAGACGCCGGGCCTGAGCGCAATCCTACGTCACAAGGTGAGGCGTTCCGTCGCGTCCGCGAGGGACCGGGCGAACGCCGCGCGGTCAGCAGATCGACATCGTGATTCGCAACGAGTCCACCGACGCGGTGTGGGCAAAGGAGAAGGCGTACGTCCTGGTCGAGTGCAAGAACCGCAAGGGCAAAGCGGACAAGAACGACGCGCTATCGCTGATCGACAAGCTGAGTACGCGCGCGGGTCGCTGCTCTCTGGGCTTCTTTGTCGCGACGTCAGGCTTCACGACCAGCTTCCACGACAAGGTTCGAGAAGAGCGCACGAAGGGTGCACTCGTGGTCCCGGTCGGACCCGCGGAGCTCGCGCAGCTTGTCGCCTCGAACGAGCGCTCGGTCGCGCTGAAGGCGTTGCACCAGCGCGCGGCGATGCGCTGAGCAGATCAGCCTAGCGCGGCGACCTGACTGGAGAGGCGGGAGATCTTCCGGCGCGCCTGGTTGGCGTGGATGACACCCTTGCCGGCGGCCCGCGAGAGGGCGCGCATCGCGTCGGACAGCGCGCCCTTGGCGGCCTCGCCGTCCTTGGCGTCGATGGCGACGCGCACGCGCTTCACCTGGGTGCGCACCGTCGCCAGCACGTGGCGGTTGCGGATGCGGCGCTTCTCGTTTTGTCGCTGCCGCTTGGCGGCGGACTTGTGATTCGGCACGGGACTACCTCGGATCGAAAGCCGCGGGAAGCTATCAGCGAGCGTCGAGACCGTCAAGGCCGGACCGGGCGTTCGTCAGATCTCCAGGGCGTTGAGGCGAATCTTGAGCGCGTGACCGGAGACCTCCAGACGCGCGGCGGCTCCCTCGATCTCACCGTCCTCGGCCTGGAGGGCCCGCTCGATCTCCGTCCGCGTCAGGTCCGTGGCCCTGCGCACCCGGTCCGAGGCCTCGACCAGCGCGTAGAGCCGGGTTCGGGAGACGTTGAGCGCCTTGGCCGTCGGGCCGAGGCGGTAGGCGTGCTCGCGCAGGGCGCACAGCAGCTCGTCCTCCGTCACGTCCGCCGACTTGCGGTAGCTCTTGCGTGGCGGCGCCGTCTCCACCGGCGGCGCGCCGGAGACGGGCTGAACGTGCAGCTCCCCGGTCAACGCGCCCGCCGGGGGCAGCAACGACTCGACGTCGAGGCCCCAGCCGGCCTCCAGGGCGTCCCGGCCCGCGATCACGAGCTGCCGTACGACGTTGCGGAGTTGGCGGACGTTGCCGGGCCACTCGTAGCGCGCGAGGCGGGCCACGAGGGCGGCCGGGATGAAGGGGGGATCGGCGTGGGGTGAGAGGCGATCGCGCTGCCCCATCGCGTCCAACTCCGCGCACGCGAAGTGCACCAGCAATCGTCCGATGTCCTCGCGCCGCTCCCGCAGCGGCGGCACCCGGAGTTGGAAGCCAGCGAGCCGCTGCAAGAGGGGGAGCCGGAAGTCCCCCTTGCCGACTGAGCCCTCGAGGTTGGCGTCGGTGGCGGCCAGGACGCGGACGTCGACCCGTCGAACGGAGGCGGCCCCGACGGGCTGTATCTCGCCGGACTCCAAGGCGCGCAGCAACAGCGGCTGGACGTCCCCCGGGGTGTCGCCGACCTCGTCGAGGAAGAGCGTCCCCCCGTGGGCGCGCCCGAAGCAGCCCTCCCGCTTGCGATCCGCGCCGCTGAAGGCGCCGCGTTCGTGGCCGAAGAGCTCAGAGGCCGCCAGCGAGGACGGGATCGCGGCCATGTTCACCGCGACATAGGCCCCGCCCGCCCGCTGGCTCTCCTCGTGTAGCGCCCGCGCGACCAGCTCCTTCCCGACCCCCGACTCGCCCCGGATGAGGACCGGCACGTCGAGGTCGGCGACCTTCTTAAGATCGCGACGCAACGCTTCGATGCCCTGGCTACGACCGATGAGGCCGAGGTCGTTCGACGCCGTCTGACGCACCATTGGGACCCGGTGCAAGAGCAGCGTGACGCGCTCAGAGAGACAGAGCGCTACCCCCTGCGTCAATCGGTCGGCGGCGATCGTCGTAGTCCCCGGGCAGAGCACGCCATCGACCTCTACCTCGATGGGGGTGGCCCCCGCCTCGACGCGCACCGCCCCGGCGTCGAGCGTCAAGCGCACCGGGGAGCGGCTCAGGCAGCGGTCGAGGAGCGGGTGCCCCTCGCCGCCTTCCGGGGGCGCGAAGATCGGCGCCAGTCGACCCACCTCCGCCTCGGTGGAGAGGACGGCTACCTCACCGACCCGCGCGGCGTCCGTGTGGGCGAGGATCGTGAGCGCCGGGAGGTCGGGCTGCGCCTGGCCCCGCCCCGGGCGCACGGCCTCGAGCGTGCTCTCGTCGTGGGGAGCGGGGCTCATCGTTGCCGCTCAATCGTCGCGGGGCTCATCGTTGCCGCTCAATCGCCGCTGGGCTCATCGTTGCCGCTCAATCGCCGCTGGGCTCATCGTTGCCGCTCAATCGCCGCTGGGCTCATGGCTCGCCAGTATCGTTCAAGAGGGTGGACGATCATAGGTTGCGAGGCGCAGCGGCGGGCCCAACGCCTCGGCTTCCACCGGCAGCACCCGCTGGGAGACACGCGCGAGGCCGGCGGCCTCCGCGAGGGCGTCGAGGGCGTCGGCGCCAAAGCCCCGGTGCACGTGCCCCATCGTCTCGCGGTACTCCTCGCGGTCATGCTCGTCGATGTCGAGCACCACCAGCCGCCCACCCGGGCACAGGATCCGCTGGACCTCGGTGAAGACCGGCGCGAGGGACTCGACGTGGTGCAGCACCAGCATGCACAGCGCCGCGTCTACCGAGGCGTCCTGAATGGGCAGCGCATCCAAGGTGCCGGTGGCCAACTCCACGTTCGTCGAGTCGCCAACCCGCGTCCGGGCGGCGTCGAGCATCGCCTGCTCCCGGTCGACGCCGATCACCCGCCGCACGTGGGGCGCGAGGGCCGCGAGGACCGCCCCGGTCCCACAACCGAGGTCGGCCACCACCAGATCATCGGGAAACAGCGAGAGCAGCGCGGGCAGCGCGTAGCCGTCACCGAAGAGCTGCCGGCGCAGCGCGTCCCAGTCCCCGCCGACTCGCTCGAAGAAGGTGCGGCTGTCGACCGTCCGGAGGGCGACGACGGTGGCCAGCCGCGCGGAGTCCTCGGCGTAGGCCTCGTCCACCCGGGCCCGCACCAACGACCAGAGACCGCGCGCCTCCTGATCCACCGCGCCCATCCGAAAGAGGCTGGCCGTCCCCGAGGCGCGGCGATCGACCCACCCCTGCTGCCGAAGCTGCTTCAGGTGCCGGCTCACGGTCGGCTGGGGCACCTGGAGGACCCGGACCAACTCGCCGACCGTCAGCTCCTCGCCCTCCAGGAGGCGCAGCAGGCGCACTCGCGTCGGGTCCGACAGCGCGCTGAGCCGCTTGTAGATCGCTGGCTGCAAACAGTCTCCTCTTGCCTTTCATTCGTTTATCCGCATAATCGAATGAACGCAACCCGAAGGAGCTGGTATGCAGCCCGCACACGCCCAATCTGCCCCGACGTTCCTCGACACCGGCCTGCCGCTCCTCGCGGACTTGCCCTTCAAGGTCCGCGACCTCTCGCCGGAGACCGTCCGCTTCGGCCGCAAGGAGATCGATCTGGCGATGGTCGAGATGCCGGGCCTGATGGCGCTGCGCGAGGAGTACGCCGGAAAGAGGCCACTCGAGGGCGCGCGGATCATGGGCTCGCTGCACATGACCATCCAGACGGCGGTGCTCATCGAGACGCTGGTGGACCTCGGCGCCGACGTGCGCTGGGTCTCGTGCAACATCTTCAGCACCCAGGACCACGCCGCGGCGGCCGTGGCGATCGGGCCCTCGGGCACCATCGACGCCCCGGCGGGGACCCCCGTCTACGCCTGGAAGGGCGAGACGCTGGCGGAGTACTGGTGGTGCACCTTGCAGGCCCTCGTCTGGCCCGGCGCCGGCGGCCCGAACCTGCTGCTCGACGACGGCGGCGACGCCACGCTGCTCGTCCACCTCGGCGCCGAGCTCGAGGCCAGCGGCGAGACGCCCGACCCCTCGAAGGCCGACAACGACGAGTTCCGTATCGTGCTCAGCGTCCTACGCGACGTCCGCGAGCAGTACGGCGACACGTTCTTCACCAAGATGGCCGCCGACATCCGTGGGGTCTCCGAGGAGACCACCACCGGCGTCCACCGCCTCTATGAGCGCGTCGAGGCCGGCACCCTCCTCTTCCCCGCGATCAACGTGAACGACAGCGTGACCAAGTCGAAGTTCGACAACGTCTACGGCTGCCGCCACTCCCTCGTCGACGCGATCATGCGCGCCACCGACGTGATGATCGCCGGCAAGAAGGCGCTGATCCTCGGCTTCGGCGACGTCGGCAAGGGCTCGGTCCAATCGCTGCGCGGCCAGTCCGCCCGCGTCTCGGTCACCGAGATCGACCCCATCTGCGCGCTCCAGGCCTGCATGATGGGCATCGACGTCGTCACCCTCGACAACGCCGTCGAGGACATCGACATCTTCGTCACCGCCACGGGCAACAAGGACATCATCCGCCTCGAGCACATGAAGCGGATGAAGCACAACGCGATCGTCTGCAACATCGGCCACTTCGACAACGAGATCGAGATGGCCCAGCTCGAGCGCGAGGTCGCCGCCGGCGAGGTCGTAAAGACCGAGATCAAGCCCCAGGTCCACGAGTTTCACTTCAAGGCGACCGGTCGCTCGATCATCGTGTTGGCCGAGGGTCGCCTGGTGAACCTCGGCTGCGCCACCGGCCACCCGAGCTTCGTGATGAGCGCCTCGTTCACCAACCAGACGATGGCCCAGATCGAGCTGCACCAGAACGCCGAGGCCTACGGCAAGACCGTCACCACCCTCCCCAAGCACCTCGACGAGAAGGTCGCGCGCCTGCACCTCGCGAAGTTCGGCGTGCAGCTCACGGAGCTCAGCCCCGAGCAAGCAGCCTACATCGGCGTCGAGGTCGAAGGGCCCTACAAGCCCGAGCACTACCGCTACTGAGCGACCCGCTGGCCCGTAAAGTCGCCTTGGAGCCCGCCCTCGCGGTCCCAGCGACCGTTGAGGAGCTTGTCGGCGTCGCGGTCGCCGTCCTCGTCGCGTAGATCGCAGCGGCCGGACATCGGGAAGGAGTCGACGTTGAACTGGTCGGCGATCTGGCGGGTGAGCCAGTTGCCGGCCGCCTCCATCCCCGCCTCGCACGCCCGCTCCACGAAGGGCGCCACCGCAAAGCCGATGATCGATCCCCCCACATAGTCGGCGGCCAGGGCGCCGACGGCGTCGCAGGGCAAGACGAGCTGGAGCAGCTCGCCGAAGCTGTTCACGTTGAGGCGATTGGGCAGGATCACGTTGGTCACGAACCAGATCACCGCCACGCCCAGGTTGAGCTGGAGCGTGTGCTCGGAGATCTCCATCGTGCCGCTGGGGCCGATCGTGCGCGTGACGGCGGCCTCGAAGGCGCTCTCACTCAGGCCCACTCCGAGCTGCGCCAGGGGGATCGGGAAGCGACCGCATTGATCGTCGCCAGCGGGGCAGCCAGCGCGCCAGATGAAGACCAACGTCTCCCAGCGGTGCAGGCCCGTGAGGTTGCACTCGGCGTCGACGGCGCTCAGCTCCATCGTGCCCTCGATCTCGAGCTGCGTCAGGACCGCGCTGATGTCCTCCGTGAGGATCAACATCCACTGGAGCCACTCGGGGGCGTAGTTCGCGACGACGTACTCGAAGAGGTAGTTGATGACCGGGCGAATGGCCGCGCGGATGATCGAGCCCCAGATGCCGTCGATGCGGTCCCGGATGAGGTCGCCGATCAGACCGCCGGGGTCCTGCAAGGCGCGGCGCACCGTATCGAGGGCCTCGAATACGCCGTCGCCCAGGAAGCGGGCGGGCTCGTAGAGGTTGGTGATTCGGTAGGTGCCCAACGTCTCCATGCAATTGCGACCGCCGAGGTCGCCCCCATCGGGCGGGGGCTGGTTCGGATCACCGGGATCGCGACCCTCGGGGCGCTGGATGACGTTGACCTGGTAGGTCAAGCCGGCGGTCTCGTCGCCGGTCATCTGGAGCTTGAAGAAGGAGGGATGGGGGCCGCCCGTCACCTCGATATGGGCCACCCCGAACTCGTTGGTCTCCGCCAGCCGCGAGCCGAGCACCGCCTGGGACGGGCGCTCTTCGTTGACCTCGATCTTCTCGAAGGAGATGCGGTGCCCAGGCGCCGGTTCGCCGGAGTAGGTGATCGCGCGGACGCCGACGGTGACGGTCTCCCCGACGTAGACGAAGTACTTCCCGTCCCCCTCCTGGTTCAGGAAAAAGCCGCGGGCCTCCTCGATGTCAGAGTTGTCGAGGGTCGGCTCGACGAAGGGTTCATCGGGCGTCGCGCACTCGGGGTCCTCGACCTCGTCGCACTCGCCGATGCTGGGGACCGAGCACTCACCGTCCGCGCCGACCTCGTAGCCCGCGGGGCACGGGTTCTCGAGCTCCGTCGTCGCCTCGAGCGCGGCGTCGGCGCACCCCACGAGGAGCAACGCCGCGAATCCGAACAGCCACCTGTGCATCGCGCGCCTCCCGAGCGGATCGATTCGACCAGTATCGTGCAATTTCCATGCTCGATGCCAGACCCCACGCGGTGGTGAGACGGGGCCCCCCGACCCCACTACTCGGGTTGCGCGCCCCCAGGGGCCTACTGGTCCACGACCACGCGCCCCAGCTTCTGGATCATCCGATCGATCATTCGGAGTTGATTCGCGCTGAGGTCCACGAACTGCAGCCCGAGGCGAACCGGGGCAAAGGTGGTATCGGAGGAGGCGACGCGGGCGGCGAAGGTCACCTCGTGTCGGGCACGCAACGAGATGCGCAGCGAGACCGGGTCGTGGAGCCGAAGCGGCGGTGCGTCGGCGGGGACCACCCCGATGCCACCAGCGGACAGGTCGCAGACCTTCTTCACGGGCCACACGTCGCCCGCCTCGTCTACCAGCGCCATCTCGAGGTGCTGGTGCAGGATGCGAAAACGAGCGTTCGAGCGCCGCTGGTAGCGCACCACGCTGTCGGGCTCCTGGCACTGGATGCGCCCGTCTTCGACCTCCTCGGCGACGAGCCGCATCGTGCACAGCCGGCCGGACACCATCCCCGTTAAATGGAGGACGTGGCCACGCTCGACCCGCGGTCGCCGATCGCTGTCGAAGCTGATCGCCAGCGCCGGCAGGGCCTGTCCCATCAGCGTCCGCTCGAGGGTGACGGCGTAGACGCTGTGGTCGTCGCCGACCGAGAGCAACAGCCCCGCTTCGTTGGCCAGTCGCGAGATGATGACCGCGAGCTGTCCCGGGTGGTTGGTCATCGCGCCGCGCCGCGTGCGCCCCCGCAGATCGGCGCCCTTGAGGGTGGAGTAGACCGCGTTCGTCGCCCGATCGATGATCTCGACGGTCTCGAGCACCTTGTAGACGCGGTCTCCCGGCTCGACCTCGCTCTGAGGCACCGCCCTCAGCCCACCGCCGGGCGTCGGCGGCGCCGAATGCACCAGCTCGCTGGGCGCGTCCACCGTCAACCCGAGCTCCGCCGAGGTCCGCACCACGGTCCGCAACCTGAACGTCTCACCGCCAGCGAGGTAGCTTATGAAGACCGGGATGTCCTCCCAGGTGTCGTCGAGATCGTCGTCGGTGACCCGCAGCACCATCCCGTGGACTCGCTCGACCGCGTCTTCCCCGCCGCCGAGGACCAGCGTGCCGCGCAGCACCACCCAATCCGTCTCTCGATGCACGCTCACCAGCAGCTCGTCGCCGCTCGCCACGAGGTGGTCGGCCACGGCGGCGTAGCCCGACAGGTTTCCCGAAGGCGATCGCGCCGCCTCGCCGTAGGGCGCGACGGGTAACTCCCCGGCGGCGGCGGTCTCCGCTACGCTCACGGCCCTTGCCTCGCTTCCCCGACCATATCGGCGCCGCCCTGGTCTGGCGCTACGCGTGCCACGCGGCGATGCTCGCCCTCACGCTCACCACGGAGGGGCGCCCCGCCCCGACCCTGCCGGACACCATCCTGTCCGTCGTCCCGCGCATCGACTGGGTGGCGCAGAACAACTACCTCCTCTGGCTCGGCGCCTACGTGCCCGTGGGCCTGCTCCTGTGGTACCGCGATCGCGCGCTCTTCCTGCGCTTCCTGTGGGTCGGCGGCTTCCTCAGCCTCGCGCGCGGCCTCTGCGTACCCCTCACCGGCCTGGGCCCCGTCGCCGGTGGCGACCCAAACGCCGGGATCGCAAGCGCCGCGGCGCTCGCCGCCTGGTGGGATCTCGTCAATCCCCTGAGCGCCCTCGACGGCGCCGCCCACATCCACCTGACGAAGGATCTCTTCTTCAGTGGTCACACCGCCTCGACCTTCCTTCTCTTCCTGTACTGCCGCCGCGATCCGCGGCTCGGCCCCGTCGCCCTCGTCGCGCACGCGCTCACGGTGGCCGTCGTGCTGCTCGCGCACCTCCACTACAGCATCGACGTCGTCGGCGCGTGGGCCATCACCTTCACGCTGTACTCGGTTGCAGAGCGACATCTCAGAGTGGGGTCCCCCCCAACCGGCGGATGAGCCGGTCGACCACGCGCAAGCGGTGCGCGTCGAGGTTGACGAACTGGAAGCCCGCGCGGTCGAAACCCAGGCCGCTCGCGACCCGGAAGACGCACCGCGCCGGTAGCTCCACCGCGCGATCCTCGGTGAGCGCCAGCAGAATATCGACCTGGCTCCCGGGCTCCAGCGGCAGCTCCCCGGGGATGAGCGCCCCCATGCCACCGAGGGAGAGGTCCTCGACACGGAAGATCCGCCCGAGGGCCTCGCCGCGCCGCTCCAGGAAGAACGGGATGTCGGTGTGCACCACCGTCACCCGCCCCATCCGACGGCGCTGGTAGCGATACACCTCGGTCGGCTCGGACACGAAGAGCATGTCGCCGTCGATGCGCCGCACGAGCCCCTGCATGCTGCACATATGCCCGCCCACCATCGCGGTGAGCCACACCGGGAGCTTCAACCGCATCTGCGCGGGCAGCGGGCCCTGGGGGGTCAGCCCCAGGCAGCGGTAGCCATTGCGCAGGCTGATCTTGTTGACCCGAACGGGGTGCAGGATCGTCGTGCCCTCGACCGTGAGCGCCACCGAGGGCTGCATGGCCAACTCACCGATGACCTCGTTGACTTTGCGCAGGTTGTTGATCTTCGCGGCGCGCTGGACCACCTGCGTGTGGAGGGCCCCCCCGGCGATCAAGCGGGTCGCGGCGTCCCGGTCGCTGCGGACCAGCCCCACCAATCGGAAGCCGCGCCCGTCGGTGGCCCCGTTGGCCCGCGCGCGTCCCTGTTTCGGGGGCGCGCCCCGCAGGCTGATCTCCGACGGGCTATCGAGGACCATCCCGCCATGCCCCACGGCCCGAACCACCGATCGGAAGCTGTAGAGGCGCCCGCCCGCGGCGTATTGGACGATCACCGATCGCCGCGCCCAGCGGGCGTCACAGACATCCTCGGCGACGTCGACCAGCAGCGGCTCGACCTCCTCGGCCAGCGGGTCGAGGGGCACCTGAAGGTAGCCGTGCACGACCTCCCAATCGGGCTCCGCCACCACCGAGACCGCCACCCGACTGCCCAGAGCGAGCATGTGCGTCGCCACCTCGTGGCGGCCACCGAGGTACTCGCGCTCGGGCTGGGGCACCGACTCGTCCATCCCCAAAGAGGTCGGCATGTCGGCGCCGGGGGATGAGCGCGGACGCTCGACGACCTACCGAAAGGCGTTGACGCCCGTGAGCGCGCGGCCGATGGCGAGGGTGTGCACGACGGGCCGTTCCACGATCTACGACTTCGAGGACGTGAAGAGCCTGAACCCAGTCCGTTCATCTCGGTCGCAACCGTCGGCGTCGCGATCCAGCCGCCACTCCCTGACATTGCCGACCAGGTCGAGGTGGCCATGCGGCCCGGCGCCGTGTGGGTACAGACCTACCGGGATCGGAGCGGGGATCGGAGCGCCCGCGTGCCGTTTGAAGTGCGTGTGGCGCTCGGGGTCGGGTTCGTCGCCGCCCCACGGGTACGGTCCGTTCGGGTGCGTCGCCGCGGCATCCCACGCCACCCTCGTCGGCAGGTCGAACGGCACCCCCGTCAGCTCGCTCAGCCAGCAGCAGTACGCCCGCGCCTCGCGCCAGCACACGCCGACCACGGGCCGAGTCGGATGTTCGAGCTGCTCGACCCAGCCACGGGGCTCAGCGATCTCGTTTCGCTCCCGCCAACTCCACGCCTCGTCGCTCCAGTGCGACCGCTCCCCGTAACCGTCGTGGTCGGCGAAGCCCTGGTACTCCTGCACCGTGACCGGGAAGCGACCCAGATGCCCGGCCCCGGGCACCTCGAGGAGTCGATCGACGACGGGCTCCCGCAGCCGCGGATCACCGGCGAGCCCCAGCGCCTCCGCCGCCGCCAGCCGGTCGTCAAACGGCACCGTCTCGGCGCCCGCCCGCTCGAAGATGCCCAGCGCCTGCCCCAGCGACTCGGCGTAGGCGTCGCCCACCCCGGGGGGCGGCACGTAGTCGTAGACGCGTAGATGGTCGAGCAACCGCCCGACGACGCCGACCACGTAGGCGTGGCCCGCCAGTCCATCCCCCTCGCGCAGGCCCAGCGCCCACTCCAGCAACGCGTCGACCCGTCGCTGGCCGCCCTCGTCGAGCAGACACCCCGGGAACAGCTCGACGACCTCGCGCCAAGACGAGTCCGTCAGCCGACGCCCAAGTATGGCCTGCCATTGCTCCGGTTCGAGCACCGCCAACGCGCGCGCCGCGAAGTACTCCTGGAACGTCAGGTGCCAGAAGCGCACCTCGCCACGGTCGGGCTGCTCGAGCAGCCCGCTCCAGAGCACTTCGCCGCGCAGCCAGGCCCGCGCACTCTCGTCGCAGCCCGGGGGGTCTCCACGTAGGTCGCACACGGCCTGTACCGCTTCGGCGAGCGGCAGTGAGGTGCGCTTCGCCTCGCCCGGCCCGGGGCTCATCATCCGCAGCGCCAGATTGCCAAGAGCGTTGATGGCGAAGCGATCGTCGAAGCCCGCCGCCTCGCGCTGCTTCTCACGCGATCGCAGCAGCCAGCGCGTCACGGCCGCGCACAGCCGCGACTTGCCCTGGGGCAGGGCACCCTCCTGCCAATACACAACGCACAGGCACGTGAGCATGACCGGGTTCGCCGCCATGCGCCGGATGCGCGGCCGGTCGAGGATGGCGCCCTCGAGCTCGGCGCGCTGCCGCTCCGCCTCCCGCCCCTCGGCCGTGCCGGGGACGACCCCGAAGAGCGCGTGCACCCAGCGGCGCAGGAAGGCGCGGATATCATCGCGCCCGAAGCCGCCGATGGTCACCGACTCGAAGTCCATCTCCCCCAGCGCCTCGGTGTCGAAGGGCCGGCTCGTGACCAGCACCCGGCAGTTGGGGAACGCACGCAAGGTGGCCCCGAGCGCGTCGAGCACGCGCACCCGCTCCCCGCCGTGCACCTCGTCGAGGCCATCGACGATCAGGAAGACCCGACCGACCTCGAAGAGCCCGCGCCAGGCCTCGATGTCGGCCTCCGAGGCAACCGCCGCGGCCTGCCGAGCGAGGGCCCCGAGCACAGCGTCCTCGCCCGCTCGTGACCAGTCGGACTCGAGCGCCGGCGCCAGGTCGCGCCCATCCAGGAGCGCGGGAAAAAGTCCGGGCTCGAGGCCGAACGGCGGCTCCGATGCGTCACCGAGCGCCGCCAGGGCCAACCGGTGGGCGACGAGGCGGGCGAAGGTGCTCTTCCCGCTCCCTGGGCCGCCGACCAGGAGCATCCGTGGCGTCTGCGCGATCAGGTCGGTGAGCGCCCGCTCCCGATCGCCCCAAGCGGCGCGCAGCGGCGCGTAGAGCGCTTCTATCGGATGGCGACCCGCCAGGCGGCGGGCACCCGGCGAGGAGCCGATGCCACGGACGTTGATGAGCCCCGTGAAGTCAACGACATGTCGCATGTAGGGGTCGAGGTCCGGCGCGACGGCGTCCTCCCCTGGCTCGAAGCCCGGCTGCAAGACGCAAGCGCGCACGGAGAAGAGGTCGGGCGCCAGGGTCCGGACCCACCACGCGAGCAAGCGCGGTCCGTCGAGTACGAGCCCGCCCGACAGTCGCTCGCGGTAGATATCTCGACGCTCGTTGAGGGCGAGCAGCGCTCGGCCCCACGCGGTCTCGGCCTCTGAATCATCGCGCGGAGCGATGACCCAATGGACTCCGGCGGGCGACTCGACGGCCAACCGCGTGGCGAACGCCCGCGCCGTCGATGGCTCGATCTCGTGCACCGAGAACGGGATCCCCTGCGCGTCGCACCACGCCTGTGCGTCCGACCGTAGCCAAGCGCGACCATCGCCGTCGTCGGCTACGATGGCAAGCCAGAAGCCGGGCTGATTCTCAAGGTGGAATCGCAGCCGCTCACGCGCCTCCGTCCCCGCACGCGTCACCGCTTCAGAACCTCGTCTCGGACGAGCGGGTGAATGTCGTACCACGCGCGGTCGTTGACGTAGGCGAGCAGGAGGTGAGAATCGAGGAACTGGGACACGTAGCGGCGTTCCTCCGAGGTCACATCACGCAACGACCGACTCTCGGCGATCCGGCGCAGGACGTCGATCTCGTCGGCGTACAGCGGAAGATACGCGTTGCGTGAGACCTCGATAATCCGACGCGCCGCGTCCGGGGCCGGCCCGGTCTTGGCCTGATGAACAGCCTCGACAAGCATCGCCAAGAGGTCGCGCAGGTACCCGCCCGAAGCGAGGACGAGCTTCTCCAGCGCAGAGCGGTCGGGGAGGATGAGCTGCCAGTCGCCCCGGCGCTTGACCAGCTCCACCATCCGGTCGACGGCGTCCGCGTCCAGGTCACCGTCGGCGGACCGGACCCGGCACGCCGACCACGTCCACACGCGCCCGTTGAGCAGCCGCTCCTCCAGGGACTCCGCCTTCAGCGCGATGAAGGCCGGGACGCTCATCACGACGTGGGTGTCGGGCAGCTCGAGGTACCGACCATGTGTCAGGAGGAGCTCATCGACGCTGTGCTGCACCTTCTCCCAGTCGTCGCGTGTCCCACGCAAGTGCTCCAGCGAGTCGAAGATGACCACCAGACGGGCGTCGGGCCCCCACTTCGCCATCAGCGCGGCGATGAGCTTGCGGTGGTGGTCACGGACCAGTCCGACCGTCTCGGCGAGCCGACCCTCGAGGGCGGCTCGGACCGCTTGACGCAGCGTCTTGTCCGACGTCAGCCCGACCTTCATCGACACCGCGCCGAGCTTGAGCGTGAGCTCCTTCGCCTCGGCCCGCGTCTTGGAGATGAACGCGCACGCGGTGTCCCAGAAATCGCCGAGCTTCGACCCCGCGTCGAGCAGGCCCTGCGCGGCCAGCGCGTCCCCCAGGGCGCCGAGCATCACCAACAGGAAGTCGCTGATGTGCACCGGTGAGGTCATGTCGACGTAGTCCTTGAGCTCAACCCGGACGACGAGGTGGTCGGCCTCACGAAGCCGCGCCGCCAAGCGGGAGAACTCGGTCGTCTTCCCGGTGCCGCGAGACCCCGAGATGAGCTGGAAGCTCGCCTGCTCACTGTAGTCGATGGTGTCGTACAGCCGCTCGATGGGATCGTGGTCGGGGTCGTGAAGGCGAGCGTAGAACTCGCGGTCGTCCGAATTGGCGTAGTCGAGCGGCCGGTCTCGCAGAGCGAGAAACAGGGTCCTCAGCGCAGCGCGGCGGTTGCGGACTGACATGTCTACAGTCTGGAGTGACGTGGCCGCGAACGCGAGCCCCGCGAACACAAGCCCCGCCCACGAGCCACTCAGAGCCACGAGACGCTCGACGACCTACCGAAAGGCGTTGACGCCCGTCAGCGCGCGGCCGATCGCGAGGGTGTGGACCTCGTGGGTCCCCTCGTAGGTGTAGACGCTCTCCAGGTTCGCCGCGTGCCGCATGATGGGGTACTCCTCCATGATGCCGTTGGCGCCCAGGATGCCGCGCATGAGCCGCGCGGTGTCGAGGGCGCAGCGCACGTTCTGGCGCTTGGCGAGGCACACCTGGATCGGCGTGAGCTCACCCTTGTCCTTGAGGGCCGCGAGGTGGTGGGCCAGCAGGTGCCCGCTCACGATGCGCTCGCCCACGTCGACGAGCTTCTGCTGCGTGAGCTGGAACGACGCGATGGGTCGGTCGAACTGGATCCGCTCGACGGAGTAGTCGCGGGCGCAATCGAAGCAGCTCATGGCCGCGCCCAGGACCCCCCAGGCGATGCCGTAGCGGGCCTGCGTGAGACACTTCAGCGGGCCCTTCAGACCCTCGACACCCGGGAGCACGTTGGCCTCGGGCACGAAGCAGCCGTCGAGGGCGATCTCCCCGGTCCACGACGCGCGAAGGCTCATCTTCCCGTGCATCTTGGGGGTGCTGAAGCCCTCGAAGCCGCGCTCGACGAGGAAGCCACGGATGGAGCTCGGCCCACCGCCATCGACGGTGGCCCACACCAGCGCCAGATCGGCGATGGGCGCGTTGGTGATCCACATCTTGGCGCCGTCGAGGACGTAGCCGCCATCGACCTTGCGCGCGCGGGTCCGCATCGAGCCCGGATCGCTGCCACTGTCGGGCTCGGTGAGGCCGAAGCACCCGATGACCTCGCCGGCGGCCATCTTGGGCAACCAACGCTCGCGCTGCGCTTCGTCGCCGAAGGCATGGATCGGGTACATGCACAGCGCGCCCTGCACGCTCGCGAAGCTGCGCAACCCGGAGTCGACGTACTCGAGCTCGCGCATCGCCACCCCGTAGGCGACGCTGTCCATGCCGGCGCAGCCGTAGCCCTGGAGGTTCGCCCCCAGCACACCCAGGGCGGCGATCCCCGGGACCAGGTCGTCGGGGAAGACCTCGTCGCGATAGGCGTCGCGGACGCGGGGGAGGAACTCACGGCGCGAGAAGGCGCGCACCGCGTCGCGCACCATGCGCTGTTCCTCGGTCAAGAGTTCCTCGACGGCAAACAAGTCGAGCAGTGGTGTCGGCTTCACGGCAGCTTCTCCAGCACTTCGGTTACGACCATCCCTGTGAGCACTTCCAGCAGCGCCTCGCCCTCCTCGGCGGAGGCCCGCGCCGGATCGCCGGTGTAGGCCCGCGTCGCGCCGGCCTCCCGGAAGGTCCCTATCCCGTCGCGGATCGCGTCGCTCAGGCTGACGGCGACCTCGGGGAGCGCGCCGGCGACCTCCGAGTCGACGGCGGCGGCGTCAATCGCGAGCATCAACGACGTCTCGTAGGAGCCCGCGTGGCACGCGCCGGAGCGGAACTCGGCGCCAAGCAGGCCACCCCAGCGTCGGCTGACGACGCGCGGGTAGCTCACGCAGGCCGAGCCATGGGCTGCTTCGAGGCGTCCCTCGGCCTCCTCGAGGGCCGCGAGTTGACCGGGCTCGAGGTGGTGGTTGACGAGGCAGACGTGGATGAAGCCCGCGTCGAGCCAGGCGCTGGCCGCGGCGACGACGAGGTTGACGAGGACATCGGCGGGGATCGAGGTCGCCCCCGGGAAGCCGGCGGCGAAGTCGGTGACGCCGTAGGGCAGCGCGGGCGCGACGACCGCCTCTACCTCGCGCGCGCGAAGCGCGACCGCGGCGCGGCGAGCGTTGGCGGCGCTCAGCATCGAGTCGGTGGCCAGGGGCAGATGCGGCCCATGCGGCTCGACCGAGCCCACCGGGAAGAGCACCACCGGGCGCTTCGCCTCGTCGAGGAAGGCGCGCAGCGTGGTGGTGGTGTAGCGGTCGAGGGCGATCACCGCGGCAACGCCTTCTTGTCGACCTTGCCGCGATCGTTGCGCGGCAGCGCGTCCACGAACACGACCTCGCGGGGATACTTGTACTTCGCCAGCCGCGTCTTGACCCAGTCTTGGAGCGCCTCGACCGTGACGCCCTCCCGGACCTCCACGAAGGCCCGCGTCAGCGTGAGTCCGCCGCGCTCGACACCGACCACCGCCGCCTCGACCACCGCCGCGTGCTCGCAGAGGCAGTGCTCGACCTCCAGCGGGCTGACCCATTGCCCGGCGACCTTGAGGAGGTGGTCGGCGCGCCCGCCGAACCAGTAGTACCCCTCGTCGTCGACGCGAAAGAGGTCCCCCGAGCGGCACCAATGCCCGTGAAAGGTCTGCCAGGAGGCGTCGCGGTCCAGCCAGTAGCCGGTGGCGACGCTGTCTCCCTTGACCCACAAGACGCCCGACTCCCCGACCGCGACGGGCTCGGCCCCGGGGCCACCGGCGTCCGCCGGCAGGATGCGCAGCTCGTAGCCCGCGACCGGCCGACCCAGCGAGCCGGGCTTGACGTCGCCCGGGCGGTTCGTCAGGTAGATGTGGAACATCTCCGCCGAGCCGATGCCGTCGTAGACGGGCACGCCGAAGCGCTCCATCCAGCGGGCCAGCAGGGTCGGGGGCAGCGCTTCTCCGGCGGAGAGGGAGAACCGCAGCGAGCTCAGGTCGACCTCGGCGCCGCCCTCCGCGGCCTCGAGGAGCCGCGCCATCAGGGTGGGCACGTTCGTCAACGCCGTCGCCCGATAGTGCTTCACCGCCCACGCGATGCGGGCGGCGGTGGGCTTCTCGCTAAACAACGCCGCGCAGGCCCCGACGGCGAAGGGGAACATCAGGTTGGTCCCCGTGGCGTAGCCGAAGAAGAGGCGGGGCACGCTGACGCACACGTCGTCGGCGCGGTAGCCGAGGGTGCCCTTGGCGTAGTGCTCGGTGTTGAAGGCGAAGTCGCGGTGCGTGTGCATCGCCGCCTTGGGCTTGCCGGTGCTGCCGCTGGTGAACAGCCACACGGCGGGGGCGTCGCGGCGGGTCGGCCGCGGGGTGACCTCGACCGCGCCGGCGAGGGCCGTCGTCAAGCAGCGCGGATCGCCGAGCGCCTCGGAGGGGTCCTCCGAGGTCGCTGCGTCCGGGACGAGGAGCACCATCACGTCGTCGGGGACACGAACCCGGGCCGCCACTTCGGGGGTGGTCACCAGGACCCTCGGCGCCACGTAGTCGAGGACGTACTCCAGCCCATCGCTCGGCGTCAGCGGGTTTCCCATCGCCACCACCGCCCCCGCCTTCAGCGCGCCGAAATACGCCCACGCGAAGGGCGGTACATCCGGCAGCACGAGGTAGACACGGTCGCCGTGGCGCAGCCCCGCCGAGAGCAGCACAGAGGCCATCCGGCGGCTGAGATCCGCCACCTCGGCGTAGCTCCATGCACGATCGCCGAAGCGGATCGCGGTGCGCGCGCCGGCGCCGTCTGCGACGCGGTCGAAGAGGAAGTAGTCGGCGAGGTTGAAGACCTCGGGGAACGTCGCCATGGCGCGCACCTCACAGACCGTGACCGGCGGGGCGCCTTTCTACCGCATCCGACGTCGGGTCCGCAGCTTCTGCGCGCGTGGTAGGCTCGCGGCATGGCTCACCTCTATCTCCGACAACTCCTCGCCGGCCGGGACTTTGGCGCCGGACACCCCGTCGCGGGGCAGATGCAGAACTTCGTCTACCTCGTTGGAGACCGCGACACCGGCGAATGCCTGGTCGTCGATCCGGCCTGGGATGTGGGCGATCTGGTGCGCGTGGCGACGGCCGACGACATGCGAATCGTCGGCGCCCTCGCCACGCACTACCACCCGGACCACATCGGCGGCTCGATGTTCGGCCTCGAGGTCGAGGGGCTGCCCAAGCTGATGGAGGTCAACCCCTGCCCGGTGCACGTCCACCACCTCGAAGCCGACGGCGTGAAGCTCATGACGGGGCTGTCGACCAGCGACCTCACGACCCACTACTCGGGGGACAAGGTCTCCGTCGGCGGCGTCGAGCTAGAGCTGCTCCACACCCCCGGCCACACGCCCGGGAGTCAGTGTTTTCGCGTCGCCGACGCCCTGCTCGCCGGAGACACCCTCTTCTTGCAGGGCTGCGGCCGCGTCGATCTGCCCGGGGGCGATCCAGACGAGATGCGTCTCACGCTCACGCAGCGCTTCTCGACGATCGAGGACCACGTCGTGCTCTTTCCGGGACACGCCTACGGCGGGGAGCACGCCCCGATGGGCCACGTGCGGAAGACCAACCCGTATCTGCGGGCCCTCCGCGCCGTCGACTGACGCTCAGACTGAGGCCTCTTCAGCTCGCGAGGGGCAGGACCACGCGGAACAAGGCGCCGGGGCCGTCGGGGACGTCTTCCACCTCGATGCGCCCGGCGTGGCGCTCGACCACTCGATAGCTCAGGCTCAAGCCCAGCCCGGTGCCACCGCCGACCTCCTTGGTGGTGAAGAACGGGTCGAAGATGCGTCCCCGCAACTCCTCCGGCACCCCGGGCCCGTTGTCGAGCACCTCGATCACGCCGTCGTCCCCCTCGATGCGGGTGCGCACCTCGATGGTCCCCGCCCCGGTCGGCACGGCCTCGATGGCGTTTTGGAGCAGGTTCATGAAGACCTGGTTGAGGAGCGCGGGGAACGCCTCCACCACTGGCACCTCGTCGAAGCTGGTTCGCACCGTTGTGCCCTCGGCGAGCTGCGGCCCGAGGATCTTCAACGTCGTCTCGATGCCCTCTCGGACGTCCACGGCCCGTCGGTCAGTGTCCTCCAAACGAGCAAAGGTCTTCAGATCGCGGATGATGTGCTGCACTCGGTCGATGCCGGCCAGCGTATCGTCCACGAGCTCGGAGAAGACCGCGCGCGGGTCGTCGAGGCACAGCTCGTCGCGCAGATCATCGATGCGGTCGAGGGCGTCGGGGTCCAGCTCCTCGAGCCTGTCGTCGAGCCCCTGATAGGCGTCGAGCACGGCCAACACGTCCTTGAGGTCCCGATCGAGGTTGGTCACGTTGGTGCGGACGAATGTCAGCGGGTTGTTGATCTCGTGGGTCACCCCGGCCGTGAGCTGGCCAAGGCTGACCATCTTCTCCTGCTGAACGAGCTGCGCCTGGGCCTCGCGCAACGCCTTGGTCGCCCGATCGACCTCCTCCTGCAACTGCGAGTGGCTATTGAGGACGTCGATGCTCGTTCGCCCAGCGAGGATCGCCGACGAGATGATGAAGAAGACCCAGCCGAGGCCGGTGTACGCTTGAAACCCCCAACTGGCGACATCCTGTACTTCGTAGCTGAGCACTCCTCCACCGCGCAGGACGAAGATGGCCACATAGATCGTGGCCATCAAGCCGGCCAGAAACCAGACTTGGGAGCGCTTGTGGCTGAAGAGCGGCAGCATCGTGACCAGCAGAACAGGTGTCGCGGCCCAGCCGGATTCGAGCCCGTTCTCGACGTAGAGCTGCGCCGCCACCAGGACCGTATCGATCGCCAGAATGCCGGGGATGATCAGCTCGCTGTGCCGGCCGCGCATGACTCGATACAGCGAGAACACGACCAGCACCGTAGGGATCGCGATGACGATGACGTTGGAGATGAGGACGATCTTCGGCTTGTCGCCGACGAAGGCCTCGATCGCGGTGAAGACCGCGACGAGAACACAGAGCACCAGGTGCGTCTTGAGGAACGCGATGATTCGTTGGAGCCGAATCGGCCCGTCGGTATCAGCCAAGCGTGGTTTCGCCGATCAAATCGAGGGCACCCAGGACGAATGCGGTGGTCACGACGCGCGAAGCGTATCCCTCGCCGGCTCCGTCTGAAAGCGGGCGATAAAAGACGCACGCTGGGTAGCCTCCATCGTCCGCCTGCAGGTCAACGAGGGCGCGAACGACGGTGCTCGCCGCGGGCAACTCGCCGAGCCCGGCGAGAGCGGTCGCCGCCATCGCGGTCTCCAACGCGTCGCCAAAGCGTCCCGCCAGGTCCCGTCGGGTGCTGAGCCGTTCTCCGATCACGCGCAGGGTGGCCTCCACCTCGGCCGCGTCCCGGTAGGGGCGCAGCGCGCGCACCAGCAGGTAGTCCCGCGCGACCTCGTCGTAGCGCGACGGGGGCCCATCGACGGCCGCGACGGCCAAGGCCCGGGCCTGGGCCGCGTGGGTTCGCCCGACCGCGCGCAGGCCCAACAACGCCTGGGCGGCCACGCCTACGTCGTCTTCGACTTGCGTAGCCGCCTTCCGCAGCGCGCGGGTATCCGCCCCGAGTTGCAGCGCGAGCCCAGCGCAGTCCGCAGATGTCGGGGTCCTCGGAGACCTGGGAAAGTAACGTCCGCTCGCCTCCTCCAGCGCGGCGCCGCGCGCCGCCTCCAGCTCCGCGGCCTTGGCGACGGCGGCCGAATCGAGACCGAGGGCGAGGCAGGCCATCGCGCGCCCGAAGAAGGTACCCCGAGCGAGCACCTCACCCCCTGCGACCCCCAGATACGCGTCGACCGTCTCTGCAAACTGGCGATCCCTCGCGAGGAACGCGCGAGCCCGCCGCAGACTGGTCGCCAGCTCGTGCGCGGGTGAGGCCGCGATCGGCGCGGGATCGCCTCGGAGGATCTCGAGCGCCTCCACGACCTCGTCCACCCACCCCTCGACCTCCAGCCGAAACCCCTCGAGCAACGCCCCGCAATGCACCTGCGCCTCCGCGTCCCTCATCTCCGCGCCCAGTCGGTCGCGGACCGCAGCCAGCGTCGTCCCGACGTCGGCCTGCATCAGGTGCCACAGCCCAGTCGCCTTCCGCGCCTCCAGCGTCCGGCTTCCGGCCAGGGACATCGCGACCTCCGCCCCGTGCCGCCGGTGCGACAAGCCGGCCCGGATCGGCAGGCTGGGCTTCGCCGCCGCCCAGTCGTCGGAGTAGGGATCGAGGAATAGGTCGAGGTAGTCGGTCGTGACTTGGATGAGGCCACCGAAGGCCTGGCCGAATCGAAGGTATGGCTCGGACTCGACGCCCCGGAGGACCGCCGGTGCGGCGATGCACGCGGCGAGCTCGGCGCCGGACTTGTCGAGGGCGATGCCCACTGGATCAGCGGCCTCGAGCGCGTCGGTTCCGAGCAGGTCACGCTCCTGCCCGTCGGCCATCTCCAGCCCGCAGTCGACGAGTAAGCGCAGGAGCCGCGCGCGCGCGTCCGCCGGGGCGGGGAGCTCCAGGGCCGCGAGCTGGTACAGAAAGACCATTCGGCACGTGTCGTTGATGTCCACGCCCGGGGCGACCCGCTCGTCGCCATCGGCGCAGTCATCCGCGATGTCGGCCGAAGCGAAGTAGAAGCAGCTCACCGCGGCCAGGCGCGCGGCCTCGTCCGCCGAGCTACCCAGAGCTTCGGCGACGCGTGCGGTGTACATCGGCGGGATGATCGGTGAACCCGCGGGCGCCCCTTCGATGGGCAGGTGCCGCGTGGTGTATCGATAGAGGCGCTGCGCAACCTCGTCTTCGAGGCCAGCCGCGCCCAAAACCTCTCGCACGACCATCGCGATGCGGTCGGCGGTGGCCAGGGTCATGCGTTACCCCCCCAGAGCAGCCAATCGTAGAGCAACTCTACCTGGGCTCGGACGGAACGCACCAAGAACGCCAGAAAGGCGTCCTAGCTGTACATGGTGATCGACGGGATCCCTTTGCGGGCCTTCGCGTTCTTCTGCTCGGCGGCACGGGTGGCGTTCTTGCGGACGTTCTCGAGGATGCGATCGCGGATGCTCATTGCAATCAGACCTTTCGGAGTGCTGAACTGGAGTTTCAGCTTTGGTGAAGTCCTGCCCCAGATATATCCTAAAAAAATCCTAAAGTCTTCATCGGAATCGTCCGAGTATACTGGATTGGACCAACACCGCGGCCCACTGACGGCGTGGACTGCCTGTGATTTGGCGCACTTGGGCGCGAAACCGATCCCGCAGCCGCTGTAACTTTTTTGTTTGCCGGCGACCTGAACCGCACGCGCGACCAGGCGCGGCTATCCATGATCTCCAGGCGTTGCAGCCACGCGGCTGGATCTCGCCGGACAGCTATGAGGCGATGGCCCGGCCCCGTCGGCGTGGAGCCTCGGGGTCAGGTCGCTCCACCAACTCCTCGCGCGAGCGGAGGTCCAGCAGGGCTGCCGCCTGCGCGGCGACGGGCTCGGAGGCGCGGCGAATCTACTGCTGGACGGGCAGGTCGATCTTGAAGGTCGACCCGTCATCGGGGGTCGAGTCGACCTGGATCGAGCCGCCGTGGAGCTCCACTATCTTCCTCACGATGGCGAGGCCTGCGCCGGTGCCTGGGAAGTCGGCGCGGGGGTGCAACCGCTCGAAGATCTGGAAGATCTTCCGCTGCTGGTGCTCGGGGATCCCGATGCCGTTGTCCTGCACCTCGATGCGCACGACATCGCCTTCGCGCTCGCAGCGGATCTCTACAGTGGGTGGGTCGCTCCGGTTGAACTTCATCGCGTTCGACACGAGGTTCTGGAGCATCACGACGAGCCGGTCGACGTCGCCGGCCACGGTGGGCGCAGACGCGGGGTAGGAGAGCTTGGCGCCGGTGGCCTCGATGGTGCCCGAGACCAACTCTTCGACCGCCTCGAAGACGTAGCGCAGCTCGACGGGGTGGACGTCGAGGGCTTCGTGGTCGAGGCGGCTGAAGTCCACCAGGTCTTCGACGAGCCGGCTCATATGCCCCGCGCAGCGGGTGATGCCATCGAGGAACCGGTGGCCTTCTCCGTTGAGCTGCTCCCCACACTCCTCGCGGAGGAAGCGAGTGTAGGCGGCGACGGTGCGCAGGGGCTCCTTCAGGTCGTGGGCGACGACGTGGGTGTAGGTCTGGAGTTGCTCGTTCTTGCCTTGAAGCTCTGCGTTGGCGAGGGAGAGGTCGCGGGTCATCCGTTCGTTCGCGTCGACCATCTCTCGATAGGTCACCGCGGTCTCTACGGCCCGCTCGAGGGTGTCGGCGGTGAAGGGCTTGGCGACATAGGCGAAGATCTGCCCGTCGTTGATCGAGGTCGCGAGCGTCTCGAGGTTGCCGTAGGCCGTCATCAGGATGCGAACGACCTTGGGGTGGCGAGCGAGGACCTCGCGGAAGAACAGGTCGCCCGTCATCTCCGGCATTCGCTGGTCGCAGACCACCGCGGCCACCGGCAGATCGCTCGTATCCAGCATCTCGAGGGCCTCGGTGGCCCGGGTCGCTGCGAGGACGTTGTACTTCTTGCGGAGCAGGTGCTTGACGGCGCTGACGGTCTGCGCCTCGTCGTCTACCACGAGCACCACAGGTCGGCTCCGCTGGCGAGCGGCGCGGCGCTCTCGACGTTCTGCTCGGCGGCTGTCCACGGGCGGGTCCCCTCCTCGCGCCTTCCAGAGTAATCCATGGTGTCTGCGTGTACAATCTCGGCCGACGGTGAGTGACTCCACGCCCCGACCGCGCTTGCGTCCGCCCCAAGGGAAGGGCCAATCGACCGTCGCCCGGGTCGCCGATGACTGGTACGTCGCCTGTCGCAGCGCCGAGCTGCGCGACCGGCCGTTGGCGCGGACCGTCCTCGGCGTGCCATTGGCGCTGTTTCGGGGCCAGGGCGGTGCGGTCGGCGCCTTGCTCGACCGCTGCCCACACCGGGGCGTCCCCCTCTCTCCCGGGTGCGTCAAGGACGGTCAGCTCGAGTGCCCCTACCACGGCTGGCGCTTCGACACCGGCGGCGCGGTGCGGCGGGTCCCGGCCCTGCGCGGCCCCCACGAGGCCCGGGGACGGTGTACCCCGGCGTTCCCGGCCCGTGAGCTCGACGGCTTCGTCTGGGTGTGGCCCGACGCCGAGACCGGGCCGTCACGCGAGCCGTTCCGCTTCCCCCACCTCGATGACCGCCGCTACTCGACGGTCGTGGAGAAGGTGGAGGCCCAGGGCAGCCTGCACGCGGTGGCGGAGAACGCCCTCGACGTCCCGCACACCGGGTTCCTGCACGGTGGACTCTTCCGTGGCGACGGCGCGCGCAACCGGATCGAGGTCGTCGTGCGCCGCTGGCACGACCGGGTCGAGGCCGAGTACAAGGGCGAGCCGCGCCCCAAGGGCCTCGCCGGCCGATTGCTGGCCCCGGGCGGCGGCGTGGTGCAGCACTTCGATCGCTTCCTGATGCCCTGCATCGCCCAGGTCGACTACCGGCTCGGAGATCGCAGCCACGTGTGCGTCTCCTCAGCCCTGACGCCGGTCGGCGACTACCACACCGTGCTCTACGCCGTGACGTCCTTCCGACTCCCGCTCCCGCATTGGCTCGTGAAGCTGGTCCTGCGCCCGCTCGGCCGGCACATCTTCGCCCAGGACGCGCGCATCCTCGTGCAGCAGGCCGCCGCCGCCGAGCGTTTCGGGGGCGAGCACTACATCTCCACCGCCGTCGACACCTTGGGGCCCCACATCCTGCGCCTGCTGCGAGACGCCGAGCGCGGCGACCGAACGCCGCTCGACGAGCCGGTGGAGCATCGCCTGGAGATGGACGTTTGAGCCCGGCGGCGAACCTCGGCGCCAACCTGCGCGCCCTGCGCGAGGCGCGCGGCTTCAGTCAGGCCCAGATCTCCAGGATCGCGGGCGTCCCGAGACCGACATGGACGAACCTCGAGTCGGGGGAGGCCAACCCCACGCTGGCCGTCCTAGTGAAGGTCGCCGAGTCCTTGCAGGTCCGCCTCGAGGAGCTGCTCTCCCCGCCGCGGGCCGTCGCCAGGCACTATCCGGCGGGCACCCTGCCGATGCGTACGAAGGGCACAGTCAGCGTCCGCAAGCTGCTACCCGAGCACCTCGCCGGCCTCGACATCGAGCGGATGGAGTTCCCCGCCGGCGCGCACATGGCCGGGGTGCCGCACACCGCGGGGACCCGCGAGTATCTGACGTGCGAGACCGGCGCGATCGAGCTCGCGGTGGCGGGCACGAGCTACCGATTGACCCCCGGCGATGTGGTGGTCTTCCGGGGAGATCAGAAGCACGGCTACCGCAATCGAGCGAAGGGCACGAGCATCGCCTACGCCGTCGTCGCCTTCGCGCCGACCGGCAGCTAGGACGCTGCGGCAGAGTCACCTAGGACACTACGGCAGAGTCACCGAATCCCTCCGACGTTGACCTCCCAATCGCGGCCGTCGAACGGCTCGACCCGAAACCGCTCGAAGGCGTCCCCGTCCAGGCAGCGCAGGTTCACCGATACGCCGTCGGGGTGGGAGCGTGGCGTGTAGAAGGCGCAGATGCCGCAGATCGAGCAGAAGGTGTGCTTCGCGGTGTGCGTGTTGAAGGTGTAGGTCGACAGCGCCTCGGCGCCTCGCTTCAGCGAGAACGCCCCCCGCGGGACGATCACGTGGACGAAGCCCTTCTTGAAGCAGATCGAGCAGTTGCAGTCGAGGGCGCGGAGCTCGGAGACGCTGACGGCGAAGCGAACAGCGCCACAGTGGCAGCCACCCTCGAAGCGCTCGCTCACGGGATCGCCTCGGCGGGCGAGGCGCTGGCCCCCGGCTCGACGGGGATCCTCCGCGCCGGGTCCCATCGGTCGAGGAAGCGCTCGTATGCGCCCCGCGTCACGCGCACCTGCCGCCGCAACCCGCGCAGCGTCTTCAAGGGCAGGTCCCGGTTGGCGCGATTGGCGAGCCAACTCGGCAGCCAACCACCCGGATCGGCGTCGACCTGATACTCGACGCGGGTGCGCGCGCTCGCGAGCTTCGTGAGCTTGTAGTGACCTTTGAGGTAGGGCATCCGCACCACCCCCGAGACCTTCGGCTGCAGCGCGCTGCTGACCCCCCGGAACTCCACCAGGAGCACGCGGTCGGGCTCGAGCACACGGAGGTGGGTCGCGAGCACCACGTCGCGATCGGTGACCGGCCAGGGCGCGTCCGTCCGATTGTAGACGATGCGTTTGAACTCGCTCGTCCGCTTCAGGGTCCGCGCCGCCGCGCAGCGGTGCTGCCACTCGGTCCGCCGGCCGGAGTCGCCGAGGACGGCCATGACCTCGTAGATCGAGGCGCGTACGTCGCCGGTGCCACGAAAGACCGCGAGGTCCCGGCCGGGCACGTCCCGCGTGTGGACTACGATGCCGTCGGCGCGGGCGACCTCCTCCCAACCAGCGGCCTCGGCGGTCGACGCGGCGAGCAGAGCGCACAGCAGGACTCGTCCCATGGCCGCTGTGTAGCAGAAAAAAAGCGCCGCCGTTCAGATCGAGGCGCCCGCCCGCACGTTCGAGGGAGGTGTCGCACCTCGGAGGACCCCATGCGCGCACACCGTTGGCCGCTCTTCGCCGCCGCCGCCCTGGCGATCGCGGCTTGCAACACCACCCCGTCGAGCGGCGCCCCGGTGCCGGAGCCCACCGTCCCGGAGCCTGCCGCGGTGCTGCAACAAGCGAGCGGGCCCGTCGAGCCGGCCCACAAGCTGAAGACCGCCCCGGGCGGCACGGTCACGGTGGAGGTCGTGCCGCAATACGAGACGGTCTTCGCCGGCGATCGCACGCTGAACGTGTTGCTCCGTCTGACGGGGACCGGCGACGCACCGGCGAAGCGTCCGCCCCTCGATCTCGCCCTGGTCATCGACCGGTCGGGCAGCATGACGGGTGACAAGCTGCGCTCCGTCAAAGAGGCCGCCCTGAAGCTGGTGGAGCGGCTCGGCGACCGCGACCGCGTCTCGTTGATGTCCTACTCCAACGAGGTGCAGAGCCACACGACGCGGCTCCCGGTCGACGCCGAGGGGCGCGAGGCGCTGCGCCGCCACATCCTGGGCATCCGGTCCAACGGGATGACGGCCCTCGGGCCAGCGATGATCCGAGCGCTGCAGACCCTCGAGCGCGCGGAGCCCGACGGCCTGCGCCTCTCCCACGTGATGCTGCTCTCCGACGGCATCGCCAACGTCGGCGAGACCAGCCCACAGACCCTCGGCGTCCGGGCCGCCAGCGCCTTCACCCACGGCGTCACCCTCAGCACGCTCGGCGTCGGGCTGGACTACAACGAGGATCTCATGACCCGCCTCGCCGACCAGGGCGGCGGTCGGTACCACTTCATCAAGGACGGCGCGGCGACGGCGCAGGTCACCGACGACGAGCTCAACGGCCTCGTGGCCACCGTCGCCCGCGCCGTCGAGATCGACCTCACGGCGCCAGCGGGGGTCCGGGTAGAGCAGGTCTTCGGCTACCCCACGACCACCGACGGGACCACCTCCCACGTCCGGGTCGGCACCCTCGGCGCCGGCCAGACGCGTGAGATACTGGTCCGCCTCGCCCTGCCGGGGGACGCCGCCGAGCACCTGGATCTAGGCAAGCTCGCCGTACGCTTCAGCGACGTCCCGGCCGACGGCGTGGCGCGCCGGATCGACGTGCCGCTCGCGGTGCGCACCACCCCCGACCAGAAGGTCGCCCGAGCCACCGAGCGGACCGAGGTCACGGTGCGCGTCGCTGAGCTCTTGTCCGCCGCGCAGCTCGAGGCCGCCGCCCGCGCCACCGACCGCGGCGACTATGATCAGGCCACCAGCTCGCTGCAAATGGCGATCGGCCAGCTCGAGCAGAAGGCGAAGAAGATGCCGCGAAGCCGTAAACTGAAGGCCCAGCTCGCCGAGCTGAAGGACGCCGAAGCCGAGGTCACCCAGGCCCGCGGTAGCGCCAAGGCCCGAAAGGCCTACACCAAGAAGTACAAGGCGAAGGCCTACAAGTCCCGCAAGCGCTGAACTGAGGACAGGCTCTCACCAAGTGATGTGCGTGCCCGCCGGCCGAGTTCAAGACGCAAAGCCGTAGCGATATCCGAAGATATCGCCAGGTTTCGCAACGCCGAAATCGGTTGGCGGGCGCGTGCAGCGCGCCGCGTCGCGACTCTGCCGCGGTGTCCTAGCTCCCGTGGACCTTCTCCGCCGGGGTCGCCTCCGACATCGCCTGCACCACCATCTCCCCCACCTCGGATGGCTCCAGTCGACGGCCGCGATCGACGACCGGACCCTTGCGCCAGCCGTCGGCGACGCTGACCCAGCCACCCGAGACCTCGAAGACACGGCCGGTGACGTCCCGCGACGCTTCGCTGCCGAGCCAGACGACGAGGGGCGCGATGTTGGACGCGTCCATCGCATCGAACCCGGTCGCCGGCTTCTCCATCATCTCCGGGAAGACGAACTCCGTCATCCGCGTGCGGGCGATGGGCGCGATGGCGTTGGCGGTGACGCCGTAGCGGCGGAGTTCGGCGGCCTGCACGAGCGTGAGCGCGGCGATACCGGCCTTCGCCGCCGCGTAGTTGCTCTGGCCCACGCTGCCCTGAAGCCCCGAGGCGCTGCTGGTGTTGATGATGCGCGCCTCGTGGGCGTCGCCGGCCTTGGCCTGGGCGCGCCAGTAGGCGGCGGCGTGCCGGGTGGGGCAGAAGTGGCCACGCAGGTGGACGCGGACCACGTCGTCCCACTCCTCGACGCTCAGGTTGACGAACATCCGGTCGCGCAGGACCCCGGCGTTGTTCACCAGCACGTCGAGGCGACCGAAGGTATCGAGCGCCGTCTGGACCAGGCGCCCCGCGCCCTCCCAGTCCGACACGTCATCGGCGTTGGCCACCGCCGTCCCGCCGGCGCCGCGGATCTCCTCGACCACGGCGTCGGCCTCACCGACGTCGTTGACCACCACCCGGGCACCCTGCCGCGCGAACTCGAGGGCGTGCCCCCGTCCGATGCCCCGCGCCGCCCCGGTGACCACCACCACCCGTCCGTCACAGATCCCGCTCATGCTTCCTCCGTTTGTGTCTCTTGCGTCGGGTGTGCCGCTTGAACTCCCGACCGAGCTCGTCGAGCACCTCGTCGAGGATCTGACCCGGGACGCGCGCCAGCTCCTGGAGGACCTCCAGACCCTCGCCCGCCTCCGTCCCCGACGCCCGCGCCGCGAGCCACTCCGGGTTGAACTCGGCGTCGAAGCGGTCGCGCGACATATTCGCGAAGCGCAAGCCGTCGGCGATGCTCAGAAACAGCGGGATCAGCGTCCAGAAGAAGAGGACCGATACGATCCCTCGGCCGGTCCGCCCCAGGTAGAAGTTGTGCCCGCCGAAGGGGGCCGTCACGAACGCCATCGCGGTCGCCAGCGGCCGATGCAGGTAGGGCTTCGGAGCGACGAGCGCGGTCGTCGTCGTGCTCGTGGCCGTGGGCACGTGGGGAGCACGTAATCGCTTCGCCACCGCGGAGGCCGATTGGGGCCGGGCGGCGGGATCCGCGACGAGGAGGTCGCCGATCACGGCCTGGAGCCCCGGCGTGGCGTGGACGTGGGCCGCCCATTCGAGGCTGTGGTCGGGCTTGACGAGGTCGAGGGGGTCTCTGCGCGACAACAACACCACCGCCAAAACCCCGAGGGCGTAGAGGTCGCTGGCCGGCGAGGCGTCCCCACGGAACTGCTCTGGAGCCATGTAGCCGTAGGTCCCCGCGACCGTGCTCCCGCCGAGGGCCGGATCCTTCAGCACGTCGCGGACCGCGCCGAAGTCGATGAGCACCAATCGCCCGTCGGTGCGGCGGCGGATCACGTTGTTGGGCTTCAGGTCTCGGTGGACCACCGGCGGCTGTAGCCCGTGCAGGTAGCCGAGGACGTCGAGCAGCTCGCAGAGGATCGCTGTGACCTCCTCGCAGGTGTAGCGGCGCTCGGCCATCTCTTCGGTGAGCGTCGGCCCCTCGATGAACGCCTGCACGAGGTAGAAGGCCCGCTGCTTCCCGCTGCCCGCCTCGAAGTGGTCGACATAGGCGGGCACCCGAGGGTGGTCGAGCTGACGCAGCACGTGAGCTTCGCGCACCATCCGCTCCCGAGCCTTCGCCTCGACCGTGCGGCGCAGCGGCATCTCCTTGACCGCGACCGCCCGCCCCTCGTCGATGGCCTCGCCCCGGTACGTAACCCCCGCCGCCCCCTGCCCCACCACGGACAGCAGCCGGTAGCGCCCCTCGAGGTGAACCGGGTCACCGCATTCGGCGCACGCCGGCCCGTCTTCGACCGAGGCGCCACAGCTCGCGCAGAGGACCATCACGATCCCGAGCCTGCGGTCCGGTGCCTCCGCGCGCAACCGCCGTCGCCATCGCGCGCGGATCCGGCCGCCTGGTCGATCGGTGACAGACGCCCATATCCTGAAATAGAAGGGACGTCCCGGGCTCCCGGTACCTCCAGACACCAACCCAACGATCGTCCTGGAGGTCACCATGCGGTCCCTGCTCCTGCCCACCCTGCTCGCGCTCGCCCCCTTCACCGCCCACGCCCAGTGCGCGGATCTCACGCATGGGCTCTTTGCCGATCTCCAGACCACCCTGGAGGCTGCGGCGTGGCCAGACACCTTCATCGCGCCATCGGTTTGCTCAACGTCGCGGTCCACTGGCCGACGATGAGCATCAGCTACAACCGGGGCGCCGAGGCGGTGAACGCCTTCGAGCTCGCCTCCGAGTCCATCGCCGAGCTCAACGATGCGCGCGCCGCCGCGAACCGCAGCTACCTCCAGCACTACTACACGCCTTGATCTGGCGGCGCGCTGCCCCCGAACTCGTAGTCGAAGCGCCCGCGTCTCTCTCCCCATCTCCGGCGTAGGCGTCTACAGTCCCCCCGTTGATCGCGCCCCCCCGAGAGCCCGACGCGCCGCTGGTGGTGGCGTTGTGCGCGATGGCCTTCGTGGTGCTGGCCGGCTACGAGTGCGCGCGCAGCCCGGCGAAGGCGGTGCTGGGCGGGACCGACGCGGCTGTCGTCGACGTGGAGACCGGGCGGGACGCCCACGGTGAGACGACGCGGGAGCGCACCGAGCGACGCACGCCGTGGGCCTTGTTGCTGGTCCTGGTGGGCGTGGTGACGGCGGTCTCCGTCTACAACCGCTACTCGCCGCGGGTGCCGCTGCCCTCCGTCGTCGGGGCGGTCATCGCCGTGAGCGCCGGGACGCTGGTCCTGGTGCAGCTCGCGCTGGGGGCCGGGCTGCCGGGGGCACGCTACGCGGTCTTCGTGTGGAAGGACGTGTACATCGTCCTCGTGCTGGAGGCGTTTTGGACCTTCGCCAACAGCGTCTTCCCGCTGCGCTCGGCGATGCGGGTCTATGGGCTCATGCTGGCCTGCGGCTCCCTCGGGAGCTCGGCGGGGGCGCGCCTGTCGCGGGTGGTGGGTGATCCCGTCGATACGCTGTGGTTGGTGCTGCCCTCGTTGGCGCTGGCCTGGCTGGTGGCCATGTGGATCGCGCGCCGAAGCGGGGTGCGGGAGGCGGCGCCCACGAAGGCGGCGGGCCCGGGGCTCCTGGAGTCCATCGAGGTGCTGCGCGGGAGCCGCTACGTGTTGCTGCTGGCGGTCCTCGTCTTCTCGACGCAGATGGTGATCGTGACGACGGAGTTCCTCTTCGATGTCTCGGCGGCGAGCGCCTACCCCGACGACGCCTCGCGCAACGCCGCCGTGAGCCAGATCTACGAGTACGTCGGCTACGGCGCGCTGGCCCTTCAGCTCCTGGCCGGGGCCGTGATCTCGGTGCTCGGCGTGGGCGGCACGATGGTGCTGGTGCCGGTGCTGGGGGCCGGGTGCATCGTGATCGCCGCGACGACCGGTGGCTTCGCGCTGATGGCGACCGCCCACGCGCTGACGAAGGTCCTCGACTACTCGCTGTTCAAGGCGGCCAAGGAGATGCTCTACCTCCCGCTCTCGCACCGGGAGAAGACGCAGGGCAAGGCGGTCGTCGACATGGCGGCCTACCGCGCGGCGAAGGGCGGGGCGGCGCTGATGCTGGTCGGTGTGGGCGCGCTGGGCGCCCTCGAGCTGATGCCCTGGATCACGCTGGGCTGGGTAGTGGTCTGGGTCGGCGTCGCGGTGGCGCTGGTGCGTCGCTATCAGCGCGCGAAGAGCGACGACGCCTGAATCACCTGGACCTGCGCCTCGCCGAAGCCGAGCTTCAGCCGGGCGATCTCGGCGTCCTCCTTCAGCACCGCCTCGGGCTTGGGCGAGGCGTAGGACTTGGGGCTCTCCGCCTCCGCCAGCACCGCGTCGACGAAGCCCTGGGCGTCGGCCGTGATCACCACGACCGTCACCGCCGCGGGTCGGATGTGCCTCGATATGGCCGCCCCCGTCTGGGCGGCGTCGAGGGTCTTCCAGGCGGCCCGCAGGCCGTCGGCGTAGGGCGTCGATAGGCCGTAGAAGCGGTCGTCTGTGGCGTAGCCGAGCCGCCGCATATCGGTCTGGGCTTGGAGATAGAGGTAGCCGTCGAGGAAGCCGCGCGTGGTGCGAAAGTCCGCCTCGGGGATGCCGTTGGCCACCAGGCGCCGCAGATTCCACATCGCGATGCGGGTCGCGAAGTGCCGATCGGCGTTGGGGACGGGGCGGATCCAGACCAGGAAGTGCTGGCGAGTTCGGGCCACGTTGGTGCGCGGGAAGCGACCCCACCCCTCCTGGCGGAAGGCCTCGACGTAGGCGTAGTCGCCGTAGTTCATGCCGCGGGCCTCACGGATCGACTGGAAGAGCACGCCGTGGAACTGCCGGTGCTCGCCGAAGTAGCTGGCGGCGAGGGCCAGGGCCGGGAAGTCGGCGTCCCCGCGGACCAACGGCAGGGTGTGCCCGATGGCGATGGCGGTGGACTTCGCGGTGGGCTGCTCGACGACGACGAGCCGGTAGGCGTCGGCGGCCGGGGCGGCGACGGCCGGTGCCCCGTGACCCGCGGGCAGCGCCGCGAGATCAGCCTGCAACCGCCCGAGGAGGCCGCCGGCGGCGCCGGCCACCCCGATGGTGAGCCGAGCGCGGGTCAGCGTCGCGTCGCGGTGCGCCTTCACGTCGGCGAGGGTCGCGGCCGAAAGCCCCGCCTCAGTCCCCAGGGGGGGGTGAGCGTAGGGGTGGCCAGCGAAGAGCACCGACTCCAACACCAGCTTGGAGAGCGCCTCGTCGTTGGCGCTGCGGACCTCTTGGGTGAGCTTCGCGGTGGCCTTCTGCCGGATGCGGTCGAAGTCCGCCTGAGCGAGGCGCGGCTTCAGGATCACGTCCCGAAGGACCGGGTAGAAGGCATCCAGGTGGTCACGGTGGCAGCGCGCGGCGACAACGACTTGCTCGCGATCCACCTGCACGCTGATGCTCGCGGCCCACGGATGCAGCGTCTCGAGCAGCTCCGGGTAGCTCAGCGACTCGGTGCCGCCCTCGACCATGGCGTGGGCCGTCAGCCACGCCAGCCCGGCCTTCCCGGCGGGATCGTAGGCGGAGCCGGCCCGGAAGACGAGGCGGATCTCGGCGATGGGCGAGTCGGTGGCGAGGGCGACGGTGGAGGGCGCCACCTTCAGGCCCGGGGCGGGGCGCGTCACCGTCTCGGGGGTAGCGCCGCAGCCGGCGGCGAGCAGGACCAAGGCGAGACGGGTCACTCCGACGGTGGAGGTCATTTGGCGGACTCCTCATGGGCGATGCTGACGACGCTGCGCCGGTTGGCCGTGAGCTGCTCCCGGGCCACGCGCTGGACGTCGGAGGCGGTCACCGCGGCGAGCCGCTCGAAGTACCGCTCGGCGTCGCCGACGTCTCCCGTCAGTCCGATGATCCCCACCAGGTAGCCGGCGATCTGGCCCACCGTCTCCATCCGCATCAGGCGGCCGTAGCGCAGATGGGACTTCACGTCCACGAGTCGCTTCGCGTCGATGGGCCCCTTCGCGAGGGCGTCGACCGCGCCCTGGATCCGCGTGACTAGGGCGTCACGGATGCCTGCGTCCGAGTGCTTGGCCTCGACGAGATAGAGGTGGGCGTCGCGCCGGTGCCAGCCGCTCGACTCCTCCAGGGAGAGCACCTTGCGCTCGTCGAGGACGAGGGCGCGAAACAGCGGGCTGGTCTCTCCGAAGAGGAGCTGTCCCGCGACGTCGAGGGCCGCCGTGTCCACCGACTTCGTGGTGTAACCCGGGACCTTCCACGCCACCGTCAAGCGTGCTGGGGTGGGCGCGTCCCAGGTGAAGTGCCGCTGGCGAGGCGCCGTCTGGGCGGGCTCGACCGGGACCTCCGGCGCGTGATGCTTGCCCGCCCAACCACCGTACTTCGCCGACACCAGCGTCATCAGCTCCGCGCGATCGACGTCGCCCACGACGAGCAGCGTGGTGTTGTCCGGCGTGTAGAACCGCTCGAAGAAGCTCCGGGAGTAGTCGAAGCCCTCGGGCATCGCCTTCACGTCGTCGAGGTAGCCGATGACGGTGTGGCCGTAGGTGTGCTTCGCGAACGCCGTGCTCGCGAGGCCCTCCCACAGCTTCATCCCGGGGTTCGAGTACGACTTGTTGTACTCCCCCAGCACCGCCCCGGCCTCGGTCTTGAAGTCCGCCTCGGCGTACTTCAGGTGGCGAAAGCGATCGGCCTCAAGATCCACCAGATCGGCCAGAGCGGCCTTCGGCGCCACCGCGTAGTAGGCGGTGTAGTCCGCGGTGGTGTAGGCGTTGGTGTCGGCCCCGTGGCCCTGCATCACGGCCGACCACTGGTGGGAGGAGAAGCGCTCCGTGCCGCGGAACATCATGTGCTCGAAGAAGTGCGCGAAGCCGGTGCGCCCCGCCTCCACCTCGTCGCGGGCGCCGACGCGGACCACGGTGTAGTAGGCGACGATGCCCTCGGCGGCCGTCGGGACCGTGACCACCGTGAGCCCATTGTCGAGGCGGTCGATGGTGGAGGTGAAGGGCAGCGCCGCGAGGGCCAGGGCGCAAAGAGAGGTCAGCATCGGCACCTCCGAAAGGACGGGGTTGCGGTGATATACTCCGCGCCGTGGGAAATCCATCGTCGAATAATCCCCGGGAGGGGGCGGGGTTGGTCCTCATCGTCGAGGACGAGCCCGACCTCTGCGCGACCCTGGAGTACAACCTCCAACGGGAGGGCTTCGACACGCGGTCGGCGGAGACCGGAGCGCGCGCCCTCGAGATGGCCGCCCTCGAGCCCACGCCGGATCTGGTCCTGCTCGATCTGATGCTGCCCGACATCCAAGGCACCGAGGTCTGCCGCCGGCTGCGCGCCGACGAGCTGACGAAGGACATCCCGGTGGTGATGGTGACGGCGAAGGGCGCCGAGATCGACCGCGTCGTCGGCTTCGAGGTCGGCGCCGACGACTACGTGGTCAAGCCCTACAGCGTCCGCGAGCTGCTCCTACGAATCCGCGCTGTCCTGCGGCGCGTGAGGCCCGATGAGGCGTCCGGCGAGGTCCACCGGTTCGGCGCCCTGCTCCTCGACGCCCCCGCGCATCGCGTCTTCGTCGACGACGTCGAGGTGCGGCTGACGGCCCTGGAGTTCCGCCTCCTGAGCACGTTCCACGACCGCCGCGGGCGGGTCCAGAGCAGGTCACGGCTGCTGACGGACGTGTGGGGCTACAACGCGGACGTGACCACGCGCACGGTCGACACCCACGTGAAGCGGCTGCGCGAGAAGCTCGGCGCGGCCGGCGCCTACATCTGCACCGTGCGCGGCGTCGGCTACCGCTTCTGCGCCCGCCCCGAGGAAGTGGAGCCGTAGCCGTAGGCGTCCGAGGACAGCTCTTCTGGGTGTCGGCCCTGCTCGTCGCGATGGTGGGCGCGGCCGGCGGCTTGTACCTGGAGTCGGCGCTCGGGCGTTCCCTCGACGCGTCCGTCGAGGCGGAGTTCGAGCGGCTCGCGTTGGGCATCCGAGCGACCCTGGCGCGTGGGATTCCGGGGCGCGCCGACGACGTCGCCGACGAGATCGGCGCCGCGACCCAGACCCGCGTGACGCTGATCGACTCGACGGGCCGCGTCGTGGGCGACTCGGACGTCGAGCGCGATGAGATCGCGGCCCTCGAGCCGCACGGGACCCGCCCGGAGGTGCTGGCGGCGCGGCGCGACGGCGTGGGGATCGCTCGGCGCCGGAGCCAGACGCTCGCCACCGATCTCCTGTACGTGGCGGTGCCCATCGAAGGCGGCTTCCTCCGGGTCTCGACGCCCCTCGCCAGGGTCGATGAGGGCATCGCGCGGGTCCGCGAGCTCGTCGTCGTGGCGGGGGTCATCGGCCTCGCTTTAGCCCTGTTGATGAGTTTCTTCGCCGCTCAGCTCCTCTCGCGGAGGCTGCACACCGTGCTCGACGCGGCGCGCGTGGTCGCCGAGATCGCGGGGACGCCCCTGCCCGCCCGGGAAGACGGCGACGAGATCGGGCGCCTCGCGAGCAGCTTCGAGCAGCTCGGAGGCGCGCTCCAGTCCGTGGTCACCCAGCTCGCCGACGAGCGCGATCGCTTCGCGACGGTCCTCGACGCGATGCGGGAAGCCGTGGTGGCGGTGGACGGGGAGACGCGAGTCCACCTCGCGAACCGTGCGGGTCGGAAGCTGTTGGGGCTCGAAGGCGAGGCCGAGGGGCGCGTCTGCGAGCTCGTCGCGCACCCGGGGCTCCAGACGCTGCTCACGATCCCCGGCGCCCCGGTCCGCGAGATCGAGTTGGCGGACGGCCGGCACCTGTTGGGGCACGTCACGGCCGATCCCCACGGCGCGGGGGCGGTCTTCGTGGTCCACGACGTGACGCGCTTGCGTCAGCTCGAGAGGATCCGCCGAGACTTCGTCGCCAACGTCTCCCACGAGCTGCGGACGCCCGTGACCGTCGTGCTCGCCAACGCCGAGACGCTGCTCGACGGCGCCCTCGACGATCCCGAGCGCGCGCGGATCTTCGTCGGCGCCATCATGCGCCACGCCCAGCGTCTCACGGACCTCATCTCCGACCTGCTCGACATCGCGCGCATCGAGTCGGGGAACTACGCCATCGAGCCGGCGCGGGTCCTTGTCGAGCAGGCCGCGCGAAGCGCCGCCGAGACGGTCCGGGATCGCGCGGGGGGCGCCTTGGAGGTGGGCTTCGACCTCTCCGGCCTGGCCGTGCGCGCAGACGCCCAGGCCTTGGAGCAGATCCTCGTCAACCTGTTGGAGAACGCCCAGAAGTACGGCGGCGAACAGGTTCACGTCAGCGCGAAGCCGTGCGCCAGCGGTGTCCGAGTCGAGATCCGCGACGAAGGCCCGGGCATCCCGGAGGCCCACCGCGACCGCATCTTCGAGCGCTTCTACCGCATCGACGGCGGCCGCTCGAAGGCGACGGGGGGCACCGGCCTGGGGCTGTCGATCGTCAAGAACCTGGTGCTGGCGATGGACGGCCAGGTCGGAGTGGCGGGACATGAGGACGGCGGCGCGGTCTTCTGGATCGAGCTGCCGCGGGCGTAGCCGTCCGCCGCCCCTTGATGGCGCCACTTATACCACGTATATGTTTCCTATGAGCCAGATCACCTTCTACCTACCGACGGACCTTGAGACGGAGCTTCGCCAGAGCGCACGCGAGCAGGGAACGAGCCTCTCGGGCTACCTCACCTCGCTCGTGCGTCGATCTCTGCGACCCAATCGCTGGCCAGACGGGTACGGCGAGTTGTTTGGGAGCTGCGGCGGCGACCTCGTACCGCCGGACGACCCTCCGCCTGACGAGCCGCCGTCATTGTGAGGGCGACTCTGCTCGACACCAACCTCTGCATCGCGTTCCTCAATGGGGAAGACGAGGCGGTGCGCGACCGGCTGCTCACGCTGGCGCCCGACGACGCGCGCCTGTGCTCCGTGGTCAAGGCGGAGCTACTCTACGGAGCCCACCACAGCCAACGAGTGGCGGAGAACCTGGCGCGACTTGAGGCGTTCTTCGCTCCGCTGCGCTCACACCCTTTCGACGACGAGGCGGCGGAGTGGTACGGGGTCATCCGGTCGCAGCTACGCCGTGAGGGGACCCCGATCGGCGGCAACGACCTGATGATCGCGGCCACCGCTCGCGCCGCGGGGCTGACGCTGGCGACCCGGAACCAGGGAGAGTTCCGCCGCGTGCCCGGGCTTCGCGTCGAGGTCTGGTAGCCCGGGGTTCAGCGCAGCAGGAGGCCCACGGCGGCGAGGGTGGCGACGACGAGGATGGCGCCGCGCAGGGGGCGGCCTTCGATGCGGCCGGCGAGGAGGCGGCTGAGGAAGAGGCCGGCGAAGATGGCCGGGAGGAGGCACGCGGCGATGTGGGCGTCGGTCCAGGAGATCTGGCCGGTCCCGAGGCGGGCGCCGAGGGTGATGACGAGACCCACGGAGAAGACGGTGGCGAGGCTGGCGCGCAACGTGTCGCCTGCGGCGTCGCGGTAGATGAGGGCGAGGGCCGGCCCGCCGATGGCGCTGACATAGGACATGAGGCCCGACGCGGTCCCCGCCAGGAGTTGCGTCCCGCGGTTGCGGGGGATGTCGTAGCCGGTGCTGAGCACGGCGACGGCGAAGAGCACGATGCCGGCCATCAACCAGTCGGTGACCCTCGGCGTGGCGACGGCGACGAGGAGGGCGCCCGCGGCGGCACCGGGGAAGCGCCCGACGACGATCCAGGCGACGCCCCGGAGATCGATGGCGTGGCGCTCACGCCAGGCCATGCGCGTGACGAGCGGCACCACGACGAGCATCTGAGGGACAGGGGCGAGGCGCGGATCGATGAGCGAGAGGGTGGGCACGCTCAGGATTGAGAAGCCGAAGCCGATGGTCCCCTGGAGGGTGGCGGCGACGGTGGTGATGGCGAGGGCGGCGCCGAGCAGCCCCGGCGCCACGGGCAGGAGATCAGTCAGACCGTCACGCCCTTCGGGTCGGTCCAGCGCTCACCGGCTCGGAAGCGTCCCCGCTCGTCGCGCTCGAGGGTGGTGAGCGCGACCTCGGGGTCGTGGGTCAAAAAGAGGCGCCCGTGACGGCCGAGGAGGTCCTCGAGGAGCGCGAGCTTCTCGTCGATGAGGCGCTCGGGGAAGCGGTCGTAGCCCATCGTGATCGGCGCGTGGATCCACGGCACGCCGGGGATGAGGTCGCCGCAGTAGACGACGGGGCCCTCTGCGCCGGGGACCTCGAGCAGCATCAGCCCAGGGGTGTGGCCCTCGCTGAAGTGCAGCCCGTAGGCGTCGCCGAGGGTCTTCGAATGGCCGCCATCGACGATCTCCAGGCGACCGCTGGCCTCGAGCAGCGGCTGCAGCTCGGGGATGAAGGAGGCGCGGTCCCGCGCGTGCGGGCGAAGCGCGCGGTCCCAGGCCCCGCGGCTCACGACGAAGCGGGCGTTGGGGAAGAGCAGGCGCCGCTCGGGCTGCCCGGGATCCCAGGCGTCGAGCAGCCCGCCGGCGTGGTCGAAGTGCAAGTGACTGAGCACGACGACGTCGACGCGGTCGTGGGGGCAGCCCGCCGCCTCGAGGTTGGCGAGCAGCACGTGTTCCGCCTCGGCCACCCCAAAACGATCGCGGAGCTTGGGCGGAAAGAAGGCCCCGACCCCCGCCTCGCAGAGCACGCTGCGACCGGTGGGCTCGCGCAGAAGCATCGCGCGGCACGCGAGGGGGATGCGGTTGCGTTCGTCGGGCACGATCCAACGTGACCACACGGCCTTGGGCGCGTTGCCGAACATCGCGCCGCCGTCGAGGCGCTGGGCGTTGCCCTGAATCGACCAGAGCTTCACGTTCGCCTGCGACGACTCTGGGCCACGCCGAGCAGCAGGATCAACGCCCAGGGGATCGCGGTCGCGGCGTCGACGGACTCGCAGCCCTCGTCGGGGTCAGTCGTGGGGGGGGCGCCGTCGGTGCAGCGGTGGCACTCGATAAACGACGTCTCCTCGTTCTCGGTGCAATCCTCGGGGGGCAGCGCGATGCAGACGCCGGGCTCCCCGTTGGCTTGGATGCAGGCGGTGTCGACCTCCTGCGCGTAGCAGGCGTCGTGGCAGAGCACGCACTCGTCGACGTCGGGGATCTCGTCGACGGTGCACAGCTCATCGCGCACGCAGCGTCCCCCGGCGAGGCCCGCCGGACGTTGGCAAGGCTCGCCGACGGCGATGTCCTCGCAGGCGAAGAACGCCGCCGGCACGTTCGCCTCGGCGACACCAGCCAGGAGCAACCATGGGAGCAGGCGGACCACGCTCGACTATCGCGCCTGAGCGGTGGCCGATTCAACGAGGGCCGGCAACAACAGCGGAGACGGTGGCGCCGAGGTCACCATCCAGAGCTGGTAGGCGGCCCGCGTCGCGGCGACGTGGAACAGGTGGCGCGCCTCGAGGGTGGCCGGCCATTGCTCCGCGGTGGTCTCGAGCACCACCACGTAGTCGTACTCCAGGCCCTTGACCTGGTAGACGTCCGTCACGTCGATGCCCGGCGTGAACTCGAACTCCTGGTTGCGCACCCGACGAAGGTCCGGGACCTCGGCCCGCTTCAGGCCGCGATAGTACAGCTCCGCCACGGCCGGTGAGCGCGCGACCACCGCCACGCTCGACTTCCGCTCCCGGTTGCGCAGGCTCTTGAGCGCGTCGGCGAGAAACGCGACCGCCTCCCCTGTCTCGTCGAAGGGCATCAGCTCGACGGGCGCCCCGTCCCGCGCGTCGCGCACGTCGAGCTTCGCTGCGAGCGGCCCCAACGCGTACCGCGCGAGCTCCATGATCTGCCGGGTGGAGCGGTAGCTGATGGCCAGCGGCGGCAGCACGTGGGCCTTCAGCTTCAGGTCGGAGACCAGCTCGTCCCAGTCGCCGAAGCCCGAGTCCAACGCGAGCCGCTGGGCGGTGTCGCCGGCGAGCGTCACCGGGCCCCCCGGGCGGACCGCATCGCACAGCACCTTGATCGTCAGGGGCGAGAGGTCCTGCGCCTCGTCGACCACCACGTGCTCGTAGGCCACCGACTGCCCGCTCGGCCCCGACAAGCGCCCGTACTTGAGCTGACACAGGCGCAGGAGGATCGACAGGTCGTCGGTGTCGAGCCGCCCGTGGATCTCACCGTCGGCGATCGATCGCCCGTCGATGCCGGTGCGGAAGGCGTGATCGACCGCGGCCAGATCCGCCGGGTCGTCGGACTGCGCGCTCACGGTCTCGATGAGCTGGTTGAGCTCCCAGTCGTAGGGCGGATCGGCGGCGCCCTCGAAGGCCCGCTCCAGGCGCGACCGATCCGTGAGCAAGGACGCCCAGCTCTCGATCGGGTCGCCCAGCTCGTTTCTGGCGCGACGCAGCGCCTTGCGCACCACGAAGTGGCGGTCCCCGATCTCCGCCTTCCCCGTGCCGGTGGCCCACTTCGACACCGCCTCCAGCCGCTTCATCACCGGCAGGTTCCGCCGCCGCACCCAGGCGTCGAGCAGCGCCGCGCCGCCAGCGGCCTCGAAGACGTCGTCGTAGGCGCGGGCCTCCTCGGCCACGGACTGCTCCAGCATCCGCAGCATCGCCGGATGCCGCTTGAGCCGCTGCGCGCCGCTGGGCGTCTCGTCGGTGAGCTTCCGCTTCCGCGCCCGCGGCGCGAGGCGCTTGATGATGTCCATCGCCCAGCGCGGGAAGGTGTGCACGCCCACGCCGCGCACGTCGAGGGCGGGCAGCACCCGGCCGACGTAGCGTCGCAGCGCGTCCCCCGGGGTGATCACCAGGATGCGCTTGGGCGCGTAGCGGCGACGGTCCTGGAAGTGCAAGAACGCCACGCGGTGCAGGGCGATGGTGGTCTTGCCGGTGCCGGCGCCGCCACGGATGACGACCACCCCCGACCGCTCGGCGGTGATCGCGCGGAACTGCTCGGGATCGATGAGCGCCGTGATCTCGGGCAGCCGTTGGTCGGGTCCCACGCGCCCGAACCGCTCCGCCGGTGCCCGCAGCGCCACCCCCGCGCCTCCCGCGAGCTGGCTGCGGTCGGCGGCGAGGCGCTCCCAGCCCTCCGCCCGCTTCACCAGGACCTGCTCCCCCGCCCGCAACCGCACGAGGTGCCCGCGGCTCACCGTCAGCGTGCGCCGCAAGAGCACCACGCCGGTGCGCCTCTCGCCGGCGAAGACCTCCTCGAACTCGTCGCCCTGCTCGTAGCAGTAGTAGATGCGGCTCACCGGCGAGTTGCGCCAGTCGACGACGCTCACGCCGGCCTTGGTGTCGATGTAGGCGCGTCGGCCCACCAGCACGTCGCGCTCGCGCAGCCCGGTGCCAGCGATGTTCTCACGCAGCCGCAGATGGGCGAAGTACGGGTTGAGCGGATCCGCCGCCTCCTCGAGGTCCCGGTCCTGGGCCGCCCGCAGCGCCGCGAGCCGCGTCATGTGCTCGACCAGCGCCGCGTGGTCCTCGGCGCGCGCCTCCGCGAGTTGGTCGCGCAGCGCCACCAGGTCGTCGTCGAACTTCGCGAGCTTGATGTGCTGCGCGACGTGCCGCGAGATCTCCGCCTGGACCCGCGCGAGGAGGATCGTCTCCTCCTCGACCGCCGCCATCTCCTCGGTGCTGAGCGCCGTCTCTTCCACCGTAATCCGCCGAAAAATGGGGGGCGTTTCTAGCACAATCTCCCGCGAATGGAACGATCCGCTGGTGTGCTGCGTACGTACCCAATGTCGAGGATGGGCGGGGGTGAGATCGCTCTTCCCCACCAAGCACGAGCCCCCGTCCAACCTCGCATTTCAGAGGACCAGCAGCTCGACCTTCAGGCCCCCATTCTTCAGGGGATAGCGCGCGACGACCTCGCGCCCCAGCCGCGACTCGAGGGTGCGCTCGGCGCACAGGACCGCTCCCTTCCAGTCCGCGAAGGGCCCCGTCAACAGCGCGCCGAGCTCGTCGAAGGCGGTCGCCGCCCCCTTCGCGCGCCGGCCGTAGGGCGGGTTCGTGATCAAGAGGCCCGGCGCTCCCAGCGCCGTCGCCTCGCGGGCGCGGCCGACCGCAAGCTCGAGCTCCACCCCGGCGCGCTCGGCGTTGTTGCGCGCCGCGGAGACCGCCGCCTGGCTCTGGTCGCGCCCCACGATCCGCGTCGCCACCGCCTCGCCCTTGGGCATCGGCTCCGGGTCGAGCCAGCACTCGCAGGGGAAGCGCCGCCCGCCCCCCGGCGCGCGGCCCGCCGCGGCCACCGCCGCCTCCACCAACAGCGTCCCCGAGCCGCACATCGGATCGATGAGCGGCGTCCCCGGCTTCCAGCCCGCGAGCGCCAGCATCCCCGCCGCCAGCGTCTCCCGCAGCGGGGCTGCCCCCCCCTCGATCCGCCAGCCGCGCCGATGCAGGCGCTCCCCCGACGTGTCGACGCTCAAGGTGCAGCGGTTGCGGTCGATTCGAATCAGGAGCTCCGTCGCCCCCGGCGTCACGTGGCGCGCGACGCGTTCGCAGACCGCCGCCGTGTGGTACAGCCGCGACGCTCGGCACGAGGCCTTGGGCGCGAGCCCCCCATAGCGAGAGAGATCGACGTCGCGGACCCCGGCTTCGAGCTGCTCGAAGGTGAAACACTTGAACCGCGCCACGCGCGCGTAGACGCGACTGGGGATCGCCAAGACCCGGTTCGCCCGCAGCGCCGAGCCCTCGAAGCGCACGCCGCCGCGCCCCGGCTGGACCTCGGCGAAGCCGGCCGCGCGGATCTCGTCCGCCGCCACGCCCACGAGGCCCGGCGCGGTGACCGCGTAGAGTTCAGTAGACAGAAGCTAGCGCTCCGCCGTGCACATATCGATGCGCCCACCGCCGGGCCGCTCGACCGACGTGCAGGCGTAGCCATCGCGGCAGTCCTCGGGGCCATCGCAGGGTTGCCCGCAGAAGCCGCCGTCGTCGAAGACCCCGCAGCGCGCCTCTCCGCCACCGCAGTCCATGTCGTTTCGGCACCCGCGACTGCAATAGCCATTGGGCACGTTGAGCAGGCAGTCGAGGCTGCCGGTGCAGTCGCTGAAGTCGAAGCACGAGGCCCCGACCTGACGTCCGCCGGGCACCCCGCACATCGCGTCCCCGTCGAGCTGCTTGCAGACGTGATCCGCGTGGCCGCAGACATCCCCGCCCCCGCAGGGCTCCACGCACCACTCCTGGTAGCACAGGTAGTCGTCCGGGCAGCCGGTGCCGTCCCGATTGCAAAACGCGTCCGCGCAGGCGCCGGTTCGGTAGTCGCAGACATCGAGGATCTCGCAGCTCTGGTTGTCGTCCCCGCACTCGCCCGCCATCTGACCGCCCTGGCCCAGCTCGACGTCGAGGTCGTAGATCTGCCCCACCGTGCCGTTGCTCACGGAGTAGTGGATCCAGCCCCCGGGCGCGGGGACCTGTAACAGGAAGCACGCCGCTCGCCCCGCCTGACACTCGGCGGCGTCTGCGACTCCGAAGGACTGGTCGGGGATCGACGCGCCGTTGGGCTCGAAGGCCTCCATCTGCGGCGGCGTACCGTCGAAGGAGATGAACACGTTGAGCACGGCCCCCGCCTCGACCTCGGTCTTGTACCAGTCCGGCTCCCCACACCACGAGAGCTCCCGGTAGAGTTCCACGCGCAGGGGCTCCGACGACCCGATCGCGTCGTTGGGCTCGACCCGGTCGGCGACGCACTCGACCCCCCCCGCCTCCGTGAGCGCCAGGCGGTACCCATTCTCGGCCATCTCGAAACCGTAGACCCGCAGGGTGTAGCGCCCCGTCGCCGGCACCGGCTCGAGCCGCATCGTCTCGTCGTCCGTCGACGACTGCGCGCGCCGCCCGAAGTCCTCGGGTCCGGTCAGCTCGATGTCGATGTCGCCGTCGGCGTGGGCGAAGATCGCCTCGATCGTGACGTGGGTCCCCGCGTCGAGATCGACGTCGAAGAAGTCCGGGACCTCGGGGCAGATCTGCAGCGGCCGATCGATGTTGTCCCGCAGCGGCACGGCCCCCCCCTCCTGGTGGTTGTTGAGCCCGTCGTCGACACACTCCACCGGCGGCGGCTGGTCAGCGTCGACCTCGAGCGTGATCGAGTAGTCGGGGTTCGCCGCCCCCTGGTAGCCGAAGACCTCGACTGTGAAGTCGCCCCCCTCCACCGCGTTGACGACCGCCGTCTCCATATCCCTCGCGCTCACCGACTCGGCGACCACCGCACCGCCCCCGTCGAAGACTAGCAAGTCGACGTCGCCCTCCGCGTGGGAGAAGTTCAGCGTCACCGTGAAGCGTGAGTTCGCGTCCACCGAGACCGTGTAGCGATCCACGTCGTCGGCGGGGCACAGCGAGCGGTCGATCAAGGTCGTCTCGGGATCGAGGGCCAGCGGCTCGTCGGCCTCGCCGTCGTCCACGGGGCACGCGTCGGGATCCATCGGATCGCCACCGCCTCCGTCCGCTACGACCTGGATGGTCACCCGCTCGATGGCGCGGAACTCGCCGTCGGAGACCTGGAAGACCACCGGGAACGCCTGATTGGCGTGGGCCTCGGCGGGCGTCCAGGTAAAGAGCGCCGTGTCACGATCGAACTCCGACCCCGGCGGCGCGGCCCCGGCGATGGCGTACATCAGGCTCGCCGGGTCGTCGTCTGTGGCCTCGACCTGGATCTCGAGCCGCTCACCCACGCGCGCCTCCCGGTCGCCGATGGGGCGGATCCGCGGCGGGAGGTTGTCAGGCTCCATGTTCTCGCCCCCGCTGCGCACCACGAGCTTCACCCGGATGCTGGCGTCGAGGTCGCCGTCGCTGACCAAGAAGGTCACGCCGACGCTGTCGGGGGGGTCCTCGGCGGGTGGCGTCCAGCGGAAGATGCCGTCCTCCGCGTCCAGCGTCGCGCCGTCGAGGGGCTCATCGGCCTCGTAGCTGAAGCTCAGCTTGTCGCCGTTTATGTCGGTGGCCACCAACTGCAGCTCGAAGGGCTGCCCGGCCCGGAGGATCTGGTCCGAGACCTCCTCGAACTCGGGGGGGCTGTTTCGCTCCTCGCCGGCGCTGATCACCGAGATCTGGATGGTCTCCTGATCCTTGAGCGCGCCGTCGGTGGCCTCGAATGTGATGAGGACGATGGTGCCGTCCTGGGCCGGCGTCGGCGTCCAGGTGAACACGCCCTCGACCTTGTCGAACTTGGCCTCGTCGGGGAGGCTCGAGCGCACGTTGAACTGGACCGGATCGTCGTCGGGATCGGTCGCCTCGAGCTTGATCTCGAGCTGCGCGCCGACCGGCGCCTCGCGATCACCGATGCGCTTGAGCTCCGGGCGCGAGTTGCCGCTGGGGCCGCCGCCCGTCCCACCGGTGCCGAAGCCGCCACCGCGCCCGCCGGATCCGCCGGTGGCCCCGGCGCCGCCCGCGCCTCCGCCGCCGAAGCCCATGTCCTCGGTGCCTCCAGCGCCCTCCGCGCAGCCGAGGGCGAGGGCAGAAACGCAGATGAGTACGCGGGTCATGGATCCCCTCCGGACACAGGTGGCGGCGGAGTATAGCGAGGGCCTTCGAAACGACGAAACCGAACCTCACCGGGCAGGTCGCCGCCACCCACCCAGAGATCCGGGCCAGAGCGGCGCGCCCGATAGCGCAGCGGGGCCCCCCCGGCGGGGATCAACGTGAAGCCGCCCGCGTCACCGCGCCAACGTCCCGTGGTCTTCGCCTCCGGCTGGCGCATCTCGTAGGCGCCGTCGGGCCTCAGCTCGAGGACCAGCGTGCCACCCGAGGCGGTGTGGGCCCAGGCGCCGCGCCACGCCTCGGGTCGCGGCGGTGCCGGCGGCGACGTCTCCGGCGGGAGCGGCGCGGAGGTCAGACAGACGCGGCCGAAGGGCGGGCCGAGCAGGCAGCCATCGACGAAGCGCAGCGCCAGCTCTCCGTGCTCCGCCGTGAGCCGCAGCGTGTCGCCGCTCTTCGGGGAAGCTTCGAGGCGCCAACGGTAGGGTGCGCCGCCGTAGATCGCGTGGCCGTCGGCGGTGAGCTCGAGATCCACCCGCCCCGCCGCGGCGATGCCGACGTAGCGGCCCGGGGCGAGGGAAGCGAGGGCCAGGAGGAGCAGGAGGTGCATACGACGTGGGGGATCTCTACCATGCGCGCGTGCGAGGACTCCTCCTGATCGTGTGCCTGGTCGCCTGTGACGACGCCCCCGCCGACCTGCGCGCCCCCATCATCGAGTCGGCGCGCCCCGTCGACGGCGCGCGCGCCGGCGTCCCGGTGACGCTGCTCGGGCGGGGCTTCGGCATCGGCGGGCCGGAGGACTTCGTGACCTACGGCGGCGCCCGCCTCGAGCTCGACGCCTGGAGCGATCGCGAGATCTCGCTGCGGATACCCGCGGAGATCGGCGCGGGCCTCGGCCACTTCGTGGTTCGAGCGGGCGCCCGCGTCAGCGCCCCGTTCCTGTACGAGGTGCTGCCGCCCCCCGAGGCGGACGACGGGGGAATAGCCGACGCCGATGTGGGCGTTTTCACACCTTGACGCACCTAAACCCATTTGCCATCGTCCGCCGGATCGGACCGCGCTGAGGCTGCATGGACGCCATCTACATCAACCTCGTCACGCTCACCCAGGGCAGCGAGATCACGCTCACGGGCCTGCTCGCCGACGCGACCCCGGTGGTCAAGGGCGCGCTGCTGGTGCTGGTGCTGATGTCCGTCGTGAGCTGGTACATCATCGTCTACAAGTGGCTCCATCTGCGAAAGGCCCAGAAGGACACCACGCTCTTCCTCGAGGCGTTCTGGCAGTCCAAGCGCCTCGACGAGATCTACGGCACCAGCGAGCACCTCACGCGCAGCCCCGTGAGCCAGGTCTTTCGTGCCGGCTACGTCGAGCTCACCAAGCTCAAGAGCGGCAGCGGTGACGGGAAGGACACCATCCAGGCGCAGATGGGCGACATGGAGAGCATCGAGCGGGCGCTTCGGCGCGCTCAAACCTCCGAGGCGGTGCACCTCGAGGCCCTCACGCCGTTTCTGGCCACCACCGCGAGCGCGGCGCCCTTCGTCGGCCTCTTCGGCACGGTGTGGGGCATCATGACCTCGTTCATCGCCATCGCGCAGAAGGGCGACGCCTCGCTGCTGACCGTCGCCCCGGGCATCGCCGAGGCGCTGGTGGCCACCGCCATCGGCCTCGTCGCCGCGATCCCCGCCGTCGTCGCCTACAACTACTTCCTCACCCGCACGCGGGTGCTCGAGGTCGACATGGAGAACTTCGGCGCCGACTTCCTCAACATCGTCAAGCGTCACTTCTACTAGACGATGGCGATGTCCCCCGGCGGGCGCGGCCGAAGCGCGCTGAGCGAGATCAACGTCACGCCCCTGGTGGACGTGATGCTGGTGCTGCTCGTGGTCTTCATGGTTACCACGCCGATCATCGTCGACGAGCTCTCGAACCGAAAGGTCGAGGTCGACTTGCCCACCACCAACGCCAAGCCCGTCACCAAGGCCGAGCTCACGACGATCCTCATCCTCGACGACACGCTCACGGTGAAGATCGATCGCGGCAAGGGGCCCAGCGAAGTCGCGAGTTGCAAGGAGAAGAGGGGCGGGCCGTACTCGGAATGCCTGGCGCCGGTGGGGCCGTTCCTGAAGCACAACGAGGCGATCAAGCAGATGGTGACCGACGGCTCGCGGCTGTTTCTGATGGCCGACCGCAAGCTGCCCTACGGGTTCGTGGTGGACGTGATGGCGCGGGTGAAGAGCGCAGGGATCACCAATCTGGGGATGGTCACCAACCCGCCGGGGGGGGCCGCCGCCCAATGAGCAGCGCGGCGATTGAGCGGGAACGATGAGCCCAGCGGCGATTGAGCGGGAACGATGAGCCCAGCGGCGATTGAGCGGGGACGATGAATAGCGAGCAGGTCTTCGCGGCGGTTGGGACGGCGCTGGTGAACATCACGCTCTTCGTCGGCATGGCGGCGGCCAGCTTCGTGCGCGCGGAGGCCGCCACCGAGGCGCCGGAGTTCGTGCCCGTGAGCGTCGTCGAGCTGCCACGGCTCGGCCAGGAGCCCAAGCCCAACGCCCTGCCGCGCATCGTCAAGCCGCCGCCGCCGCCGCCGCCGGACACCGACGTGGCGAGCCTGAGCCGAGAGAAGAAGCTCGAGGAGCTCGAGCAGGAGAAGAAGAAGGAGCGCGAGCTCGCCGAGGAGAAGAAGCGCGAGGAGGCCGAGGAGCGCGCACGCAAGCGGGCCGAGCGCAAGGAGCGGCGGGACCGCAAGCGCGCGATGGCCAAGGCGCTGAGCAACATCGACGACCCGCGCGCCGACGAGGACACACCCGACGGGCTCAAGGACGGGCTGCGCGACGGCACCTCCACCGATCCCAACTTCGCCAAGAACCGAAACGCCTACGTCAGCCTGGTCAGCGCCATCCTCAACCGGCAGTTCAAGCCCCCCTCGACCATCCCCGCCGACGAGCTGAAGCGGCTCACGGCGCGGGTGCGCTTCAAGATCGACAAGGGCGGCAAGCTCAAGGGGCAGCCGTCGATCGTGAGGTCGAGCGGCAACCGCCAATTCGACCAGCAAGTGCTCTACACAGTGCGCAAGTTCGGGCCCGGCTCACAGTTCAAGATCATGGTCCCGCCCACAGCTCAACGCGAGCTGCGCAAGACCGTGCTGAAGAAAGGCATCACCGCGACCATGTACGGAAAGAAGCGATGACCTCGTTGCCACGCGCCCTGGCGCTCTCGCTGCTCCTGGTCCCCGCCGCCCGGGCCCAATCCGACGGCTCCATCGAGGTGCCCGTCGATCCCAGCGGGATCGCGCTCTTCCAACTCGCGGTGCCCGGCGCGATCAACACCGGCGACGTCCCCGACACCCACGGGATCACCGAGGCCACCACCGGCACCATCAGCCGCGACCTCCGAATCAGCGGCTACTTCAACCTCATCGATCCCGCCGGCTTCACCGCCGGCGCCCGCAAGGAGGGGGTCGATCCGAAGTACACGGAGTGGTTCAACGTCAACGCCCAGGGCCTCGTGAAGGTGGGCTACCGGATCGTGGGCAAGAAGGTCTCCGTCGACTGCCGGCTCTACGACGTCATCGGCAGCAAGCGCGTGGCGCTGCCTGCGCCCTACGACAAGCCCGTCGAGCTGCCGTTGAAACCCTCGGCCCTGCGCTGGCACGCCCACGGCTTCGTCAACGAGGTCATCCGCCACTACACCAAGAGCCCCGGCTTCTTTCAGTCGCGGATCGTCTTCGTCAAGCGCGTCGGGCGGGGCAAGGAGCTCTTCATGGCCTCGGCGGACGGGCGCGACGAGACGCGGCTCACCAAGACCGGCGGGATCAACATGCTGCCCTCGCTGCGAAACGGGCGGATCTTCTTCACCAGCTTCCGAAACGGTGGCGCGCACCTGTTCACCATCTCCGGGGGCAAGGCGGCGCCCTTCTCTTCGTTCAAGGGGCTCAACACCGGCGCCGTCCTCAGCCCCGACGGCAAGCACGTCGCGGCGACCCTCAGCAAGGACGGGAACTCCGAGGTCTACCTGCTCGACGCCACCAGCGGCGCGGTCATCAAGCGCCTCACCAACTCCTGGGGCATCGACACCAGCCCGTCGTTCTCCCCCGATGGCAGCCAGATCGCCTTCGTCAGCGACCGCCACGGCTCGCCCCAGATCTGGTTGATGAACGCCAACGGCTCCAACCAGCGGCGGCTCACCTTCAACGGCGACTACAACCAGACGCCGGCATGGAGCCCGCGGGGCGACAAGATCGCCTTCACCGCGCGGGACGAGCGCAACGTCTTCGACATCTTCACCGTGGCCGTGGGCACCGGCGAGCTCACGCGGCTCACCCAGAACCAGGGCAATAACGAGGAGCCGAGCTGGTCCCCGGGGGGGCGCTTCGTCACCTTCACCAGCACCCGCTCCGGTGAGTCGAAGCTCTACATCATGACCGGCGACGGTCGCATCCAGACGCAGGTCTCCACCGGCAAGGGCGAGTATTTGACGCCCTTCTGGGCGAGCTGATGCTCCTTCTCATCTTGCTGGCCGCGCCCCCGCCACCGACCTACGCCGCGCGCCTCGCGGAGGCGGTCTCCGCGCACCTGCCCGCCCCCGCGGCCAGCGGCGCGCCCGCCATACGGCCCCTCGTGGTCCACGTCCGACTCGACGCCAAGGGCCACGTCGCCGCCGCGAAGATCCAGACCCCCAGCGGCTCGGCGGCCTTCGACGCCGCCGGCCTGCGCACCGTCCGGTCCACAGGGGGGCTCCCGCTCCCCGATTCGAAGGCCGCCCGGCTACGTGTCCTGACGGAGGGCGTAGCGCTGGAGCTGCACGAGAAGAGGCCCACCCCGCAGATCCCCGATGCCTTGAAAGGTCCGAAGTGATGCGTCACCCCGTCTTGCTGACCAGCCTCCTGCTCGTCGCCTGCGGTGGCCCGCCCACCCAGCAGCTCAGCGACGCCGAGAGCGCCATCGCCGACGCCATCCTCGCGAAGAAGTGCGCCCCGGAGGAGTACGCCGCCGCCCAGCGCATGTACGCCAAGGCGCAGAGACAGTCCGACGAGGGCGACTACGACGCCGCCGAGGCCTCCGCCCGCGCGGCGGAGAAGCTCGCCACGAAGGCGCGCAACAAGGCGCTTCTGCGCAAGGCCGACTGCCTGCGGCCCAAGGCCGATCCCACCGACGTCAGCGACTTCATCGATCCCACCAGCGCCACCGACCAGAGCACCGACTCCGGCGGGATGAAGACCGTCTACTTCGAGTACAACGCCTTCGATCTCACGCCCGACGCCCGTCAGACCATGGCCAGTAACGCCAGTTGGCTCAACAAGAACCCCGACACGAAGGTCACCGTCGAGGGGCACTGCGACAGCCGCGGCAGCACCGAATACAACCTCGCCCTCGGCGAGAAACGCGCGAGGGTGGTCAAGCAGTACCTCGTCTCCCTCGGCGTCGACGGCGGCCGCCTCGCGGTCATCTCCTACGGTGAGGAGCAGCCCATGGAGTACGGCGAAGGCGAACGCACCTTCGCCCGCAACCGCCGGGCGGAGTTCACCGTACGTTGATCTGCGCTGCCCTCGACGTCGGCAGCAACTCCGTCAAGCTCCTCGTCGGCCGCCCCACCGGGGGGCCCGTAGAGGTGATCCACGACGAGGTCATCGTCACCCGCCTCAGCGAGGGCGTGGACCGCACGGGGCGCCTCGATCCCGCCGCCACCACCCGGACACTCGAGGCCCTCGACACCTTCGAGGCCCGCTGCGAGGCCCTCGATGTCGCCCGGATCACGGCCGTCGGCACCGCCGCTCTCCGAGACGCCCGGGACGGCGCCGATTTCCTCGCCGCTGCCCGCAAGCGCGGCTTCGACATCGAGATCGTCGACGGCGACACCGAGGCCGAGATCGTGCACCTCGCGGCCCAAAACGAGCTCGACGTCCCCCCCGGCGCGGTCCTGGTCGACATCGGCGGAGGCAGCACGGAGGTGGTCTGGGCCGGCGGTCGCGAGAGCACCGAGCTCGGCGTGGTGCGCCTCACGGAGCGCCACGTCCACCAGGACCCACCCGGGATGACGACCCACGACACCCTCGCCTCCGTCGTGGCCCAGCGCCTGTCGAAGCTCCCCATCGCTGGCGCCCCCGCGGTCATCGGCAGCAGCGGCTCGTGCTCGCTCGTCGCCCGAATCCACCTGGGCTTGATGGAGCACGACACCCAACGCATCCACGGTTGCCGGCTGCCCACCGTCGCCCTCGACGAGATCGCCGCCAAGCTCGCCACCCGCACCCAACCCGAGCGCCTGGCCCTCATCCACATGGATCCGAGGCGGGGCGACGTGCTCCTCGCTGGCGCCATGGTCCTGCGCGGCGCCGCCCACGCCGCCGGCGTCGACGAGATCGTCGTCAACGACCGGGGCACCCGCTACGGCGTCTTCCACCGCGCCTTCGGTTCGCCCGCGTAGGACTCGGCGCTGGCTCACCTCACCGGCTTGCACAGAAGCAGGCGCTCCGCGAGCAGATCCTGGAGATCACGGCGCCCATCGAGGATGGCGTGCACGCGGACATCCAATCCCACGACCTCGTAGACGACTCGGTACGGCACCGAGTGGACCTCCTGAAAGTCCGAGACCCCGACGGCCCGGAGCTCGGGCGGGATGTGACCACGGTTGGGGAATGTCTCGAGTGTGCGGCATAACGCTAGGAGGCGGTCGGTCATCTCCTCCGCGAACGCCTCCGAACGCCCCCCCGACAAGTAGTGGTGGATGGCGAGGATGTCGTCGATGGCTTCCGGTGCGAGGACCACCGCGTAGCGGGTCATCCCGGGGCGCTGCCCTTCGTGGCCGCCCGGATGCGCGCCTCCGCCTCATCCAGGGGGACGCCACGGCCCGCGTCCAAGCTCCCTCGACTGATGGCGAGCAGCTTGAGCATCGCGAGGCTCTCCATCAACGCGTCGTAGGAGCGAGCGTCCTGCACCACGACTCGGGCCTCGCCGCGCTGGGTGATGACCATCGCCTGTCGGCTCTCCGTAACGTCTCGGATGACCTCTGCCGCATGGGCCTTGAGATAGCTCACCGACTTGACTCGGCCGCTCAACTTCATCGAAGTCCTCCTGACCTGAAGATAGTCCGAGTTCGGGTCGTTTTCAATCCGACCCGCAGCATCGCTGCGAGGGCAGCACGCGCAGGGGTCCACGTCTGAAGACGCGCCACGGCGTGCGCGTCTCTCGTCAGGCGGGCTGGGCGCCGTGGTCGGTGTGCGGGGGGTGCAGGAAGCCCCACGTGAGGCCCACCGACAGGTAGAGCACGCAGAGCACGAGCAGGTACTCCGGCAGGACGCGGAACGGGGTGGCGATGTAGACCACCGCGATGTTGACCATCTGGAAGTAGTCGAGGGCCTTGTTCTTGCGGCGCTTGAGCTTGGGGAGGCGGAGGTTGGAGACCATCGCGGCGCCGGAGACGAGCAGGAGGATGGGCAGCGCCTCGAGGGCTTGGGGGGCGTGGGATTGGCTGGTGAGGAAGAAGGAGGCCAGGGTGGCGCCGACGAGGGTGGTGGGGATGCCGTAGAAGATGCGGTCGCCGTCGGGGGGCTCGGAGATGTTGAAGCGGGCGAGGCGCGCGGAGGTGGCGACCACGAAGCAGCCGACCCCGGCGAGCAGCAGGAGCCGGGCGTCGCCACCCCAGGCGGTGCCGGCCTCGGCGTGGAAGAAGACCAGCGCCGCAGGCGCGATGCCGAAGACGACGAAGTCGGCGAAGGAGTCGAACTGCACGCCGAACTCGGAGGTGGCGTGGAACAGGCGGGCCGCGGTGCCGTCGAGCTTGTCGAGGAGCACGCCCCACAGGATCATCCACGCCGCCAGCGTGTACTGACCCGTGGCCGAGGCCGCGATGGAGGACAGGCCGAACAGCATCGAGAGCGCCGTAAAGCCGTTCGGGGCAAGGTATTTCGGCTGAATCTTCACGGCGCGCAACCTACTGGCTCGAGGCCCGACTTTCAAGGTGGGGTCCGGCGACCCCCCTGGCCAACGCTTCGGCCCCCTGCCGCGACCCCGATTGGCGTCGGCCGGCGCACCGGCTACATTGGAGAGCGCGGTTTCGAGGACGAGGGCGGGTTGGCCCGCGGCTTGCTACCTCCCTGGATCGCAACGCTGATACGGAGAGCACCGATGAAGAACCTGTTGATCCGCTTCCGCGACGAGGAGGACGCCGCCACCGCCGTGGAGTACGCCATCATCACCGGCGTCGTCGCGGTGGGGCTGGGAGGCGTCATCTTCGCCTTCAGTGACGCGATCGTCGCCATGTTCAACCAGGCGATGGCCGCGTTCGGCCCGTGAGGTAGCCGCGCTGCCCGGTCACTCCGAGCTCGGGCTGTACGTGCTGGTCCTCTACGCGGGGCTCGGCGCCGCTGCCCTCAGCGACCTGCGATGGCGGCGAGTGCCCAACGCGCTCAACGGCACGATCGTGGCCACGGGGCTGGTCGCGCGGGTCCATTTGGAGGGCCTCGGTGGAGCGCTCGACGCCGCCCTCGGGCTCGCCGTCGCCTTCGCTTTGATGCTGGGTCCGTTCGCGCTGGGGTTGTATCGAGGTGGAGACGCCAAGCTCCTTTGCTCCGTGGGTGTCTGGCTCGGGCCGTCCCTCGTCGCTTGGGCGTTCGCCTGGGGCGTCGCCCTCGGAGGTCTCGTCGCGATGATGATGCTCCTCACCGCCGGGCGCGAGCAGCGCGCTCGCGTCCGCGGGAACCTCGAGAGGGCCGCCCGATCCATGACCCTCCCCGAGATCGAGCCGGGGCGCCCCGCCCGGCTCCACGTCCCGATGGCGATCGCCTTCTCCGCCGGCACCATCGTCGCCCTGGCCTGGAGGTTCTGATGTCCCCTTCCCTCCAACGACGTCGCCGCCAGAAGGGCAGCGTGGCCGTCGAGGCGGCGCTCTCGATGGTCGTGATGATCCTGATCGTCACCGGTGGCATGCAATTCAGCGACGCCGTCTTCATCCGCCAGCAGCTTGGCGCCGCCGCCCAGCGAGCGGCCCGCACCTGCGCCACCGTCCCCCAGGCCCAATGGCACGATTGCGCAGAGCGCGAGGCCCGGCGGCCCATGAGCGAGAACATCGATCGACGGTGCCAGATCGAGGTCACCCCCCGGATCGACCCCGTCGGCACGCTCCCCCTCGGCGTGGTCGATGTCGCGTGCGTGTACAACTTTGACTGGTTGTCTGGCACGCTCGGCAACGCGGGGATCGACCACGTACGGATGACCGCGAGCGCGGCCATGCCCATCCAGACCCCCTAGTCGCTTCGAGGAACCTCAAATGGCCGCCCGCACATCCGGCGCCCGCGCCTCACGATTGGGCGCGCTGGGCTTCACCTCTCTGGCGCTGGTTCTCACGGTCCTGACCGCCTTCTTGCTCGCCCACCTCATCGGCTCGAGCAAGTACGCTACCGAGCCGCTGACGGAGGTCGTCGTCGCCGCCGACGACCTCCCGCCCTCGGTGCGCATCAAGGAAGAGGACCTTCGGATCGTGAAGTGGCCCAAATCCACCATCCCCGAGGGCGCCTTCGCCTCCGCCGACGAGATCCTCGGGCCCCGGCCGAGCGTGCCCGTGAGCCGCATCCTGAAGGGCGAGCCCATCCTGAAGCGCCGGCTGGCGGACTCGAAGCAGGGCACCGGGATGGCCTCCCTGGTGCCCGCCGCGCTCCGCGCCTTCCCCGTGCCCGTCGACAAGTGGATCGCCAAGGCCCGCCTCGTCTACCCCGGCGCGATGGTCGACGTCCTCACCACCATCAGCCCCCCCGGCGAGCGCCGCGTGAGCACCAAGCTCGTGCTGCAACGCATCAAGGTCCTCGCGGTCAACGGCCTCGTCGATCCGGCGGACATGAACGAGACGGACCAGCCCAAGCGGCGCGGGGCGCAGCGCAAGGCGGTCGTCACGCTGCTCGTGACCCCGGAGCAGGCCGAGGCGCTGGCGTTGGCGAGCCGCGAAGGGAAGATCGACCTGATGCTGCGAAACGCCGGTGACACGAGCACCGTCGAGACCCTGGGCATCGATCCCCCGGAGCTGCTCGGCGAGGTCGATCCCGACGAGGTCGAGGAGGCCCTGGCCGCCAAGAAGCAGGTGGACGACGCCGTCGCCAAGAACAAGAAGCGAGCTCGCCGCAAACGTCGACGTCGCTACGCGCCGGCGGAGAAGCACCCGGAGTTCGGCCCCGGCGAGCGACCTCGTCGCCGTGGTGGGCGGAGTGGCCGGACCAAGACCATCAACCTCGGGGCCGAATGATGCGCTTGGCCCTCGCCCTCCTCCTCGCGCTCCTCGTCACCGTGCCCGCCGCCGCCGCGGACGACGCCTCGGTGGTCTCCGTCGCCCTCGGCGGCTCCAGCTTCCTCCGCCTCGACGGCGCCCGCGGCAAGGTCACGCTCACCGATCCCACGATCGCCGACATCACCCCGGCCGGCGGCGGGCTGCTCATCGTCGGCCGCAAGGTGGGGGAGACGAACCTCATCCTCTACGGCGGGGGGGACCGGCAGACGTACCTCATCAAGGTCGCGCTGCCCGCCCAGGCCATCCAGTCCGAGATCCGCCAGCTCTTCCCCCGCGAAGACATCGAGGCCCGCGCCGTCGGCGGCTCACTCGTGCTGGTCGGCGTCGTCAACGACACGCCCACCGTGAAACAGGCCGAGGAGCTCGCCCTGGGCTACCTGCGCAGCCCCTCGATCGCCGCCCTCGACGTCACGCCCCACGTGATCAACTTGCTGCGCGTCCGCAGCCGCCAGCAGGTCCAGCTCGAGGTGAAGTTCGCCGAGGTCAGCCGCCGATCCACCCGCGCCATCGGGCTCGAGGGCGCCGGCATCCACGAGTCGGGGAACTACGGCGCTGGTGTGGGCCGCGCGGGCCAGGGCTCCACCAGCTTCGGCGCCGCGAAGTCCCGGGGCGTAGCGGAGCCCGGGCTGGTCGGGAACCGCCTGCCCAGCGGCTTCATCTCCGAGAACGCCTCCGACGACACCTTCGGGGCCATCTTCGTAGGCCTGCGCGACGGCGTCTTCCCCTTCAGCGCCACCCTCAACCTCCTCGCCCGAAACGGCCTCGCCCGCACCCTCGCCGAGCCGAACCTGGTGGCGATGAGCGGCCAGAGCTCCCGCTTCCTCGCCGGCGGAGAGGTGCCCATCCTCATCCCGACCGGCTTCGGCGGCGTCCAGGTCGAGTACAAGGAGTTCGGCATCCAGCTCGACTTCACACCGACCGTGATGGTCGACCGCACCATCCAGCTCTCGACCAAGGTCGCCATCAGCGCCCTCGATCCGACCGTGAAGGTGGTCCTCCAGGGCTTCGAGTTGCCCGCCTTCACGCGCCGCGAGGGCGCCACCACCCTGCGCCTGCGCGACGGCCAGAGCTTCGCCATGGCGGGGCTGCTCTCCGACGAGATGAGCAACGCCATCGAGGAGGTCCCGGGTCTCGGCCAGATCCCGATCCTGGGCGCCCTGTTCAGCTCCAAGCGCTTTGAGCGCAAGGAGACGGAGCTGGTGGTCATCGTCACCGCCCGCCTCGTCGATCCCATGGACGCCGCCGACGTACCCACGCTGCCCGGGGAAGACCGCGTCAGCGACCCCTCGGACCTCGAGCTCTTCTTGCTCAACATCACCGAGCCGAAGACGCGCGAGCGTCCCGCGCGGGCGCGCCCCCGATCCTCCCGCGCCACCGGTCGGCAACCCGTGGGCGCCCTCGGATTCTGGAGATGAGCCCCACGGCGATCGAGTGGAGAGCATGAGCAAGTGGATCCGCCCCGCGAGTCGCGCCGGCATCAAGGATCCCCGGCAGTCGACCTTCATCACCAATCTCGCCGACATCGAGGCCCACGGCGGCTCACGCCCCAAGCCGCTGTCGTCGAAGAGCGCCGTGCTCAGCCTCGAGGACCTCGACGAGGTCACCCGCCCCGGGGACGAGCCCCTCGGCCAGGCGCCCGCCGTCGACCACGGCGTCGCCACCCGGATGACCGCCTTCTTCGCCCCCAAGGGCGGCGTCGGCTCGACGGTCCTCGCCTGCAACATGGCGGGGGTCCTCGCGGGGCTGGGCCAGCGGGTGGTCCTGTGCGACCTCGACCTCCAACTCGGCGCGGTGCCCACCAGCCTCAACCTGAAGCCCGAGCGCAGCATCGCCGAGCTCGTGGTGGAAGCGGAGCGCGTCGGCACGGGGCCCCTCGAGAGCGGCCTCGACCGACATCACAGCGGGCTCACGGTCGTCGCCCAGGGCGATCGCATCGAGGAGCTCTCCGAGGTCACCGCCGAGCGGCTGCCACGGCTCTTCGACGCCCTTGGCCAGCAGTTCGAGCACGTGATCGTCGACGGCCTGCGCGACTTCAGCGACCACGCCGTCTCGGCGATGGACCTCGCCCACCAGGTGGTCCTCGTCGCCACCCAGGACGTGCCATCGGTCCGCGCCGCGGCCCGCGCGCTGCGCATCTTCCGGCGCCTGGGGTACGAGCCGGGGCGCATCAAGGTCGTGCTCAACCGCTACCATAAGCGGGCGCCGGTCTCGCTGGAGGCGATCCACAACGCCCTCGGCCAGCCGGTGGACGCCGTGGTGCGAAACGACTTCCCGCTGGTGGAGTCGGCGCTGAACCACGGCGTGATGGTGAGCGAGCTGAAGGCCACCGCGGGCCTGACGCGCGACGTCGCGGCGCTGGCGCGGCTCCTGGCCGGCCTACCCACCGGCGAGCGTTCGGGCGGCGGGCTCCTCAGCCGGCTCTTCGGAAGGGGGTGAGCCCGTGGCGATGCGCATCATCGACCGACTGACGGTCGGCATAGACGGAGACAAGGCCCAGCCCGGCGGGCGCAACCTCGACGACATCCGCCGACGCCTCCACCGCCAGGTCATCGACCGGCTCGACGTAGCCGCCGTGGCCAACCTCACGCCCGACCAGCTCAAGCAGCGGCTCCGCGACATCGTCGAGCGCCTCGTCACCGGCGAGGGGCTCAACCTCTCGACCACCGAGCGCGAGTCGGTCATCGGCGGCATCGTCGACGAGATCACCGGCCTCGGCCCCCTCGAGGGCCTCCTCGGCGATCCGACCATCAGCGACATCCTCGTCAACGGCCCCGACACCATCTACATCGAGCGCTCCGGCCGCCTCGAACAGGTCCCCGCCCGCTTCCGCGACGAGGCCCACCTCATCAACACCATCAGCCGCATCGTGGGGCGCGTCGGCCGCCGCATCGACGAGTCCTCGCCGATGGTCGACGCGCGCCTGCCCGACGGCTCCCGCGTCAACGCGATCATCCCCCCCCTCGCCCTCGACGGCGCCGCCCTGTCGATCCGCCGCTTCGGCGCCGATCCCCTGACCCACGAGGACCTGGTCCGCTTCGAGGCGCTCAACCAGGACATGATGAACTACCTGTGCGCCGCCGTGCGCGCGAAGTGCAACATCCTCATCAGCGGCGGCACCGGCGCCGGTAAGACCACGCTGCTCAACGCCCTGAGCAGCTTCATCCCCACCACCGAGCGCATCATCACGCTGGAGGACTCCGCCGAGCTGCGCCTCCAGCAGCCCCACGTCGTGCGCCTCGAGAGCCGGCCGCCGAACATCGAGGGCAAGGGCCAGATCACCATCGGCGACCTGATGAAGAACGCCCTGCGGATGCGACCTGACCGCATCGTCGTCGGCGAGGTCCGCGGCGGCGAGGCCCTCGACATGTTGCAGGCCATGAACACCGGCCACGAGGGCTCGATGGGCACGCTCCACGCGAACTCTCCGAGCGACGCGCTGCAACGGCTGATGACGATGGTCACCATGAGCGGCGTGAAGCTCGGCCCCGACGCCCTCACCCAGATCATCGGCCGCTCCCTCAACGTCATCGTCCAGGCCAGCCGCCTCCCTGACGGGCAGCGCAAGATCGTCAACATCACGGAGGTCCTGGGCATCTCGGACGAAGAGATGGTCACCAACGAGATCTTCGTCTTCGACCGCCACGGCACCGACGAAGAGGGCCGCATCAACGGCGCCCACCGCTACGCCCGGGAGAGCGCCCTGCTCGAGCGCTTCTACCAGGCCGGCGCCCTCGTGCGACCGACGTGAACCTGCTCGTCGTCCTGGTCCCGCTGACGATCTTCCTGTGGATGCAGGCCATCTACTGGTTCGTGACGTCCCGAAGGGTGGCCCGCGACGCCTTCATCGCCGAGCGCCTCGGCACCGACGAGTCCCTCAGCCAGAGCCGGGCGCTGATGAAGGAGGCGCCCCAGGGGGCCCTCGCCCAGCGGATCGTGGATCTGCTCGAGGCCGCCGGCGAAGAGGGCGACGTCGGGCCCCTCGTCACCCGACTCCTGGTCTTCTTCCTGGTCGCCTTCGCGATCACGCTGATGCTGACGGGGAGCGCGGGCGGGGCCACCGCCTTCGGGCTCGCGGCCTCGGTGGTGCCCTTGGCGGCCCTCGCGCGCAAGCGCCGCCTGCGAATGCGCCGCATCGAGGACCAGCTCCCGGCGGCCCTCGAGATCATGACCATCTCCCTGCGCGCCGGGCAATCCCTCGACCAGACCATCCGCCACAGCGCGCGCGAGCTCGAGGATCCCATCGGCGAGGAGTTCCAGCGCGTCGCCGACGAGCAGGAGCTCGGGCGCCCGCTGGACGAGGCGCTGTTGTCGATGAGTCGGCGGCTCGACCGGTGTCGCACGGTCCGCACCTTCGTGGTCTCGGTGCTGGTGCTGCGACAGACCGGCGGCAACCTCGTCGAGGTGCTCGACAGCATCATCGACACGATGCGCCAACAGTCTCAGTACGAGCGCAAGCTCCAGGCGATGACCGCCGAGGCGCGCATGAGCTCCCGTATTCTCGCCGGCCTGCCGCCGACGTTTGCGGGCTTCTCCTACATCTCGAACCCGGACTACATCGGCGGCCTCTTCACCGATCCCGCGGGCCACTCGATGCTGATGGTCGCGGGCGCGCTCTACATCACCGGCGTCCTCTGGGTGCGCCGCCTCACCAGGGCGCGGAGCTGATGGATCCGGAGACGCTGAAGCTCGCCACCCTGGCCTCGGGCACCGCCACGCTGCTCACGGTCGTCCTCGCGTGCCGGGCCTTCTTCCGGGGACGCGAGGCGCGGGCGCAGGCGGCGGCTGCGGCGGCGAAGGCCATCGCCGAGGCCGACGTCCACGCCGGACAGGTGCAGGGGCTCGCGCGCTTCGTCGGGTTGGCGTCGGTGATGCGCCCCAAGACCGTCGAAGAGCTCACCGAGCAGCGCCGCCAGCTCGCGCGCGCGGGGATGCGCAACAACGACGCCATCGCCTTCTACGCGGTCTTGCGCGCGCTCTCGATGCTCGGCGGCGGGGCGGCCTTCTTCGCGCTGATGGTCTCCACCGGCCCGGCGGGCCTCTTCGCCGGCAGCGTCGTGCTCGGGATCGCTTTCCTCGGGCCCCTGTGGTGGCTGAGGCTCCGCGTCTCGGGCCGACAGGAGGCCCTCTCGAGATCGCTCCCGCCGACCCTCGACTTGCTGGTGACGTGCATGGAGGCGGGCCTGGGGCTCGAGCAGGCCCTCGCGCGCGTCGCCGCCGAGATCGGCTTCAGCGACCCCGAGATGTCCGAAGAGCTCGCGGTGGTGGTCGGCGAGATACGGGCGGGGCTCAGCATCTCCGCCAGTTTCAAGAAGCTCGCCGACCGCGTCACCTCCGACGAGCTGCGCAACATGTCGAACGTCGTCATCCAGTCCGCCGCCCTCGGCGCCTCCCTGGGCCCCACGCTGCGCGAGTACGCCGCCTCGGCCCGCCGGCGCAGGGAGCTCGCCCTCGAGGAGTCCGCCGGCAAGGTCACGGCGGGCCTCACGCTCCCGCTCACGCTGTGCCTGCTGCCCTCCGCCGTCATCGCCATCCTCGGTCCGGCGGTGGTGATGGTGCTCAACAGCATGTTCGGCCAATGAGGTGGCTCACGCTGCTGTGCCTCCTCGGCTGCGGCGGAGGCCCGACGCCCCAGGAGGAGGCCGAGAAGCAGCAGCGCATCGAGGTCGAGCTCGCCGAGCTCCTCGTCGACGCCAAGGCCCACCGAAACGCCACCCGGCTCCTGCGCAAGGCCCTGAAGCGCGAGCCTGGAAACGCCCGGCTGCACTACCTGATGGGTTCGGTCCTCCGCGACCGCCAGGTCTTCGTCGAGGCCGAGCGCTCGTTGCGGCTGGCGGTGAAGCTCGACCCCAAGCTGGCGCCGGCCCACAGCGCCCTGGGCATGGTCCTCGACCTGCGCGGCGACCACGAAGGCGGCCGCGCCGCCCACCGCCGCGCCACCGATCTCGAGCCCGGCGAGCCCCGCTTCCACAACAACCTCGGCTTCTCTGCCTATCTGGTCGGGGACCACGAAGACGCCATCAAGAGCTACCGCACGGCGCTGTCCATCAAGCCCGACGCCACCCGCGTCTACATCAACCTCGGCTACGCGCTGGCGGCCCAGGGCAAAGACGAAGAGGCCGTCGCGATGTTCCGCCAGGTCCTCACCGAGGCCCCCGCCCTCAACAACCTGGCGCTGGCACACGAATTGCGGGGTGACAAGGCGTCGGCGCGGTCCATGTATCGCGAAGCGCTGCTGGCGGATCCGGGGCTGAAGCAGGCCCTGGCCAACCTGGAAGCCCTCGACGCGGTGAAGGAGGACGAGTGAGCTGGATAACCACGAGCTGTGCCGCGCTGCTGACCCTGGCGCTGAGCGCCTGCGGGGGGCGGGCCCACATCGACGACAGGGCTGGCCACGCCTATCGACGCGTCTTCACTGCCCAGGTCGAGTCCGAGCCGCGGCGTGCGCTGGCGACGCTGGGGGCCGACGAGGCGAAGGGCATCATGGGCAACCACGCCAAGCGCTACCACGGCAACGCGAGGGGGTCATCGGGCCCCACCGCGAGGGGGGGTGGATCAGCCGGTCAGTTGTCCCCACTGCTCGGCGAAGCGCTGGGCGGCGGCGATGGCGGCGAGTACAACAGCAGCCCCATCAAGCTCAAAGCGAAGTAGCGGGGCGTGGTGACGAACCGCCGAGGCGAACAGGGCTTCTCGATGACGCTGATCCTCGCGTTCATCGGCAGCGGGCTCGTGCTCTTCACCCTGGCGTCCGTCCTGTTCGGCAAGGCCGCGGTGCAGCGTGAGGAGCAGCAGGCGAGCGCCGACGCGCTGGCCATGGCGGCGACCACCATCGCGATGCGTGAGGGGGTGGACGAGGTCTGCGGGCACCCCGCGATGGAGGCGCTGCTGCGGTCGAATATGGCCCAGTTCGACCGCTGGGAAGGCGACGCCCCGTGCCCACAAGTGATCCGCGAGGACTTGGGCGATGGGCGCTACCGGCTGCGCTTTCGCTCCGCCGTCAGCGGGACCATCAACAACCCGTTTCACAACGCCTTCGACCAACACGGCGGCGACATCTACACCGAGGACGCGACGGCGGAGATCAAGGAGCACCAGTTCACCGAGGTCGAGGAGCGCCGCCCGAAGCTGGTGTTGGTCCTGGACTACTCCGGCTCGATGGGCGTCGGCTTCGGCGACGGCTCGCGGATGGACGCCCTGCGCGAGGCGGTGATCGGGCTGATCGGCCAGCGGTTGCGCGTGGAGTACGGGCTGGTGATGTTCAACTCCGGGGTGATCCTGGAGGTCCCCGTCGACGCCAACGACCGACAGATCGACATCCTCGACGCGATGCACAGCCGGGGCCCCGGCGGCGGGACGAAGTACGGGGCGCCCATCAGCGCCGCGGCGAACATGCTCACCCGTCTGGAGGACACCGGCTGGTACATCCTCTTCGTCACCGACGGCTACCCCAACGACGGCTCGGGCCCCTCGCTGCGCGCCGCGGACACCGCCAAGGCGCGCGACGTGGGCATCTTCACGCTCAACGTCGGCGGCGGGGGGGCCCAGCGAGACCTGCTCGTCGACATGAGCGGCACCCGCGAGGACCCCGGCGGGCCCAACAACCGCGGCTACTACTTCTCCGCCGCCAACGCCGGCCAGCTCCAGCAGACCTTCCGCCAGATCGTCGCCAACATCCTCTGCACCATCGGCCCCCTTGAGCCCGCCCCCGACCTCGATCACGAGGAGCTCCACGTCTTCATGGTCTCGCCCAACGGTGAGGAGCAGCCCCTCGACCAGACGCCGAACATCGGCGGCAATCCGAACGCGCTGGCGTACAACTACATCCGTGACGAGAACAAGATTCGGCTGACGCAGCGCGTATGCGACCAGGTCCTCGACTTCGGCGCCTCCATCACCGCGCGCTTCGGCGCCGCGCGCTTGGTGGACTGATCGCCTTCGCGCTGGCCCCCGCCGTCGGCGCCGCCCACACCCGAAGCACCGCCTACTCCGACTGGACCCCCACCCGGGCCGAGCTCCAGGTCTCGCGCCTCGACTGGACGGCCCTGCCGGGGCTGGCGCCGGCGGATCTGCCCCGGGTCGTGCGCCGCGATGGCTGTGAGGCGGGCCCCGTGGACGAAGGCCCGGCCCGGGAGGGCTGGCGCCGCTTCGCGTGGCCCCTACGCTGCGAGGACCCGGGACCGGTGCGGGTGGATCTGCTCTTCGGCGTGGTCCCCGGGCACGTGCACCTCGCCCGCGTCGATGGCGCGGAGCGCGCGCTGACGGAGGCCGCGCGCGCGACCGGCTCCCACAGCGGCTTCGTGGGGTTGGGCGCCAGCCACGTGCTGGGCGGCGCCGACCACCTCGTCTTCCTGCTGATGCTCCTGCTCGGCTGCGCCGCGGCGCGGGAGGCGGCCTGGGCCGTCACCGGGTTCACGGTGGGCCACAGCGCGACGCTGGCCCTGGCCGTGAGCGGGCGTTACGCGGCGGATCCCACGACGGTGGAGGCGCTGATCGGGCTGTCGATTCTGCTGGTCGCCGCGGAGAACATCTTCCGCCTGCGGCCGGCGCGGTGGGTGCCCGTCGTGGTGGTCGGCCTCGCCGCCGCGGGGGCGCTGGTCTCGACCCCCCTCGCGTGGTTGGGGGTGGCGCTCTTCGCCGCGGCTCGCTTCGGGTGGCTCGCGCGGGGGCGGGCCCCGATGCACGCGCTGCTCGCGGGGCTCTTCGGGCTGCTCCACGGCCTCGGCTTCGCGGGGGGCCTCGTGGCGTTGTTGCCACCGGGGGCGACCTGGAGGCCGCTGCTGGGGTTCAACGTCGGGGTCGAGCTGGGGCAGCTCGCGGTGGTGGTGGTGGCGTGGCCCGCCCTCGCGTGGCTCAGGCCCCGGGGGGTCGTCGCCTGGGGATCGGCGCTGGGGGCCGCGGCGGGGACCTTCTGGATGGTGTCGCGCCTCGGCGTCTGATGGCGATCACGAGCCAAAGCGCCCACGGGGCGCCGGGGACCGACGAGCATCCCCCGGGGCGCGCGAGGGCGCTCTCGACGTCGCTCTCCCGGTCGCAGTCGTCGCAGCCTTGCGGTTGGGGCTGCGGTTGGGGCTGCGGTTGGGGCTGCGGTTGGGGCCGGGGAGCCGGGGGCTCCGGTTCCGGCATCGGGCCTGGGGGCGGCGGCGGATCAGGCTCGGCTTCGACGCAGACGCCCACCCCGTCGACCACCGTCACGGCGTCTGTGTCACAGACCCCCGCCTCGCAGTGGCGGTCGCGCAGGCAGGTCGGCTCACAGCGGCCCCCGGCGCTACACACCAGGCCGTCGCCGCAGGCGGTGCCCAGCTCGGCGGGTCCCGTCGCGCAGCGTTGGTTGGCTGACAAGTCGCGCGTCGGGAAGCATCGCGTGCCGCCCCAGCGCGTCGGCCGGCACGCGCCCTCCGCGCAGCCCCCCCGCATGTTGCAGCCCTCCGGTGGGAGGCAGGCGCGCCACTCCGCGCGACAGTTGGCCGCCGCGCAGTCGCTCCACTCGAAGGCGTCGTCGGCGCCGCGGCAGCCGTCGAGGCAGACGCGCAGCGCCTCGAAGGTCGCGCGGGCGGCGACGGTGCCGCCCACCGCGCACGCGCGCGCGCAGTCGGGCTGATCGATCCCCCCGCAATCGAAGGTGCAGGCGTAATACTCGTGGCAGAGGACGGCGGGCTCCGGCTCCGGCTCCGGCGGCGGCTCGGCCCCGGTGCACGCCGCCAACGCGGCGGGGCAGCTCTCGCGGATGCACGGATCCTCGGTGGGGGACGGACCCGGCTCGCAGTCGGTGCCCTGTAGGCACTCGATCAACGTCCCCAAGGTCTCCCACGCGTCCCCCCCCACGCCGAGGGCGCACGCAGAGACGCACTCGCGGCCATCGCACTCGACCATGCACTCGATCGCCTCGCCGCAGCTCAGCGCCCCACACGCGGCGGGATCGCAGAACGGCTGTCGCCCACACCCCTCGGCGCAGGGGCACAGCGCCTCGCAGTCCGCGTCCCCGCCCATCGTCCGGCGAATCCAGCTCAGGTGCGCGTCGACCCGAGTCTGCGAGGAGACGCCGGTGCATTGGTCGTCCCCCCACCACGGATCGATCAGGGCGCTGTTGACGCCGACGACCTTCCAGCCCCCACCGATGCGGGCGAGCCCGGGCCCGCCCGAGTCCCCGAAGCACACGCCCGTATTCCGTGCCGAGCTCAGGTACATCGGCGCCGCGACGCGATGTAGCGCCAGGGTCGTCGACCGCTTCACCCCGGCCCCCGTCCGCGCCTCACCGTTGTCCACGCCGAAGCCCGCGTAGAAGAGGTCCGCGCCCTCGCGCCCCTCGAGCGGCGACTCGTTGAGCACCAGCGGCTCCACCCCCTCGATGCGCGCCTCCAGCCGAAGCAGCGCGATGTCGTGGTAGCCGAGGAATGCCTCGGGGCTCCAAAGAGGGTGCTTGTAGATGCGCTCCACTCGGTACAGCCGCCCCGTCCGCGGCCCCGCCCTGGCGTTGTCGGGCCGCGCGTCGGTCCCCACCATGAAGCGCACCATCTGCGGCCCCACGGGACCCAGGCCCTCGAACTCGTTGACGCAGTGGGACGCCGTCAGCACCCAACGCGGCGCGATGACGCTCCCGGTGCAAAACGGCCCCCGGAACTCACCCGCGTCCCACAACGTGAGCGCACCGATGGCGGGCCACCCACTCTCGGGCTCCCCATTGAAGATGGCCTGCGCCCGCTCCACGTGCTCGGGCGCCTCGAGATCGGCGCACGCGCACAGGGCGAGGGCGACGAGGATCCTGCCGCGCATCACGCCTCCATACATATCAGACGCCGCAAGTGCCCGCGTATGTCACAAATCTCCGGGACCGGCGCCGCCGTTTGTGCCCTCTCCGCGATCGAATTGATGAGTCTCTACCCGTTCCCCGCCGGGTCGAGTGAGCGTGACCGCCCCGCGTAGGGAAGCGGGGAGGCATCCAAACGCCCATGGCGCGAGGTCGCGGGAGATGCAGTTGTCGCTGCTCACGCCGATGACGGCGGCTCTTCGATCTTCGGCGGAACCCAGTGGGGGCTCAGCAGCACGCCGAGCTCAGCGGCGCGCTCCGGGTGCGCCTTCGCGAGCGCGTCACGGGCGTCGGCCGGCGTGCGGGTGACCATGATGTGCCACGCGACCGCGCGCAGCCGCCAGTCGTCGTGGCCGAGCCACATTGCGAGCAGCGGCTCGGCGTCGATACCGTGGGCCACGAGCAGGTTCGGGAGCGCCGCCAGCAGCGGCCCACCGACGGCGGGGGGGGCGATGTCGCACAGCGCGTAGCCGTCGGCTTCCTCCCACCGGACCGGGTAGTCCTCCTCGAACTTCCGCGAGAGCTGCTCTGGGTGGAACGCGACCGGAACCACCGCACCGGCCGACCACGACGAGGTACGCAGCGCCCATTCCCACCGGATTCGCGAGACCGGGCGCGGCCGAAACCAGCGCCGCAGGCCATCGCCGACCGCGGGGCCGCCCCCCCGGGCGGGCGCGTCGCGCAGGTAGGAGACCACCTCCTTCTGCGCGCGCGCCAGCGTGCCGGTGGGCAGCTTGTTGACCAGCATGAAGCGCAAGACCCGATCGACGAGGGCGCTGATCTGCCGCGTCGAGAGCCCGGGCTGCTCGCTGAGCAGTCCCACCAACAAGCTCGGGTGGCGCGCGTCGTAGCTCGAGCGGCCCACCGTGAGAATCGCCCGGACCAGTTCCTCGAGCTGGTCGTCTCGCCCCTCCAGGGTGCCCAGCACGCTGGCCGCGAAGAGGACGACCTCACGCCACTCGGCCCGAAACGGGTGCGCGAGCAACCCCTCCCAGGTGTCGGCCATGCGAACCGCTCCCACGGCCGCGAAGTACTCGGTGATCTGCGGATGAACGAACGCCCAGCGGTCACCGGGCTGCGGCACCAACAGGGCGGTGTCGTGTCGCAGCAGCTCGAGCAGCGCCCGGGCTCGAGCTTCCGCGACCTCGCGCCGCTCTCGCCGCGACTCGATCGCGACGAGCTCGGACTCCAGCTCGGCGCTGCTCACCGCGGCGCCGCCACGCTCGACCACCCACCATGCCAGCGGACCCAGGACGCGCAGCGCGTCGCCGCGGGTGGCTCGTGTCGCGCGTACCTCTGGGTTGGCCAGACTTCGCGCCAGGCTCCAGCGATCCACCAGCATCTCGCCGAGTCGCCAGTAGATCTCGACGCGCCGGTCGGGGAGCCGCCCTTCGACCTCGTGAAGCAGCGCGAGGAAGGCCAGAACCAGGGGCGTGCGCGCCAACGCCCGCAGATCCGAGTCCGCTCGGATGCGGGCGGCCAAGCGCTCCGCGTGGTCCGGGCCGTGCCCCCACAACCGAGCGAAGGCCCGCAGGAAGCGCTCGACCTCCGCACCATCCGGCGACCGCACGCTCACCATCGTCAGGTCGTCTCCGAACGGCGCGAGCTCCTTGGCCAGGAAGCTCCGCCCGGTGAGCACGATGGCCCGGAATCGGCGTTCGCGGGCGGCCTCGACCAGCTCGCGGAGAACGGCGCCTCTCCCCGCCTCGCTCCGAAGCTCATCGAGGCCGTCCAACAACAAGACCACCTCGCCCTCGACGAGTGACCCCGCGACCCCCTGAGCAACGAGCCAGTCCCCTGGAAACTCGCGCAGCGGTCGCAGACGGTGGGTCGAGCGGTCGCCGGCATACTCAGCCAGAGGGACGAGGAGCGGGACCCCACCTCCGACATCGAGCGGATCGCTCCCCGCGCTGGCGTACTCCGAGGCGAGGTGGCGCAGCCAGATCGTCTTCCCTGCGCCGGGGTGTGCCAACAGGACGAGCGCGGGGGACCCGGTCTTGCCGGGCTCCGGTCGTGGGATCTTCACCAGCGGCAGGTAGATCTCAGCGAGCGGCAGCGTGTGACGCAGGGCGGTCGCCGGGAGCAACCCCGTCAGGTCGAGCGAAGAGTGGCGTGCTCGCATGAGCGCGACCAGCGCGTCCCGCGTCGCCCCCCAGCCGTCACCTTCGCCTTCGACCTCCACCTCGAACCAGAGGTCGGGCGCCGCCGTGAGGTCAGGTGCCCACCGCCGAACCTCACGGAGGGCGCCCGCGTCGGAGACCACCAGGAGCACGGCCGGTACGCTCTGCATCACGAGGTCGCGCTGCTGGTTGAGGGCGACGAGCCGCTGACGGCAAGCCTCACCGCCGTCGACGTGAAGCCGTTCGGTGGAGGGGGGGAGCGACTCGTCAATGACCTGATCGACCGCGGCGCGCGCGGCCGGCGGACACACGAGCACCGCGACCAGCGCGCGGTCGCCTACGCTAGCGAGGTCGCGCTCCAGGTGGGTGCGCAGCAGGGCGGGGGCGCCCCTCTCCACCCTCAGGGATCGCCGGTGATGCCGGCCACGTAGTCGACGAGGACCTCATGCGGCCGGAACCACAGGTCCCCGTTGGCGTAGCAAGCGATGACGTTCTCGAAGAGGAGCACATCGGCGTCGGGGTTGGCGGGCAGGGTGCCCTTCGTCAGCACCCGTCGCAGCAGCTCGAGGCGCGCCTCGTTCAGGTAGCCTTGCAGCCTGATTCGGTGGAGCCGAATCGCCGCTCCGACGTCCTCCGCCCTGATGTGACGCCGCTCCGCCCCGTAGGCGGACTTGGCGGCGAGCCGGAGCAGGAGGAAGAACTCGCGCATGATCCCCGAGCTCGCGAGCGCCGCCGCCTCCAACGCCTCACCCGCGACCAGGTCGGTCGGCAGGGAGAAGGCATCGACACGCTTCCGGTAGACCGCCACCATCGTCGCGATGCCGTCGGGGGCGGGTTGGCCACCCGCCCCCTCGGCCCTTCGCACGCCGACATTGTGCAGAAAGCCCAGCTCGAAGTCCCCCGGGAGGCCTTTGAACTGGGGGTCGTGGCGCAAGTGGATGGGACCAGTGAGCACCAGCGCGGCGTTCACCGACCGCAGGAGGCCGGCGTCGCCAAGGGCGAGCCGCACGGAGTCGAGCTCCGTCCTCTTGTCGAGCCCCTCCGCGAGCAGCAGCGGCGGACGTCCTGAGAGGACGGCGAGCTCCTGGAGGATCTCGTTGACCGCCTCCACGACGGCCTCGGCGTCGTCGAGGCGGTCGCGGGGGACACGCCCGGCCAGCGGCCCGCGGACCAGATCACGGCGCAGCTTGTCGGCGGCGCGGAGGACGGAGCCAGTGGTCGCAGCCCCCGCGGCGGTCACCGCACCGGTTGGGCCGAGCACCGCCAGGACGGGCCGCACGGCGGTCACGACATCGGTCACCCTCGTGAGCTGTGGTCCGAATCGATCGAGCGCCGTCTGCAGGCGGCCGATGCCTCGCTTCACAAACGGATCAGCGAGGTCGAGCTCGGCGTCGGGAGAAGACCAGAGGGTCGCGGCCCGCAGCGCCGCCGCCCCCAGCAGCGTCACGATCGCCAGCGTCCCGGATTCGTCCGAGAGACCTGCTCCGAGATCGATCTGGACCACGCAGAAGTCGTCGCGCATCGCGTGTCCGAGCCGAGTGAGCTCGGTCGTCTTGCCCGACCCACGAGCTCCACACATGACGTATTTGATGTCCGCCGGACGAGCCGCGCATTCGAGATCCATCGCGAGGTGGCGCCAAGGGGCGTCGGGGCGCGGCTGGTAGAGCCGCTCGACCTCGTGCGCCGCTGGCACCCGCCAGGGATCGAGCCCGCGTAGAACGGGGCGCCACCAGTCGCGCAGATCCACTGACATCACCGCGAGACTAGACCTCGCTCGGAGAGGACTCCAGTCGGAGGAGACGAGGGCTCGCGCGGGCCTCCCTACGCCGGGGGTTGTCGCCCGCCCCCGGGCCACCTATACCAGTGGAACCATCATCCCCCGGGCCGAGATGACCGAACGCATCATGCTCACCGTGCGCTTGACGCGCGCCGACGACGGCTACGCGCTGCGCTACCTCGGGCGGACGGGGCTCACCGACGCGCAGCCACCGACGGAGACGCGCGTCGGCCTCGACTCGCGGCTGACGAAGGCCGCGGACGCCCTGGCGGCGGGGGACCTCGGTGGGCTGGCGGAGGTGCTCACGGGTGCCGGGCGCGCGGAGGTCGGCAACGCCCTCTACGACCTCCTCTTTCCGGCGGAGGCCACCAACCACGCGCTCTTCAAGGAGCTGTCGGGGAGCAAGGCGGAGGACGTCGGCCCATGGCGCCGGGCGCTGCGGCTGCGCGTCGATTGTGACGAACGCTTGCAGGCCCTTCCCTGGCGGCTCATCGCCCATCAGGGCAGATCCCTCGCCGTGGGACGCGACGCCTGGACGATGGAGATCGCCGCGGGCGGCCATCCCGTCAGCCCCGTGTGTCCCCGGCCCGCCCGGACCGTCATCGTCGCGCCGAGAAACGCCCCCGAGGAGATCCAGACCCACATCCGGTGGATTCGCGGTCTGCTCGAGCAGCGAGAGCCGGCCTACGAGGGCGACACGTTCCTCACGGTGGTCGAGAGCCGCTCCGAGCTGAAGGACGAGCTCGAGCACCGCCCGCCGCAGATCCTCTACTACTGTGGACACGCGCGCGTGAAGCGTGGCGCGCCGGCCCTGGTCCTCGACGACGACCGCGGCGGCACCGACGATGTGTTGGCGGAGGACCTCCTGGCGTGGTTCGGGCGCCCGCCGCTGGCGGTCTTCCTCAATGGCTGCGGCACCGGCGCCGGCGGCTGGAACGCGCTGAGTCAACGCCTGACGCGGGACGTCCCCGCGGTGCTCGCGAACCTCACGACGGCCTGGGCTCTCCCCGCGGCAGACATCGGCCAGGCGTGGCTCTCGGGCGTGCTGCTTCAGGGCAAGAGCCCCGTCGAGGCGATCCACCACGTGCCCGATGGGGCCCGGCTCGACGAGCCCTACTGGTGGACCACGGTCGTCCACGCCAGCTACGACGGCTGGAGCAAGAGCGTCACCCCCGCCCCCGGGGCGCGGAGGGACGGCCGCCCCATCAGCCACCGCCTCGACCGTTTCAACCAGCGCGCCGTGCTGCGCGCGCGCGTCGACCAGCTCCTCCACGACGGGCGCGCCGTGCTGGCCGTCGTGGGCCTGGGCGGTCGGGAGGACGGGAACCACGTCGGCGAGCTGGGGCGGTTGCTGGAGGAAGACCTGCGCGCCGAGCGCGCCGACCAGCTCGTCCTCTTCCGCATCGAGGTGGACTTCCCGAGCTACCGTGAGCACCTTCACCGCGGCCTGGAAGCGGCGATCAGGCAGACCCTCGGCGCGTCACCTCACGCAGCGCTCGTGGACTTCATCCAGCACGCGGCCCCGGATTCCGACCCCGGGATCAAGCCGGTGATCTGGCTGGACTTCGGGACCTTCGGCCCCAAGCACCGCCCCGCGCTCACGCTGCCCCAGGTGGAGGAGTGGCTGGCCGTCTGCCAACGGGTCGTGGCCGCGAGTTGCCCCCAGACGGTCCGTGTCATCGCGTTCCTCTGCTGCGACGCCAAGTCGCCGGCGCAGGTCGCACGCAAGGTCGCCGAGCACGACTCGAACGATCCTCGCTTCATCTGCAAGGCGCTCCCCGTCTTGAAGCATGTGGACTACGACGAGCTCAGCGAGTTGATGAAGACGCCCGGCGCGACGGAGTGCCCACCCGCCCGACTGACCGAGGCCATCGGCCGGCTCTTCGACGCGTGCATCGAGCCGGGGGGGGAGACCGCGAACTACGCCAAGCTGTGCCTGGAGATCGACTACGCCGACGAGATCGGCTGGCTGAAGTACCTCGATGCGGGCTCGGGTGAGACCAAGGGTGGATCTGAAGAGGAGGCCTGATCGATGTCTTTTGACCTGCTCGTGCCCCGGGCGCGGCCAAAAAGCGCCGAGGCGCTCCTTGGGCGCGAGTTGCCCTCCACCCTCGGCAACCACGTGCGCTCGGCGCCCCACTTCCAGCCCGACGAGGGGCTGGTGGAGGCGATCAACGTCGCGTTGTCGGTGGGGGCGCCGCTGCTGCTCACGGGGGAGCCCGGGACCGGGAAGACCCAGCTCGCGTGGTACCTCGCGTGGTACTTCCGGCTCGGCTCCGACCCCCCCGCTGACGACGGGCGCCCGGGCTGGGCCCAGGCCGTCCACCCGCTCTACGTGCGCTCCACCACCACCGCCCGGGACCTGCTCTACGACTTCGACGCCGTGCGCTACTTCCGCGAGGCACAGGCGGGAGGCACGGGCACGACCCGCGCCGCGTGCGTCGACCCCGGTCCGCTGTGGAAGGCCTATGAGGCCGGGGGGCGGGCGGTGGTCCTCATCGACGAGGTCGACAAGGCGCCTCGGGACTTCCCCAACGACTTGCTCAACGTCCTGGACCAGAACACCTTCCGGGTCCCCGAGCGGGACGAGGCCGACAAGCGATACACGGTGGATCTCGACGGGAAGAACCCGCCGATCGTGGTGATCACCAGCAACAGCGAGCGGCGCCTGCCCGAGCCGTTCCTGCGGCGTTGCATCTTCTACCGGCTGAAGCTCGACGAGGGCCTGGTGAAGAAGGCCGTCGACGCGCGGGTGGAGGCGGGGGACTACTCGAACCTCGCCGAGGCGACCATCGAACGGGCGCAGAAGCAGTTCTGGGCGATTCGAGGGCTCAACGGGATCCGCAAGAAGCCGGCGACGGGCGAGCTCTTGCTCTGGCTGGGGGCCCTCAACGCGATGGGCGGCGCCAGCGCCGAGGCGCTGGACAAGGCCAAGGCTCTGAAGGAGCTCCCCGCCCTCTCGGTGCTCGTGAAGGACACCGACGACCACAAGCTCCTCTAGTGGTCTCCCGCACAGCGACGCTCTACGCGTTTCTGCGCGGGGCGGATCTACGCGTCGGCGTCACCGAGCGCCTCCGCATCGAGGCGGTGCTGGCGCGGGCCGAGATCGACGACGAGGTGCGGCTGAGGCGGGTCCTGGCGGCGGTGGTCGTCAAGTCGAAGGAGGAGCTGCCGCGCTTCGATCGCGCCTTCGATGACTGGTGGTCGAGCAACCAACCGACGCGGCTCGAACTACCCGACGCGCCTCCGCCCGAGGTCGCCGACGCCCCGGCCCCCCGCGGGTGGCTCGCGGCGCTGTTGCTCGTCGTGGTGGGCGCGGCCCTCGCCGTGCTCTTCCAAGCGCCCGACGGGGTCATCGAGACGCCGCCGGACGCGCGAATCACCGACGCGGGCCCCCCCGATGGCGGCGTCGCCGACGCCGGCGAGCTCGCGGAGCGGTTCCTGGCGCCGACCTTCGAGCTCCGGGCCGCGCCGGCGGAGGTGGAGCGGGGGCCGGAGCTGGTGCTGGCGCTGCTCGCCTTGCTCAGCCTCGGCTTCACGGTCATCGCCTTCCGGGCGCGGCGCCCCGAGGGCGATGAGTCCCCGAAGCGGGACCCCGACGCCCCGCTTCCAGCCCCCCTCCCCCCCACGCCGGACCTCCAGCCCGTGCCGCGCTTCGTCACGCAGCGGGCCGAGGGAGCGATGGTCTGGGGCATCGGGCAGTTCGTCTCCGACGAGACGACCCATCGCCTGGACCTGCCCGCCAGCATCGAGGCCACGATCGCGGCGGGGGGCGTCCCCACGCCACGGATGCAACGGGCGCGGCACCACCGGGAGGTCTGGCTCTGGATCGACGACACGGCGACGCGCCGGTACCCCGAGATGCAGCGCTTCGCCGACGAGGCCGCCGCGGCCCTCGAGCGCGCGGGCCTGGCCGTCGAGGTGGCCCACTTCTCCGGCGTCCCCGCCTTCCTGCGCGGACGAGACGGGCGCTTCTCCCCGTCGGAGGTGGACGAGCGCCGAGACGCCGCCCGCGTCGCCGTCCTCACCGACGGGCGGACCCTCGCCAACCGCCTCGCCCACGGGCGCACGGGCCCCCTCACGCGGCGCCTCCTGCGCCACCTCGCCGCCTGGCCCGGTCTCGCCTTCGCCGACTTCGGGCGCGGCGCCCACGGGCTCGGTCGGACGCTTGGGACCTACGCCCTCGAAGAGGTCGCCCCGGAGGGCCTCGCCGCCTGGCTCGGGGGCGAGACCCGCTACGAGCCCGCGTCGGTGGCCGACGTCCGCGCCTGGGCCGCCGCCTGCGCCCTGTCGTCTGCCCCCGTCGACGCCGAGACCGCCCTCCAGCTCCGCGACGCCCTGGCCGAGCGCGGGCTCAGCGCCAGCGTCTGGGCGCTGTCGCGCCTGCCCGGCGCCCGGAGCGCCCCGGGGGGGCGCCTCCGCTGGGACCCGTCCGACGAGGTCGCCCTGTTGGCCCACCTCCAGCGGATGGAGTCGGGGCCCGGCTCGCTCTTCGAGGCGGCCCTCGCCTTCTGGCGGGCGCGCTTCGAGGTCGAGGCCGCCGGCCAGCGCGCCCACCGCGAGACCCAGCGCGCCCTCCTCGACCTCTGGCGCGGCCCTGGGCGGGACCTCGACGCCGCGGCCCGGACGCTCCGCGAGCACCGGGAGGCGATGGCCGAGGGCACCCGCTGGCGGCTGGGGCGCCTGCTGCCCGCGGGCCTCCCAGCGCGCGACGGCCCGCCGGCCATCGAGCTGCCCTGGCGCTGGGAGGCGCTGTCGGCCGACACCCAGGAGGACCTCCGCGAGGCGGGGTTCGCGGCCCTCGTCGCCGACGTGAGCCCGCAGACCCTACGGCGTGGCGCCCGAATCTACGCGGCGGCGGGCCTCGCGGTGGCGGTGGCGGTCGGCGCCCTCGCGATGGCCTGGATGACGCCGGAACAAGCGGCGACGGGGGCGCCGACCTATGCCGGCGAGCCCCCGGGCGACTGGCTGTGGTCGGTGGCGTCCCGCGGGGGCTCGCCGGAGTCCTGGGCGGTGGCGGCCGGGCCTCCGCGCGCCGCGTGGACCGCGAGCCTCGTCGAGCCCGGGCAGCGGGTACACCGGACGGGCGAGGTGGAGCCGGACTGCCGGGGGTGGACGCCTGGGGGGACGTCGTGGCGCTGCGGCTACGACCCCGACCCGCCGCGACCAAGGGCCGCGGAGTGGCCCGCCAGGAGCGTCTACCTCATCGACGGGCGACACCCCGAGGCAGACGCCCTCGCCGCCCGGCTCCTCGACACCGGCGCCGCCGACGTGGTGGAGATCCAGGAGGCGGGGGGGGCCCACGACCCGGACATCGAGCCGCTCCTGAGCGTAGACCAGGTCGTCGTCCTCGGGGGACCGGGAGGCGAGGCGGACCTGCCCAGGTGGCGGGCGCAGATCCGCGACCGGATGCTGGTCTCCGGCGCGAAGCCGGCTCGCCTCGCGTGGGTGCCCTACACGCCCGCCGACGCGCTCTCCGGGCGGGAGGTGAGGCCGATCGCCGAGGTGTGGCCCGCGGCGGAGGTCCTCGCGGGATCGCCCGTCGCCCTCGGCCGCGCCGGGCCGTGGTGCCCGGAGCGGTGCGAGGACTTCGACGGCATCACCTACTGCCGCGTCTGCGCCGGGCCCTTCACGATGGGCTCCGCGGACAACGACCCAGAGGCATACCCGGATGAGCACCCAGCCCACGAGGTGACGCTGTCCAGCTTCTGGATCGGTCGCACCGAGGTGAGCAACGAGCAGTACCGGAAGGAGCTACCAAAACACGCGCCGGACAAGGCCGCGGGCTGGCCCGTCACGGACGTCACCTGGCACGAGGCCAAGGCCTTCTGCAAAGCCAAGGGCGCGCGCCTCCCCACCGAGGCCGAGTGGGAGTACGCGGCCCGGGGCAAAGATGGCCGCCGCTACCCGTGGGGCGACGAGGACCCGGACGCCTCGCGCGCGGTCTTCGGCCAAGGCGGGGGGGTCAATCCCGAGCCCGTCGGGGGGCGAGCCAGCGCGCGCGGGCCCTTCGGCACCCTCGACCAGGCGGGCAACGTCTGGGAGTGGGTCGCCGACTGCTACGCGAAGCGCTACGAGCCGGGGGCCGTGACGAATCCGCTGGTCGATCGAGAGGACTGTGGGCGTCGCGTGTTGCGCGGGGGGTCGTTTTTCGTCGTCGCGAGGCTCCTGCGCTCGGCGGTCCGGAGCAGGGACGGGCCCGAGACCCGGGACCGGAGCGTCGGGTTCCGTTGCGTCCGTGTCGCGCGGCGCGAGCAGTGAGCCTTGTCCTTGGTCCCTTGACCTTGTGCCCCTTCCCCTCGCGAGAGCGAGGGGATCGCGACGCATTTTCCCCCTTGTCACTTTGTTCACACGTGGCAAACTGACACCGATGGAGCTCACGATAGCCCAGGTCGCGGCTCGCCTCGGGAAGACCGATCGGCAGGTGCGCTACCTCATCCAGACCGAGAAGCTCGCGGCGCATATGAACGCTGGGCGCTGGTGGGTTCGCGCCGAGGATCTGCCATTGAGCGAGGGGCAGGAGGCCGCCGTCGAGCGCGAGGACGCCCGGCTCACCCAGGAGGTGACGGAGACGAGCCCCGAGCCGCCGCGGGTGCGGGGTCGGCGCTACCAACGTGGCCTGCGTAGGTTTGAGCAGACGTGGGCGTGGATATCTACGCAGGCCCGGTGTAGTCTACCCACAGAGTCGGAGTGGGGCCTGCCCGGCCCCAATGAGGTCCTTCCCGGACCCGTTCCGGCTCTCCTTTTTTGATCACCACGACTTGCGGTACGCGTAGCGCAAGTCCGTCACGCTCCCGGTCTCCGTGAATCGGTTGAGGCCGTAGCGCCGCCGCGCCGGACCTTCCGAGATCCAGTTCAACCGCCGCAACTCCGTGTAGAACCGCGGGATGATGCCGCCCCGCTTCTGCGCGCGCTTGGACAAGATCGTGGCGAACACGTCGGCGAACTGCACACCCGGACTGACGTTTGAGACCGCGAAGTAGGGGTAGGGATGCACATTGGAGAGGTCCATCCCCTTGACGAAGTTCGTGACCGCGATGGCGATATCTCGCTGTGCACCGAGGCGCTGGTCAAAGACGAGCGTCACGGTACGTTCGATGTCACGCTCCTGCGCAGCGAGGCTCACGTTCTCGACCAGGTGCCGGAAGGGTCGCGCCAATCGGCGAGGGTCGGGGCTGAGCAGCGTTGGCCGCCGAGCGTCCTCGCGGTAGACCGTCGAGGCGAAGACTCGCCGGAGGGGATAGGAGAGCAGTTCGCGCACGATGCTGAGATTGTCCATCACCTCACCGGCGGCGTGGCGCTTCAGGATGTGGTTGGACAACAGATCCTTGCCCTTCAGCGTCCCCGCCGGCAGCTACGAGCGCCTCTCCACCCTCCCCGCCCTGTGGGCGGCCTACGAGCGCACCCGCAAGCGCAAGCGCCGCCAGCCGGCGCTGGCCCGCTTCGACGTGAACGGCGGACATCGAGCTGTGCCGCCTGCGCGACGCCCTGCGCGACGGCCGCTACGCCCCGCGCCCGTTTCGGCTCTCGGCCATCCGCGACCCCAAACGGCGGCTCGTCGCCGCGCCGGACATCCGCGACCGGGTGCTCCACCACGCGCTGCTCACCGAGATTGGGCCCACCTTCGAGCGCCGCTTCATCGACGACAGCTACGCCTGCCTCACGGGGCGCGGCCCCGCCCGGGCCGTGCTGCGCCACCTCGGCTGGACCCGCCGCCACCGCTACCGGCTCTCCCTCGACGTCCGCGCCTACTTCGCCTCGATTCGCCACGACGTCCTGATAGGGCTCCTCCACCGCCGGCTGCGGGACGCGCGGACCCGGCGCCTCGTCGAGCAGATCGTGAGCACGGGGGGCGAGGTCTACCGGAGCCCCCTCGCCATCGACGTCCTCGGCCGCGCGGTCCCCCCCGGCCGCGGGCTGCCCATCGGGACCTGGTTCAGCCAGTGGAGCAGCGCCCTCTACCTCGACGGCCTCGACCACTACGCGAAGCGCGCCCTCGGCCTCCGGGCCTACCTGCGCTACGGCGACGACGTGGCCTGCTTCCACGACGACCCGGCCGTCCTGCGCGACGCTCGCGACGCGATGGCCGAGTGGCTCGAGGCGGAGCGCGGCCTCGCCCTCAACCCAAAGCGCACCGCCATCGAGCCCACCCGCCGCCCCTGCACCTTCCTCGGCTACCGAGTCAGCCGCGCCGGCCTGCGCGTGGCCCCCAAGGTGTGGCGCCGCATGCGCGCAAAGCTCCGCGCCGCCGAGCGCAGGGGCCCGGAGCGCCTCGCCCGCAGCGTCGCCGCCTACGAGGCCCTCTTCCGACTCTGACTGTCACTTTGTTGACAATCTGCGTTCACCCGGAAAATGACGCGCCCCTCGCTTCGCTCGGGAAAGGTCAAGGCTCCAAGGACAAGGCTCACAGCTCGCGCCGCGCGACACGGACGCAACGGAACCCGCTGCGCCGGCCCCGGGACTCGGGCCAGTCCCTGAACCGGAACGCCGAGCGCAGGTTCCTCGCGACGTCGAAAAACGACCCCCCGCGCAACACGCAAAGCCCTGCGGACTTTGTTAACAGATCGACATTCGACAGCGGGTAGCTCTCCCCCTCGTCCCAGCACCACTCCCGCACGTTGCCGTGCAGGTCGTGGAGCCCCCAGGGGTTGGCGCGCTTCTCTCCGACGGGGTGCTTTCGGTACTCGGAGTTCTCGTCGAACCAGGCGTGGTCACCGAGCTCACGGGGGTCGTCCCCGAAGCTGTAGCGGGTCTGCGTCCCGGCGCGGCAGGCGTACTCCCACTCGACCTCCGTGGGCAGGCGGTAGCCCTCGGCCGCCGGGTCGTGGCGGACCTCGGCGTCGCCGATGGCGTAGGCCGGCGCGAGGCCGGCCTCCGCGGAGAGGGCGTTGCAGAAGTGGATCGCGTCCACCCAGCTCACGTCGGTGACGGGCAGCTCGTCGGGCTCGCCCGGCGCGTGCTCCGGGACGATCCGCCGGTACTCGGCGTTGGTCACCGGGCAGCGCTGCACCCACAGCGGGCCCTCCACCGACGCGAGCCACCGGGGCTGCTCGTCGCCGTAGGCCTCTTCGTCGTCGTCTGCGGAGCCCATCCAGAACTTGCCGCCCTCCAGGCGGACCATGTCCAGCAGCGTGGGCGCAGGCGGGGCCACCGGCTCGCCGATCCACCCGCTCGTCCGAACCAGCGCCGGCACCGCGCAGAGCAGGACGCCGCCGCCGAGCAGCCGCCACATCGAGCCCGCCGGCCACAGGGCCGCCACGGCGATGGCCCCCACCGCGGCGCCGAGCAGGAGCGCCAGCCACCAAGGCGCGTGGTCCAACCGCTGGAGGGCGCGCCCGAGCGGGCGCTGGATCTGGTTTGCCGCGTCGGCCATCGCTCCTGTGTATCGACCTCCGACCGGGCCGCCAAGGGCGATCCGAGGCGGCGACGAGGGTCCGCCGCCGAGATCTCCTCTTGGGTTGCGCCCGTCCGCGCCTCACCGTTGTCCTCCCCGAAGCCCGCGTAGAACAGGTCGGCGCCCTCGACCGGCCCCTCCGGCCGCAACAGCGCGATGTCGTGATGGCCAAGAGACGCCTCGGCGTCCCGGAACGGGTGCTTGTAGATGCGGTCCACCCGAGGGCGTCGACCGCCGCGTGCAAGCTCTACTCGACAAGCAAGACCAAGGCGAAGCGCTCAGCGACGACGAGCGGTTGGAGGCGGAGGGCCTGGTCGATCTCGCCCCGCGGAGCGTCGACGGACCGACGACGTTGAGCAACTTGGCGCTCGGCGTCGCGCGTCCTGCGTGGAGAGCCGATGCCACCAGTCGGTCGGCCGGCCCCTCGACGTACCTTGAGATGAACGTACGTTGAAATGAACGTACGTTGGATATGACGAATGTCCGAGATCGATCAGCACGTCGAAGTACCCATCAACCCCGGTGGCACCCTGGGCGCCGACGCGGTCGTCGGCCGTGACGACCCGGCGGATGCGCGACCTCGAAGGCCTCGACAGCGGTGATGCCTTCGTTCGCTGCGCTGCTATCGAAGCAGACTCGGGCACTCGCGAAGGGTCGCAGATTGCTCGAGGCCCTGACCGGTACGATCGAGGTGAAGGGGTTCCGCGTTGGTCTGAAGACGCAGGACTGGGCGCGGGTGCTCGATGCGTTGCTGGACGACCTCGCGGTCGTCGCGCGCGAAGGCGGGCGCCGAGCGGTGCTCTTCCGGGACGAATTCACGTGGTCCCTCACCGATCTCATCGAGAAGGGTCGCCGCGATCACGCGACCACGATCCTCGACAGATTGCGCGCCGGAAGGCAGTCCCATCCCGAGCTGCGCATGGTCCTCACAGGCTCCATTGGGCTGCGCCACCGAGCGCCACCCGCTGTTGATGCACGCCGTGGCGCAGAAGCTGAAGTTCGCGGGCGACGCGTCCAGCGAAGGCAACGAGAGCGCGCTCGCCACGCTGCTGGAGGAGGAGACCGACCCCCTCGAGCTCAGCCACTTCCTCGCGCGTCTGCGCGCCTACCTCGACGAAGCGCAGACCGCAGCGGTCATGGGCCTGCTCGACGCGATCGCACCACACCGCGCCGGCCTGTCGGTAGACGAGGCCAGCGCACAATTGCCGGGCGTCGGTCGTGAGAGGAGGCCGGTCTCCTCCCGGGCCCACAGCGGTCGCTACGACGTTCTGGTGGGCCCACGCGGCATGGGCAAGTCGCACCTCTTGTCGCTGATTCAGCACCGACTGGTGGGCGAGGAGGAGCACGTCTCCTCCTCCGTGGGTCTGCTCGTCCGCCTCCTCGGGGCGCTCCCCGCCGATTCAACCGAAGAAGAGCCCGCCGAGCTCGTCGCGAGCCTGCAAGAGACGGCGCGCAGCGACCAGGAACGCGCGGCGGTCGCCCTGATCGAGTCGTGTGTGGGCGACCGCGCGATCGTGTCCTTGCTCGAGAACCTGGACGATGTGCTCGCGTCCATCAGATCCCAGGGGCAGCAGCGGCTGCGCAAGGTCCTGCAATCACACCCGCGTTGGAGCGTAGTGGCCACGAGCTCTGCGTGGAGCTCGGCCCTCGCGCGCGAGAACGCCCGGCTCTACCAGACCTTCGTTCGGCGCGACCTCGAGGACCGGACGCCGTCGCTCTGCCGACAGATCGCACCAGGCCCACCGACTGCTCGACGAGCTGCGCACGCCGCTGGGCGCCGCTCGAGTCCGCGCCGTACACCACATCACCGGCGGGAGGCCCCGGGCGATGGCCCACGTCTTCCCGCACCTCGCGCGCTGCTCGCTGGCGGATCTCGAGGCCGCCTTCTACGGTCCCGCCGAGGAGCTGACGCCCTACCTCCAAGCGCAGGTCAACCGGCGTCCACCGGGTCAGCGCGGCCACCTGGAGGCGCTCGCGCGGAGCTGGCACCCGCTGAACGTCGGTGACCTCGCCCAGCGCAGCTTCTCGAGCCATAAGACGACCTCCAGCCAGCTTCGCCAACTGGTCGCTGACCGGCTGGTGACCGCGATGAAGAACCCCGATGGGCTGGCGGCGGCGCTCGTTCGCTTCGTGCAGGCCCGGCGCCCGGCGGGGACTTGTGCGCGGCGCGCCTCGAACCCGAGCAGACGGTGGCGCTGCTGGCCCTGTTCGAGGCGCTGCCGGCGAGCGACTGGTGCGACCCGTTCCGGGAGCTCACGGTCATCGTCCCGCTGCGTGCCCGATCGCACACGAGTCGAGCGGGCTTCGCGCGACGGTCCTCGGCCTGCTGGGCGACACGAACCCGCGGGGCAGGCGGGCAGAGTTGCGCGCGGCGAGTCGACGTTCTCCGCGTTCCTTCGCCATCGCGCTGTTGCTCTACGAGCAGGTCGCCACCCACGGCACGTTGTGGTCGTCGTCTGGGCGAGCTGGCACCCTCTCTGACGGCCTACGAAACGCTGCCCCTGCCGTTGGCGACGGGCGCGGTGCTCGAGAGCGCACGGCTGCTCGGTGATCCCGACGGGATCGCACAGGTCCGCCAGCTCGTCGAAGGCGTGGCTGAGGAGTGGGGCGATCTCGAGCTCACCGTCGCCCTCGCCTTCATCACGGCCGTGACTCCGACTGGTACCAGCGCCTCCCGAACGGCGATCAGAGGCGGCAGAGGTCCTCGGGGCCGTAGCGGCGGATCTCGCGGAGGTCGAGGTCCGGTGGGGGGGGCTCGCCCGTAAAGATGGCGAGGTGGAGCCGGTGCAGTCCGCCGAGGGTGGTCTGGAGGCGGGCGGCGCGGTTGCGGAGCTTGCCGAGGTCGTCGCGGTGGATGGGGCCCCACTTGCACTCGGCGACGAGGGCCTCGCCGTCGCCGGAGAGGGCGACGACGTCGATCTCCTCTCGGGGGGTGGCGCCGCGGGGGTTGTTCCACCAGCCGCCTACGCGCTCGGGCTGGAAGGGGAGATCGGTGGTGCGGGCGACGAAGTCCCTGGCGAGCTGCTCGAAGACCGGGCCCGTGTGGTCGTCGAGGTGGGGCTCGATGCGGCGCTCCCAGAGGGTGTGGGCGCGTAGGCTGGCGGGGAGGCCGGCCTCGAGGATGGGGGCGAGGAAGCGGTTCCAGAAGATGAGGTGGGGATCGGTGAGGCGGTAGAGGGCGGCCTTGGAGCGCTCGGGGTGGCGCTCGGTGATGGGGACGAAGCGCTGGACGAGGCCCATGTCGAGGAGCCAGCGCATGGGGCGGCTCACGGTGCCGGAGGAGCGGCCGATGCGGCTGGTGATGCCGCGCCAGGTGTGCTCTCCCCCGGCGATGGCGGAGAGGATGGAGTAGTGGACCTCGGACTCGATGCGGAAGCCGTCGAGGACCCGCTGGGCCTCGTCGTGGAGGCGGGCGCCGGGATCGAGGATGCGGTCGGCCACGTTCTCGGCGACGGTGCGCTCGGGATCGATCTGGGCGAGCCGGCCGGGGAGGCCGCCGAAGATGGCGTAGGTGCGGATCTGGTCGCGCGGGGCGAGGTCTGGGTAGAAGGCGGTGGCCTGGGCGCAGTCGAAGGGCTGGAAGAGCAGGCGCAGCGTTCGGCGGTCGTGGAGGGGCTGGTCGGCGGCCTCGAGACGCTTCATCGCGGAGATGTAGGAGCCGCTCAGGATGAGCTTGATCCGGGTGCCGGGGAGGTCGTGATCGATCCAGTCCTGGAGCACCGAGGCGATGCCGGGGGAGGCCTCCTGCAGGTAGGGGAACTCGTCCAGTACGAGGAGGAAGGGCTCGGTGCCGGCGCGCTCCTTTACGTAATCAAGGAGGGCGTGCCAGTCGCGGAAGGGGCCGGTATGCCTCAGGCCGGGGTCGTCGAAGCGCTTGGCGAGGCGGGCCGCGAGGCGGCGGAGCTGCTCCTCCTCACCCCGACGGGTGGCCTGGTAGTAGACGCCGTCTACCGCCCGGGCGAAGGGGGCGAGCAGGTAGCTCTTGCCGACGCGGCGCTGGCCCAGGAGGAACGCCACCTCGGGCTCCGGGCTCGACCAGAGCCGCGCCAACCGCGCCCACTCCCGCTCGCGCCCGACGACGTCCGCTGGTTTGGATGGCTCGAACATATCCGCACCGTACCATAAACGTTGCACCCCTACAAGTTGTACCCATGCAACTTGCACTACGGTTGGTTGAATAGGCCTCCCACGCGGTGCTCGAAGAGGATGTCCTCGCGCTGGGTGACGGGGACGGCCTGGCCGGATTGGAAGCCGATGATCGGGGTGCCGCCGCTGAGGGACCAGCCCAGGTCGAGGCGCAGGACGCCGCGGTTGAACTGGGGGAGCATCGCGCGGAGGCCGAGGCCGATGGCCTGTCGGAGCTGCATGGCGCGGGGGTCGGTGTAGACCGAGCCGGCGTCGTAGAAGGCGGTGAGGCCGAGGTGCAAAAACGAGAGGGCGATGGGGCGGGTGCGCCACTCGAGGTTGGCGCGGAGGCGGTCGGCGTCGAGGCCGATGAAGGCCTGGGAGGGGAAGCCTCGCAGGCCGTTGTCGCCGCCGAGGGTGAGCAGGCCGCTGCGGGTGTCGGCCCGCTGGCGGAGCCAATCCACGCGGGTGACGAGGCGGCCACCGACGATGGTGGGCGTCGCCGCGCGCGCGCGCAGGAGATAGCGCTGGTCGATGGCCTCGCCGGCCTCGGCGCGGAGCTCGCCGGCCGCCGACCCCTCGATGAGGCCGTTCGTGCCCCAGGCCTCGGCCCAGGTCGTCGAGCCCCCGAAGAGCGCGGCGTCCTCGGTGGAGCCGAGGAGGAACATCGGCAGGCGGACGGAGGTGGCGATCGCCGGGCCCAGGCGGACGTCCTCGCTGATCCCGAGGGCGGCGAGGTCCCGGTAGGTCCGGTAGCGGGCGCGGAAGAGCGCGGCGCCGACGACCGGGCCGGTGTCGGTGCGCGAGGGCGGCAGCGTGTCATCGATGAAGCGTCGCGCCGCGTCGGGGTCGAAGTCTTCGAGGTGGGTCTCGGCGTTCGCCTCGCGATCGACGCGGCTCAAGCCGAGGCCGCCGCTGATGCGCAGCACGTACGCGTCGCCGTACTGGCGCCTCGCCACGGAGTCGAAGGCCAGCGCCCGGTGGCGCCAGACGAGGGGCACGCCGTCGTCGTTTGCGAGCTGGACGCCGGCCTGCGTACGACGCACGACGAGCTGCTGGTAGAAGGCCTCCGTCCGCCAACCCGTGGGCTGCTTCAGATCGAAGAACGGCCGGGCTACGACCGCTTGGAGCTGGAGGCCGTCGTAGTCGTTGTCGGCCCGCCGAAAGAAGAGGTCGCCTGCGAGCTGGAGCGAGACCGGGGCGCCGGCGACGCGGCGGTCGAAGTAGCGCAGCCCCGGTGACCAGGTCGTGGCCGCGAGGCCGAAGCGGGCGCTCGCGCGCTTGTTTCGCCCGAAGAGGTTGCGCTCCGTGAGGCGCACGTCGAGGGCGTCGATGTGGTCCTCGGTGGTCTGTAGGAAGGTCTCGGCGCGCAGGCTCCACAGGTCGCGCGTGACGACGAGGAGCCCCACCTCGCCGGGGTTCGGGGCGCGCACGGGCTGGATGCGGACGAGGGCGAAGATGACCATCCCCCGGAGGTTGCGGGCGGACTCGGCGACGGCGGCGGCGTCGTAGAGCTCGCCGGGCTCGAAGAGGAGCTCGCGGCGGATGGTCTGCTCGGTGGTGCGCCAGTGGAACGCGTTGAAGAAGGTGGGGAAGGGCTCGTGCTCGAGGAGGACCTCGTAGCGGACGACCTGGACGAAGGCGACGCGCTTGCCCTCGGGGGCGGGATCCGGCTGGAGGCCGAGCTGGTGCATGGCGCGGACCGTGTGGCCGACCTCGAAGGCGGGGCCGCCGAGGAGCGCCACGGCGAGCAGGAGTCCGGTCACTTCCACCTCCGGGGGGTGGCGAGGCCCGCCTCGTCGAGGAAGGCGCGGTGCTTGGGGGGGAGCGGCGCGTGGATCGTCAGGCGCGCCGCCGTGGTGGGGTGGACGAAGCCGAGGCCGCCCGCGTGCAGGAAGATTGCCTTGCGCGTGGCGCGGGCGAAGGCCTTGTCGGTGGCGTCGCGCAGCCCGTACTCGCGGTCGCCGAGTACGGGGCAGCCGAGGTGGGCGAGGTGGGCGCGGATCTGGTGGAGGCGCCCGGTCTCGATGCGGCACTCGAGGAGCGTGAGGCCGCGGGCGGAGGCGAGGGTCTTCCAGCTCGTCACGGCGGGGCGCGCGTGGCGGTGGGGGCCGACGACGGCGCGCTTGCGGCCGCCGCGGCGGGTCTCGCGGATGGGCTCGCGCACGGTGCCCTCGCGGCGTCGCGGCGCGCCGTGGACCGCGGCGACGTAGGTCTTGCGGATGGTGCGCGCCTCGAACTGCGCGCGCAGGCCGTCGTAGCCCGCGCGTGTGAGGCCGACGAGGACGAGGCCGCTGGTGGGTCGATCGAGGCGGTGCAGGAGGCCGTAGTCCCGGGCCTTCCCGAGGGCTTGCAGGGCCGCGCCGTGGTGGGCGAAGGCGAAGTTGAGCAGCGTGTCCTCGAGGTGGTCGACGCCGGGCTGGGTGACCACGCCGGCGGGCTTGAGGACGACGAGGAGGTCGGGGTCCTGGTGCACCACCCGACAGGGGATGCGAGGGTTGGGCGCGACGCTGAGCTGCATCGGCGCAGATGCTACCAGAGGTTCAGGGCGGGGGGGGGGGGCGCGGGCGGCCCCGGGGACGGGGGGAAGGGCGGGGGGCCGGCGGGGGGGTG
>CAYOBQ010000012.1:8091-91084 GCA_964402225.1 uncultured Nannocystaceae bacterium | reverse complement strand
CGAAGGCGAAGGCGAAGGCGAAGGCGAAGGCGAAGGCGAAGGCGAAGGCGAAGGCCCCCCGCCAGGCGACTGCGACATCGAGGTTGCCTGCGGTGTCTACAGTTGCCAGGTGGAGTGCGCCGGTGATCCCGCGTGCGCCGAGGAGTGCGCCGCGCCCTGCATCGAGAACCCCGCGCAGTGCGCTGGTTGCGACCCGCAAGAGCTCGCCACGGAGTGTTTCTAGGACGCTGCGGTAGAGTCGCGACGCGGCCTGAAAGGGGCCTCGCCCCTACCGGCTGAAGATCACAAAGGTCTTGCCGGTCTTGCGTTCGATGAGGAGGCGCACCTCGCCGGTCCCGCGACGCAGGCGCTCGACGAGCTTCTCCGGACGCCTGATCGGCACGTTGTCGTGTCGCAACACCACGTCGCCTGCGCGGACGCCCGCGCTGGCGGCGGCGCTGCCTCCCTCGACGGCGGTGACCAGGACGCCACCGGTGACGCTCAACTCGCGGGCGAGGGCCCGTGGCACCGAGCTGAACTTCATGCCCAAGACAAAGGCCGGATCTTCGTCCTTGGCCACCCGATGGCGCTTGGATTGTTCGCCTAGCTTGACCTGAAGCGTCTTTCGCTCGCCGGCGCGCACGACGTCCACCGACACGGTGCGCCCGATCCCGGCGGTGGAGGCGAGCCACGGTAGATCGTCGTGGCGCAGGATCGCGGTGCCGTCGAAGTCGACGATGATGTCGCCGCGCTCGAGCCCGGCCTCGTCGGCGGGTCCCGCCTTCTCGACGTTGTTGATCAGCGCGCCACGGGCCCGGTCGAGCCCAGAGGAGCGCGCTTGCTCGAGCGTCACCTCCTCGATGTTGACGCCCAGCCAGGAGCGGGCCACGCGGCCGTCGCGCACCAGCATCGGGACCACCGTCTTGACCATGTTGATAGGGATCGCGAAGCCGATGCCCTGGCCCTGGGCGTGGATGGCGGTGTTGATGCCGACGACCTCCCCGCGCAGGTTGAACAGCGGCCCTCCGCTGTTGCCCGGGTTGATGCTGGCGTCGGTCTGGATGAAGTCACGGTAGCGCAGGCGCATGTCCGGGCGGACCTCGCGACGACCCTTGGCGCTGACGATGCCGGTGGTGACGGTGTGCGAAAGGTTCAGCGGGTTGCCGATGGCCACCACCCACTCGCCGATCTTCAGCTCGTCGCTGTCGCCGAGGGGGACGACCGGGAGCACCCCTTTGCCGACATCGACCTTGAGCACCGACAGGTCGGTGGCGGGGTCTGTGCCCACGACCTCGGCGCGGAGCGAGGTGCCGTCCGCGGTGTGGATCTCGATCCGGACCGCCCCCTCGACGACGTGGTTGTTGGAGAGGATGTAGCCGTCAGCGCGGATGATGAACCCGGAGCCGGCCCCTCGCTCCTCGGCACCCCAAGGCTTCCTCAGCGTGGTCTCGATGGAGACGACCGCCGGCGAGGTCAGCGCGGCGAGACGCGAGAAGGTGCCGAAGGTCATCGGCGTGTCCTCGCGGACGCCGGGCATCAGGGGACCCTCCGTCCAGATGCGATCGGCGGCGCCGGCGGGGGCCGCGACGGCGAGCGCGATGATTGCGACGATCGTCCGCACGGACTCTCCTCCTACTCCCTCAATACGGAAAAGGGACGAGTGAGGTGAACTATTCGCCGGCCCACCTCTTGATTCGATCGATGAACTTGGAGGTCGCTTCGTCGCGCGGCGTGACGTCTCGGGTGGGGACACGCACCCGGAAACGGTAAGTCGCAGGGGGCGAAGCGCTCCCGATCTTCAGCGTCACGTCGACCTCGTCGCTGAACGGGCCGACGCTCTTGGCGGACCAGGTCAGGCTCGCTCCAGGTCGCCTCGCCTTGAGGAAGGTGCCGACGCGGGCGCGGGTCGTGCCGTCGAAGCGGGCGGTGCGCACGGCGACCACCGCGCGCTCACGATCCGCCCGGCCGTAGTGTTCGTAGAGGACGAAGAGCGCGAGACCCGCGACGCCGACCAGCGCGATGACCAGCGCGCCTCGGCCGCCGTTCAACGCGTACGGGCCTCGACGAGGTCGTCGAGGGACTTCTGGTCCCGCTCGCTGTGCTGGTCTTGGCTCGGCGCGCTCTTCGCGTTGCGCGCCACCTTGGGGACGGCCGCTTCGGAGCGCTGGCCGGTCGGCTTCTTGCCCGGCTCCTTCGGGGCCGCCGCCGGCGCGTCGGAGCCGAAGAGCTTGACCAGGTGGTTGAACGGCGTCTCGCCGCCAATGCGCAGGAAGAAGAAGATCGCGACCGCCGCGAAGACCGCGGCGCCGATGCCCATGCTCTTGAGCGCCTTGAGGTCGTCGCCCTTCTTCTGTGGCGGAATATCACCGCTCGAGGACCTCTTGCGGTGGTCCTTCTTCTTCTTCTTGCGGCTGCTCTGTCGTTGTTTGCGGGTCGACATGCTCGGACTACGGGATCACGGGTGAGTCGAAGGGCTTCTCAGGCGCCTCTTCGAGGATGATGAACTCGACGCGGCGGTTCTTCTCCCAGGCCTGGACGTTCTCCGCCGGATCGATGGGCTTCGTCTCGCCGTAGCCGTTCGCCTCCAAGCGGCCTCCTTGGATGCCACCGCGGGCCGTGAGGAACGTGCGCACCGCGTTGGCCCGCCGGTCGGAGAGCCGCATGTTGTAGCGGTCGCCGCCGCGGCTGTCGCTGTGGCCCTGCACCTCGACCCGGAGGATCTGCGGGTTCTGGCGTAGCACCTCGGCGACCTGGAAGAGGATGTCGAAGCTGCGGCGCTGGATGACGTCGCTGTCGAAGTCGAAGTACACCTTCTCCAGGATCCGGATCTGGCCGCCGCTGATGACCACCTTCTTGGGCACCTCCGGGCAGCCATCCTCGTCGTCAATGCCGTTGAAGTTCTCCGGCTGGTTCGGGCACTCGTCCTTCACGTCGGGGATGCCGTCCTGGTCGTTATCGGGGTCGGGGCAGCCGTCCTCGTCCTTGAAGCCGTCGATGTCCTCAGCCTGGTTGGGGCACTCGTCGGAGACGTCGGGGATGCCGTCGCGGTCGTTGTCGAGGTCGGGACAGCCGTCGCTGTCCTGGAAGCCGTCCTTGTCCTCCGGATCGTCGGGGCAGCGGTCGTCCACGTCGAGGATCCCGTCGCGATCCCGGTCGCGCTTGCCATCGGGGCAACCGTCCTCGTCCTCGAAGCCGTTGAAGTCCTCCGCGATGTCCGGGCATTGGTCGACGATGTCGAGGATGCCGTCCCCGTCGTTGTCGGGATCGGGGCACCCATCGGCGTCCTCGTAGCCGTCCCGGTCCTCCGGGTCGTCGGGGCAGTTGTCGATGTCGTCGGGGACGCCGTCTCCATCGCGATCGCCCACCGCCGGCTCGAAGATGATGCCCCCGAAGACGCGCGCGTCGGGATCGCCGTAGCTGTCGAGCAGGCCGCGCGTCGCGCCGATCGTCAGGAAGGAGTTCCCGAGCAGGAAGAGGCGCAGCGCCGCCAGCGCCTCGAGGGGCGTGGCCCGCGCCGCACCGCTGATCAGCGGTGAGGCGCCGTAGCCCTCGAAGATCAGCTCCAGCCGCTCGGGGATCAGCAAGATCCCCACCCCGGCGCTGTAGGTCACCTCGTTGCCGAGGACGTACGGGTCGTCCCGCGTGGGCGTGGCCGTGACGTTGCCGTTGGCGTCGCGAACGGTGACGGCGTCGCTGATGCTGCGCTCCTCGCGGAAGCGCGCCCCCGCGTTGACGGCGAAACCGACGCGGCTCCCGAGCTCGAAGTCCAGCACCAGATCGCCGGAGACGATCACGTCCTGGGCGTGGCTGGCGAAGACGTTCGACTCGCCGGACCCGAACTGCACGGCGGGCACGATGGCGATCCCGACGGGGAAGCGCTCGCGGTCCAGGATGCGCACCTTCATCGACAGGCCCGCGTCACCGAAGCCGTCCCCCGCGAAGGTCTCCGCTTCGCCTTGTCCGTCGGCGTCGCCGCGCACGATGACCACCGGGATGTTGGCGCCGATCTCCACCACGTTCCCGAAGCCGAGGGCGAACATGAAGCGCCCCGTGCCGTAGCTCTCGATGAGCTCCCCGTCCTCGCCGCCGATCGACTGGCTCAGCGGGTTGAAGGCCCAGTCGAGGTACAGCCCGAAGCTGGGCTCGAGCGTCCCCAGCGCCTTCGAGCGCTCGACGGTGATGAAGCTCCGTGAGTCCATCGCCGGTCGGAAGTTCTGGACGTCGACGTCGAACGGCTCTTGCCCGTGGGCGTTGAGGGCGACGAGCGTCAGAGCGGCGGTGAGGTACGGACGTGTTCGCATGGATTCCTACTGGGCGAGCTCCGCCTCGAGGAGCTGAATCTGACGCCGAATCGCCGGCTTGTAGCTGCCGTTCGTCTCCTTGGCGAGCCACATCTTGCAGTGATGTAGCGCCTTCGAGAGCTTCCCCATCGGCTTGTAGATCGCGCAGAGTCGCTGGTGCGGCGTGTGGGCGCCCGGGCGCAGCCGGTGGGCTTGCTCGAGGAGCTTGACCGCCTGTCGACGCTGCCCCCGCGCCATCAGCGTCAGCGCCTCCTTCATCAACGGACCGTAGCGCTCGACGTCGTCGGGCGTCGCGGCCGGCGGTTTCTCCCGCGGGCGGTCGCGCTCGCGGTCGCGCCGCACCGGCCGCTTGGGTCGCTTCGGACGGCGATCCGCGACGCGCGGTCGCTCCTCAACCGGGCGCGCGACGACCGTGGCGTCCCGCTCGGCCTTCTCGATCAGCCGCGCCAGCCGCTCCGCCTGCCGCTTGGCGAAGGGCTTCTCCGCGAGGGCCCGCTGGACCTCCCGCGCGCCATCCAGGCTCTTGTGCTCCACCAGCGTGCGGCCCCGCTCCAACTCGTCGTCGGCAAAGCCCCGCTGGATTCGGGCCCCCTGATCGCGGATCCGCGGGTGGTAGACGCTCTCCGCCGGGAAGTCCTCGAGGGCGAAGTACGCGTCGCTCCACTGCTCGTCGGCGATGTCCTTGCGCAGCTTGTCGTAGCGGCGCTTGTTCTCGAACTCGGTCTGGGCTTGCTTGCGCCGCTTCGTCGCGACCGCGTGCCCGGGCACGGATTGCAGCACCCGACCGAAGACGTTGGCCGCCTCCGTCCAGCGCTCCGCCTTCAGGTGCGCGTCGCCCTCTGCCATGAGCGCGTCGACGTCGACGCCCGGCTCGGGCGGCGTCGGGGCCGGCTCCACGGGCACCTTCGGCGGCCCCGTCACGGGCGCCTTCGCCGGGGTGGTCGGCTCGGGGCCGCGCACCAGCATGAACGCGGTCAGGGCCACCGCCACCAACAGCAGCGCCACCACCACCAGCCGCAGCGTGCTGGGGCCCGCCTCGATCTCGACGTCGTCGACGTCGGCGGGGGTGAAGATGTAGTCGTCACCAGGCGCCACGAACCGCAGCTTCACGTGCCCGAGCTGGATGATGTCGCCGTTGACCAGCGTGGCTGTGCCGAAAGGCTCGTTGTTGATTCGCACCCCGTTGGCCGAGGCGAGGTCGATGATCGTAAAGACGCCGTCTCGCTCGATGACCTTCGCGTGGTTGCGCGAGATCGACCGGTGGTTGACCACCACGTCGTTCTCGTCGACCCGCCCCACGATGACCTCCCGGTGGTCGATCCGATAGGTCTCGCCCGCGAGGTTGCTCGACACCACGACCAGTCGCGCCTGCTTCTCCTCCGGGAGCGCGTCGGGTTCGACGTGGTGCAGCTCGGTGGGGGCACCCTCGATCCCCACCGGATCCGCGGAAGAATCCTTCCCGGCGGGTTGGTCGACACGCAGGGCCAGGCTGTAGTCGCCGATTTGGATGAGGTCGCCGGGCCGCATCGTGCACTTGCTCGCGACCCGGTCACCGTTGAGGCGCACGCCGTTGTAGCTGTCGAGGTCGTCGACCAGCACCGCCGGGTTGCCGTCGTCGCCGGCGCGCACGAGCCGCGCGTGCCTGCGCGACACGTTGCGCTCCGTCAGCCGAATGATGTTGCCCTCTTTACGCCCGATGGTGATCTCGTCGCGTATTAGGGGAACGACGATGGTCTTGCCTTCATCGTCCTCGATGACGAGCCGGAGCAAGCCGGGAACCTCCCGCACAAAGCGTCAATCTCTAGTTAGCACACCCCGCCTCAGAGCACGATCTCTGACAAACGGAAGACGTGGATGTTGCGTTCTTCGAGTCCTCGGACCCAGCCCTGAAGCGCCAACAGCGTGTCCGGAGCCGGTGACGCGATGACCACCGCGTGCCCCTCGAGCACCAACGCCATCTCGATCGACTTCAGCCGGGCGCCCAGATCGGCGCCCGCGTCGAGGAAGTGCGTCCGCACCGCCGTGCGGACGCCGAGCACCCGCGCGGTGGGCTCGGCCACCGAGGCCGGGCTCGCCCGATTGTCGAGGTAGAAAAGCGACCGCTTCGACAGCCGCTCGAGGACCGCGCTCATGTGGGGCCGCGAGGTGGTCAGGCGGCTGCCCTGGAAGTTGCTCGCCCCCACCGCCCCCGGCACCCGGCCGAGGAGCGCGTCGACCTTGGGGCCGACCGTTTCGGGGCTCATCGCCGTGGTGAGGAAGTCGGGTCCATCCGGGGTGCGGGGGGGGGCCGGCTCCATCGGCAGGTGGGCCACGACCTCGCGGCGCGCCGCCCCCAACCGCTTGGCGACCTCCGCCGCGTGCGGCGCCTCGGCTGCGACCGCGAAGGTCACGTCCTCGTCGAGGGCCAGCAGCGCGTCGAGCAGGCCCGGCTCGCGTCCGACCTCGGCCACGACGAGGGCCAACCGTGGTCCCGGCGGAAAGGCGCGAACGGCGAGGGCGGGGCGCCCACCGAGCGCGAGGGCGCGGAAGACGGGGCGGCCGGGGCGATCCCCCTCCCGGCTGCCCACCACCTCGTAGCCAGCGCCGCGGGCCTTGGCCTCGATGAGCGCGAAGACGGCGGGGCAGGACTTCCCCGCCGGGCAGGTGAAGCTGACCAACGGGATCGTCTCGTCGGGGCGCCGCCCCTCCCCCCGCAGCGGGTAGACGCCATGCCCGATGGCCTTCGACGGCGCGCCGAGCCCCACCAGCGCCCCGACCACGAGCTGCCGGGCGGGCCCCGCCTCGATCGGCGCCGGTGGCGCTCCCCGCGGCGATCTCGGCGCGGGGGGGGCCGCGCTCGGCGCCACGTCTCTCACCACGCCGCGGTCGATCACCACCGCGAGCACGGCGCCGAGCACCGCCGCCGCCGCGATCCAGGGGGCGATGCCCTTCATCGTCTCAGCCATCGCGCCGGATCGATCGGTTGCCCGCGCTGGCGGAGTTCGAAGTAGAGCTCGGGACCTCGCAGGGAGCCGGCGTCACCGGCCTCGCCCACCACGGCGCCTTGCAGGACCTGCTCGCCGCGGGCCTTGGAGATCGCGGAGAGGTGGGCGTAGAGCGTGTGATAGCGGTCACCGTGGTCGACGATCACGAGGTTTCCGAAGCCCTTATACCACCCGGCGTAGACCACGCGGCCCGCGAAGACGGCGCGGACCCGGTCTCCGAGCCTCGCCTCGATGGCGATCCCCTTGTGGAAGGTCTCGGTCCCCAGCGCGGCGTCGGTGTGCTTGCCGAACCCGCGCAGCCGACGCCCCGCCAGAGGGGGCGGGAGCTGACCGCGCTCCGCCTCGAAGCCCGTCGGCGCCCCCTGCGGCTCGGCCTCGACCTGCTCGTCGAGGGCGGCGCGCGCGCGCTTCCGCCCGTCCAGCATGCGCTCGACGAGGCGTCGCTCCCGGCGCACCACGGACAGCATCTCGGCGCGGACCGCCCGCTCGGTGCGCAACGCCTGGTAGTTGGCGTCGAGGGCCCCAGACGCTTTGCGGAGCCCGGCGATCGTCTCCGCTTGCTGCTTCAGCAACGCGCTGCGCAGCGTGTGGTCGGCGTTGGCGTCGCGTAGGAGCTTCAGGTCCGCGGTCAGCACCTCCCGCAGATAGTGGCGCCGGCGGACGAAGTCCGTGGGGGCGTCGGCGTCGAGCAGGATGCGCATCACGCCGGCGTCGTCCAGGCGGTGGCGGACCCGAATCCGTTTGGCCAGGCGCTCGCGGTGGGCCGCGAGGCGAACGTTGACCTGCGCGAGCTCCACCTCCAGCCGCGCGCGGCTCTCCTCGAGGGCGGCGAGGTCGCGCCCCGCCTCCCGGTGGGCGTTGCCGATGCGCACGATCTGGAGGTCCAGCGCGTCGAGGACGTCGATGACGTCGTGCTCTTGGGAGAGCAGCCGATTCGCGCGGTCGGCGGGGCGCTCCTCGGCGGCCCCGGTGGCGGCGAGCAGGCCGACGAGGATGAACCCGGTCAAAGCAGATCGCCGCGCCCACGCAGAAAGCGCGTCGTGGAGAGGTGGCTGGCGAGGACGCCCACGGCGGCTGCGCCCGCGACCAGCAGCATCAAGGTATCGAGGGGCGGAAAGTCGAGGCGGACCTGCAACAAGTCGAACTGCAGCACCCGCTCCCCCGCCGGGAGCACGACCCGGTAGACGGCCCACAAGAGCACCACGCCGCACACCGCGCCGAGGGTGCCCTGGACCGCCCCTTCGAGATAGAAGGGGGCGCGAATGAACCCGTCGGTGGCGCCCACGAGCTGCATGATCTCCAGCTCTTCGCGGCGCGCGTAGAGTCCGAGCCGCACGGTGTTGGAGATGATGAAGACCACCGCCAGGGCCACCAGCACGCCGACCACCAGGCCACCGAGGCGCAGGAAGTCGCGCAGCCCGTGGAGCCGAGCGACGAGGTCCTGCCCGTAGTCGACGTGGTCGACCTCGCCGGTGCCGGGGAGTTGACGGAGCCGGGTGGCGACCGCGCCCATCGCGTCGGGGTTGCGGGCCTCCTCGCGCAGCGCGACCTCGATGGAGGCCGGCACGAGGGCCGCGTCGACGCCGTCGAGGAGCGGCGCGTCACGCCCGAGGGCCGCCCGGAACTCGGCCATCGCCTGCTCTCGGGTGCGGCTCGCCACCGTGAGCACCTCGTCCCAGGTGGCGATCTGCGCCTCGGCCTGCGCCAGGGTGTCCGAGGTGGCGTCGGCGCTCAGGAAGGCGACCACCCGCACTTGCTGCCCCCAGCGGTCGGCGAGGCGGTCGACGTTTTGCACCAGCGTGATCACCACGCCCAACACCATCATCGAGACCGCGATGGTCGTCACGGAGATGAGCTGCACGACCGGCGTGGCGCGCATCGCGGCGACGGCCTTGCCGCTGAAGTATTGGAGTCGGCGCCACATCAGCGGTTCACGCGTCGTCGATCAGGCGGCCACGCTCGAGGGTGACCACCCGCTTGCGGTACCGGTCCAGGACGGTCGGGTCGTGGGTGGCCACCACGATCGTCGTCCCCCGGACGTTGGCCTCGCAGAGCAAATCCATGATGTCGATCGTGAGCTTCGGATCGAGGTTGCCCGTCGGCTCGTCGGCGAGCAGCAAGGCGGGTTCGTTCACCAGCGCGCGGGCGATCGCGACGCGTTGCTGCTCGCCGCCCGAGAGGCGTTGAGGGCTGTGCAGGAGCTTGTCGCCCAGCCCCACCTGGCGCAGCACGGTGGTCACGCGGCGCTTGATCTCTCGCCGGGGGCGGCCCAGCACCTCGAGGGCGAAGGCGACGTTGTCGAAGACGCTGCGGCGGTTGAGCAGCTTGAAGTCCTGGAAGACCACGCCGATGTTGCGCCGCAGGAACGGGATCGACTCCCGCTGGATGCGGTGCACGTTGAGGCCGGCGACGATGATCTGTCCCTGGGTGGGCTTCTCGGCGCAGAAGAGGAGCTTCATCAGGGTGCTCTTGCCGGCCCCGGATGGTCCCGCGAGGAAGACGAAGTCGCCCTTGTCGAGGGTGAGCGAGACGTCCTCCAGGGCGAGGCTGTCGCGGGTGTAGCGCTTCGAGACGTGGAACATCTGGACGATCTGGTCCGACGGCGCCTGGGAGAGCCGACGGTCCCTTCGCCGCCGGTCGGCGCTCTCTTGGCTCACGTGGGCTGCTCGTCCTCCAGGAGCCACGCGACCAGGACCGGATCGAGCGGGCGCCCGGAGATGAGGTCGGTGGGGTACTCGACGAAGCCGTTGGCCGTCTGATCGGGCACCAACTCCTCGGCCGGCGCCGGGGTGCGGATCGAGCCCGCGGGGGGGGGCGGCGGCGTGGTGGGCGCTCGCTTGACCGCCGCAGGCTCCTTCACCGGCTCGAGATCGGCGGCGTCGAGCTCCTCGATGGACTCCTCGGGCGGCGGCGCGGTGACGGTGCGCGGCTCGGGGCGCCCCGACATCACGCCGACGGGGCCCCTCTTCTTCGCCAGCGGGATGTCGCTGACGCTCTTCTTGGCGCGCGCGGTGCGGGCGACCTCGTCGAACTCACCCTCGCTCACCGCCTCGTGGGCGGCGCGGTGCTGGGCGCGCATCAGGCGTCGCACGTGCTTCTCGAGGTCATCGCGTTTCAGCGCGTCGTCGTAGCTCGACTTGCGGGTGGCGATGATGGTGCCGCCGATGAAGACGTGGGTGATCAGCACCGGGTTGGTGACGCCGGAGTCCTCGGTCTGGATGTGGAAGGTCTTGCCCTTGTGCCGGACATCGGTGTTGAGGCCGAGAATCATCGCGTTTCGTCCACCACGTCGACGTGTTCGAGCCGGACGGCGGTCTCACCGACCGCCTCCCCCCAGAAGCGCGACGCTACGCCCTCGGCCGTCTCGGGCGCGTCGGTCACGAAGAAGTGCCGCTCACCCTGGCCCCGCGGGTGGTGCAGTCGCAGCCGCTCAAGCAGCGCCGCGACCTCCGCCGCGACGGCGGTGGCCGAGTCGACCACCGCCACCTCCCGCTCCAGCATCTCCGCCGCGACCCGCCGCAGCGTCGCGCTCAACAGCGGATAGTGTGTGCAGCCCAGGACCACCGTGTCGACCCCCGTGTTGGCCAGCGGCGCGAGGTACTCGCGGGCCACCAGCTCGGTGACGGCGTGGTCCAGCCAGCCCTCCTCCACGAGGGGCACCAAAAGCGGGCAGGCGAGCTGGTGGACGCGCCGCCCCGGATCGATCTCGTGAAGGGCGTGGAGATACGCGTCGGAGCGGATGGTCGCGGGCGTCCCCAACACGGCGATGGCCCCGCCGGAGGACGCGGCCATCGCCGCCCGCGCCCCCGGCCGAATCACCCCCAGCGTGGGGGTCGCCGCGCCGTCGGCGAGGCCGCCCAGGGCGTGGGCCGAGACCGTGTTGCAGGCCACCACCAGGACCTTGATATGGCGCCGCGTGAGGAAGCCGGCGCACTTGCGGGCGTAGCGCACGACGGTGGCGGGGGAGCGCGTCCCGTAGGGCACCCGGGCGGTGTCGCCGAGGTAGAGCAGCGGCTCGTCGGGCAGGCGCCGCGCGATGGCGGCGGCGACCGTCAGCCCGCCGAGGCCGGAGTCGAAGACGCCGATCGGCGCGTCGGGTCGAGGGGGGCGCGGCATCGGCGGCGACCGTATGCGCCACCACCGCCGGGGTCAATCAGTTGCCGGGATCGTCCGGCGGCGGCGGGTCGCCGATCTCGGTGATCACGTGGCGGGCGATCCCCAGCGTGGCGTTGTTGCCGCCGGCTGTCTCGTAGTCGAGCTCGACGGTCAACTCGTCGAAGGCGCGCACGAAGAGCCCGTCGATGTCCGGCATGGTGTTGAAGACGAACCACTCGAGCCTGGCTCCGAGCACCGTCCCCGTCGCATCGTCGAAGCAACGATGGAAGAGGTTCACGTCCTCCGGTTCACCGGCGATACGCCACTCCCCATCGATGGCGATCTTCGCCGACGAGTCCCCCTGGCCCAGGCAGTTTCCGTTTTGGTCCCGGAAGGTCGCCCAGACGTAGAAGCCGCTGCCGGGGCGGCTGATGATGGGCGGGATCGTGTCGATCCGACCATTCTCGTCCTGGATCGGGCTACAACCGTCATCGTTCTCGCCGCACCCGAATCGCAGGTAGCGGCCCTCCTCTTCCGGCGGCAGGGGCGCCGGCACGGCGAGCTCTCCGATCCAGAGGACGGTCACGCTCGTCCAGACCTCGAGGTCGGCGTCCCAGTCGTCGTTGGCGAAGGTGAAGTCCCCGCTGTCGTCTCCGTCTCGCCACTCCTCGACCCCGTCGTCGAACTCCCCGTCGTCGTCGTAGTCGATGAACGGGTCGGATAGTTGGTGCCAGGGATGCTGCAGGTCGATGGCGTCGTTCCAAACCTTGTCCCCATCGACGTCGAGGAAGTCCTCCTCGCCCCGGGTGACGGCGACCAGCCTCACGAGCCCGTCGCGTGGGTTGTAGGGGCCGGGATACCCGGCCTGCACCTCGTAGTCCCACGGCTCGACGTCCTGGGGCGGCGGCCGGCCGAGGCGGAGGTGGGTCGTCGCGCGTCCGTCGTCGTTGATGCCCGCGGCCTGGGTGACGGTCCCCGCCTCCGTCAGGAAGAAGACCTGGGTCGCCGTATCGACCCGGCCGTTGACGCGGTCGGCGACCTGGACGAAGCAGTCGGTGCCGGGCTTGTTGACGAGACCTCCCCAGACGTCCTCGCCGTTCGGCGCCTCACGACGGCGGTCGAAGGCGGCGAGCCTCGTGTTCTCGCACACGAAGTGGAAGCCTCGGTGGCTGGGGATGCCCGCCCGGATCGTGATGACCTGGCTGATCGAGTCCTGGAATTGTCGCTGGTAGCAGACCTGGTCGCGGCAGATGTCGCAGGCGCCGTCCTCGCATCTGGTGTCTCCCCCGCACTCCTCCGCCGAGGCGCAGCCGCCCTCCGGCGTGTCCCCCTCGAAGTCGCGGCGCGCTGTGGCGGAGACGGTCGCCACGCCCGGGGTCCCGCCCGCGATCAGCGTCACGGTGGCGACCCCATTCTGGTCGGTCCGAGCCGCGCCGGCGGCGGGATCGATGGCCACGTTGGGCGGGTGCGTGTCGCCGAGGCTGAACTCTACCTCGACGCCGGGGACCGGCAGATCGAGCTCCTTGACCAGGAACTTCAGCTCCACCTGGAAGGGCCGACCGCCGGCCGCGCCGCGGATGCCGATGACCTCCTCGCCGTTGTCGAGGGGGATGTACTCCAGGGCCCAGGAGGGCAGGATCTCCATGTCGATCCCCGCCTCGGCGTCGCCCGCGTCGCCCGCGTCCGCGACGTCGGGGCCGAACTCGAGGGGGCCGAGGTCGCCGATGCGACCGCACTCCTCCTCATAGACCGGGCGGGAGACGCAGCGGATGGGGAAGCCGCGGTCTCGGAGGGTGAAGACGTCTGCGGGCTCACCCACGCCGCCGGCCTTGTATTGTCGGATGCGCGCATGCAGAAAATGGGTCCCACCCTTCAAGCAGTGGAACTCGTCGCGCGCGGTGAACCCCGTGAACTTGACGTCGTGTGAGACGTGGCCGAGCTCCGGGTACTGAGGGAGCTCGATCTCAGCGGCCTTGGACAGGAAGACGCCGGTATTCGGGACCTCGGAGATGCCCTCCTCGTCGGGCTGCCCGACGAAGATCTCCACCGGCGTTGCCCCGGTCACGGTGCCGGAGCTATTCGAAGGATCGACGCCGCGTACGGTGACCGCCATCGTCAGGACATCGCCAACCGTGAGCTCCGGCACGGTGGGCACCGGCAGGACGTTCTTCCCGCAGGCGTTTCTCGCCGTGATGGTCAGCGTCACGCCGTCGAAGTTCGAGGTCTTGGGCCCACCGTCGGACGGACACCCCGCGAGCAGCGCCGCCAGGGTCCCGAACATCGCCAGCCGACTCATAGTCTTTCCCCTTCGCGCCGAGCAGACGCACCTTTCAGGCAGGCTACAAACCCTCTCAAAAGGGTGTCAACTTCACTCACCATCGCGCCCCCAGCAGATCCACTCGTCACAACTCCCCAAGATCCGTCGAAAAATCATCCGCCACGTCGACGGCGAGATGGGTCGCGCGGCGCCCCGACAGCCCGCGACGCCAGAGCCGACGCCCGGTGCGCGCCTCGAAGGCGTGGACGCGGACCCGGCCCTGGGCGTCGTTCACCAACGCGAAGAAGCTCCGCCCGCGCCCGGCGACGTCCACCACCGCGTCCTCCACCCGCACCACCCGCTGCGCCGCGCGCCCCCGGTCCGCGTGCTCCGGCGGCAGGCTCCACCGGGAGGTCGGCACCACGCTGACGAAGTCCGTCAGCCGGTGGCGGACCACTACGTGCTCGTCGGTCAACACGACGCGCAGGTTTCGCGGCGCCGCCCCCCCCGGCAGGTCGATCACGTCTCCACGCCTCACCTCGCCGCTGTGCCCCCACCTCGCGCGGGCCACGGCGTTGCGCTGCCGACACCCCACGTAGACGTACTCCTCGTCGGCGGCCACCGTGTGCAGCAGGCCGCAGGCATCGGAGCCGCGCAGCAGGTCTCGCCGGGCCCCCCCCGCGGCGAGGTCGAGCTCCGTCACGCGCGACGGCGGATCCGTGCTGCTGACCCAGGCGCGCTCACCGCGGACCGCGAGGGCAAACGCCCGGTCGAGCCGCTGCGGGAGGCGCAGCGTCACCATGGGGCGCGCGCCGATCGGGTCGCTGAAGAGCAACGCGGGGGTACCGTGCAAGGGCACCCAGACGCCGTCGAGGCCCGCCGCCGGGCTCGTCGCCCGCGCGTCCTCCGCGAGCAAGCGCCGCAGCGTCGGCCGACCGGGCTCCGCGACGACGAGCAGGGCGTCCCCGCGGTGATGCGCCGTCACGTAGAGGACCCCGGCGCGGGCCACGAAGCCGGCGACCGCGTCGAGGGGGCCCAGCGGGATGGGCGCGCCGATCGGTCGACCATCATCGGTGTCGAAGGCCCGAGCCGCCCCGTCCTCGGGGAAGAGCACGTAGGCCAGCGACCCACGGGCGAAGACGCTGCGCCGCACCGACGCCCTCAGCTCACCGTCGTCGGCCTCGAGCTCGAAGGTGTAGCGCCCCGCCCGGCGTGGCATGTACTCGACGCCGACCCCCCGCGACGTGAAGCTCGCGCGCCCCCCGAACGGCGCCCGGACGAGTCGCCAGGTGAAGGAGAGCGGCCCCGGTCGACCGTCGTCGCGGCTGCGCGCCGCGCTCAGGCGCAGCGGTTGACCCACATCGACCCGGTCGGCGGGCGCGTCGATCACCGGCCGGGGTGCGCGGTTCGGTCCCACCGGAGGCGGCGGAGGCCCGTCGGGCTCGACGGCCTCGTCGGCGACGCTCAGATCCACCATCGGCGCGGCGTCCGGCGGGGGCGCCGGTGCGTCGGGGCTTGACCCATCACCGGCGCCCTCGTCCGGGACCACGCCGACGTCCCCGGCGTCCGCGAGCCTCGCGTCTGGAGCGCCGGCGTCGTCTGCGCCGCCGTCGTCCGGCCCTGGGCGTGGCTCACGCGGCGGATCGCCCCGACCGACCCACACGTTGACGTAGTCGGGCGTCGAGGCTGCCTCTCGGTCCCGAACCTCCAGGGAGAAGACGTAGAGCCCGTCACCCTCGAGCGGCACGACGGGTCTCGGGGCTCGCACCGCCGTCGCGCCGATCGTCGCGCCCCCGGCCGGTGCACGCACGACCGACCAGCGCCACTCGATGCTGTCGCCGTCGGGGTCGTGACTGCTCAGCCCGTCCAACTCCACGTAGACTAGCTCGGCGGAGCGTAGGACCCGCAGATCCCGCCCGGCGTTGGCGATAGGTGGCCGGTTCACGGCGCCATCGGGCGAGGCGCAGGCCGCTAGGCACACCAGGAGCGTCGGTCGGAGCGTGGGAGCCACCCGATTAGAAGCGGCGCCCACACCGCCGCGCTTGAGCGGGGTCCGCGCCGACCCGCCGTTTCACGTTTGGGGCCGCGCGCCGTGATCCCGGGGGAACCCTGGAGGATGCGATGAAGTCCCTGCTCGCCACCGCCGCCCTGCTCTTCACCACCGCCGCGTGGGCCAACCCGGCCCCCGACGCTGCCTGGCAGGCGCGTCGGGACGCGTCCGACCTGCTCGATCGCATCGAAGCGGCCCAGAAGATCGCCCCCATCGAGCTGTCGCCTCAACTCGAGGCGGCCCATGCCCGGCTGTCCACATCGCTGGAGCAGAACTGGGGCTTCGGCTGCGGCGCCACGGGCGAGCCCACGTGCCCCACGGACCCCTCCTTCGTCCGCGCCGTCCGCGCGTTTCGCCAGGAGGTGGCCGAGATCACGGCGAGGGTGACGGTAGCGGGGCGGTAGGAGGCTCTCCATACTGCATCGATGGAGACGACGCGCTTCCTCGCCGGCCTGACACCCACCCTGCACATCGCCCACCGGGGGGGGGCCACGCTCTACCCCGAAAACACCCTCGCTGCCTTCCGCGCCGCCGTCACCGAGCACGACACCGACTTGATCGAGACCGACGTCCAGGTCACGGCGGACGGTGAGCTCGTGGTCTTCCACGACGACACGTTGGAGCGCACGACGGACGGGCGGGGCCCCATTGGCGCTGTCCGCTACGCGGATCTCGAGCGCCTCGACGCCGGCTGGCACCACCCCGGCTTTCGCGGCCAGGGCGTCCGCGTCCCCCGCCTCGCCGAGGTCCTCGCCGAGCTGCCCGACGTGCGGTTCAACATCGAGGTCAAGCGCCCCGGCCACGCCGACGCCTTCGCCCGAATCGTCCGGCCTCACCTCGATCGGCTGTGCATCGGTAGCGAGCTCGACGACGTCGCCACCGCGTTGCTGCACGTGCTCCCCGGCGCCTGCCACTTCTACCCGCGGGTGGCGCTCATCGAGCTGGTCACGGCGGCGAAGTCCGGGCTCCCGCTCCCGGAGGACGAGCGCTTCGAGGTCCTCGACATGCCCCTCCACTACGGCGGGTTGCGCCTGGTCGATGGGCCGTTTTTGGAGGCGATGCGCGAGGCCGGTAAGTGGGTGAACGTGTGGACCGTCGACGAGCCCGACGAGATGCGGCGCCTCGTCGCCGACGGGGTCGGCGGGATCATGACGGATCGCCCCGACCTTCTGCGCGAGGTGCTCTCCAACTCGGTGTGATATAGACCGACGCGCGCGAGCCCGGCGGCGATTGAGTGGGAAGTAGCGAGCCCAGCGGCGATTGAGTGGGAAGTATGAGCCAGAAGCAGCGACTGGTCGTGGGCGGGACGGTGGACGGGCGGTACCGCATCGACCGCATCCTCGGACGCTGGCGCATCGGGACCGCCTTCGAGGTGCACGACGTCCAGGAAGAGGTGGTGGGCACGCTGCTCACGCTCGACCTGGTCCCCGGGCGCGGTCACGAGTTCATCCGCTGGGTGCGACGCGAAGCCGCGCGGGCCCGGACGATGCCCGAGGATCTGATGCTGCCCCTCGGCGGCGGCGCCCTCGAGCCCACCATCGGGTACCTCGTCCTGGGGCGATTCCGCGGCCGCTCGATGCTCCAGGTCGTGCGCCAGGGGGGCTCCTTCGCCGAACGCAAGGCGGCTCGAATAGGCGAGCGCCTCGCCCGCCTCGTCGGCACCGCCCACCACAGCGGCCTCTATCTCGGTGGGCTGCGGCCCACCACCGTCCTGCTCGATCCCGACGGGGACGACGAGACCCGTCCCCGCGTCTTCGACCTCGGCCTGGCCCGCGGGCTGCGCGGATTCATCGCGAACCCGCCGGCCCCCGCGGCGGCCTACCAGGCGCCCGATCTCGATCCCGACGGGACGCCCACGGTCGCCGGCGACATCTTCGCCACCGGTGCCTTGCTCTACTTCATGCTCACCGGCCAGCGACCGCCGACCATCGAGCCAGGGGACGGGGCCCTCGCCACCCCGCCCTCGTGGAGCCGAAAGGACGCGCCGCTCGCCGCGTATCTCGATCCTGTCGTGCTCGAGGCGATGGCCCCCGCCGCCCGCGATCGCCACGGCAGCCTGGACGAGCTGTCGAGCGCCCTGCGCGCCCTCGGCGAGGTCTTCGGCCTGTCTCCCGCGGCCCGGGAGATGCTCGGCCTGCCCACCCCCGAGCCCGTCGCCGGCTTCGCCCGCGAGCCCACCAGCCCCTACCTCCTCCACGACTTCCTTGGCCTGCCCAACGACGAGGAGGAGATCGAGACCCTCTCGATGCAGGATCTCGAGGACGATGACTGATCCGCGGGTGCACCCGCCAAGCCCGCTCTTCGAGTCCCTCGCGCGCACCGTCGTCGGCGCGCGCTGGCTGTTCTTGGGGCTGACGCTCGCCCTCACCGCGGGCGCGGCTCACTTCGCGAAGGGGATAAAGAGCGACACCAGCATCGAGGCCTTCGTCCACCAGGCGTCCCGCGCCCAGAAGGTGCTCACGGCCTATCGCGACGAGTTCGGGCGTGACGACGTCTACATCCTGCTGGTCGAGGGCGACGTCTTCGACCACGCCTACATCCGCGAGCTGGAGAAGCTCCACCGCGCCCTCGAGAAGCTCGACGTCGAGGTCACCAGCGCCGGGCACCGCCGGGGTCGGGAGTCGCCGACCCAGAGCGCGAGGAAGCCGCCCCCGAAGACCGCCGATGACTTCGCCTTCGACGAGGGGGGCGAGGGCGGCTGGGGCGACGAGGCCGGTGGCTCTGTCGTCGAGGAGGTCACCTCGCTGATCAACGTGCGGCGCACCCGCGCGACGCCGGACGGTCAGGGCATCCGCGTCGGGCGGTTGATGGAGCCGTTGCCCGACCCCGCCCAGCTCGCCGCGATGAAGGCCGAGGTGCTAGGCGACCCGTTCCTGGTCGGTCAGGTCGTCGGCGCCAGGGGTCGCCATTCGGTGTTGGCCGTGCGCACCGCGTTCCTCGACGAGGAGGACTCGCTCACCGTCAACAGGGCCATCGAGGAGATCGGCGCCGGCTTCGACGGCGAAGGCTTCCGTGTCCACAGCGTGGGGCTTCCGGCGCTCAACTCGGCGCTCAACGATCTGATGCTCGGCGACATGGGGCGCCTCGGGCTGCTGTCGGCGGTGGCCCTCGTCCTCATCCTGGGGTTCATCTTCCGCCACCCCCTGGGCGTCGTCGGCCCGATGGGCGTGATCGGCATGGCGGTCGTGACGACCTTCGGCGCGATGAGCCTCACGGGCACCACGATGACCATGATGTCGACCATCCTGCCGGCGTTCATCGCCTGCGTGGGCATCGGCGACTCGGTGCACTTGCTCAGCGTCTATCGCGACTATCTGCGCGACGGGCTCGACCGGCGCGAGGCGATCGTCCAAGCCGTCGCCACCACCGGCACGCCGATCTTCTACACCACGATCACCACCATGGTCGGGCTGCTCAGCTTCCGCTTCGCCAGCCTGGAGGCCATCCAGGACATGGGCACCGCGGGGGCCTTCGGCGTGGCCGTGGCGATGGTCCACTCGCTGATCTTCTTGCCGGCGGTCGTCAGCTTCACGGAGACGGCCCGCTTCGGGGCCAAGGAGAAGGGCAGCGACGACTTCCTCGACCACTTCGTCGGCGCCTGCGTCGGGGCGTCGGATTCCAAGCGGCGCCGCCGGATCACCCTCGTCACCGGCGCCGTGTTGGTGGTCGTCGCCGCCTTCGGCACGACGACGCTGCGCGTCTACCACAACCCGTTCGCCTGGCTCCCCGACGGCACGCCGATCAAGGTCGCCTTCGAGATGATGGACGAGGAGATCGGCGGCACCTCAAACGTGCAACTCCTGGTGACGGGCACCACCGAGCGCGGCGTCCGCGACCGGAGCCTGCTCGAGGGCCTCGAGAAGCTTCGGACGCATATTCAGGCCTACGAACACCCGGAGAAGGGGTTGCTCGTCGGCAACACCTTGAGCCTCGTCGACCTCCTCAAGGAGACCAACCGCGCCCTGCACGGGGGCGCGCAGGCGAAGTACGCGCTCCCGGAGACGCAGGGCGGCGTGAACGACGCGATGTTCCTCTTTTCGAACGCCGGCCCGGAGCAGCTCAGCCGCTTCGTCTCCACGGACTTCGAGCGCGGGCAGATGACCCTGCGCGTGAAGTGGCTCGACGCCACCGGCTTCGAGCCGCTGACCCGCTACGTCGAGGCGGGCATCGACGCCCACATCCCGAAGGACGCCGGCCGGGTCGAGCCCACGGGCTCGGTCTACACCCTCGTCACCACCATCCGGCTCCTCCTCGGCGACCTCATGCGCAGCTTCGGCGTGGCGTTTCTGGTGATCACCCTGATCATGGTGGTGCTCCTGCGCAGCGTGAAGCTCGGGCTCATCGCGATGGTGCCCAACCTGATGCCGATCGCCTTCATCATGGGCCTGATGGGCTTCGCCTCGATCCCGATCGATATGAATACGCTGCTCATCGCGAGCATCGCACTGGGTGTGGCCGTCGACGACACCATCCACTTCCTGCACCACTTCCGCGTCATCTACACGCACTCGGGGGACCCCGAGTACGCCGTGCGCCGCGCCGCCAGCCACTCGGGGCGCGCGATGGCGACGACCACGCTGGCGCTGGTCGCCGGCTTCTTCGTCTACCTGGGCTCGGACATGGCCAACCTCCAGCGCTTCGGGCTCCTCATCGGGCTCACCTGCGCCGTCGCCTTGCTCATCGACCTCATCTTCGCCCCGGCGCTGCTGCGCACGATCTACGGGGAGAACAAGGAGAAGACCCATGCGGACCCGCATCAGCCTGCTGCTTAGCTTGTTCGTGGCCGCGCCGGCCGCCGCCGCGCCGACGGTGTCAACCGACGAGACGGATCCCGCCAGGATCATGGCCGCGGTGGAGGCCCGCGCGCGCGGCGACAAGGTGAAGGGCGAGATGGTGATCACCATCACCGACCGGTCCGGCCGCGAGCGCGAGCGCGTGGTGCGAACCCGCGCCCTCCTCTTCGACGGCGGCACCCGCCAACTCATGATCTTCGAGAGCCCGCCGGACGTGAAGGGCACGGGCCTCTTGTCCACCGACTACGATGACGGTGCCAAGGACGATGACCAGTGGCTCTACCTGCCGAGCCTGCACAAGTCGACGCGCATCTCCAGCGGGGACAAGTCCGGCTCCTTCATGGGCACCGACTTCACATACAGCGACATGACCCGCGCCGATCCCACCCACTACGAGTACAAGATGCTGAAGCAGACGGTGCAGGCCGCTGGCGAGGATTGCTGGCTGATCGAGTCCCGGCCCAAGACCAAGAAGGTCAAGAAGGAGACCGGCTACCTCAAGACGCACGTCTGGGTCAGCAAGTCGAAGCTGATGCCGTTGCAGGCGAAGATGTGGGTCACGGCCGGCAAGAAGATCAAGCTGGTGCGCTTCGAGGACATCAAGGACGTGGGCGGAATCCTCGTCCCCCACACGCTCAAGGCGCGGACCAAGCGAGGCGACACCGTCGAGTCCACCACCGTGCTCCGGTTCCAGAAGCTGAGCCACGGGAACGCCGACGTGGCGGAGGGCGACTTCAGCCAGCGCGCCCTCGAGAAGGGCCTGTAGCGTGCGCCGGGTGCTGGGACGCTGCGGCAGAGTCGCGACGCGGCGCGCTGCACGCGCCCGCCAACCGATTTCAGCGTTGCGAAGCCTACCGATATCGTCGGATATCGCTACGGCTTCGCGCCTTGAACTCGGCCGGCGGCCACGCACATCGCTTGGTCGCTTGGTCTGCCGCAGTGTCCTGGTGTGCTGCGCCCTCGTGCCCGCCCTCGTCGCTGCACAGGAGGAGGAGGGTTGGGGCGACTCCGCCGATGACTTCGACTTCGGCGAGACCCCCGAGCCGCAGGCGACGACCTCCTCCGCCTGGTCCCTCGACGGCTTCGTCCGCAGCGACACGCACTTCTGGGCCGAGCGCACCGACGCCGACCCCTGGGCGAAGGACCGGCGCAGCCTGGATCTCGCGTGGCGCTTCAACGCCCACGGTTGGCGGGCGGTCCTCGCCGGCCACGTCGAGCACGACCTGGTCTACCGTGGCGGCGATCACGACGACGCCACCACCGAGACCTACGAGACGCGCTACCTCGACGGTGAGCAATTCGTCGGCGCGGCCCTGGGCCCGGTGGACGTCACGCTGGGTCGCCAGATCGTCGCCTGGGGCGAAGGCGACGCGCTCTCCCCCGTCGACGTCGTCAACCCGCGCGATCTGCGCGAGCCCGGCCTCGCCGATCTCGACGACCTGCGCCTCCCGATCCTCGCCACCCGCGTCGGCTGGTTCCCCGGCGACCACCGCTTCGAGGCGATGGTCGTCCACGAGCAGCGCTTCGACGAGCGCGCCCCGCCCACCGGTGAGTTCAGCCCCTTCCGCTCCATCATCGCCGGTGGCGGTCCGGCGGCGGCGCTCCTCGCCGGCAAGACCTTGCGTTTCGTGGACACGCCCGGCCGCTTCTCCGAGCGCCAAAACGTCCTGTTGCGCTGGGTCTACAAGGGACCCGCCGTCGATCTCGGCCTCTACGCCGCTTCGCTCCTCGACCGCCAGGGCGTCGTGGTCCTCGATCCGGTGGCGCTGGCCAGCGACGACATCGACATCGTGCTCGACCATCGGCGCTACACCCTGTTCGCCACCTCGGGGGCCGCCACCTACGACACGTTCTTGCTCAAGTGGGAGCTCGCCTTTGATCTCGACCGCCCGTTCAACACAGGCGACACCTCCCAGGCCATCCCCATAATCGAGGTCGACGAGGCGTCGCTCCTCACGCCGATGGTCGGCCTCACGTGGCGCGGCGTCGCCGACACGGCCTTCGCGTTTGAGTGGAGTCAGGGCTTGTTCACCGACGCCCCCGCCGATCTGCTCTTCCCCACCGACGAGCCCCAACTCGCGCTGCGCGTGACCCACGAGGCCCTGCGCCAGCGGCTCCAGCTCGCCGCCGCGGCCAGCGCCTTCGGCTACACCGCCCAGCTCGGCTGGGTGGCTCGCGCCGAGGCCAACTACGAGGTCACAGACGGTGTCCACGCCGGCATCGGCTACGTCACCTACCAACCACCGCGCGACGACGAGGAGGTCTCCTTCCTCACCGGTCTGGACGAGCACGACCGCCTCTTCGTCAAGCTCCGCTGGGATTTCAGCCTGCAATGACTCGCCGAGAGAAGGCCGACCGCGTCGTCGACATCCTCGAGCGCCTCTACCCCGAGGTGCCGATCCCCCTCGACCACACCGACCCCTACACCCTCCTCGTCGCCGTCTTGCTCAGCGCGCAGACCACCGACAAGAAGGTCAACGAGGTCACGCCCGCCCTGTTCGCCACCGCGGGCACGCCCGCCGAGATGGCGGCCCTCGAGGTCGAGGCCATCGCCCACCTCATCCGCCAGATCGGCCTCGCCCCCACCAAGGCGAAGAACCTCCGGCGCCTCAGCGAGCTGTTGCTCACGCGCCACGGCGGCGCCGTCCCCCAGAGCTTCGAGGCCCTCGAAGCCCTCCCCGGCGTGGGCCACAAGACCGCGTCGGTCGTGATGGCCCAGGCCTTCGGCGTCCCCGCGTTCCCCGTCGACACCCACATCCACCGGCTCGCGGCCCGCTGGGGCTTGTCCTCGGGGAAGAACGTGGAGACCACCGAGCGTGACCTCAAGCGGGTCTTCGCGCCTACGCTGTGGAACCGGCTCCACCTCCAGATCATCTACTTCGGTCGTGAGCATTGCCCGGCGAGGCGCCACGACCTCGCGATCTGCCCCATCTGCGGGTGGGCCGCGACCAAGAAACGCATCGCCGCCGAGGCCCGTCGCTGATCGGGCCTTGTGCTAGAATGGGCCCATGAACTCGACCGACGAGTCGGCGCGCGCGGCCCCCCGGGTGGACGAACGCCTGGTGATGCCCGAGGGACGCTACGAGATCCTCGATGGAAAGGTCCGCTACGTGCCCCCAGCCGATGAGCCTCATGGTTCTCGACACGCCACCGTCACCAACCTCGTCGGCGCCCACCTCCACCGGGACTTCGCCCTCGCCGTCGACATGCTCACCCGCACGTCCGAGCTCAACGACATCGCGCCGGACGTCAGCGTCTATCCCAAGGCCCGTGATCCCGCGACCGGAGGCCGACACCTCGAGGAGCTCGTCTTCGAGATCGTCAGCACGCAGCGGCTCTCCGATGCCGCCGACAAGGCCCGGAAGCTCGTCGAGCGTGGCGTGCGTCGCGTCTTCGGGATCGACGTCGAGCTCGGCCGGCTCGTCGAGTGGTCGCGCCCGACCGACAACTGGGCGGTCGTCTCCCTCGACGCGCGCATCGAGGACCCCGCCTTCGCCGTCAGCCTACCCGTCGGCGCGCTGGTGGCCACCGTCCGCGCCGACGACGCGATCGTCCGGGCCTACATGGCGAAGAAGCATCCCGTGGTGGAGGCCGTCCGGGCGGAAGACCGAGCGGAGGGCCGAGCGGAGGGCCGAGCGGAGGGCCGAGCGGAGGGCCGGGTGGAGGGTCGGGCGCAAGCGGTCCTCGATCTCCTCGAGGACCGGGGCGTAGTCGTCTCGGAGGCGGTCGCCACACGAGTTCGCGGCGTCACCTCCGACGAGCGGCTGCGGGCGCTGATGACCCGGGCGGCCCGTTGCACCACCATCGACGAGTTGTTGGACGAGTAGTGGACACCTCTCGAGTCAGCGAGGCTCTCCGGCGTCTCGCGGAGGGAGCTGGAAGACCTCGAAGCGCTCGAAGCGAAGCTCGAAGGCGCCGGTGCGGATCACGTTGCCAAAGCGCTTGGCGAGCTCCGCCTTGAAGCTCGCGCCACCGACGTCCGCCGCGGCGCCGTCCGCCGCGCGGTGGGTCCCCAGGAAGAACATCATCCGCACCAGGCTCCGCTTGCGGCCCAGCAGCTCCCGCCACGTCGCGTGGGAGCTCGTCGTGAGCAACGCGTGGATCTCCACGACGCGACCATCGCGCTCGCGCAGGTGGATGCGGTGCTCCCCCAGATCCACCGTGAACGGGCCCTTGGCCTTCGACGTGTCGGGCTCCATCGCCGCGTCCTCGGGCGGCGCGCCGGAGTCCGCGACGCGTGGCTTCGGCTGGGGCGTGACGGCCGATGGCGCCTTCACCGCGGGCGCGGTCTCCGCCGGCGCCGTCTTCGGGGCCCGCGGCGCCTGGGGCGCCCGCTCGGGGCGCAGCAACAAGAGCCACGCCAGGGCCCCGACCAGCGCCAGACCGCCGACCATCACCGCCTTGTTCATTCGCTCTCTCCCTCGCTCGCCCGGAAGTTCAACGTGGGCGGGCTCTCGATCACCGTCGTCCCAGCCTTGACCGACTCCGTGACCCACACGTTGCCGCCGACCACCGAGCCCTGGCCGATCACCGTCTCGCCCCCGAGCACCGTGGCGCCAGCGTAGAGCACGACCCCGTCCTCGATGGTGGGGTGGCGCTTCGTGCCGACGAAGTCCCGACTGACCGAGAGCGCCCCGAGCGTGACGCCCTGGTAGATCTTCACGTCGTCACCGATCTCCGTCGTCTCGCCGATCACGACGCCGGTGCCGTGGTCGATGAAGAAGCGGCGCCCGATCCGGGCCCCCGGGTGGATGTCGATCCCGGTGAGCGAGTGGGCGTGCTCGTTCATCACCCGCGGCACGTAGGGCACGCACTTGTCGTAGAGCCAATGGGCCACGCGGTGCGCCGAGATCGCCAGGAAGCCGGGGTAGGTGAGGATGACCTCCTCGATCCCGCTGGCCGCGGGATCCCCGTCCACGGCGGCCTGTGCGTCGCAGCGCAGCGCCTCGCGGATCGACGGCAGCGCCTCCAGCAGCTCGCTGGCGATCTTTCGCCCCTGTCGCTGCGCCGCTGCCTTGGGGAGGGCCGCGTCCTCATGGCCGAGGGCCTTCGAGACCACCCGCGCCATCGAGGCGTGGAGCCCACACAGCCACGTACCGACGTGGTGTCGGCGGCTCACGGGCGGCAGCGCTTCGTCGGCGTAGTAGCCGGGGAAGAGCAGCCGCCGCACCTGCTCGCTCACCCCGACGATGGCCTCCCGGGCCGGTAGCCGGGGGCGCGGGTCGTCCAGGTCGTAGCTCGACAGCAGCGCCTCGACGATCGCGTCGAGGCGCGCCTCGGAGAGCTGGGACTCGGTCATCGGCGCCTCCTCGTCCTGGAACTCGCGCCATTCACCCGTGAACCGGTCGGGAAAAGAGGGTATACTGTCGAGCGACGCGTCTTCGAGGGTTCATCATGTTCGCGACCAGCCACCCCCGCCCTCCACACCCCGCCGGTGAGTTCGAGGGCGTCATCGCCGACACGCCGCTGCGCCGCCTGCGCAACCTCGTCGACCGCGACGACGTGCGGGTCCTCGCCAAGCTCGAGGGCACCAACCTCGGGGGCTCCGTCAAGGATCGCGCCGCGCTGGCGATGATCACCGACGCCGAGCGCGCCGGGCACCTCGAGGGCCGCCGCATCGTCGAGGCCACCTCGGGCAACACCGGCATCGCGCTGGCGATGATCGCCGGCATGAAGGGCCGCGGCATCACCCTCGTGATGCCGGCGAGCGCCACCCCGGAGCGGGTCGCGATCATGAAGGCCTACGGGGCCGAGGTCATCCTCACCGACGCCGAGCTGCGCATGGAGGGCGCGATCGACCGCGCCCGCGAGCTCCACGCGGCCGGGGATCACTTCATGCTCGATCAGTTCTCGAACCCCGCCAACCCGCGTATGCACTACGAGACTACGGGCCCCGAGATCTGGCGCGCCACCGAGAAGCGCGTCACGCACTTCGTCAGCGCCATGGGCACCACCGGCACCATCATGGGCGTCTCCCGCTATCTGAAGGAGGTCGACCCCGAGGTGCAGATCATCGGGTGCCAGCCCACGGACGGCTCCCGCATCCCCGGCATCCGGCGCTGGCCAGCCGAGTACCTGCCGAAGATCTACGAGCCGGAGCGCGTCGACCGCATCGTCGACGTCAGCGCAGAGGACGCCATCGAGACCACGCGCAAGCTCGCCCGTCACGAGGGCCTCTTCGTGGGCATCTCTGCCGGTGGCGCGGCCTGGGGCGCGCTGAAGATCGCGCGGGAGGCCCCCGCCGGGAGCACGATCGTTTTCATCACGCCAGACCGCGGTGACAAGTACCTCTCCATGGAGACGCTGTTCCCACAGTAGCGTCACAGCAGTCCCCATCGGCGGCGCAGATACCACTCCGCGCTGGGCAGCAGCACCCCGAGCAGCAGCAACCACGCGCTGGCCCATACCGGTACGTCGCGGCGGCGATTCACCTTCACGACCTTCGGCTCGGTCCGCGCGAGCTTCTCAAGCCCGTCGCCCAGCGCCCGTAGCTCGCCGCCGCCGGCCTTCGCCAGCGCGGCCATCGTGTCCCGCCGCGCCGACGTCTCCCGCAGCTCCACCGGGTCCGGCGCGACCACGAAGACGTCCCGGTCGTCGATGTCTCCACCTTCGAGGGCCGCCGTCGCCGTCACTCGGTAGGCGCCCTCCTCCGTCGGCGTGTAGCGCGTCATCAGCTCGCCCACCTCGTCGGTTCGCCCATCGGCGGCGAACGCCACCGCCTCCTTCGGCGTGCCCCCCTCGAAGTAGCTCCGCACGACCTCGATTCGCACCAGGGTGTCCTTCTTCGGCTGGTAGTCGGGGCCCACGACGCGGGTGAGCAGCGTGGCCTCGGCCCCCAACGGGTAGCGGTCGCGGTCGCTCGACACCCGCACCGGCCTCAGCGCCGGATCGCGGATCAGCCAGCGGATGGCGTTGCCCCAGAAGCGGTAGTAGTGCCGGTTGTCGGCCCCCTCGCCGGCCGCGCGGAAGTCCCACGCCCAGGTGCTGTCGGTGTTGATCGCCAGCACGCGCCCCTCACCGTAGCTCGACGCCGTCACCACCGGCGCCGCCTCGCCCGCGACGGAGCGTGACGGGTGCCGCAACAACACCTGTGCGCCCTGGCGCACGCCGGCGACGCGGTTCACGCCGGTGAGCTCCGGCAGCCCCTTCCACAGCGCCTCGTTCTCCTCCGGCACCACCGACAGCGCGGTGACGGGGTGGCGCAACCCGGCCTGCGTCAGCACCGGCTTGAATCGGTCGGTGAAGACGAGCTCGTTCTTGCTGGTCGGCAACTCCACCGGCAGAAAGTCGGCGATCTCGGTCCCCGCGTACCCGCCGCTGGCGAAGCTCAGCGGCCCACCCACCATCACGAAGCCGCCGCCGTTGCGCACGTACTCGCGGATATGCCGCAGGTACTGGCGCATGTTGTAGCCGTGGAACGTGAAGTTCTGGAAGACGATGAGATCGAAGCTACCGAGCTGCTCCTCGAAGAGCTCCTGGGTCGGGAAGGGGATGAGCGCCAGCTCGTCTCGACTGCGCGTCGTGTCGAGGGAGGCCGAGGTGCGCAGGATGAAGAAGCTGATCAGATCGACGTTCGGGTTCTTCTTGAGCAGCTTGCGCAGGAACCGCTCGTCCCAGCTCGGCTGACCGACCACCTGGAGCGTCCGGATCTTGTCGCGGATCACCCGGATCACGAACTGGCGCCGATTGTTGGTCGTGATCCGCTCGCCGGGGCCCATCCCCACCTCGAGCGTGAACACCGCCTTGCCCGTCTCGTCGGGCACGAACTCGAAGTCGAAGGCATAGCGCGTGACGCCGGCCTCGGTCTGGAGCACCTTCGACCCCAGCACCTCCCGGCCGCGGCGCAGGGTCACCGGAACCTGCAGCCCCTCGAAGCCGCTCACGGTCACCGCCGCCTCGATGCTCACGGCGTTGCGGACGAAGGCGAAGTCGTCGTAGGCGACGTCCACGATCGCCACGTCGCGGGGCGCCGTGTCGGGCCCGGTGAACACGGCGTGGACCGGGGCGCCCAGCCGCGCGGTCGCTGCCACCAGCGCCGCGGGCAGCTCATCGCCGCCGACCCCCGCGCCCAGCGCGCCATTGTCCGCACCGTCGCTGACGACGATGACCGCCGCGAGATCCTCGGGCCGGAAGCGCGCCGCCACCTCCGAGAGCCCCGTGAGGATGCGCGTCGCGTCGCCGAAGGCCTCGATCGCCTCGACCGTCGCCACCGGCCGCGCGTGGTCCGACAGCGCGTAGAGGTCGACCTGGTGCGCCTCGCGCCAGCCCTCGATGGTGGCGGCGTTGTCGGCGAGCATCGCCTTTGCGTCTGCGAGGCGCGTGGCGTCGGCCCCGGGCAACGACATGCTGCGGGAGGCGTCCAACAGCATCACGACGTGGTTTCGGACCCGGCTCTGGTGTTCGAGTCGCACGCCGGGTTGCAGGAAGAGCAGCCCGAGCACGCCCACCGCGGCGACCCGCAGCGCGACCAGGGCCCCGCGGCGGCGGCCGGGCTGAGCGCGCGTGTTGTACCAGGCGAGGGCCACCACCGCCGCCGCCACGAGCCCGACCAGCAGGCTCGTGGACCCGCCCCAGTCGGAGAGCAGCACCAGGCGCGCGGCGTTGAAATCGCCTGCGGGGTCGAACAGCGTTTGCAGCATATCTAGCGTGTGGCGGGAGGCCGGCTGACCTTCCAGCGCCGCCGCCGCATGATCTCCACGGTGTGCACCTGGTCGCGTTTGTAGTTGAGGCAGGTTGCGTACATCAGCAGGTTGATGCCCAGGCGGAAGGCCAACTCGCGCTGCCGGCCGCCTCCCGGCACGACGGGCAGGTGCCAGCTCCCCAGGTCGTCGCGGCCAAATGCGCCGAAGAGGTCGTTGCGCCCGTACAGGATGGGCGATCGGTCATCGAAGTGGACGCCCTCGAGGCGCTCGACCCGAGCCGTACGGCCGTAGGCGCGCACCGGCGGGCTCTGCCCCTTTCCGCCGAACAAGAAGAACGTGCGGTAGAGCGTGTGGTCGTCGTCGATTGGACCCAGCCGCGCGTCGGGCCAGATCCGCGCGAGCTCGCGGCGAGCGCTCTCGTCGAAGCGGTCGTCGGCGGCGAGGTCGTCGACGAAGAGGAAGCCGCCGGAGCGCAGGAAGCGTCGCAGTCGCTTGACCTGTGCGTCGCTGAAGGGCTCGCAGGGGCCGTCGCCGAGCCACGCCAGAAACGGCCACTCGAAGAGCTCGGGATCGTCGGGCGAGACCAGCCCCGGACGCTCCCGAACGTCGACGCTGGTGCGCTTGCTCACCTCCCACATGAGCTGCTCGACCGCCGTCGGCCGCGCGTCGTAGCCGCTCCCGTGCTTCAGCAGCGCGATGCCCACCTCGGAGCTGCGCCCCATGCCCCGCGCCGTGCCGCAGGTGGCGACCAGACCGAGGGCACCGGTGGCGAGGAAGTCACGGCGATGCAATCCAGGCTCCGAGGGTGGCGTCCGCTTCAACCGCAGCAACGGAAGGGATGAGCCGACATCTTCCCCCGCGCCCGTGAGCAGGTCAAACGAGGGCATCGTGTAGCGCGGCCACGGCCACGGCGCCGCGGGAGGCGTCCAGCAGAAAGCCGACGCGCCCCGGCTCGACGAGCTGGCCGACCACCGCGACCCCAGCCGCCGTGAGGGCGTGACGGGCCGGTGTCAGCTTCCCCGGCGGCGTCGCCAGCCCTCGCCCGACGACGCTCACCAGCGTCAGGTCCTCCCGGACCGCCACCCCTCCCAGGCTCGCCAGCGCCTCGCGGAAGGCGGCCTGTCCGTGGACGTTCTGGCGAGGGACCAGGGCCGACCAGCCCCCCGGGAGGCGCCACACCTGGGCGTCGGCGGCGCCGTGGGCGACCAGCGTCGACTCCAGCTCCGCGGGCGGCGCGTCGCCGGGGAACTCCGGGCCGAGGACGAAGAGGCCCGGGTGGGCCGTCACGCCCATCACCCGCGGATCCGCGCCCGAAGCCCCCTCGCGGATGCGCGTGCCGGGCCGCCGCTCGCCCTCCGTCGCGGCGCAGCGAATCTCGATCCCGCTGCGCCGCGCCCACTCGACGGCCTCGGCGTTGAGCACCTTGGCGCCGGCGTCGGCGAGGACCTGCATCTCGTCGTAGGAGAGCTCGTCTGCCCGTCGGGCGTCGGGGACCACCCGCGGATCGGCGGAGTAGACTCCGTCGACGTCGCTGCAGATCTCGCAGTATTCGGCCCCCAGCGCCGCGGCGAGGGCCACCGCCGTGGTGTCCGTCCCGCCGCGCCCGAGGCTGGTCACCTCGAGCCGCTCGCTCACCCCCTGAAAGCCCGCGACGATGACGATGTGCCCATTGTCGAGGGCCTGCCGCACGCGCACCGGCGTCACCCGTATGATCCGCGCGTTGGTGTGGTTGTCGGTGGTGATGATGCCGCTTTGGGACCCCGTGAAGGACACCGCCGGGTAGCCGAGGTCGTGGATCGCCATCGACAGCAGCGAGATGGAGATGCGCTCGCCGACGGTCAGCAACATGTCGAGCTCGCGACGCTCCGGGTTCTCGCTCACCGAAGCCGCCAGCTCAAGCAGCTCGTTGGTGGTGTTGCCCATCGCCGAGACGACCACCACCACGTCGTGTCCGTCCCGGCGGGTCTCGACCACCCGTCGCGCGACGCGGCGCACGTGGGCTGGCGTCGCGACCGAGCTCCCACCGTATTTCTGGACGACGATCGCCATCGCTCGAATCCCTCGTGAGCCATCCCGCGTTGCCGCGGGGTCGTCTATGTCATACAACCAGCGGCCCGAAGCAACGGGGGACTTGCGATGCGCATCACGGTACTCGGCAGCGGATACGTCGGTCTCGTCTGCGGCGCCTGCCTCGCCAACGTGGGCAATGACGTCGTCTGCGCGGACATCGACGCCCGCAAGGTCGCGCTCCTCCGTGGTGGCGAGATCCCCTTCTTCGAGCCCGGCCTCGCCGATCTCGTGGGCGCCAACATCCAGGCCGGGCGGCTGCGCTTCACCACCGACGTCGAGGCCGCCGTGCGCGCCGGGGCGGTGGTCTTCATCGCCGTCGGCACCCCGCAGGGCGACGACGGAGCCGCCGAGATGCGCTACGTCGAGGCCGTCGCCGAGACGATCGGCGGCGCCCTCGCCGGCGGGGAGAACGTCCTCGTCGATGGCCACAAGGTGGTGCTCACGAAGTCCACCGTGCCCGTCGGCACCACCGATCGCGTCGCCGAGATCATCGGGCGCACGGCGAGGCAGCCCTTCGTCGCCTGCTCGAACCCGGAGTTCCTCAAGGAGGGCGACGCCGTCAACGACTTCCTCAAGCCCGACCGCGTCGTGATGGGCACGCCCGAGGGGCCGGCTGGTGAGCTCGCGCGCGAGGTGCTCCGCGAGCTGTACGAGCCCTTCACGCGCACGCGCGAGCGGATCCTCTTCATGGGCGTGCGCGACAGCGAGCTGACGAAGTACGCGGCCAACGCCTTGTTGGCGACCAAGATCAGCTTCATGAACGACCTGGCGAACCTCGCTGAGCGCGTCGGCGCCGACATCGAAAGGGTGCGCAACGGGATCGGCTCCGACCCTCGCATCGGCTACCAGTTCCTCTTCCCGGGCACCGGCTACGGCGGCTCCTGCTTCCCCAAGGACGTCAAGGCGCTCGTGCACACCGGCGCGTCGCATGGCCACCCGCTGCGCATCCTGGAGGCGGTCGACGCCGTCAACGGGGATCAGAAGCGGGTGCTGTTGAAGAAGGTCCTCGCCCACTTCGGAGACGTCCGCGGCAAGCGCGTCGCCGTCTGGGGGCTGTCCTTCAAGCCCCGAACGGATGATATGCGCGAGGCGCCGAGCCTCGATCTGGTCCGCGGTCTGCTGGAGGCCGGCGCCGTGGTCGCGGCCCACGACCCCGAAGCGATGCCGACCGCGCGAGCGCTCTTCGAGGACCGCGTCGAGCTGCTCGACGACCACTACGCCTGCCTCGATGGCGCCGAGGCGCTGTGCGTGGTGACCGAATGGAGCCTCTTTCGCCGCCCGGACTTCGATCAGCTTCGGGATCGGATGGCGACGCCGGTGGTCTTCGATGGCCGCAACCTCTACGACCCCGAGCGCATGCGCGGGCGCGGGTTCGTCTACTACGCCGTCGGGCGTGGCGAGCCGCTCCCCGTCTGACGGTACCAGTCGACGAAGCGGCGGATGCCGGAGACGATGTCGATCTGCGGATCGTAGTCCAACTCCGCCCTGGCCCGTGAGACGTCGGCGAAGGTCCGCGTGACGTCACCCGGCTGGGTCGGCAGGTATTCGATGCGCGGCTCGACCCCGAGGGCCTCGGCGAGGTGGGCCACCAACTCCGAGAGCGTGGTCGTCTTCGACTCACCGATGTTGTAGACGCGGTAACCCTCCACCCGCTCCACCGACGCCACGATACCGTCGACGATGTCGTCGACATAGGTGTAGTCCCGCGACGTGGTGCCGTCCCCGAACAGCGTGATCGGCTCGCCGGCGCTCATCAGCCGCGCGAACTTGTGGATGGCCATCTCCGGGCGCTGCCGGGGTCCGTAGACGGTGAAGAAACGCAAGCAATGGGCGTGGAGGCCGAAGAGGTGGTGCCACGTGTAGCAGAGCAGCTCGCCGGCCTTCTTGGTGGCGGCGTAGGGCGAGATGGGGTGGTCGACGTTGTCGGTCTCGCGGAAGGGGACCTGCTCCCGGTCACCGTAGACCGATGAGGACGACGCGAAGACGAAGCGATCCACTCCGTCGGCCCGGCAGCGCTCGAGCAGGTTCGTGGTCCCCTCGATGTTGACCTTCTGGTAGAGCCCCGGCCGCTCGATCGAGGGGCGAACGCCGGCCCACGCCGCGAGGTGCACCACGCGCTCGGGGCGGAATCGGGTGAAGAGATCGGCGAGGCCGTCGGCGTCGAGGATGTCGCCCTGCACCCACTCGAAGCGGTCGTGAGCCCTCGCGGCGGCGAGGTTCCGCCCCTTGATGGCGGGATCATAGAACTCGTTGAGGTTGTCGAGCCCGCACACGACGTGCCCGGAGGCGAGCAGGCGATCGCAGGTGTGCGACCCGATGAACCCCGCCGCGCCGGTGACCAGAACGCGCATGCCATCTCCAATTCCTGGGAAGCGCACGCGGTGACTAGCAACGAACCTATTGAAATATCAAGGGATTTCCTGCACCAGCGAGTCCGCCGAAGTGAGGGGTTGACTTCTGCTTTCGCAAGCGCCTTCCGCGGCGCGCACGAAGACCCGCTGAACCGCACGGCGCAAGCTTTTGCGCCATTGCGGGCGTTCCCTCTTTTCCGGTTGACACCCAGAAAATGGGGCCGATATGGTCCGCCCGCATCGAGCGGTGCGGCGCGAACAACGCTCAAGACCGCATGAAACCTCAACTTGCAGCCGGCGCATGTGGTGCCGGTTGCGTGTCATCCTTCAACCCCAGGGAGGGGCGGGAAACAATGACGAAGAAAGAAATCATCGCCAGCGTTCAGTCGGGACAAGCCGATCTCACCAAGAAGAAGGTGGGCGAGGTCGTCGACGCCTTGTTCGGCCAGATCTCGGGCGCCCTCCAGAACGAGGGCCGCTACTCGCACCCCGGCTTCGGCACCTTCACGGTGAAGACGCGGGCCGCGCGCACGGGTCGCAACCCGCGCACCGGCGAGGCGATCCAGATCCCCGAGTCCAAGATCGTCAACTTCAAGCCTGCGCCCGACGCGAAGGCCGCGGTCAACTAAGGAAGGGACGGAACATGACCAAGCAAGAACTCGTTTCGCGTGTTCACGAGGCGGCCGGCGACGGCCTCACCCTCAAGGCCACCAGCGACCTCATCGACGCCACGTTCGACAACATCGTCGGCTCGGTGAAGGGCGACGGGAAGTTCTTCATGCCGGGCTTCGGCACCTTCGCGAAGAAGGACCGGGCCGCCCGCGTGGGACGCAACCCCCGCACCGGCGCCGAGATCCAGATCGCGGCCAGCAGCACCATCGGATTCAAGGCCGCCTCGGCCCTCAAGGGCTCGTTGTAGTCCGCTTCGGCGGCCGCTCGCAGGCGAGCGGTCGCCCGTACTTCGCCTCGGACTGATTCGGGTCGCGCCGCAACGCCGCCTCGAAGTCCTCGCAGGCGCCCACCAGGTCCCCCCCGTTTCCGCGCAACACGCCCCGCAGGCCAAGGGCCTCCGGGTCGCCCGGGTCCCGCTCGAGCAGCGGGCCCAACGCCTCCATCGCCGCTTCGCTGTGCCCCAGGTTGACCAGGTAGCGGGCCAGGTTCACGCCGCCCTCGCGGTCCCGCGGTGAGAGCGCCAAGCCCCGCCGGGTCTGCTCCACCGCGGCCTCGAGTAGCGCCCGCCCCTCCTCCGGCCGGCCGCCTCGCCGGGCGGCGTCGGCGGCGCTGGAGAGCGCGACGCCGAGGTTCGTCCAACGCGCGGTGGCCAGCGGATCGGTCTCCACCGCGAGCTCCATCGCCGCCACCGCGTCCGCCGCGCGCCCCTGCCCCAGGCGATACAAGCCCAAGTCCGTCGCCAAGCGGCCGAGCGCTCGCCGCGCGCCCCGGCTCGTGGTCGGCTCGTCGCTGACCCGCCGGGCGAAGGCGCCATCGTCGGGGGCGCCCCGCACGAACCACGGGAAGCGCGGGCCCATACCCACCGGTCGACCCTCGGACACCGCTCCGCCGGCCCACTCCCAGACGACCACGCCGCCCTCTCCCAGTCGCGCCAGGTCGTTCACCACGGCCCCCGGCCGCCACCCCGCCAGCGCCGATGGCAGGCGACGCCGGACGGGTCCGACCGACGACGCGTCCCAGGCGTGCTGGCGTACCACCACCGCCAGGTCCGGCCGCGCGCCCTCGACCACCTGCGCGAAGGCCCACCCCGACGCGAAGCTGTCGCTGGCGACCAGCGCCAAGGCCTCGGGGGGGGCCGCGTCGGACCCGGCGTCGATCAGCCGCGCCAGACCTCGGTCGGCGCGCCGCGCGCCGGGAGGCTCCGACCACGCCACCGTCAACCCGACCGCGAGGGCCGCGCCGCCGATGCCCGCCAACCGCCCGCGGCGAATCGACCAATCGAGGGCCACCGCCGCCCCGATCGCGAGCATCACCAACCCGGGGACCCCGTTTTGGAGGTCCCGCAGCCCCATCGGGTTCAGCGTCGTCGCGTAGACGCAGTCGGCCACCCACACCAGCAGCAGCAGCCACGTCCGGCGAACGGCGAGGGCGAAGCCCACGAGGCCCAAGAGAACGAGGACCGGCGCGTGGGTCGCGAGCTGGTCGCCGAGCTGGGCCACGGCGTCGAGATCGAAGACCGCGAACTCGTCGGCGTAGGCCATTCGGATGCGCGCGCCCGAGACGTGGTCCCACAGCGCCGCGGGGCTCGCGGGATCGCCCCAGTTCCGCCAGGGGCGCGCGGCGGCGCGCAACGGGAGCTGTAGCAGCGCCAGGCCACCCAAGAGGACGAAGCCCGCGCTGAGACCGAGCTCACGCCGGTCGCGCCGAGCCGCGAGCACCGCTAGCACCACGAGCAAGGAGAAGATCCGCAGCTCCGCGTGGTGTCCCGCCGCCAGGCCCACCAGCAACGCCGCGGCCAGCCCCCACCGGGCGTCGTCTCGCGCCCGCGCCGCTGCCCAGACCATCGCCGCCGCGATCGCCGCGGCCCCGCTGTAGACCTCGATCGTCGTCGCGTGCAGCGCCCACAATGGAGACAAGGCCAGCAGCGCAGCCCCCGCCGCCGTCGCCAGCCGCCCCGCGCCGAGCGCTCGGCCCGCGCCGTACACCAACCCCAACGTGACCGCCGCCCACAGGCCCGACGCGACGTTCCCGCGGAACGCGACGTCGCCCAGGGGCAAGAGTCGCATGACGGCCGCGTGTACCTGCGCGAAGACGGGGAAGCCCGGTGGGTGGGCCACCCCCAGCTCCCACGCCGCCGCCCCCAGCTCCCCGGCGTCGAGCCAGGTCAGCCCCGGGGCAGCGCTCCACGCGTAGAGCGCGCCGCCGGCGGCGGCGAGCGCGACCCCCGTCCTGGTCTCGTCGTCGGCGGACACCGCGTCCGTCATAGCACGCTCCGAGCCAAACGCCGTGCGGGCGAGCCGAGGCTGCGTTGACACCCCCAGGACCTTGTGCTATCAACCTCCACCCTGCGTGCCGATATGAGGGTCCCGGGTAGAGGTTTCCTCTATAGTTTCGGGATCTTACGACGCATAAAGGGGCGTAGGCTAGTGGTATGCCACGGGATTTTGGTTCCCGGTGTCGCAGGTTCGAATCCTGCCGCCCCTGCCCCGTCGGCTACGCATCTTGGATCACGGAGGCCCGCGCCATGGCAGCCGTCAGAATCTTCGCCGGCAACTCCAACCCCGAGTTGGCACGCGAGATCTGCGCCTACCTCGGGGTGCCGCTCGGCAACGCGCGCGTGAGCCGTTTCTCCGATGGCGAGACGCGGGTCGAGATCGAAGAGTCGGTGCGCGGCGCGGACGTCTATGTGGTGCAGAGCACCTGCACCCCGGTCAATGACCACCTGATGGAGCTGCTGATCATGCTCGACGCGCTCAAGCGCGCGTCAGCGGGCTCCATTTCGGCCGTCATGCCCTACTTCGGCTACGCCCGACAGGATCGCAAGGCGGCGCCGCGCGCCCCCATCTCCGCGCGGCTCGTCACCGACCTCGTCGCCGCGGCGGGGGCCGAGCGGCTCATCACGATGGAGCTTCACGCGGGCCAGATTCAGGGCTTCTTCAACGGCCCCGTGGACCACCTCTACTGCTCCCCAGTGATGCTCGAGCACGTGAGGAACCTGGATCTCGACAATCTGGTGATCGTGAGCCCCGACGCCGGTGGCGTCGAGCGGGCGCGCGCCTATGCCAAGCGGCTCGGCGCCTCCCTCGCGATCCTCGACAAGCGCCGCGAGCAGGCCAACGTCGCCGAGGTCATGCACCTCATCGGCGACGTCGAGGGCCGCGACGCGGTGATCATCGACGACATGATCGACACCGCGGGCACCCTCGTGCAGGGCGCGCGAGCGCTCACCGAGTTCGGGGCCGGGCGCGTCTTCTGCGTGTCCACGCACGCCGTCCTCTCGGGCCCCGCGATCGGTCGAATCAACGAGAGCGTGTTGGAGCAGGTCATCGTGTCCAACACCATTCCGCTCACGGCCGCCGGCCGCGCCTGCCCGAAGATCAAGCAGCTCTCCGTTGCCGACCTCTTCGGCGAGGCCATCAAACGCATTCACGACTTTGACTCGGTCAGCAGCCTCTTCGTCTGACCGAACTCTATGAGGACCACCATGGAACCCACGCACATCTCCACGCTCCCCCGCGAGACCGGGGGCAAGGGCCCAGCCCGCCGCCTACGGCGCGAGGGGCGCACCCCCGCCGTCGTCTACGGCCACCAGCTCGAGGCGGCGGTCGCCGTCAGCCTCGATCCGCGCGAGCTCGACACGGCGCTAGCGAACCCCAAGGGGGCAAACGCCGTCTTCGACGTCGCCGTCGGGGACGCCACGCACCGATGCCTGGTCCGCGAGATTCAGCGCCACGCGGTGGGTCGCCAGATCATGCACGTCGACCTGGTCGTCACCGATCTCACGCGCCCCTTGGTCGCGTCGGTCCCGGTGCGCCACGTCGGTCGCTCCATCGGGGTGCAGATGGGTGGGGTGGTCAACCAGCCGTACCGTGAGGTCAAGGTCCGCGCCCTGCCCGAGGCCGTGCCCGCCGAGATCGTCATCGACATCACCGAATTCGACCACGACGACGGCGTGATGGCGAGCGAGCTCGCTTTGCCCGAGGGCGTGGCCCCGGTCTTCGAGCGCGACTACGTCGTCGTCAAGATCGTGAAGCCGCGCGGTCGTCTGGCGGAGGAGGAGGAGGGCGAGGAGTCGGGCGAAGCCGCGGCCGAAGAGTCGGCGGCGGACGAGTAGCATCCCTCGAGCGCCCACCCGACAGCCGAACACCCATGGACCGCCACCTCGTCGTCGGGCTCGGTAACCCCGAGCCACGCTATCTGAGCAACCGGCACAACGTCGGGTTCATGGTGGTGGACCGTCTGGCCTCAGACGCCGGCATCGACCTCGGCCGCACGAAGTTCAAGGGACACCTCGGCACCGGTCGCATCGCCGATGCGCCGGTCGTGCTGCTCGAGCCCCAGACCTTCATGAACCTCAGCGGCCGTTCGGTGGCGCCGGCCCGGAACTTCTACGATATCGATCTCGCGCGCCTCGTCGTGGTGCACGATGAGATCGATCTGCCCTTCGGCACGCTCCGGCTCAAGATCGGCGGCGGCCACGCTGGCCACAATGGCCTGCGCTCCCTCGTCGCCGAGCTGGGCGACAACGGGTTCGCGCGCCTTCGCGTCGGGGTCGGTCGCCCTCGGCACGGCGAGGTCGCCGACTACGTGCTCTCCGATTTCAACGCCGACGAGCGACCGTGGCTCCCTGACCTGATCGATCGCGCCGCAGACGCCGTACGGCTCGCCCTCTGTGAGGGTGTGCGTCGCGCCATGAACCAAATCAACACGAAACCCGACACCCAGGAGTCGATGAACCGTGGCTGAATATCTGTGGCTCGTGCCTGTAGCGGGGTTGCTCGCGCTGGTCTTTGCCTTCCTCAAGTCCGCTTGGGTCAATAAACAAGAGGTCGGCAACGATGCCATGCACGAGATCGCGGGTCACATCCGCGACGGAGCGATGGCGTTTCTGGTGCGCGAGTACCGAGTGCTGGCGGTCTTTGTGGTCGTGGTCGCCGCCCTCCTCGCGTGGGCCAACGCGGGGCAGGCTGATAGCCACGCGTTGATCGCGCTCTCCTTCGTCGCCGGCGCGGTCTGCTCGGGCCTCGCTGGCTTCTTCGGGATGCGCGTGGCCACCGCGGCCAACGTGCGCACCGCCAACGCCGCCCAGACGGGGCTGGCCCCCGCGCTCCAGGTCGCCTTCAGCGGCGGCGCCGTGATGGGCATGTGCGTGGTCGGCCTCGGCGTGATCGGCCTCGGCGGGCTCTTCCTGATCTTCGGTGGGATGTTCGGCGAGGGGGCGCTGGTCGGCGCCCGGCTCGAGCGGGTGCTCAACGTGGTCTCCGGCTTCAGCCTCGGCGCCAGCTCCATCGCGCTCTTCGCGCGCGTGGGCGGCGGCATCTTCACCAAGGCAGCGGACGTCGGCGCCGATCTCGTCGGCAAGGTCGAGGCCGGCATCCCCGAGGACGACCCGCGCAACCCGGCGACCATCGCCGACAACGTCGGTGACAACGTCGGCGACGTCGCCGGCATGGGCGCCGACCTCTTCGAGTCCTACGTCGGCGCGATCATCGGCTCGATGATCCTCGGGATGCTGTGGATGTCGGGCATGAAGGGCGAGGCCAACGCGCTCAACCCGGTCGTTCTCCCGCTCTTCATCGCCGCCGCCGGCATCGTCGTCAGCATCGTGGCCACCTTCTTCGTCAGGACCAAGGAGGGCGGTAACCCCCAGCGGGCGTTGGACGGTGGCACCTTCGGCGCCGGCGCGGTCATGCTGGTCGTCAGCTACTTCCTCATCACGTACTTCCTCGGCGACGGCATCTTCACCGTCGGCGGCGTCGAGTACACCGCGGTCGGCGTCTTCTGGGCCACCGTCGGCGGCCTCGGCGCCGGAATCGCCATCGGCATCGTCACCGAGTACTACACCAGCGACCACAAGCCGCCGGTCATCGGCATCGCCGACGAGTCCGTCACCGGGCCGTCCACCAACATCATCAGCGGCCTCGGCGTGGGGATGGCCTCCACGGCGATCCCCACGCTCCTCATCTGTGCCTCGATCCTCATCGCCTTCTACAGCGCGGGTCTCTACGGCATCGCGATGGCGGCCCTGGGTATGCTCAGCACCATCGGCATTCAGCTCGCCGTCGACGCCTACGGCCCGATCGCCGACAACGCCGGCGGCATCGCCGAGATGGCCCACCTCGATCCCGAGGTCCGCGGTCGCACCGACAAGCTCGACGCCGTCGGGAACACCACCGCCGCCATCGGCAAGGGCTTCGCCATCGGCTCGGCGGCCCTCACGGCCCTCGCCCTCTTCAGCGCCTACGCCACCAAGACGGGCCTGCTCGCCAAGGGCATCAACGTCCTCGACCCGCCGGTCATGGTCGGCGTCTTCGTCGGCGGCATGCTGCCGTTCCTCTTCAGCTCGATGGCGATGAAGGCCGTCGGGCGCGCGGCCTTCAAGATGATCGAAGAGGTCCGCCGTCAGTTCCGCGAGATCCCGGGCCTCCGCGAGGGCAACGCCACGGCCGAGTACGCCAAGTGCGTGGACATCTCCACCGCCGCCGCCATCAAGGAGATGATCCTCCCCGGCCTGCTGGCGATCACGGTCCCGGTCATCGCCGGTCTCTACTCCCTGGAGACCCTCGGCGGGCTGCTCGTGGGCACCACCGTCGGCGGCGTGATGATGGCCCTGTTCATGTCCAACGCCGGCGGGGCCTGGGACAACGCCAAGAAGTACATCGAGGGCGGCAAGAACGGCGGCAAGGGCAGTGAGGCCCACAAGGCCGCCGTCATCGGCGACACGGTCGGCGACCCCTTCAAGGACACCGCCGGCCCCTCTCTCAACATCCTCATCAAGCTGATGAGCGTCGTCGCCCTGGTCATCGCCCCGGTGCTGATGAAGTTCCACGGCTGAGCCGCCCACGGGCTGCCCACGGCGGCCCATGTGGGTTCCATTCCAACCCCGCGCGGGGCTAGGACGGTGCGGCAGAGTCGCGACGCGGCGCGCTGCACGCGCCCGCCAACCGATTTCGGCGTTGCGAAGCCTACCGATATCTTCGGATATCGCTACGGCTTCGCGCCTTGAACTCGGTTGGCGGGCACGCACATCACTTGGTCGCTTTGTCTGCCGCACCGTCCTAGGAGGATCCAGCGCACCATTCGAGGACGCTGGTCTCCCGATGCCCGTGAACCCGCTCGTCATTCAGGTCGCCGGCTTTCGCGCGTTCCGCGACGTGAGCGAGTTCACGGTGCGGCCACTCACGCTGCTCTACGGGCGCAATCAGGCGGGCAAGAGCACCCTGCTTCGCTTGCTCCCCTTGCTGGCCGATTCGATCTACGGCCAAGCGCCGGGTCTTGATCTGAGCTCGGCGGCCCTCCTCGGTGCTACGTTCAAGGAGCTTGGCTGGCTGGGACCGGGACCCTCGGGCAGTCCTCGTCTCAGAGTCGGCCTCCCCGCCGGGCCGCACTTGGAGCTGCAGCTCACTGACGACGGTGGACTGGTACCCAACCGGGTACACATCGGCGCCGCCGAAGCGCCGCAATTCGCGGTGTCTTGGGACGGAAACCCCAATCGGACGCCTCACGAGTTTCACGCAGACTACCGGGGCAAGAGCGCAGGCAGCCCCTGGAGCGGCCCACTCCACTTCGAGTCGATGTTGCCTCGTGGCCTGCCGCCGCGGGCGAAAAAGGACCTGGACCGGATCCGGCCCGCGCTCGCGCCCCTCGAACGGATTCAATGGTTGGCGGCCTCCAAGTCGGCCAGCGGCGCGGCTCCCCGCGCGAGTCGCTGCTGCGCTCCCGATGGGCGTGATCTGGCGAAGGCGTTGAGTGAGCACAAGCCGTTGCTCGAGCATGCGTCCGAATGGCTGCGGGCGCGCGACGAGTTGGGGGAGTCCGTCGAGGTCTCGAAGAACAGCAAGGGCGAGCACGAGTTCAGGTTGCGACGCGGCGGAGGTGAGTCGCTACCGCTCTACCTCGCTGGGGAGGGCATGCGATGGCTCTTGCCGGTTCTTCTCTGCTCGTACTGGGCGCAGGAGCGGATATCGAACAGCCCCACGATGCTGGCGATCGAGGAGCCCGAGGCGCGGCTGCACCCAAGTCTGCAAGAGCCTCTCTTCGAGCGCTTGATCGAGCTCTCCAAGGCGGGCATTCCGGTGGTCCTCGAGACCCACTCCGTCTACATCCTCCGTTGCCTGCAACTGGCGCTCGCTACGCGCCAGTTGCAACCTGACGACGTCGCGCTGCATTGGGTATCTCGCGGCCCGGACGACCAAGCTGCAAGCGTTCGCCGGATCGAGGTCCAGCGCGATGGGACCTTGGAGGGTTGGGAAGCGGACTCCTTCGAGGACGAACAGAAGCTCTCGCGCAGGCTGTTCGAGGCGCGTTGGGAGACGCTGGGGCGCACATGATCTTCCTCGTCGATGCAGCGCTCTTTCGTGCGGGAGCGGCCAGAGACGCCGACTTGGTCGCGCTCCTGCGGGCGGGCGCCATGCGGGGGCATACGCTGTGGGTCGTCGATGACCCCAATGGGGTCGCCTCGGAGGAGTCGATCCTCGTCGATGAGTGGACCAAGCGGCTGGGGCGCGACCTCGGAGGCGAGGTCCGATGGTTGCGAGAAGCCCTACGGAATCTCGGCGCCCATGCGGTGACGCGGGGTGCAGCCGTCGTCATGGTGGTGGGAGAGCTGAACCCTGCCGACACGAACCGATTGCCCGCGGGCCGGGTGCAGCTCGAGCACGGTGGTGGTGGCGACCTGCCTCGGCTCATCGAGCACTCTGCCAGCGGCGGCTCCGAAGATCCGCTCGGTCTGGGGCCAGAGAGCTGGCGGGTCTCGCATTTCGTGGTCTGCGACCGCGACCGCAGGCCAAGGCGGGGAGCTGGTTCAAGAACGACTTCTTGGAGCACAAGCTCGACTGGAACGACGCCTGGTTCGAGAAGGATGGTTCCTGGCCCGAGATGACAGCACTCGCCGAGACCATCGCCTCCTTCACCTGAACACGTCGGCTGGACCATGCCCTTCTACGAGAATCAACCCACGATCTATCCTCTCTACCGCCTCTTGGAGGAGCTCCTGCGCGGCGAGATCCAGGTGCCGCGATTTCAGCGTCCGGGCACGGAGGTGAGCTGGAAGCCCGAGCAACGGGGCGAGCTGCTCGACAGCATCCACCGCGGCTACCCCATCGGGACCATCTTGCTGTGGTCGACGAAGGAGAAGGTCGAGGTCCTCGGGGCCGTCGGTGGTGCTCGAGTCCCCGACCCGCCAGGAGGTCAGCGGCTTCGCCTGGTGCTCGATGGTCACCAACGGCTGTCCACGCTCATCGCGATCGTGGGTCCTAGCCTACAGGGTCACACGCCCGCGACGGCCCCGCCCTTGGAAGAACGCTGGGTCTTCGATGTCTCGGACGAAGAGGCAGGCGCGCCATCGCCGACACCCCGACGAGACCGGTTCCTCCTGCTCAAGCCCGGAGAGCGCCCAGGCCCCCGGCAGATCCCTATGGAGCTGGCCCTTGACCGGGTGCAACTCAACAAGTGGATTCGTGAAGAAGCGGAGCTCACGGACACCGAGGTAGCGCGTGCGGACAGCCTGCGTGACCGCTTCCGTGAATACAGCGTGCCGGTGGCGTCCTTGGTGACGGAGTCCTTGGACCAGGCGACGGAGAGCTTCCAGCGGATCAACAGCGGGGGGACACCGATGAGCCCCTTCCACATGGTGACCGCCCTGGCCTACACCGACAGCTTCGACCCCCAAGCCGAGTTCGCGAGAGTCCGCGGCGAGCTTCTCGAGCCGGAGGGCTGGGGGAACATCAGCGATATGGACATGTTGCGGGTGTGCGCGGGCCTCCTTCGCGGCGGCCTCGGAAAGACATCACAGCACCCAACGAGGCTGGACATCAGGGGCTTGGCGACGGACCTCAAGGAGAATCCGGAGATCATCCTCCGAGCGGGGCACGGGCTGAAGGCCGGGGTCAGCTTCCTTCGCAGCATCGGTGTCCACGGCCCGGCCATCCTCCCGTACTCCTGGCAACTCCTCATCCTCGCGATCGAGGCCGGTCGCGGCGATCCCGTGGCGTTCTCCCCGCAGGCGACGGAGGCACTCACGCGCTGGTTCTGGCTGACGACCTACGGCGGGGTCTTCGCAGGAATCAACGCGGCGGTGGTCGACCGCGCGACGCAGGCGCTCTCGGACATGCTCACCGGCGGTGGTTGGGAGGCGATGCGGCGGGACACCACACAGCAGATTGAGGAGGCTACGCGCTTCGACTTTCGGGCGGCTCGCTCGCGGGCCTGCGTCCTCCAGATGGCCAACCGCGCTGACCAAGGCGCGCCGGACGGCCCCGCCCATACCGCTCTCGCCAGCGGGGCCGCGTCGGTCGGGACGCTCGAGCCGAAGCTCGGTCGGTCAAAGTGGTTCAATCTGGTGATCGAGTCGCGCGTGGGCCGTTTGGTCGAGCTCAGGAAGGCCCTCCGTGACCGCGCGGCGGTCAGCAGCGGTGGTCAACAGGGCCTGCTCCCCAGCGACTCTCGACAAGAGACTCTTCTCAACGGCATTGGAATCGAGGTCGACGACCGAGGCGCCGTGAAGGCACTCCTCGAATGCAGGCGCTCTCGGTTGCTTCAGAAGGAGCGGGCCTTCGTCGAGGGCCTCGGCCTGAGCTGGCGCGGTCCGCCCTTGACCTCCGGCTCGTGAGTCCCTAGAGTTCGCCACCCGAAATCTGAAACCTCCCTGCTCGCGGCCTTGAGTCGCGGGCTGCACAACCCACAGGGAGTGCCAACATGGCCAACGCCAAGCTCCGCAAGTACGAGCTGATCTACCTCGTACAGCCGGAGGCCGAAGAGGCTGAGCGCGAGCGCATCGCCGGTCGCGTCACCAACGTCCTGGAAGAGTACGGCGCCACGCTCCTCAAGCGTGAGGAGTGGGGCAAGCGGAAGCTCGCCTACGAGATCCGCAAGCACTCCAAGGCGTACTACTTCTACCTCGTCTACGTGACGAAGCCGGGCGCGACCGCCGAGGTCGAGCGCGTGTTGCGCATGCTCGACAACTGCGTCCGCTGGCAGCACATCAAGCTGGAGGACGGGATCGATCCCGACCACCTCTCGCTGCTCGGCGAGCCCCTGCCGCTGCGGCCGGAGGACGCCCCCGAGCCCGCCGCCGAGGCAGCGCCCGAGGCCGAGCCAGCCGCCGAGGCGGCGCCCGCTGTCGAGGCAGCGGCCGTCGTCGAAGCAGCGCCCGAGCCCGAGCCCGCCGTCGAGGCAGCGCCCGAGCCCGAGACCCCCGAGAGTGAGAAGAAGGAGGCCGACGATGCGTAACGTCCGCTTCGGCAGCCGCGGCAGGCGCCGCAAGGTCGACCGCTTCCTGGCCGACAAGACGCTGGTGATCGACTACAAGGACCCGTCGATCCTCAAGTACTTCATCACCGAGCGTGGGAAGATCGTGCCGCGGCGCGTCTCCGGCTTGTGCGCGAAGAACCAGCGCAAGATCACCCAGGCGATCAAGCGCGCACGGATGGTGGCGCTGATGCCGTTCACCACCGTCAAGGCGCACTGAGGAGGTCACCGTGCAGGTTATCCTACGCGATGAAGTGGCCCACCTCGGTGAGGTCGGTGACATCGTCAACGTCAAGGCCGGCTACGCCCGCAACTACCTGTTCCCACGTGGGAAGGCCGTCATGGCCGACACGCGTCAGGTCAAGCGGGTCGAACACGAGAAGCGCGTCATCGAGTCCAAGGTCGCCAAGCTGCGCACCGACGCGCAGGGCCGCGGCGACCGTCTCTTCGGCGTGAAGCTCAAGTTCCAGCGAGCGGCGGGCGAGAACGACAAGCTCTTTGGCTCGGTGACGAGCATGGACATCGAGGCGATGCTCAAGGAGCGCGGCTTCGAGGTGAGCCGTCGCGAGATCCAGCTCAGCGAGCACATCAAGTCGCTGGGTGAGTACGACGTGCCCATCAAGTTCCATCGCGACGTCGTCGTCACGGTGAACGTGAAGGTCGAGGCCAAGACCGAGTAGAGTCCTCCCCTGGGACTCACATCATGGAGCGAGGCGCATGTCGCGGCACCTGGAGGCCCAGGAGGCCGAGCTCAGCGTGCTGGGCGGCATCCTGCTCGATAACGGCGTCTTCGACCTCGTCGCCGGCGTCCTCGGCGCCGACGACTTCTTCGCGCTCCGCAACCGCCACGTCTTCAAGCACATGGTTGCGCTGCAGCACCAGCAGCAGCCCCTCGACGCGGTCACCCTGGCGACCGCCCTCGAGCAAGCGGGCGAGCTAGAAGACGCTGGCGGGCGTGACTACCTCCTCACGCTGAGCCAGGCGACCGCCACCGCGGTCAACATCGAGCACCACGCTCGCATCGTCCGAGAGGCCGCCGACACGCGCCGACTCGTCCAGGTCTGTGCGGGCATCGTGGAGCGCGCGCAAGGCGGCGACTACGAGGACACCCACCGGCTCTTCGACGAGGCGCAGCAGGCGGTCTTCGAGATCGGCCAGACGCGCACCCGCAAGCAGTTCACCGGCATGAGCGAGGCGCTCAAGCGGGTGGTCGAGAGGGTGAAGCGCGCCTACGAGGAGAAGCGCGCCGTGACGGGCGTGCCGACGGGCTTCTACCTGCTCGACAAGATGACGTCCGGGCTCCAGGGCGGCGACCTCATCATCCTCGCGGCACGGCCGGCCATGGGGAAGACGGCGCTGGCCCTCAACCTGGCCACCAACGCGGCCTCCCTCGGCGGCATCAGCGTGGCGCTGTTCAGCCTGGAGATGCCCACCGTGCAGCTCGGGGCGCGGATGCTCGCCTCCGAGTCGCGCATCGACTCGGAGCGAATGCGCAATGGCCAGCTCACGGAGGGGGACATCGACCGCATCCTCCAGGGTTTCAAACGCATGCAGGACTGGCCCGTCTTCATCGACGACACGCCGGCGATCACGGTGATGGAGGCGCGCTCGAAGTGCCGGCGGCTGGCCAGCGACAAGTCCATCGCCCCGCTGGGGCTTATCCTGATCGACTACCTCCAGCTCATGAAGGGCCCGCCCCACATCCACAGCCGGGAGCAGCAGATCAGCGACATCAGTCGAAACCTCAAGGGCCTCGCCAAGGAGCTCGAGGTGCCCGTCGTCGCGCTCTCGCAGCTCAACCGCGGGGTGGAGAGCCGCCCGAACAAACGGCCATTGCTCAGCGATCTACGTGAGTCTGGCGCAATCGAGCAGGACGCGGACATCATCATGTTCGTGTACCGGGACGACTACTACAACGAGGACTCGGAGGACGCGGGTCTGGCCGAGGTCATCGTCGGGAAGAACCGAAGCGGGTCGACGGGCACCGCGAAGCTGAAGTTCACGAAGCAGTGGACGCGCTTCGACAACCTCCAGCCCGACTCCTGATGAGCGAACCCTTGGACGTGCTGGTCGTCGACGACGACGACTTCAACATCAAGCTCATGACCGAGGTTTGCCGCGGCGCCGGGCACGGCGCTCGGGCGGCGATCGATGGGGCTGGCGCGCTGGCCGCCGTCGAGGCGCAGACCCCCGACCTGGTCCTGCTCGACGTGATGCTGCCGGGCATCGATGGCTTCGAGGTTCTGCGGCGGCTGAGAGCAGACCCAAAGACCGCGGCCCTCCCCATCATCATGGTCACCGCGATGCAGGACCCGCAGGCGCGGGTCCGCGCCGTCGATCTCGGCGCCGACGACTTCGTCAACAAGCCGTTTCGCATCAAGGACCTCCAGGCGCGCATCCACGGCGTGATCGCCCAGCAGGCCCTCTTGCGTGAGCCGAAGACGTGAGATACAGCTAGGCTGAAATTCCTGTTGCGCTTGGCGCGGTTGGAGGAACCGATGGCGAGGCAAGTCAACATCCTGATCGTCGACGACGACCAGGACATCTGCGACTACATGAAGACGATGCTCGAGACCGCGGGCTACCACGTCTCGACGCTCTCCGACCCCACCGAGGCGACGGATCTGATCCGCAGTGAGGAGTTCCACCTCCTCATCATCGATCTCATGATGCCGAAGATGGACGGCATCGAGCTGATCCAGCGCATCCGCAAGATCGATAGCGACATCGCGATCATCGTCTTCACCGGCTACGCCTCGGTAGAGACGGCGGTCGAGGCCCTCAAGCTCGACGTCTCGGACTACGTGAGAAAGCCCTTCGACATCGAGGACTTCCGCGACAAGATCGCCGAGATCCTCAAGAAGAAGGGGCTGCTTCTCAACCCCGAGGCCGAGCTGCACAAGACGATCGGCGCCAACATCCGCCGCATTCGCAAGGAGCGGGAGCTCACGCTCAAGCAGCTCTCGCGGCGCACGGCGCTGTCGGTCAGCCTGCTCAGTCAGATCGAGAGAGCCGAGTCGAGCGCCTCCGTGAGTTCGCTCTACAAGGTCGCCGTCGCCCTCGGTGTGAAGCTGACGGTCCTCTTCGGAGACTATTGACCCGGCTCCTCGCCGCGTCGCTGCTCATCGCGGCGCCGGCCTGGGCGGGGGACGACCCCGGCCTCCTCATCGTCTATCCCGGTCACGGCACGCCCGATCGTCTCGAGATCTCCGGCCGGCTCATCGAGGACGAGGGCGTCGACTCGGGGCGGGCGTCCGCGGGGCGGCTCCGCAACCTGCTCGACAACGCGCGGCGGCTCGAGTCCGACGAGATCGAGGACGCCCTGCTCGAGGTGAGCGTCGCCGGTCAGAAGCTCCGCGTGAAGACCGACGACGACGGCGTGTGGCGGGTCGTCTGCGCCGCAAATCCACCCTTGAAGCCGGGGCAGCACAGCGTGCGCGTCCGCGTGCTCGAGGACCGCGGTCACCCGACGCCCCCCGCCAGGGGCGTCGTCCACGTCTTCCCCGCGAGCGGCGCCGTCGCGCTCCTCAGCGACTTCGACGACACGGTCGTCCACAGCCACGTCACCAGCAAGCGCGGCCTGTTGAAGCAGGCGCTCCTCCGCAACGCCGCCCAGCTTCGCCCGGTAGAGGGCGCGGGCAAGGCGTACGCGGCGGCGGTGGGGACGCGATTCGCAGGCGTCTTCTACCTGAGCGGAAGCCCGCAGAACTTCCTTCCACGCATCCTCGACTTCCTCCGCCGAAACGGCTTTCCCGCGGGTCCGGTGCTCTTGAAGAACTTCGGCCGCGATCCGACCTTCGACCAGATCGGCTACAAGCTCGGCCACATTCGTCGCGTCTTCTCCGCCCACCCAGGGCTCCGTTTCGTGCTCGTGGGCGACTCCGGCGAGTCCGATCCCGAGATCTATCGTCGCGCGGCGCAGGAGCACCCGGGACGCGTCCTCGCCATCGTCATCCGCCGAGTCGCGGGCGCCGACAACCGGGCCGAGCGTTTCGCGGGCATTTTGGCCATCGACGACTTCGATCCGGTGCCTCCACCGCTCCGTGCCGCTGAATAGCGGCTGAGCCTGCCCGTCATTCGGCACGAGCGTTGCTTTGCATTGCAGAGTGACGAAGACACCGATATGGTCCACAATGTAGGCGTAGGTGGTCGGAGGTAGTGAAATGAAGTGCGCGAGATGCGACCACGATCTCCCCCGTGGCGACCGCTTCTGCGGTCGCTGCGGCCTCGCCAACTCCACGGACGGCAAGCCCGTCGATCCGCTGCTGGGGATCACGGTCGCCGAGCGCTACCGAATCGAGCGCCGCATTGGCGTCGGCGGCATGGGCACCGTGTACCTGGGTTCACACCACCGCATCGGACAGAAGGTCGCGGTGAAGGTGTTGCACGAGCGGCACGCCCGTGACGCCCAGCTCACGCTGCGCTTCGAGAACGAGGCGATGACCTACGGGCGGGTCCATCACCCCAACCTGGTCAGCCTCCACGACTTCGGGCGCACCCCCGACGGCATGTTCTTCATGGTGCTGGACTACTGCCCCGGCAACCTGCTCTCCGCCGAGATCCGGGAGCAGAAGCGCCTCGCCCCCGCCCTCGCGGTGGACATCATCACCCAGATCGCCCAAGGCCTCGCCGCCGCCCACGAGGTGGGCATCGTGCACCGCGACCTCAAGCCGGAGAACGTGATCCTCATGGAGTCGCGGCCCGGGCGCTATCACGTGAAGCTGCTCGACTTCGGCATCGCCAAGTGCGTCGACGACGAGGGGCCTCGACTGACCCAGGCCGGGATGGTCTTCGGCACGCCGGAGTACATGTCCCCTGAGCAGGCCCGCGGCGAACAGGTCGACGCCCGCAGTGACATCTATGCCCTCGGCGCGATGCTCTACGAGCTCCTCACCGGGCGCCCACCCTTCGGTGGCTCGAACAAGATGAAGGTGATGCACTGCCAGGCGAGCGAGCGACCCACGCCGCCCCAGGACCGCATCCCCGAGCTCCCCGACGACGTCTGCTCCATCGTCCTGAAGTGTCTGCAGAAGAAGGCGAAGGATCGCTTTCAGACCGCCGAAGCGCTCATCGTCGCCCTCGACGACGCCCTGGGCGCCGATCGCCTGACGCCGCTCCCGCTCCCCAGCCCGCCCGGCGCGGCTGACGCCGACCCCTACGAGACGACGGCCCACCACGAGGCGTCGGCCGAGTGGTCCGCCGTCAGCACCGAAGGCTCCGAGCCCTATCATCTCGGCGCTGACGTCGCGCAATCGGGGGTCACCGAGGCGCTGATGCACGCCTCCGGGCTCTACAGTCGGCCGTCCCCCGTCGCCCTCGCGGCGGTGGCCCTGGCGATGTGCGGCAGCGTCGCGCTGGCCGCCTGGTTCGCCGCCGATCCGTCACCGGAGCCGATCGCGGTGGACGGGCCGATCGCCACGGTGCCCGCGGAGGTGCTGCCCCCCACTCCGCCGGCGCCCGCCCCGGTGGTCGCAGCCCCCGCGCCCGCGCCACCCGTCGTCGCACCGGAGCCCCCGCGGCCACCGGCGCCCGCCCCGAAGAAGGTGGCGGCGAAGCCCAAGCCCAAGCCCAAGAAGGTAGCCGCCAAGCCGAAGCGCAAGCGCACGCCCAAGAAGGTCGCCAAGGCGCCGCCATCAAAGCCTGCACCGAAGAAGGACGTGGGCGCCGCCGTCACCGCCGCCGAGAAGGCGCTTCGCGACGGTCAGTTCGCCGACGCGCGGGCCTCTATCGAGTCGATCCTGAAGGACGCCCCCAAGCACAAGAAGGCGAGCCGTCTGCGACGCAAGCTCAACGAGACCCAGCGGGCCCTCGCCCTGGGTCGCCTCGCCTACGACGGCGCCGATTGCGCCAGGACGATCGAGACCCTCGAGCGTGTCCTCGCCGTGTCCCCGGGGGCAAAGAACGCCAGCCACATGGTGGACCGTTGCCGCGACGCGCTCCCGCCGACGACGCTGTAGCGCTCTACTCCATCACCTCTTTGAGGGCGGTCGCGGCGCGATCGCTCTGGCCCATCTTCGCGAGAAGCAAGCCGCGCAGGAGGTCGACGCGGCGGTCGTCGAAGGCGCCACGCATCGCGTCTAGCACTCGCAGCGCCTCGGCCTCGCGCCCCGCGTCGATCAGCGCCAGCGCCTGCGCGTACCGCAGCGGGGCCATATCGGTCGCCACTGGCGCGAGGGCGGCCAGCGCCGCCGCGGGCTGGTGGGCGCGCACCAGCGAGAGACCACGAATGGCGGCGGAGGTGGCCTGCTCGGCGTCCGTGAGATCGCGCCGACTCGTCTGGTCGGCCCAACCGGCGTCCAGCCCGTTCATCTCCGTCTCCGAGACCCTCGCCTCCGGCAGCCACCAGCGCTCGATCGCCTCGTTCGAGAGGCGGGTGAGCTCGATGGCCACCTCCCGGCGCACCGCCGCGAGCCGGGGGCCGAAGTAGCCGCCTTCGAGGGCCGCGTCGATGGACCCGAAGGCCCCCGACTCCCCAGCGAAGCGACCCGCCGCGGCCCGGGCGCGGGCCCCCTCGAGGATGGTCGCCGCCTCCGCCGGCGGGCCGAGCTGCACGTCGCCCCCCGCCTTGCGCGTCACCAACTCGAGCTCGGCCTGGATCTTCTCCTGGTCCTCGGCGCCCTTGGCGAGGTCGAGGTAGAAGCCGTACGCCGCGGCGGCCCCCTCGGCGTCGCCTGCAAAGTTGCGCGAGCGCGCCAGCGCGCGGTAGAGCGCCGCGTTGTTGGGCCACCGCTGCGCGAGGGCCAGGAAACGCCGGGCCGCCTCGTTGTAGCGTTTACCGTTGTAGGCAGCCTTCGCCACCTCCACGTCGGGGTGGTCGGGCAGCGCCGCGTTCGGGGACGCGAGCAGCAAGACGGCTAGCGCGGCGGCGGTCATAGCCATTCGGGTAGATCCAAGGCGTAGGCGACGGAGAGCACGAGCGCGACCGCGGCCCGCTCGTTCGACCAGACATCGGTGTTCAACGCCACCGATCCAAAGAGCTCACCCGTCAGGTGGTAGCGAACGCCGATGTCGAGGCCGAGGAAGAAGAGGCGACGCGAGAAGTCCTGGGTCTTCTTCTCCTCGTCGTCGGGCTCGACGCTGAAGGACTCCGACGCCAAGACCAGACCAGCCGCGGCGTAGGGTTCGAGACGCCACGCCGGGTACCGGACGCCGAAGGTCGCGAGGCGCAGGTTGAAACGGCTCAGATCGCGCATCCGGCCGCGCTCGCCGTCCTCGAAGGTCACGCCGGCCGCCTCGCCGCCTCCCTGGTAGCCGAGGCCCAACGGCTCGAAGGTCCACAGCTCGCTTCGCCAGCCGATCGCCGCTTCGATGCCGAAGAGCGCCGACGACTCGTCCTGCGTGTCGAGGCCGATTCGATCGGCCCCGCTGCCCGCCGCCGCCTCCGCCTTGCCCGATTGAACGCTGCCCAGGCGCAGCCCCGCGCGGACGTAGTAGGGGTGGGCCTGGGTGTCTGGGTGGGGGGCACGCAGCAGCTTCTGCCACTCGGGCTCGGACCTCTGAAGACCGATCGTGAGGTCCAATCGGGTGGCGCTCTTGATCGTGAACGGGTGCTCGGTGGGGTCGTAGCCCTCGGCCTCGAGGCGCAGCACGTGGTCGCCGGGCTTCAGCTCGCGCTCCTCATCCGGCGTCTGCCACGGTTCACCGTCGATCCACGCCTTGGCCGTGGCGGGCGCGTAGTTGAGGGCCAGTCGTCCCCACGAGTCGGCGAGTTCGAACCGAAGTGACTTCTTCTCACCCGCGGCGACGGAGATCGACTGCTCCACCGGTCGCTTGCCCTTGGCGTCGACCTTCACGACGTGCTTCCCCGGGGCGACGGGGTACTCGCCGGGCCCCTCACCGACCGCCTGGTCATCGACGAAGACGACCGAGCCCTCCGGCGCCTCGACCCGGATCGTCCCGTGGCCGCGGAGCGCGACCCACGCCTTGACGGCGGCCATCTCGAGGTCCGGTCCACGGCCGACAAAGGCTTGCGGCTCCCCATCCACCAGCGACAGGCGTAGCGTCACCTCGAAGCCTTCCCCCCTTGGCTTCGCGCTCGCCTCGACGCTACCGGACAGGCCCAACAGCGGCAGCGCGCCCTGGCGAGGGTCACGGCAGGTCGCGCTGTCGTCGAGGCAGCCCAGCGACGCGGGCCAGCGCACCGAGCGGAGGTGCTCGAGGATCGATGACTCGGCGATCAGGTGGTGCGGCAGGTTCTCGCCGCGGGCGGCCAGTACGGCGTCGCGGATCGCGGGACCGTGGTCATCCGCGAAGCGCCACACCACCGGGGCGGGGGAAGGAGCGGCCAAAAAGACCGCGAGCAGGAGGGCATGCACCCACGCACGTTATCCAATGGACCTGGGCCGCTCAACACACGTAGCATCCGCGAATGCTCAGGACCGCACCATTGCTGTTGTTCTTGGCCGTAATTCCCGCCTGCGAGGACGAGACGACGCCCCCTGCAGAGCCCGAATTCGTCGGTCGACCCCTGGTTCAGTGCCGCTCGATCGAGCGCGTCGTGAAGCTCAGCCGCGTCGAATTCACCGTGCGCGACCTCGACGGCCCCGAGGATCTCCGGGAGCCCTTCGTGATCGTCGAGGCGACCCGGCTGGCGATGACCGAGTTGCCGCGGACGACGCCCGACGACGAGGATTGCGCCGCCGACGACGGCAAGTGCGACGTCACCTACGCCTGGGAGCAGAGCCGCGACAGCGAGCAGATCTACTGCGGCGACGACGGCACGGCGCTGAAGGTGCTCATCGAGGTCCAAGACCAGGATCGCCACGTGGTGCGCGGGACCCAGCAGTCGTCGTTGGACGAATAGGGTCTACTCGTCTCGGGTACCCGCGAAGTCGCCCTCGAAGGGTGGCCCCTCGTCCTGCGCCGTCCGAATCACGCCGCGCCAGATGCCGTCCGTCATCGCGTCGACCACCAGGTCGTCGGTCTCCTCGACGAACATCATCTCGCCCTGCAGGCTCAAGCGGGTGTCGATCCGCAGACGCCCGATGATGGCCTCGGCGGCGTCGCCAGCGATGCTCATCACCGCCACGCACCAGTCCTCGATCGTGTTCCGGCTGACGATGTTGATCCCGCCCAGGCGCAGGTGGCCACGACCGCCCGTGATGCCGTCGGCAAAATCGGGGCAGTTGGCGAGGTTGAGCAGGGCGTCGCTCAGGTTGTTCGCGCCGTCGGCGATGAACGGCAGGATGATGTTGTTGAGCACGAAGAGGATGAGCCGTCCGTATTGGAGGTCCATCGTGTGCAGATCGATCACGCCGTGGTTGTAGGTGTGGATCCGCCCGGTGAACTGCCCGAAGACGAGCTGGATGCCTTCGGCCGCGGCGGCGACCTCGTCCATGGTGAACGGGTGGCGCCCGCACTGCGGATCGGGGTCGTCCTGGCAGGGCAGGCGCCAGTAGAACGCCAGCCCGATCCAGTTCTGGCTACCCTCGAACGTGCCGTCGCGCCTCGGTTTCGAGATCCGCATTCGACTGATGACCTCGAGGTTCGACACCACGCTGATCAGGTCCGACCCGATGGTGAAGAAGTCGCGTAGCCAGTCGGGGCCGTCCTCGTCGATGTACTCGTTGATGATCTCGTTGAGGTCGTCTTCGATCCAGCCGCGGACCAGATCGATGACCAGGGCGCCGATGGCCCCCGCCGCTTCGCGCGCCAGCCCCTCTACGAGGTCGAAGATCAGCCCCGCGATCTCTCGCTCGTGGTTCTGGTCACCGAAGAACCGCACCAGCCCACGGATGACATCACCCAGCGTGCCGGGGATGGCGTCGGTGAAGTCGAGGTGGTTGTCGACGGTGTAGCTGCCCGCGGGACTCAGCGGCAGGAGGAAGACCGGGACCTTGACCCGGACGTTCTCGTCTTCCCGCACCACCACGTCGCCCACGCAGCCCCCCGCGGCGAGGACGCCATTGCTCGCGACCCGCGCGCGCACCAAGACCGAGAGGCGGGTCCCGGCCAGCAGGGGCTCCACCGTGATGCGGTCGTCGAGCCGCTGCGTGTTGGCGCTGAAGAGCACCTCCTCGGGGGGCGCCAGGTAGTAGGCGTCCTCGCAGAAGTCTCGGTCCTCGAGCAGGTAGACCTCGAGTTGGCCCAGCTCGACGGGCCCTTCGTACTCGAACTCGACCTCTACGCCGCCAGAAGGCAGGTCGAGCACATGGACCAGGAACTTCAGCCGCCGCGTCTCCGGGTGCCAGACGTCGACCTCGTAGTCCTGAATCTCGGTCCCGGCCTGAAACGTGATCCGCGAGTAGCCGTCACGGTCCGTGGAGGTGCGCCGAGCGCTCAGCGCGGTGCCGCTCTCGTCTTCTTCCGCGATCTGGTACTCGACTCGCTCGCCCTCGACGGGGTCACCGTTGCTGTCGAGCAGGATCACCGCCAACTCGACGAAGCCCTCGAGGTTGACGTTCTTCTCCTCGTTCCCCGCGATGACCAGGATGCGGTTCGTGGTCGGCGCGATGAGGTTGCCGGCGTCATCGTAGGTCGGCTCGGCGATGGGACGGTTGGGATCGACCTCGACCAGGACTTGCCGCTCGGTGGGCGCCGTCGAGTCGGCACAGCCGGCTACAGCGACGGAGAGCGACGCGAACACAACGAGGAGGCGGAGCATCATCGAAGTCTAGCGCCTCGTGGACTTCGTTGCGAAGGGGACTACGCCCGCGCCTGATCTCGGCGCCGTCGGACGATGTTCAAGAGGCCGTAGATCCCCAGCAGGGTAGCGGTGGTCGCGACGCCCAGGACGCCGATGGGTGCCCACAGGCTCGGGGGCGAGCGGGTGAGGTCGAAGATGCGGATCTCGGCCTCGCGGGGCTCACCCCACTTGAGCCGCAGCACCTCGGCCGTTCGGCGGAGCTCTGCGGTTCGGTCGGGGTTGCGGATGTGTCCCACGCCGCTGATCTGGAAGCCGAAGAGGCTGCCCTTCTTGATGCGGTGGTTGTTCGCGTCCCAGTCGTCGCCGGGGACCGCGGCCCAGACGCGGTCGCCGCTGAGCCGCACGAAGAAGGTGCGCTCGGCGTGCTTCTTGTACGGGTTGTTGGTCTCGGTGGGCTCACCCGTCGCCAGGGTGACCTGGCTCGAGACCATCCCCGTCAGCGAGCACCAGCGGTCGTCGGGCAGCGGCGCGAGCTTCCCGGCCGCCTCGGCCCTGAGGATGGGCCGCTCCCCCAGGTCCCCACACTCGATGACCTCCCGTTGCAGGAGCCGGTGGCGGAGATCCCGGGCGGCGCGAATCGAGACGAAGGCCGAGCACACGAGCACCACGATCAGCAAGGCCGGGTGGCGCATCGTGACGCCGCGTGGTCGCGGCTCCTCGAGCTCGTCGTTCTCAAGCCACTCGTCGAACTCGTGGTCGAGCTCGTCGGTGCGGGTCGGGTCTTGCTGCGCTTGGGACATCAGCGGATCACGTTGGCTACGTCGTCACCGGGGTTGGACAACGCCGAGCGCCGGTAGGTTCAGCACTCTCCGATGAACAGCTCGTCGAGCTCCTGTCCCACCTCGTTCTCGTCCCGCCTGGTCGCGAGGGACAGCTCCTGGACGAGGAGGGTGCGGGCCTGGTCGAGCATCTGGCGCTCACCGTAGCTGAGCTCCTTGTCGCCCTTGAGGCGGTAGAGGTCGCGCAGCACCTCGGCGATCTCCCGCACCGATCCGGTCCTCAGCTTCTCGCTGTAGGCGCGGTAGCGGCGGTTCCAGGTCTTGTCCTTGGGTCGCTCCGCCTCCTGGCGCAGGATCTGGTAGACCTCCGGGACATCGGCTTCGTCGATGACCTCGCGGAGGCCGACCGTGGTCGCCTTCGCGGTGGGTACGCGGACGATGGTCCCGTCGGCCATGGTCAGCGTGTAGACCTCGAGCGACATGCCGCCCACGTGCATATCGCCGATCTCGGTGATCTCTCCGATTCCCTGCCCCTGATAGACGGCCATGTCGCCGACCGTGAATTCCATGGATTCCCTCCTCGTCCTGGCACCCCCTGGAGCGCGCGAATGAAAGCACGAGCCAGCGGCGGGAGACAACCCACAACGAGCCGTCGAGCTCAGTCGAGGCCCACCACCTCGACCCCCCTCGCGCGCAGGGTCACGCACAGCCCGACGGCGTTGCATCCCGCCTCGACGCCAGGGTCGCAGGGCTCGGCGACGCCCTCCTCGAACCGCACCTCGAAGCCGCCGAGGATGCCAATGACCAGGTCGACCAGCTCGTCCACCGGTCGGTCGAGCTGACCCCCGACCAGCGCGCACAGCCCCGGCGGCTCGTCCGCCGCGCAGGTCGACTTGATGTCCGCCACCAGTCGCCGGGCGTCGTCGAGGGTGACGTAGCCCGTGAGGATCCCCCGGTCGAGGCGGAAGCCCGGCGCGTCTGCGGCGAGGCGTCCGTTGACCCGCGCGCCGCTCAGCGGGAGCGGGAGATCCGGCGCGAGCTCCAGGCTGAGGGGGAGCACGAAGGGACCCGCCTCCGTTCGGAGCCACCCACCCTCGACGGGCGTGCCCGGGAAGCCGAACCTCGGGCCCGCCGCCACCTCCCCGTCCACAAGGGCCCCGCGCGAGATCACGAAGCCGAGCTCCGCGTCTTGTCCGCCCTCGTAGAACTCGAGATCGACGACCTCGAGATCGAGGGCGCTGCGCCCCGGCGCCCAGCCGGCGGCCCGAAACAGCATCACCGCCGAGATGCGCCCATCCTCCGCCGGCTCGACGATGCCGCTCAGCCCGCCACCCGCTAGCGCGATCAGGTTGCGGACCGCGCTGCCCGCGCTCTTCCCCTCGACGAGGCATCCAGCCGAGCGGGCCGCCGCGGGGGTCTCGGGGATGTCGATCCAGGTCACGCGGGCGGCGGGGCCCCACGGGCCCTGGGCCACGAGCGCCCCATGCTGCGGCGGCAGCCCGCCATCGGGAGAGGGGATGGGGCCGTCGGGCCCGGCGTCCGGCGGCACCAGAGGGGCGAAGTCGGGCAGGACGCGGGCGTCGTCGGCCCCCCCGTCGTCCGAGCTGTGAGCGGCAGGCCCGAGATCCGCCACCTCCGGCGTGGGCGCGTCGTCGCACCCCGCCACCACCAGCGGCAGGCACGCCAGGACGGTCCGATACAAGCGCGAAGCTCCCACGGCCGGAGGCTAGCGCGACCCCGCCCCCAGCCACGAAGACATTCGTTCCGAAAATGTGTTGACGCGAGTCGAAGTCATCCATATAAGTGAAGACATTCGAGTTTGAACTGGAGGGCGCAACGTGCAGCCCACGTCGAGAATCCAAAGCGACCGGCCGCTGGCATGCGACGCCCGCGGTTGGGTCGGGGTGCGCCGCGTCGGCCACCTCTTCGGAGGTTGGGTGGGTCCGTAACCAGCGAATAACGCTTGGTTTTGCGGCGCCCGCCCTCGTCTTCGAGCGGCGGGCGTCTTCGTTTCGAAGGCCCCCTATCGCGGACGAGCTTCCTCTCGATCATCGTCGCCGGTCGCTTCCGCGTCGCCCCACCGGAACGCGGCAGTCTGTCTATGTGTCGTCCTCCCGGGCGTCGCGGAGCGGCCGGCGTGTGCCTGGAGAAGGATGTGAAGCTGAATACATGGACGCACGCATTGCGGGGCGGGTTCGAATCCCGCGGGTGGCCGAAGCAGGTCGCTCCTGTTGGTGGCCGTGCGTGCAGCCTGACCGGGAGGCGGGTCTCTCTGGAGGACGTCTTGTTGGAGGAGGTCTGGCCGACGGTTCATGGACGTCGGAGGCGGGCTCCTCCGGGCGTGATGGAGGCGGCGTCGCGAGAGCGGCTTCGTGTCCACCACGCCCGGGGGATCCCTCCGGATCTGCTCCGCGGTGGTCTTCGCGAGTTGAGGCGTGATGGGGACGGGTCGTAGCCGACGGTTCGCGCCCACCACGTCTCAGCCCGCGGACCGCCGCAGTCGCGGTCGTGCGACGTAATGGCCGGCTCGCGTATCTCTCCAATGTAGCGCCCGCCGTTCCCAAGACGGCGCGCGCTTGAATCATTCGGGATCGGCTTCGTCGATCTCGGTGGCGGCCGGCGGATCGTCGGTCGCCGACATGGATGCGACATCGCTCTCTTCGGTGATGTCGTGCGGTTCGGTGACGCCTTCCCCCGCGTCACCGGCCGGTTTGGCGGTGTCGGTCGAGTCGTTCGACTCCCCCCCGGCCCCCGTGGGCGCCTCCTCCGAGGCGCTCTGCGCGGGCGTCTCGGCCGCGCCGCCATCTTTTTCTTCCTCGCCGCCGGGCTCCGGCAGCGCGGCCTTGAGCGACAGGCTCACCTTGGGCACCTCTGCATCGAGCCCGAGGACCATCACCTGGACTTCCTGGCCTTTCTTCACCGCGTCGGCGGTGTGCTCCACCGGCTCGTGGCTCAACTCGCTGATGTGGACCAGCCCATCGAGCCCTTCGGCGACCTGGACGAAGGCGCCGAACTCCGCGAGCCCCGTCACCCGACCCGAGACGATGTCTCCGATGGCGTGGTCGTCGAAGAAGGCGCGCGTCGGATCCGCGCTGAGCTGCTTGATGCCGAGGCTGATGCGCTCCCGATCGACGTCGACCTCGAGCACCAACGTCTCGATCTCCTGGCCGCGTTGGAAGTGGTCGCTGGGCCGCCGGACGGCGTTGCCCCACGCGAGATCGCTGATGTGGACCAACCCGTCGATGCCGTCCTCGACGCCGACGAAGACGCCGAAGTCGCGAACATTTCGGATCTTGCCCGTGAGCCGGGAGCCGACCGGGTAGCGCTCCGCCACGACCTCCCAGGGGTTCGGCTCGACCGCCTTCATGCTCAGCTTCAGGCGCTGTTGCTCGGGATCGCAGCGGATCACGGCCGCCTCTACGAGCTGGCCCTTCTTCACCGCGTCTTTGGGGTGATTCACCCGCTTCCACGACATCTCGGACACGTGGACCAAGCCCTCTAGTCCAGGCTCGACCTCGATGAAGGCGCCGTAGTTCGTGACGCTGATCACGCGCCCCGAGACGCGCATGTCGGGGCGGTAGCGGTCCGCGGCTACGGTCCAAGGGTCTGGCGAGAGCTGCTTGAGGCCGAGGCCGACGCGTCGAGCGTCCTCGTCGAGCTTGAGCACCTTCACTACGATCTCGTCGCCGACGTGAACCACCTCGCGGGGGTGGTTGACCCGCCCGTAGGACATGTCGTTGACGTGCAGCAGCCCATCGAAGCCCCCGATGTCGACGAAGGCGCCGAAGTCGGTCAGTCGGGCCACCACGCCCACGACGCTCTGCCCCACCTCCAGGCAGTCGAAGACGTCCTCGCCCTCTTCGAGCCGATGCGCGGGCGCGCTGCGCGGCTTCGACTGCGAGAGCTTGAGCTTCGTCTTGCGCGAGTCGGCGTGGTGCACGAAGAGCTCGAGGGTCTCCCCGATGAGCTCGACCCCGCGCCGATCTCCCGGCGCGAGATCGTTGTCGGCCAGGAAGGCCTTGGTGCCGATGTCGACGGAGTAGCCGCCGCGCGTGGTCGCCAGCACCACGCCTTCGATGGGCTCGCGATCGATCGCGGCGGCCTCGAAGCTCGCCCAGAGGTCGAGCCCCGCCGCCTTCTGCCGGGAGAGCCGCAGCCCGTCGGGCGCCACCCAATCGACGTAGATCCGCACCGGATCCCCCGCCGCCGGCGTCTCACCGAGCACCGCGAACTCCGAGACGGGCACCACCGCCGCGCCCGCCTCGGGCACACCAACGCGCACCTCCGCTCCGTCGACCGACTCGATCGTCCCATCGACGACGGTCCCCGCCTTCACGACCTGTGCCTCGAGCAGCGCCTGCAATTCGTCGAGATCACTCGACTCCAGCAATGGATCGTCGATGGTCATCGTGCTCACGCTCGTCTCCCCTGGTTTCGCGACCCGCGCACATACCACGACGGGACCGCTCGACTGAAGAGGAGGGGCTACCTACGCGTCGGGATCGAAGTCGGAGGTCGCCAACTCGGCGGCGTCGAGGTTGATCGAGACGTCGACCAACCCGCCGGCGCTGGCGTAGGCGCGCTTCACGTATTGCAGGTACAGGTTGAGGCAGGCGTTCTCGAAGGCGCGCTGTGCGGTGATGACCTCGTCGGTTGTGCGGGCCGCCAGCAGCTCGGCGCGCTGACCTTCGTCCTGCTCCTCAAGCTCGACGTCCGCGATCACGCGGCGCAGCTCGACCTCCTCGGCCAACGTGAGCGCGACCTGCTCGGATCCGTTGCGCTCGGCGTCTCGTGCCGCGCGGAGCCCCTGCTCGAACTCGTTTCGCAGCGCGAGCAGCTCGCGGACCTGGGCGAGGACCGGGAGCACGTCGGTGGGGTTGACGGAGTCCAACTCCCCGCCGCCCAGGGCCTGCAGCCTGCCGACGGCCTCGCGATAGCGCTCGTCGAGGTCGTCGCGGGCGCGGGCCGCTTCGTCCACCGCGTTCGCCGCGTCGTTGAGGGCCCCGCGCTCCTCGTCGAGGGCGGTGTGCAGCGCCTCGAGGCGGGTCTCGACCTTGCCGCGGGCCTCGATCCTCCGCCGCGCGGCGCGGTCCGCGCGGGCGCGGTGCTCGGCGGCGCGCACGTCGGCGGCGGCGAGGGCGTTGCGCGCGTCGCGGACCCACTCCAGCCCCTGCCGAACCTCGGCCCGCGGTCGGGGCCAGCACAGCGCGATGTTCTTCCGCAGATCCTCCGCGAACTGCTTCCACTCCGCCGGGGCGCCGACCACCGGAACCCCAGGGACCAGCGCCTCGCGGGAGAGGAGCTCCTGCGGCATCCCCCCGGCCAGCGCCATCTGGCAACGGTCGAGCACCGAGATCACGACCGCCGCATCCGCCGGGCGGGCGGCGGGCATCTTCGCCATGCATTGCCGGGTCAGCGCGCACAGCTCCTGGGGCAGATCGAGCTCCCCGTTCGGATCGAGACGTGGCACCGGCTCGTTGAGGTGCCGCTCGACCACCTCCGTCGGATCCTCCCCGTCGTAGGGTGGCGCGCCGCTCAGCAGGTGGTAGAGCACGGCGCCCACCGAGTAGAGGTCGGTGTAGGGCCCCGGCTTCTGCCCCCGCGCGAGCTCCGGCGCGAGGTAGAGCGGGGTGCCCATGATGACCGGCCCGGTGACCTCGTGGGCGCGGTGCGGGTCGCTCTCCTCCAAGGCCAGCACGCCGAGGTCGATGAGCTTGACGTGGTCGGCGTAGCGCCCGGTGTCGCACAAGAAGACGTTCTCGGGTTTCACGTCTCGGTGGATCGCCCCACGACGATGCAGCACCAGCAGTGCCTCGCAGACCTGCCGCATGATGTGGACGGCGCGGGCCGGCGGGAGCTTGCCCTTGTCCTCGATCTCGTACTGCAGATCGAGGCCGTGGAGGCGCTCCATCGCGATCCAGGCCCGGCCGTCGGACAATCGTCCGCCGTCGAGCGTCGCGACGAGATGCGGGTGCCGGAGCCCGCGGCCGACGTTCCAGGCGGTCTGCAACCGCGCCGAGACGCGCGCGGCGTCCTGAATACTGCCCAGCGCGACCTTGATGGCCACCACGCGAGAGGTCTCCCCGTGCCGCGCCTCGTACACCTCGGAGGTGGCGCCGCGCCCGACGAGGCTGAGCACCTTGTAGCCGCGGTGAAGCAACTCGACGGGCAGGTTGGAGCGCGCCGAGGATCGTGGAGGGGTCGGGACCACGCCTGCTTTCTACCACGCGGCCCTAGAGCAGGCTTCTTTCCACCAACGCCGCGCGCAGCGATGGGGCGTCCGTGAAGCGCAGGCCCGCGAGGCCGACGGCCTCCGCCGCGGCGACGTTCGCGGGCTGGTCGTCGATGAAGAGGCACTCCGCGGGCGCGCGCCCGAGGGCCCGGGCGGCGCCCAGATAGGCCTCGGCGTCGGGCTTGCGAACGCCGCGCTCGCAGGACACGAAGCTCCAGCGGAGGTAGCGGCTCAACCGGAGCTTGTCCTCGATGAGGCGATACCACACCGGGTAGTTGCTCAAGGCGTGCATCTCGACGCCCGCGGCGTGGAGCTCGCCGAGGAGCGTCTCGACGCCGGGCAACCACTCGTAGCCCGCGCGCAGCGCCGCGCGGAACCCGTCGGCGTCCACCGCCCGCCCGTCGCGGAAGCAGGTCGTGAAGTAGGTCGGCTCGTCGATCTCGCCGCGCTCCAGCGCGAAGAAGACCTCGCGGTCCAGGGCCGGGAGCAGGTCGCGGGCCCGGGTGCCGAACCACGCGGGCACGGTCGAGAAGATGGGGTCGCGGACGAGCGTGGACATCACGTCGAGCAACAGCACCATCTCGCTTGTACTCCAGGGCTCGGGTCGTCGATCCTCGGTTGGATGTCCAGCGAAGTCCAGGCCGGCCGGTACACGATCCGCGGGGCGTCCCTCGGGGGGATGTACACCTCGCTCCACGTCCCGCAGCTCGACGCGCTGCTCGACGTGGGCACCGCGCTGCGCAGCACCTGCGCAGCCGGGACGCTCTTGTTGAGCCACGCCCACCTCGATCACATCGGCGCGCTGCCGGCGCTGCTCGGGATGCGCGGGCTCTGCGGGGTGAAGAAGAAGCTGCGCGTCTGCGCGCCGTCCGAGGTGGCCGCTCGGCTCCCCGCGGCCCTCGACGGCTTTGGCTCGATGCACCGCTGGCCCCTGGAGGTCGACGTCGTGCCGATGGAGCCCGGGGACGAGTTCGAGTTGCGCCGCGACCTCAGCGTCAGGGCCTTTCGGACTTGGCACCCCGTGCCCTCGTTGGGCTACCTCTTCTTCCGCCGCGTCAAGAAGCTGCGCCCCGAGTTCGCCGGGCTGCCGGGCCCCGAGATCGGTCGCCGCCGCAAGGCCGGCCACGACCTGTTCACCACCGTCGAACACCACGAGCTGGCCTACGCCACCGACACGCTGCCGCGCGTCCTTGAGACCGCCCCGGAGCTGCTCGACGTGCGCACGCTCGTGCTCGAGTGCACGTTTCTCGACGACCGCAAGACGATCCAGGACGCCCGCGCCGGGTGCCACATCCACCTCGATGACCTACTCCCGTGGGCTCAGGAGCTGCGCAACGAGTCACTCGTGCTGATGCACTTCAGCCAGCTCTACCGGCCCGGGGACGTGCGTCGCATCCTCGGCGAGCGTTGGCCACAGGACGGACCGCCGGTAGTGCCCATGGTGCCCAGCGGCGGCACCTGGTGGCATTGATCAGAAGAGCTCGAGCACCGACTCAGGCGGGCGGCCGAGGGCCGCCTTGTCCCGGTGGATCACCACCGGTCGCTCGATCAGGATGGGGTTCGTGGCCATCGCCTGGATCAGCGCGGCCCGGTCGTGGCTCGGGTTCGCGAGGTCCAGCTCGGTGAAGGGCGCCTCGCGGCGGCGCATCAGCTCGCGGGGCGCGCGGCCGAGCATCGTCAGGACGGCGTCGATCTCCTCCGCCGACGGCGGCTCCTCGAGGTAGCGACGGATCGTCGGCTCGATGCCGGCTGCCTTCAAGAGCTCGAGGGTCTTGCGGGACTTGGAGCAACGGGGGTTGTGCCAGATCGTCGGCAACGCGGGCCTCCTTGGGTTGATCTCTCTCGAACAAGCGAAGCACGCCCGTGGAGAGGCTGGGGATGTAGGTGATGAGCAGGACGCCGGTGCCGAGGATGAGCAAGTAGGGCACGACATGGCGGTAGAGCTCGGTCATCGGCCGGTCGAAGCGGCTCGATGAGAGGAAGAGGTTGAGGCCCACCGGCGGTAGCAGGAAGCCGAGCTCGATGTTGGCCAGGAAGATGATGCCCATGTGGACTGGATCGACCCCGTAGTGGACGGCGAGCGGGGCGATGATCGGAGGGAGGATGACGATGGCGGCGTAGATCTCGAGGACGCTGCCGAGCACCAGGAGCAGGGCGTTGAGCGCCAGCAAGAAGACCCATTGAGCCTCGATGTGTCGTTGGACGAAATCCAGGAGTTGGTCGGGGATCTGCTCCAGGACGAGGTAGCCGCTGAGGCCCATCGCGGCGCTCAAGAGGATGAGCACCGCGCCTACGACCACGCCGGCCTTCACCACGATGGCCGGCAGGTCGCGCGTCAGGTGGATGTCGCGGGTGACGAAGCACTCGACGACCACCGCGTAGGCGGCGGCGGCGGCGGAGGCCTCGACGATGGAGGCGAAGCCGCCCATGAACAGCACCAGCACCAGCGCGGGCACCGAGAGCTCCCACTTGGCGGCCCAGGTGGCCCGGCCCAGCTCGCTCCAGTCGAAGGGCGCCCGCGCGCTACCCGTACCGGCGGCCTCGAGCCGCCGCCCCATCCAGATGCCGTAGGCCGCCACCAGGACCACCAGCAACAGGCCGGGCAGCAGCCCGGCGAGGAAGAGGTCCCGGGCCGAGACGCTGGTGCCGGCCCCCGGCTGGGAGGTCACGACGGAGTAGAGGATCACCGGGAGGCTCGGTGGGAAGAGCAGGCCCAGGCTGCCCGACGCGGTGATTAGGCCCAGGGAGAAGCCCTGCGGATAGCCGTCCTCTCGGAGGATGCCGTAGGCGAGGCCGCCCAGCGCGATGATCGTGACGCCGGAGCCGCCGGTGAAGGTCGTAAACAGCGCGCACACCCCCGCCACCAACACCGCCACGCCGCCGGGCAACCAGCCAAAGAGGGCCTTGAAGAAGCGCACGAGGCGTTCGGCCGCCTTCGACTCGGCGAGGATATAGCCGCACACCGTCAGCAGCGGGATCGCGGGCATCGCGGGGGAGGCGACGAGTCGGTAGACCTCGGCGGCCACGCCCGAGACCGGGCTGCCCCCCTCGTAGGTCAGCAGCATGCCCACGCCGGCCATCGCCACGAAGACCGGGGCCCCCAACAGCGCCGCCACCAGGACCAGCCCGACGAGGGGCCAGACCTGTGCCTCGACTAGGTTGGGCGTGAGGTCGAGCAACGCGCCCAGCGGTGCCAGGGCCAGCGCCACCAGCCGCCCCCCCCAGCGGGGCGAGGCGTGCCAGACGAAGCGCAGCGCGATGAGCGCCAGGGCCCCCGGCATCACGCATTCGCTGATCCACTCCGGCAGGCCGATCGACAGCGTCCGGCCGCCGATGCGGTTGACCTGCACCACCAGCCACGACGCGTAGGCGAGCACCACGCACACGGCGGCGGCGACGCCCATCGAGAAGACGCGCACGGCGTCGCGCCAGCGGCCCTCGGGGATCGCCTCGGCCGTCGAGAGCCGCAGGTGTTTGTGCTCCCGGGTGACGACGAGGCCGCCGACAAACGAGAGCCACAGGACCATGTGGCGGAGGTATTGCGAGGCGCCCGGGATGTGGAAGCCGCGGATGGGGCGGCCCAGCGCCTCGATGATGGGCAGGATGACCACCCCCGCGAAGATCGCGACGAGGACGGCGTCTTCGAGGCGGCGGAGTCCGTTGGTGATGCGCGCGATCATGGGCGCCTTGTTTCGTCCGCGGCGCGGGCCGAGTCAAGCGCATCGATGTTCCGTGCGGTATGGTCCGCCGACGATGAGGAAGAAGGCGCGCGCTTGGAGGACGCAGGCGAAGGCGGCGGGCGCCGTGACCCTGCTGGCGCTCCCACCGATCGTCTATCTCCTGGTTCGCGCAGGGCAGGTAGGCGGCGGTCACTTCGGGGGGTCGGCGGTGGGGATGGCGCTGGGGCTCTTCGCCTTGCTCGGGCTGGGCCTCTACCTCGGCCTCTCGAGCCTCGCGGTGCTGTTCTTCGGTCGGTCGACACGTCGGGTGCTGGTGATTCACGGTGCGCTGCTCGGCGGCGCGCTGGTCATCGCGTTCTTCCAGGTCTGACATGAGGGTTCAGACCTTCTACGTCGATCTCGATCGCTACCGTGACCGCGCCCGGATGCTGGGGGTTGTCGCGGCGCGCGTGGGTCCCATCCACCTGTTCACCATGGCCCCGCCCGTCGAGGACTTCGCGACGCCGCACCTCACCATCGAGCCGCTCTTCCGGGGGCCGGTGACGCGTCCGCGCGTGGCCGCGCGCTTGTGGCGGCTGCTGCGCAACACCCGCGCCGATCTGATCCATGACACGCAGAACTTCATGCTGCCGCTCTTCGCGCGGTTGTGGTCTGCGCGCCCCCGCCCCGTCCTGGTCACCTCCACCTTCACGGCGGCGTACGTCTGGCGGCGTACGCTGGTGGGGGCCTATCCGTACTGGGACGCGCGCTATCTTCGTCAGCGTGTCCAGGGCTACGCGGAGGAGTGGGCGACGGCGCAGGTGGCCGACGCGCTGACCGTCTTCGGCGAGGGGCATCGCGCGCCGGTCGCGGAGTCCTACGGCCTCGACCCCTCACGGGTGCATTCGCTGCCGAACTGCGCCGACGACACGCTCTTCTTCCCGGCGCCGAGGGACGCCCGCGTTCACGGGTTCGGCCCCAGCGCCCGGGTCCTGCTCTTCAGCGGGAACATCTTCCGGTACAAGGGCGCCTACGAGCTGCTCCGCGCCTTCGCCCAGCTCCGGCCGCGCCACCCCGAAGCGCGGCTGCTCATGGTCGGCGCCCAGCACCCGTCCGAGGAGGCGGGGCTGGCGCGGTCCGTGGCCGAGTTGGGCCTCGGGGACGTGGTCGCGATGCCTGGGCCCGTACCGCGCCGCGCGATGCCGGCGCTCCTCTCGAGCTGTCACGCCTACGTGTTGCCGTCCTACATGGAGGGCTGCCCGCGCGGCGTCATCGAGGCGATGGCGTGCGCCCGGCCGGTGGTGGCGACGGCGTTGCCGGGGATCACCACCCTCGACCCCGAGCGCGCTTTCATCAGCCGGGTGCCAAGGGCGGACTCCAGCGGGCTCGCCCTCGCCTTGGACGAGGTCCTCTCGGCGACCGACCTCGAGGTGGCCCGGCGCGGAGCCGCGGCCCGCGAGCGCTTCCTCTCCCACCACACGCCGGCCAAGGCGGGCGACGCCCTGGCGGACCTCTACGAGGACCTCGTCGTGCGAAGGTGACGGACGGGCTGGCGGATCTGCATCGACACCTGGACGGCTCTCTGCGGCGGTCAACCCTCGAGATGTTGGCGGCCGCGCACGGCGTCCAGGTCCCGGCGGACCTGGGTTTCCACGCCGGGATGGGCCTCCACCAGGCGCTCGCCCAGTTCGCCGTCACCTTGAGCGTGCTCCAGACCGCCGACGCGGTCCGCCGGGTCAGCGCGGAGATCTGCGAGGACGCGGCGGCGGAGGGCGTCACGACCCTCGAGATCCGCTTCGCGCCCCAGCTTCACCGGGGCGCGCCCGTCGCAGACATAGTGGACGCCGCCGTAGAGGGGGCAAAGGGGCGCGCGGGCATCGTGCTCTGCGGCCTCTACGGGGAGTCACCCGACGTATTGCGAGGGCACGTGGAGTTGGCGCAGACGCGACGAGGCGTCGTGGGCATCGACCTCGCAGGAGGGCCCTCCAGCGGGGACGCGTGGCACCTCTCCGACTACGCGCCCGCCTTCGAGCGCGCCCGCGAGATCGGCCTCGGTCGCACGGTGCACGCGGGCGAGGGGCGCCCTCCACAGGAGATCCGGGCCGCGGTCACGACCCTCCACGCCCAGCGAATCGGCCACGGGACCACGTTGCTGCAGGACCCAGAGGTGGTGGATCTGGTCCTGGCGCGCGCGGTGACCATCGAGGCCTGCCCCACGTCGAACGTCCACACCGGCGCCATCGACTGCGTCGCCGCCCACCCGCTCCCCCGCTGGCTGGCGTTGGGCGTACGCGTGACGGTCTGCACAGACAACACGCTGCTCTCCGACATCGACCTGCCCACCGAGCTGGCCCGCACCGCGGAAATCGAGGGGATGGACGAGGCCCGCGTGGCGCAGCTCGTGCGTTTCGGCCACGAAGCGGCCTTCGGGTGACGAGGACCCACCGCGCGCCTTGTCCGCGTGGAGCGGTCCTGGTCTTCAACCGCCTCCCGGTCCCCCGCTCGCTTGAGCCGACCCCGACCATGCGAAGCTCAGCATAGTCGGGGCAACGTCACCGCTCTTCTCGTCGGCGCGTGGCGGGCGGCTCGTGGCCGATGGAGACGGGAGGTGAGTAGGCCCAACGGGCGTGGGTGCGTTCATCGTTGGACGAGCTGTATCGCTCCCGAGCCAACGGCGGGTGCGATGGTCTGCGAGGCGTAGAAGCTGGTGTCGGACCAGCCCACCCACGCCGTCAGAACCCAGCCATGACGGTCCCGTCGAACTCGAAGTCCTTCGAGTGCTTTCGCATGTAGACCAGCAGCGCCTTGTCGAGATCCTGCCTGCCTTCGAGGTCGTAGTAGCGGGTGTCGAGGTCATCGAAGCTGTCGTCGGACTCGGGACCCAGCCCGTCGAGGACCTCTTCCCGCTTGACACGGTCGAGAGGTGGGTCTCCACCGAGGAGTCGGGCGGAATCCCGTAGCACGGCAGCGTAGTCGGACAAGCGCATCTCCTCGAACCCGGCGAGCGCATCTCGCCACACGATCCCCGTGGAGTTGGAGTAGAACTGGGCATGCCCGCCGTTGCTCACCTCCGCCCGGTACCAGTGGATGGCAAACGCCAACCTCTGCGGACGGGAGAACCCGGCCAGGCTTCGCTCGTACTCGGTCTCCCCGTCGTAGATGTTGGCGGTCCACCAGACCGGCTCGATGGGGTGAAACGCATCGTCACCGTCGAGCACGCTGCGGTCGATGCGGATGTGCCTGGGCTGGAGCCCCAGCTTGAGGCCATCGAGGTTCGGTATTTCAGCCATGGTTCGCTTGGGGCTACACCCGCAAATCCGGCCACCGTTCATTTGCGGGTGGCCGATCGGCGGTGCGGCTGGACACGCTATGCCGCCTTGGGACGCTTGAAGACCTCGGCCCGGTCCAGATCCCACTCGGGCGGCACCGCGCCCGGCGTCCGACGAAGCTGGGCAAGCTCGTCGGGGGTCACCTCGGCGATCGCGGTCGGGAACGGGACGTCCTTGGTGGGCGCGAACACGTAGGCCTCGAACCGCTCGCTGCGCACGGTGGCCTCGTTGACCTCCAACAGCCGGATCGGGTCGCCCGCGCCGCCGACGAGGACGTAGACCTCTCGCAGCTCGGGCTCGACCTCGAAGTGCCACGCCACCAAGTCCCGGGCCGCTCGCTCGCGCCTCTCGTCCATGCGCACCTCCTCGGCAGAGGGTACCCAATTCGGGGCGCGCCGTGGAGCCAGCAGGTGGACTGGAGTGAGCTCGCGTCGGCATGCAGGCCCCTGAGAAGGACCGAACGCGGCCAAGAAAGGCGAAGCCCGGCTGGTCTCCAGCCGGGCTTCGCAGTGAACAAACAAATTCTAAAATGAAACCAACACGTTACGGCACGCGATCGCTATCCGCTCACGCCGTCACCACCTCGCGCGGACTCGGTTCCTCCCGGTGAAACACGAGGTCGTCAATCCAGGCCCAGAATCGGCGGAACAGGCGCCTCAACGTTCGCGCGCCCCACGCCAGAGCTTCGGCCACGAAGAGCTCCCACATCCAGCGCGCAACCCGGCGAACGACGGGCTGCCGCGCAGTCCACTTGATGCACGTCCACGTTGGTGCGGCTGCAACGATGGTCGGCGCGATGAACGCCGCGAAACCGCCACCCACCGCACCGGCGACGAATGCACCAATAGCTCCTCTGAGGGCGCCGACGCCGCCCCGGCACATCGCTCCAATGCGGCGAAAAAGGCCCACGCTCTACTCCACGCTCGCCATCAGGCGAACGAGCGGTATCTCCTTTTTGACCTCTGACAATGTCCTTCACGCGCCTCAGCGCAGCCAAACATCAGCACCGTCCATGACGGCTGGCGACCATGCTAGGGCGGCATCCGCCGGTGTCAACGCCTGAGCCGGCTTGCGCGGGTAGGGGCTCGTCAGCGCGTCGAGGCGAGCGGTACGACCGAGGGCGTGGCGGCGGGCGCGGCGGTGCCGAAGTGGCCGTAGTCGGCGGCGAAGGCGTCGGGGGCGAGGTGGGCGCAGCGCTGGACCATCGCGAAGGACTCCCAGCCGCCGATCCGCTGGAGCTTGAAGATGTCGCCGCCCTTCATCATCCAGTGCGACGCGAAGGTGTGGCGCAGCCCGTGGAAGGTGATGATCCGGTGCTCGCGGCCGCGGCGGTGCTCCTTGGGGAAGCCGGCGCGGTCGAGGACGCGGCGGAGGATCTCATGGAATACGCGGGCGGAGGGGGCGTGCATGTTGCCGGCCTGGTTCGGGAAGACCAGCTCGCCGGGGCAGCGGAGGCGCCACTCGCGGAGGACCGGGAGCAGCGGATCCAGGATCGGGACGTAGCGCACGTCGCCGGCCTGCGTCGGCCCGGCGTAGCTGCGCTCGACGGTGATCAAGCGGCGGTCGAGGTCGACGTGGGCCCAGCGGAGCCCGGCCAACTCGCCGGCGCGCACGCCGGTGTAGGTCGCGGTCGCGTAGACGACGAAGACCAGCTCGCCCTCGGCGCGGGCGGCGCGTAGGAAGCGGGCGATGTCGTCGTCGGTGCGGAGGTAGTTGAAGTCGCCGCCGTGGCGGATGCGGGGCTTGCGGACCCGCCAGCTGGGCTCTCGCCAAGCCTCGCAGGTTCCGCCGGCGCGGCTGGCCCTGTCGCACCCGTCGCAGAGCTGCCACCGGGCCAAAGGCGGCTCGGTTGCGCTTGAGCCGGTCGAGCTTGGCGCGGTCGGCGGGCCGACGTGCGCCGCATGGCTTCGGTCCCAGCGCGCTGCAGCGTGGCGTATGTCTTAGGGCCCGTCCAAGAATAAACAGGTAGGTTTGCGCTGCGAGCGTGGGTCAGATTCGTTCGCGGCGACCGAGCTCAACCGCAGGCGTGCCGGAGGTGCGTTGAGGATTGGGCGACCGAGCTGCGGGCGAAGATGGCCTGCGCTCGTGGATGCGAGGCGCCTAGGTATTGTTGGACAGGCCCTTAGTGGGGGCGAACACGTAGGCCTCGAAGCGGTCGCTCCCGACGGTGGCCCCGTTGACCTCCAACAGGAGGATCGGTTCGACCTCGCCGCCGAGGAGGACGTGGACCTCTCACAGGTCGACCTCGACCTCGAAGTGCCGCGCCGCCCCCCAGCGTGAGGGTGAGCCCGTAGGTAGTGGCCGCTCCACAGCAACCACGCCGCCACGAGCAGGACCATCAGCACGACCGAGTGCTTCACGAACCCTGTCTGAGATACCCCCGATGGGACTTCATCGCGGCCGCTGGGACCCCGCAAACTTCCTGCCCGACGCGATCAGGCGAAGAACGCGCCCAGGACGACCAGCAGCGTCACCGCGCCGAGGAGGTACAGCCTGAAGAGGTGGGGGCGGAACGCGGCGCGGGTCTCGGCGAGGAACAGCCGGCCGCCCTCCTGGACGACCCACGCGCCCGGCCGCGAAGGCATCCCCGGCAGGACGACGTCGGCGCCCGACCGCACGGGGCGCCAGGCGACGACCTCGCTGTCCGAGCCGTCGCCGCGGCTGATCCGGACGGCGTACGGGGGCCCGAAGGCCCGATCGCCGCGCATGGTCCGGCGCACCTCGGTGACCGTCCCCCGCACCGCCTCGCCGTGCGCGAGCAGGTCGATCAGCCCCGCCCGAAGCTGGAGCCAGGCCCGGCCGAGCATCAGCAGCGCTCCCACCGCCAACGGGACCGCCGTCCAATGGACCCATCCGGGGAGGAGCGCCAGGGCGAAGTCGCCGTGCCAGACGACCTGCACCAGCCAGAAGACGACGCCCGCTTCGACGACCACGCGAATCCGAGCGCCGAGGACGACCGGGGCCGCCCCTGCCGGCCGTGGCCTCGGTTGCTCGATGAAGTCGCGCGCCTCTATGGAGGCATCTACGCGGGGGACGCCGCCATTATTCAAGCGATCTGCGGAACGCGATCTCCACCAGGGTCTCGACGAAGCCCATCCGGCGGTTCAGCGCGAGCATCGCCTCGTTGGCGGACTCGTTGTCGGTGCTGACGACGCGGACGCCGCTGTCCCGCGCCCACTTCGTGGCGTGGACCTTCAGCGCGGTGGCGAGGCCCTGGCGGCGGTACGCGCGGCGGACGCCGGTGAGGCCGATCCAGGCGACCTCCGGGTCCTTGGTGCGCCACAGCGAGTTGGTGCCGACGAAGGTGCCGTCGGGAGCCTCGGCGGCGAGCCAGCACTCGTGGATGTAGTCGGGGCGGCGGGCGTCGGAGCGGACGTCCTCGAAGCGTAGGGTCCACTCCTGGGTGTTGGGGACGTCGGGCAGCATCGCGAGGAACAGGTCGTGGACCTCGCGCAGGGCGGGCTCTTCGAGGTCGCCGGGGAACTCCGCCATCGAGCGGACGGGCAGCGGGCCGGGGCGGTCCCAGCGGTCGAAGTCGAAGGTGCCGACGTCGAGCTCGAGGTCGATGAAGCGCATCACCTCGGTGAACCCGCGGCGGCCGAGGAAGGCGACGCCGTCGGGCTCGCTGTCGAAGGCATAGCCCTCGAGGCTCACGGGATCCAGGTGCGCGATGCCGTCGAGCATCCGCTGGTACTGGGCGCGTCCGATGCCCTGGCCGCGGTGGGCGCGCAGGACGCGGATGTTGAAGGCGGGCTCCCGCTCCACGAAGGCTTCGCGGTCGTGGCCGAACCACAGACACGCGACCAGCTCGCCGGCGCGATGGGCGACGATCCGGCGGTGCAGGCGGGGGTGGGGGACCTGCTGGTCGGCGGCCCGCAGCTTCTCGGCGCTCAACAGCTGGTGGGGCATCACCTGGTGGAGGAACCGCTCCAACGGTTCGTAGTCGCAGGCGCGGTCGAAGTCGCGGAACGAGGTGCGCATCCGGGCCCCATTCTGCGACGAAGACGAATCCGCGCCTCACCCCCCCTATATAGCGGATGCGGATAGGGACTCCAAAGCGCACCGTGACGCCTGCCAAGCGGAGAGCTGATCTACGTGCCCGAGTGACGGACAGGGCAGTCGAGAGTATTGATTTCGCGTATCGAGAAAACTATATTCTCTAGATGTTCGAAGACGCCGATCTCGAAGAGGCCCTGTCCACGCTCGGCCTGCTCCTCCGGGAACGAGGCGCGGTTCATGACCTCGTCGTCATCGGCGGCGGTGCGCTGCTGCTGCTGGGTGTGATCGAGCGTCCCACGAAGGACCTGGACGCGGTCGCTCGTGTCGAGGATGGACGGTGGCTCCGAGCGGAGCCGTTTCCCAGCGAACTCGCCCAGGCGATCGCAGATGTTGGCGACGCGCTCGGCCTCGCGGACGACTGGTTGAACCCGGGCCCCGCGGGATTGGTGGACCTCGGGCTCCCGGAGGGCTTCGAAGCGCGCGCTGTGACCCGGGTGTTTGGGGCGCTGACGATCCGTTTGGCGGCACGCCGAGACTTGGTCGCGTTCAAGCTCTACGCTGCGGCGGATCACTGGCCAGACCGGAGCAAACATCTCGCTGACCTGCGCCGTCTCGCGCCGACCCCGGGGGCGTTGGTCGCGGCCGCCCGCTGGTGCATGACCCACGACCCGTCGCCTGGGTTCCGCGATAGGCTCCTGATACCGGTCCTCGAGGAGCTCGGCGTCGAGTCTCTCGATGTCTAGGGAGGCGATCCACGAAGCCCTGGTGAGCCTTTGCTGGAGCGTCTTCACTGAACTTGGTGTGCCCGGCGTGGTTCGTCATCACCAGCGGGTCGCGATCGACCCCGAGCCGGTCGTCGTGGCCGTCCCGTCGCTCTTCGAGTTCGATCCGCGCCTCAGGGACCAGGTCTTCGGCTGGTGCGTGGCGCACGCGAAGATGGTCTCGGTGAGCCGCCTGCGGGGGCTCTCCCGTCAGCTCCCCGACGCCGCTCAGGCGAGGTTCCATGATCTCGCGGCCACGCTCCGCTCTGTCGCCAACCTATCCTGGCCTTCGGGCAGCGCCGCCAACTGGCCCCGGGCGCCGGAGGTGGGTGTCCGGCGTCTTCCGCTGGAGCGTCCGGCGCTGGTCCGTTTTCGTCTGCGCGCGCTGTGCGGGGTCGGGGCGAGGGCGGATGTGTTGGCCGAGCTGGTCGCTCGCTCGGGATCGTGGATCCGCGCGTCGGAGCTCGCACATGAAGGCTACTCGAAGCGCGCCGTCGCCGGCATCCTGTCGGGGTTGTCCGACGCGGCGCTCACCCGACACCGTGCCGAGGGCAACGCCCTAACCTACCAACTCTCCTGCCCCCAGCAGCTCGACGAGGTCGTGGCAGCGCAAGGGCTGTCGTTTCCGTGCTGGCGGCGGATCATGTCGCTGGCGCTGCTCCTGCTCGACCTCGCCAGGCTCGGGCAGATGAACGATGTCGTGCGTCGAGTGGAGGCGAACAAGCGCCGGGAGGCACTCCGGCGCCTGTCCGACCGGCTCGGATTGGACCCGCCGCCCGTGACGCGCGGCGAGGCAGACGCTTGGGAGGACCTGATGTCATGGGGCACGAAGAACGCTGTGGAGCTCGCCGATGGCAGCTCGCGAGCGTTCGCCGTCGCCCGAGGCGCGATCGCGTAGTGCGTGGCAGCTCACGGCGGGGCGGCCGGTCGCGTTGTAGAGCGACGAGGCCTGGGTGTTCCGGGTGAACCGAAAGGAGCCGCGCGGGAGCGTGGGGTCACCCAATTCGGACGGCGGGCCTTGAGGAGCCTCGATAGGTGTCAAGATAGTTGTCGCCTCGGCAGCGCGTTTTTCGATGCCCGATTTCAGGCGCTGATTCTGGACCCTGAATGTACTGCCGGATCGGGCTGCGAGCACGTGACGAGGCGAACGCCACAGTTGGTCTTGCCGTAGTGCTTGACGGGTCGTGCTGCCACGGGTTCAGGCTCCCCGAGCAGGACGCCTCACGCGAGCGCAAACCCAGGGTCCAGGTTTGCACCCGCCAACCCCCGTGGCCCGAACGTGGCCCGAAAACGCAAAGCGCCCAGCCGAATGAACGACTGGGCCTTCGCGGAACCTGCTGTTTTCACAACGGTTCTGAGTGGTAGCGGGGGGAGGGCTCGAACCTACGACCTTCGGGTTATGAGCCGCGAACAACGATCATGCTCAACGTGATTGTTCTTGCGTAACGGGATCTTACCACATTGCCGATTCGGGCCAAGCCTGCGTTTCTTGCCGCCCTTGCCGGGCCTGTGGCCCGAAGGTGGCCCGAGCCCGCCAAGTTGCCCGCCTCAACTGCCATTCGTTGCGCTGTCACCCGCCGATGCGGCGCGGATGAGAGCGGCTAGCCGGTCCGCGTCGTCGGCTAGCCCAGCGGCGCGATACATCTGGATCGCGTTGCCGAGGGCGTCCAACGCCGACTGGCGTTCTGACGGGTAGGCCGCCAATCGTTGCAGCCGAATCGTGAACGCAGTCTCGGATGCCCTCGCGGCGTCCTCGTGGAGACCGAGCTGAGCCGCGTTCAGGCCGTGGTTGAAACACGCCGCGGCGAGCGTCTCCCCGACCGCCGAATTGGGGCCTTCCCCACGGACGTCGGACAACAGTCGGACCGCCTCGGCGGATCGCTCGGCCGCGGCTTCGTGCTGACCGTGCTCAGTCAACCGGCCGGATAGATTCACAAGGCTTCGGGCCAGCAGCACGACAAGCGTTGGCTCCCGCCCGAATGCCTCGCGAGCAACATCGACTGCTTCGATGCTCACAGCGAGAGCCTCGGCGCTTCTCTCGGAATCACGGAGGCGTACGCCCAGCCCGGAGAGCGACATGGCGAGATCTTCGGCGTACGCCGCCGGCGAACGTCGAAACGCAGATCGAAGTCCGCTGACGGCGCGCTCAGTGTCGTCGATCGCGCCGCTGCGATCTCCCGTAGCCTCACGAACGACGCTTCGATTCATGAGGGCGCGAGCGAGAGTCACGTCAACGCCGCATTCGGGCTCGTGACTCAAGCCTTCGATCAGCCGCACCGCCTCATCCGCGGCGTCAAGAGCTGCGTCGGAGGGGGCGACAGCCGACAGATTGATCAGCGCCGACGCAAGCGTCCTCGTCAGTTCCCCACTCTGGTCCGGAGCCCCGTTGCGTAGCAGCGCCACAGCTTCGTTCAACGTCGTGAGCGCCCCCTCACGGTCTCCCACCGCCTTCAGCACCGTCGCCGTATTCTGTAGGCAAGAGGCCAGTTGGAACGAATGCGTCGGCTGGAGTTGGCGCAGTATGTCGATCGCTTCCGCAGCGGCGCGTTGCGCTTCCACCCCACGGCGCAGCCTTAGCAACACAACGGCGTGGTTGCCGAGCGTTGACGCGAGCGCTCCCGCGAACCGCTGGGGCCAAATGCTGGCCACCGGACGAAGTTGGGCGACTGCACGCGCGGCCGCCTGCTCGGCATCTACGGCACGACCGCTGTTCACGAGCGGGCCAACGAGATTGGAGAGCGCCTGCGCGTGCTCAACAGTGAATGCGTCCGGCTGCGTAGCTGCGAGCCGTTGCAAGCACTCCGCGGCCTCCACAGCACAGTCGGCCGCCTCACGATGCCGATCGAGGCGGCCAAGAACGATGTCCAGTGTCGTAAGCGCCAAGGCAAGGATCGCGGGATCATCGAGTTCTCGCGCTCGTTCAACCGCCTCACGTGCCGGGTCCAGCGCGGTCGAGGGTGTCGGTCCACGGCTACGAATCGCCGCCAGGGACTTCAAGGCGCCCACGAAATGCGACCCGCGCGCATACTCGCCAATAGTCGGGTTCGCGTGCCAGCCACGAAGGATGGCGACGGCACGCGCCAAGTTGGCCTCGGCTTCCAAAGAGTGTCCTTGCCGGTCGACCAGCTCCGCCTTGAGCACCGTCGCCAGGATCAACCCGAGCGGGCCTGATGTGGGCGTCGCATTCTGGGAGTACGCCTCGATGGAGAGCTCCGCGAGAGCCAGCGGCTCGTCAACCGCACCGATGGTCCCCCAAAGATGGACCGCCAAGTCATGCGCCAGCCGGCCGACGTCCTCCGCCCGCCCGTCGGCGGTGGCGGCCTCCAGCAACAGACGCATGGCCGCTTCGCGCACCGGCGCTAGCGCAATCGACCTCTCCGGCAACGCCGCCAACCACTCGCTTGCGGTCTCGGGGTCCTCTCCGGCCAGCAAGACACGTGCAACTGCGTCCGGAAGGCCCCACCCTACGCTGCGCGCGACATCCATCACGACCGAGTGCTCGGGTGGAACCCGTCGAAGCAGGGGATCCAGCCAAGAGCCGTCGCGAATTCTGGCGGCGCGCCGGGCCAAAACGGTCCACGCATTCAATCCCGCACCGAAGTCCTGAACGTGGGCGACGGCCTCAGGCCATGCAGCGACGACTTCCTGCGCCAGCCGCTCCTGCATCAGGTCGGGGCCCAGCGCGCGAACAATCTCGTTCTCCCCCGCGTAGAGCGCTCGGACACACTCGATGGAGACTCGGACCGAGTCAGGCTCCATCGCCGCCTCGACAAGTTCATGGATGCGGTCGACCTGCGTCGGACCAGCGAGCGAAAGGAGTCCGGCAAGCCGTGGTGCCCTTCGCTTGGCCGCACGTGCAATGGCAGGGCTCGACTCGAACTCGTCGATGGCGCGGCTCCAGAAGCGAAGCTCGTGCTCCACGACGCTGTCGAGTAGCTCGGCTTCCGTAGCTGGAACTTCCCCAAGCACGGCCAGTAGCGCAGCGATGTGGAGCAATAGTGGGTCGTCGAAGGCCGCGGGAGGGCTCGGCGGCTCCGGCTCGTCGTGCCCGAGCGCGGCACTGAACGCCTGCACAGCCTCCACGAATCGACGTTCGCGATCATCGTGGGTCCGTGCCCACACGCCCACTTGGATTTGCCTGCCCTGCACGACCAGCCGGCGCGACTGGTAACGCCGCTCGCCGAGGGTGGCCCACCACTCACCGGGCTCGCGCGCCACGAGGACAATGCGCACTTCGTCATGGTTGGCCAGTTGCAGCAACAACTCCTCGACTTGCTCCAGCCGGGCTTCGGCATAGTCGATAACCGCAACGCGCAACCCGTCCGCGTCGAACAGGGCCGACGCCGCGGCATCCGATTCCAAGAATCCAGCGGGCGTGCCAGCGAGCCGGAGTCGCTTGCACCACTCGATTAGGAGGCGGGTCTTCCCCGCGCCGCCAGGACCCCAGACCAAGCAGAGCTGAGTGTCGCCGTCCAACCACTCATCAAGCGCGGCGAGTTCTGGATCGCGTCCGGAGAACGGGACGACGCCTGCCTCGCTCCGCAACAGGTCACTTGGAATCGGTGCCGCGGGTGGTGACTGGACCATCGTCCGAAGCACAGATCGCAGGCGTCGATGCCGCTCCTCCGCAGCGGCCAGGCTTATTGCTCGCCGAACCTCGCCGGCGAGCACTTGATCCAGCATCGCGGGCAGGGCCGTGTCGCGTGCCCACTCTTCCAGGCCGTCTCGGATCGCCCGTTCAAGCTCGGCAAGGCCCTCACGGTCGAGCACGCGCAATCCAACGTCGGGCTCGATGCTTGCGCCAAGCACTGCCGCGAGCAGCCGAGCCTCGGCAAGCTCTCGCGGCAGTCCCGACCAACGTGTACCGATTTCGGCTTGTAGCAGTCCCCGCGTGACATCGACCGGGGGCGCGTCGAACTGCCACGCCACGGACTGAACGAATTGATCCCAGAGCGCCAACTCGTTGATCCGCGCGGCAGCGTCGGGGGCGACCTCGCGGATGTACGCGACGATGATGCCGCGCTCCTCCGGCTCGTTCCAGCGGGCAAGGTCGGGCGTGTTGGGCTCTCGACTGGTCGTCAGACCAGCCGTCGTGGTGAACATCCATCGGCACCGCTGGTTATTGGCCGCTCGGGCAGCGAAGATCCGGGCGAACCACATGACCGAGTCGCGCACCGATCGAGAACGCGCAGTCACCCGCCCGGCCAGCGCCTTTATCTGTTCTCCCTCCCAGGTGCCGTCCAGGAGTAGCCTGTCGAGATCCTCGTCGCCCTCACAAACGAGGATCTCCCCAGGTTCGAGGCGAATCCAGCGCAGACCAGTGACGAGCGCTTGATAGACGTACCCGCGAAGCGACGCCGTCGCGCTGCGGGACGGGAAGTACAACTCGGAAGGGGTGCCGGTCATCGTCGTTGCGTATCGCGCACCTCGCCCGCGGTCGCCACCCGTCATTGCTCGCCATTCTTGCACAGTAGGCCACGGACGGCCCAGGTTCCTGAGCCCCTGGGCTACGTCTGGCCCACGGCATCGGTAGGGCTCACCGCCTTGAGCCCGTGGCCATGCCGCGAGTCCGACGTCGGGTTCGGCCTCGCACTCCGACGGTTGGTGCTCCGCGGATTTCTTGTCACGCACAAGGACTCGGCTGACGTCCTATCGGGTAGAACCAGCTGAGAAAGCCCGAGAGCACGGCTGACACCGCCCATGACCTGGCGAATCGCCGTGCGCCCGAAAAGACTGACTTTTTCCGCCGTGCGTGGGGCGAAACGACCGCAGGCCCCGCCCCGCGCAAGGCACGAAGGACGAAGCCTGCCGTCGCCCAGGTCTGGTCGGACCCTGAGCAATGGTATGCGCCGAGTTCCTTCTCATCAACCCCAAAGGGCCTGTGCAAGGAGAAGGAAGATGACCTACAAGAGCACCATGCTGCTGTTGGGTCTCGTGTTCATCCACCCGCTGACGGGCTGCTGCGAGGAGGTCAGCGCGATGGGCAACTCCGGCGGCCGCGAGCCGGTGCAGATGAGCGTCGTCGACTCGGTCGCCGGGCTCTCGCCCGACGACTCCGGCGTCCGGGAGGGTGGCCGCGTCGACGGCTCGCTCGACGGGCGGGACGTGGTTAGCGCCGCCTGCACGGACGACGTGTGCACCCTGCTGCCGGCGTCCGAGCTGCTGGCCTCGAACGAGGCGGACGACGGCGGCGGTTGCACCACGACCACCATCGAGATCGAGACCCCCATCATCGACATCGACATCAAGCACGACAGCTGCCCCGCGGAGCCCAACGCCACGCTGCGGAGCGCGGCCGAGAACGCGGCCCTCGCCTGCATGTACGTGCCCGAAGACGACTGGTGCCCGAACCCGCCCTGGCCCGTGCCGCCCTGCCCGCCGTGTCCTCCGGAGCCGCCCTACCCGCCGGATCTGCCGTACGACCGCGCCGGGGCCTGACGGCGAGTCCCGGAGTCGCGATTGGCTCACACCGGTCGGCGATGCACAAACCTGACGCCATCGCCGGCCGGTGACTACAGCAGCCAGCTCCCGGCGCCAACCGCAGACCTACCTCCACAATTCGGCGGCACGCAACCTTCGCACCTGCATCCGCCCAGCGCGCTCCGGCCCGTCGGTACTCGCCGCCGCCCCCAATCGCGCCTTACACGAGCGGGCACACCGGGCGAGGGTCCACATCGAGCAACTCCTTGTCCTGCGTAGCGCAGCGGATCACTTCGCGCGCCGAGTCAAGCGCAATCTTGCGTGTGCGATTTGCGGGTGTAGCTTCGACTGCCGCTGGCCACCTTGGCAACACCGGCAAGCAAGCCGGCGCTGACCAAGGAGCCGAAGATGGAGCTGCTCACCTACGCCGAGGCCGGCGAACTCCTGGGCCTCAAGCTCTCGACCCTCTACGCGATGGTGTCGCGCCGCCAGCTTCCCCATGTCCGCCTCGGTGGGCGCTTGGTGCGTTTCGACCGCGCCGAGCTGGAGAGCTGGATCGCCGCTCGCCGTGTGCCCGTCGCTCCGGGCAAGGCCGAGGCCCAGCAGTAGGACCGGCTGAGCATCCGGAGACGGGGCGGCCGTCGCCATGCTGGAGCAAGCGCCGAGCTGCCTCGATCTCGCCCACGGCGCCGGTCTGCTTTCTCATCGGCCGCGGCGCTCCGGCGCATGGTTCAGGGGGCTGTGCCCAACGGGCTGCGACAACGGCGACGCCAAGAGCCTCGCGACGAACTACCACCGCGACGGCAACAGGTGGCGCTGTCACCGCTGCGACGCGCGCGGGGGTGTCCGGAAGCTGCGCGAGCTCTTGGGGGGCGAGCTGCCCGCGGTGCGCTACACGCCGCCGGCGCCGCCGAAGCCTGCCGGCGCTCGCTTCAACGTCGAGCTCGGCTGGCGCGAGTTGCAGGAGAAACCGGGCCGCTGGCGTGACGCTGTACGGGAGTGGGCCCGCGGTCGCGGATGGTCTGACGACTTCGCTCGAGTGGTAGAAACCCTGGTCGACGTGGCCTTTGCCTGCGAACCGTGGTCCGGCGCGCGCAGCGCCGCCCGTCTGATCCACGAGGCGCGCAAGGTCGACCGGCGGATGCTGATCGCCCTGCACGGCGCCGCCGGCGACCGGGTGTCCGCCGTCCGCCGCTGGCATGGGGCGGGGCCGCCTCCGCTACTGGGCACGCGCCGCCCGAAGACGATGCAGCTCGCCCACACCGTGACCGGGTGCGAGGGGAAGCTGCTCACCTTCGGGAGCATCCCGCGGGCGGTGCGGGCCGCCGAGGCCGGCGCCCCCGTCTACCTCTGCGAGGGCGGGCCGGACTACCTGGCCGCCGAGGCCCTGACCACCCTCGACGCCCGCGGGGCTGCCCTCGGGGCACATGGCGCCGACAGTCTCCCGAAGGTGGGCGCCGCCCTCGCCGAGGCCCTAGCCGCCGCGGACGTGCCGCCAGCGCCGGTGCGGGTGGTCTGCATCCCCGACCGCGATCCGCACGGCAAGGGCGAGCGCCTCATGCGGGTGGCCGCCGCCGCCCTCCGGGGCCGGGGCTCGGTCGCGTGGGTCAAGGTGCCAATCGGCGGAGACGGGCGTGGCGATCTGTCCGACGTGGCCGCCGGCGCCGCCGACTCGGCCGAGGCGCTGCGGGCGGCGCTCGCGACCGCCACCGAGCTGCACCCCGCGCCAGTCGACGGGGCCGGGCGGGACCGCCCCCGCGCCCCCCCCCGGCGACGCGCCCCGGGAGC
>CAYOBQ010000012.1:0-8081 GCA_964402225.1 uncultured Nannocystaceae bacterium | reverse complement strand
GCGCGCCCCCCCCGCCCCCCCCCCGCCCCCCGCGGGGGGGGCGGCCGCGCCCCCCCCCCCCCCCCCCCCCCCCCGCCGCGCTGCTACGCGCCCTGGAAGCAACGGCCCCTGACGCCCTTGTCGTGTTCAGCGTGCCCGCCGGCGGCGGGAAGACACACGCAACGCTGCAGCGCGCTGCGGCCGAGGCGGTGCGGCGCACGTCGAGGCGCGACAAGGGCCGCCGGGTGGCCTTCCTGGCGTCGAATCACCGGCTGGTGGGCGAGCAGCACGCCAAGCTCGCCGAGCTGCGACCCGACACGCCCACCCAGCACGCCCACGGCTTGCTGAGCCTGTGCGAGTTGGTCAAGGAGGCCGAGTGCACCGCGGCCCGCGCCAAGCTCGACACGCTCAGGCGCAGCCGAGCCGCCTTGGCCCGGTGGCAGTTCTGCGAGGGCTGCGACAGGGCCAGCCGCGCCGGCGGAAACTGCGAGGGTTGGCGAGCGCCCACCGCTCCGGCCGGGACGGTCACGCACGCCGCGCACGATGCCGGCGCGTCGCTGATGGGCGGCGCTGGCGACGACGACCTCACCGTGATCGATGAGCTGCCCGGCACGGTCGAGGCGGTGGAGGTCGACGCCGCCCACTTGGCGACCTTGGAGCACCGGACGATGGTCGCCCGGTGGTGGTACCGGGAGCACCCCGCGCATGGCGAGCTTGCGCGCCGCATCCAGACCCGCGCTGAGGCCCTGGCAGCCGCCTACCAGTCCGAGGGTCCGCGGTACGCGAAGCGCCTCGACCTCGCCGAAGTGCTCGAAGCCCTCCGCGCCGACCTGGTGTTGGCGGCCGTCGCCGCCGAGGTCTGCCGCGAGGCCAGGGAGGACGGCGACAAGCCGCCGCCGCGACCCGACGCCGAGAAGGTCCGCGCCGGGCTGGCCCGTCACTGGCCCGACGCCGAGAGCTGGCGCACGGTACGCGAGCTTGCGCGGCTGGTCACCGACTCCGGCGCCGAGCTGGCACCCGCTGTGGCCGCGCACCTGTGCCTCGCTCTGGCGCCGTTGGGTGCCTTCGCGTTCGAGCTGCGCCGCGTGTTCAAGCTGCCGAAGGGTGGCCGGGTGCTGGCCCTGGACGCAACGGCCGAAGAGTCGCGCGCCGAGTGGGAAGCCCTGGCCGCGGCGAACGGGCGCCGCTTCGTGTTGGTGAGCGTGCCGCCGATCACCATGCCGGCGCCGACGCCGGCGACGTACTACCGCACCGACCGACTCAAGACGGGTCGCCTGTGGACCCGCACGTCGCACGGGGTGGCCTTCCGCGCCGAGGCCGCCGGCGCGGTGCGCAACGCCTTGATGCGGGCGCTGTACGACGACAAGGCTGCCCTCGCCGCCGTCGCCGGCATCATCACGCACAAGCCCCTCGCCGATGCCCTGCGCTGGGGGGTCGGCCTTGCCCGCGTTGCCAGCGCGAGCCCCGCCGCTGATGCCGCCTTCGCCGCCGACGACACGCACGCCCGCACCGTGGCCGAACTGGCCGCCGAGCTGACCCGCCGGGGATGCACGCTGCGGATCGGCCACTACGGTCGGGACGAGCGAGGCACCAACCGTTTCGAGGCGGTGGACGTGCTCGCCTTGTTAGGGGCGCCGCGGCCGAACTGGGGCGCCACCGAGGCCGACGCGCACGCCATCGGCGCCGAGGCGGACGCGCTCAACCTGGCCCGCACCATGAGCGCCACCGTTCAGGGGATCGCCCGGGGTCGCCACCTGCGGCGCCCGGTGCGCCTGTTCCTGGCCGCCGACTTCAAGGTCGCGCCCGAGAGTTCCGCCGTGCCCGGGCTGATCTGGACGGCCGAGGACGCCACCCAAGGTCAGCACGCGCCCACGTTCGAGGCGCTGGAGACCCGCCGGGCCCTGGTCGAGCTGGCCGAGCGCACGGGCCGCCTCGACCCCACCGAGGGCCGCCGCGTCCTCGGGTGCGGCCGGAAGCTCGCCGAGCGCCTGTGCCGCGAGGTGGCCAAGCTGCGCGGGTGGTCGGAACGACGGGAGGGGGCCGCCGGGAGGCGAGCCTACGCCTCGCCGGAGACTCTTGATCGGAAAAAGTTTAACGATTTCAGCTCGATGCCCCCTCATGGCAAGGGGAAGGAGCAGGGGATCGCCGAAGGCGGGGGCCCTTGTTCCATAGATCCGGTGAGCGGACACCGGGCCGGGATCGTTGAAGATCTGCCGATCAAGGCGCCCGATCCGGGCTCAGGCTCGGCTGCTGAAGCCCTGGCGCCGGGGCAGCCCGCCGAGCCGCGCCCGCCCGCGACCTTCGAGGTCGCCAAGTTCGACGGCGGGGCCACCGTCGAGACCTTCGCGCTGCCGCGGTACATGCGGCGGTGGGAGGACGTTCCAAGCGGACCGGCGTGCTTCGGCGCCGAGGGCTCGACAGTCGAGACCTTCGACGACTGGCCGAAGCTGGCGCATTGGTGATTGTCGGCCAGGGTTTTTTTTTCAGATCCGGCCCCGGTGTGAAAGACCGGGTGGCACGATGTCGGCCCGGCGCCCAGTCACGAAGCTTCGACCCCCCCGGGGGTGGGGGCCGAGCCGATGCGTGCTGTGGTCGAGTTGGGGGGCGCCGCGGCCGATATGCCGCGGCCGCCCGCGCGGCTCAGCCACGCCGACGCCGCATCGACCGGGCGGGCATTCTCGGCGAGTGCAAGCGAGCAAGGCCAGGTCGTCGGGGATCACGCACCCCGCCACGTGCCTCGCGTATACGAAACGACCCGTCTCGTATAAACGGGCCTGGAAAGGGGTATAAAAGGGGTCTAGTATTGGCGAGGTGATCGAGACACGGGGGACACGATGAAGGCGATCGCGTACATCCGGGTGAGCACGGCGGAGCAGGCCAACGAAGGCGTGAGCCTCGACGCGCAGCGCGCGAAGCTCGACGCCTACGCGACCTTCAAGGGGCTCGACCTCGTTGACGTCATCGTCGACGCCGGGGTCAGTGCCGGCAAGCCGCTCGCGAAGCGCCCAGGCGGTGCCCGCCTCTTGGCCGCGGTCGAGGCCGCCGAGGCGGAGGCGGTGATCGCCGTGAAGCTCGACCGCCTGTTCCGCGACGCCGCCGACTGCCTCACTGTCACCCGCGCGTGGGATGGCGCCGACGTCGCGCTTCACCTGCTCGACATGGGCGTGGACACCTCGACCCCGATGGGCCGCGCCTTCCTGACGATGGCCGCCGCGTTCGCCGAGCTGGAGCGCAACCTCATCGCCGAGCGCACCCGCGACGGGCTCGCGCAGGTCCGGCGCGAAGGGGTCACGCTCGGCGCCGACGCCTTCGGCTGGGAGCGCATCGAGGCCCGCGACGACGACGGCCGCCGCGTCTGCCGCGCGGTCGCGGCCGAGGTCGAGGCGGTGTCGCGCATCATCGAGCTGCGCGAGGCCGGCGCCACCTACCAGCAGATCGCCGACACGCTGACCGCGGAAGGCGTGCCGACCAAGCGGGGCGGCCGCTGGTACCCGGCCACCGTTCGCAACATCGCGCTCCGCACCGCCGGCGCCGAGGCGTGAGCACCCGCGCCGACGCCGAGGCGCTGTGGGGCCGTGACGCGGTTGCCCGTGCACTGGCGCACCCCGAGCCCGTGCAGGTGACCGCGCGCCTGCTCGCTGAGATCCGCGGACGTCTGGCTTCCGACCAGGAGCTGGCCGAGTGGGGCCGCGCGCTCGACGCACCAACGTTCGCCGCGGTGGTCCGCGTCGTCGCGGGCGAGGCCCGGCGCGACCTGCTCCACGCCGCGCGCGCTGCCGACGAAGAGGAGACGTACTGATGGGTCGCCCGAAGCTGTACGGCACTCGCGTCAAGCTCGCCGTGACGGACGAGCTGATCGAGCGCGTCGAGCACGTGCGGGAGCTGCGAGCCGCCCGCCTCGGCTTCGAGCCGCCGGCGGCCGACGTCTACCGCGAGGCCCTTGCTGTTGGCCTGCTCCACCTGGAGCGAGCCGAAGAACGAGCAGCGGTCGAGCGCGATGGTCCAGAGCCGGGCGGTTGACCCTTCGGGATTTCTCTAGCGGGCCAAGGTGAGAGGACCGATGGGGCCTCTTTCAGGCTCCGATGTAGGTCTTCCCGCGGCCACGCCGAGCGGCAGATCCTCCGCCAACCACGCCGGTTGTGCGTCGTTTTCGGAACGCGGTCGGGTTCGCTGGCCGACCCGCACCACGCGAACCCCCGCCCCCCTCAGCGCACCTCCTCGTCGCGGTGGGGACAGACCAACTGCCCCGCGTCCACCGACAACACCTCGGCGATCCCGGCGAGCCACTTCAGCGTCAGCGACTTCCGCCCGGCGAGCACGTCCGAGAAGTGCGAGCGCGAGACCCCGGCGCGGTCGGGGAGATGCGACAGCGGAATCCCTCGCCCCTCGGCAAGCGCCCGCATGCGCTCGGTGACCCGCTGGTGGAGTGCGTCCACGACCCCTCCGCAGGGGGACCGTAGGGCTTGCGGAGCTTGCGCTGTCCGCTATGGCGGACATGTGCTGTCCATCCTTCTCGCGCTTGCGTTTCTCGGCTGTAGCGGCGCGCTCGTCGTCGGGCTGATCCGCCCTGGCGTCGTCCTCCGCTGGGGCGACCCCGACGCCGTCACGCGGGGGGGCGTGGTGCTCACCTTCGGCGCCGGCGCGTTCTTGTCCCTCGTCCTCGGCGTGGCCACGGTGGACGAGCAGGGGGCCCCGCCGCCCACGGCGAGCGTGGATCGCCCAGTCGTGCGAACCGCCGCCCCCGGCAGCCGCGCGCCGATCGAAGCCGTCCCGCCGAAGCCCGCCGCCGAAGCGCCTGAACGCGCAGCCGCCGACGCGATCCGCGCGGATTTGGCCGACGCCGAGGGCCTCTGGCGAGAGTTCAAGCGCAGCCCGGCCGCCCGCAACCGCTGGTCTCACGACTGGAACCGGCGCCTCGACGCCCTCCGGAAGCGGATCGGCCAGCCCGACCCGCCCACGAGCTCGCGGTGCGACGAGGCCCCGGCATGCACGGCTCGCTTTCACCTCTCGCTCGCGCTCGTCGGGATGTACTCGTTCTGGAACCTGCGAGGGGACGCGCAGTTGCGCCGCGAGGTTGAAGGCGACCTGAAGGCCGCACGCAAGGCGGCGGGGAGGCTGCGTTGAGCGCGCGCCCGTCAGAGCTGCTCGGCGATCTCGGCCGGCAACTTGATCCCGGAGCGCTTGACGAACTCGCGGATCATCGCTTTGTGCCCCTCGTCGATCGGGTCGACCGCCGGCCGCTCACCCCCGGGGACGGGTTCCTGTGCCGCCTTCCGCGCCTGTCGGTGCCGGAGCGCTCGCAAGAACGGCTCGTACCGCTTGACCGGGCCGTCGTCGTCCCCGTCCGGGAAGGCGCCCATCATATTCGGGTTCCGCCTCGGCAGGTCGTGGCGGATGTCGGAGCCGTGGACGATGAGCAGGTACTCCAGGAACTCGGTCAGTCCAACGTGCTCGGGCGCCCCGCGCGTCGGGTCGAAGTACGACATCCGCGGCGCCGGGAACATCGCCTGGAGCTGGTCGAGGAGCCAGGAGAACCCCAGACCGTCGACTTCCCGCGGGGCGACCCCTGGGTCGGGCGTGAGCATCTCAGTGTGCGCGGTGTTTGCGGCGTCGAACACCGACTGGGGCAGCGCGAGCACGTCGACGAGGACGAACTTCAACAGCCCGCGGGTCGAGAGCTGCGGCCGCGACTCCAACTCCACCGCGAGGCCAAGCAGCCAGTGTGGATCGCGCAGCGGGTTGAAGTCCGGCCAGCGGCGCCGCACCCAGGTCTGCACCTTCTCCAACGTGGACACGCTGCGGCCCGCCAGTCGCGCCACGAGCTTCCTCGCAGCGTGGTCGGGCGTGTCGCTGTGCTTGAGCTTCTCGCATCGGGCGTTGAGGGCGGCGAGCACCTGCTCCCTGTTGGTCGGCATGAACCCCGTGCCGAGCAGCGCCTCCATGCGCCGCTCGATGTAGCGCACGGCGTCGGTCGGTAGGTGATCACGATCCTCTTCGAGGCAGCGCCCGAGGCGCTTCACGTCGACGACTCGATCGAGATCCTCAGCCCGCACCCGCGTCGCGTTCTCCACGCCGATCGGCTTCGCGTTCCGAGCACGGGCGATCTTGATCATTCGGGCGAGCGCCTGCGCGTCGAGTTCGTCGGCCGCCGGCTCCGGAGCCTGCTCGTCCGCAGCCCGCGGCATCCGCATGCCCGAGTGCAGAACGCGGACGTGCGCCGCTCCGTGGCGAAGCACCCAGCGTACCAGCCAGATGACGTCCTCGCTGGTCGGCCAGCCTGAACGCTCGCCTTGATGTTCCGCCACCCCTTCCACCTCCGCGTCACCTGCCGCCTTGACCGCGCTACGTCCCGGGCGTCGGCAAGGTAGGCAGTGGCGGAGGGGCGTGCAAGGATGCGGGTCCCGCGAACGCTACCCGCCCTGTGGTGCATGACCGCGACATGCAGTGGCCACGGCCCAGCTCGGTGTCGGGTTGGCGGCGATCCGACGGGGACGCTCTATCGGCGGCGCGCGAGGAACTGACGAAGTCGCCTCATACGTTGGCGCGCGGCGTCCTCCGTGATCTCGAGTTCCGCCGCGATCTCCCTGTACTCGAATCCGAGGGCTCGTAGTTTGAGGAGCTCATCATCGTCCTTGCTGAGGCCGCGCGAGATTGTCTCAAGTTGCGCCTTCGCTTCGAGTCGCCGGTCGACACGGCGTTGCTCATCGACGAATCGTTCAATGGCTTCGTCCAGATCGAGCCGATCCCGCGCAGACGCCCGCATGCAGTCGCTGATGAAGTTCCGGATGCATTGGCGCCGGAAGCCCTGTGCCGACGTGACCTCGCTGCCGGTCGGCGTCCGCCCGGTCGCGAAAGCGCACGCAACAACCCGCATCTTCCGCTTGCAGAACTTCTGAAACATGTCCTGGGTTGCGTCTGGCGTGCAGCGTCGGCGCGCAGCTTCGATCTCGAAGGGGCGCCGGCAATCGCTCACGAGCTGTGCCCAAGCCGTCGATCGATGTCGATGATCGGCTTCGTCGTCGAGGCACACCTGGCAGATCTCTCGCAGCCTATCCACCGCGGTACTCATCGCCAATCCCCCTAGAATCCGACGAATCCGACGCCGGAGGCGAAGGCGGTCCACGGGAACAAGACGGTCGTCGCGGCCGCGAGCCAGACAGCCACCCTCCAGATGCTGGCGTTCATCGCTACACCTCGCTGAGCAGGTCACGCACGATGGCAACATCCGGATCGCGAGCGAATGCCGTCATCAGCGTAGAGTCATTGACGAACTCGGGCCACATCGTGTGAAGGCGAACCAACTCGTCGGCGGCCGCCTTGCGCGCGTCCATCATGGTCAAGGCGACGAAGTTGTTCTGCCACGCGATCGCCACCTTGTGGTGGAACTCGATGCCGGCTCGCGCCATCGCGAGCGCGCGCCTCGGATCCCCATCGAGATCCGTGAGGAAGCTGCTCGCGTTGGCGAAGGCAATCGCCGCGATCTCTTCATCCGGCCACGTGACAGCGGTTTCGAGAGCACGCTTCATGTGGACGCGGGCCCTTCGCTTGTCGTGCTCGAAGCGCGCGAGAGTGTATCGAGCGCACGCGAAGTGTGGAGCGAGGCGGCTCTCGTCTTCCGCACGCACCTTGCACAACTGTCGACGCGCCTCGTCCAGATCCTCCTGCTCCAAGGCCAGTGCCATGTTCGCGAGAACCGGGTGCTTGTGCCGGCCGACCGGCTGCACGACGAGTTCGCTGCGATCCGGACCGCGTTCGGCCACCGCCGCCAACCGGATGATCTCGGCGTCCCTCATGATCGCCTCCTTGTCAGTCTACTTCGTTGACGACCGGCTGGCCCGCAGCGTGACAAATATTTCTGAGCAAGGCGCAAAGCCGGTTCACGACGACGTGCGGTCGTCGCGATCATCAGGCGCAGGTCGGCCTCAGCGCGTCGAGGCGAGCGGTACGATCGACGGCGCGGCAGGCACGGCCGTGCCGAAGCGGCCGTAGTCGGCGGCGAAGGCGTCGGGGGCGAGGTGGGCATAGCGCTGCACCATCGCGAAGGACCTCCAGCCGCCGATCCGCTGGAGCTTGAAGATGTCGCCGCCCTTCATCATCCAGTG